>JANOXA010000142.1:0-9224 GCA_031418195.1 Hyphomicrobiales bacterium | reverse complement strand
CAATCTTGTCGAGCGCTTCTTCTGTACAATCAAACACTTCCGGGGCATCGCAACGCGCTACGAGAAAACCGCAAGAAACTTTCTTGCAGGTGTTCATCTCGCTTGCGCATGGGTCTGGCTTAAATGAGGACAGGCCCTAGTGTCAATTCATTTATTGCAACGAACTCCACGAGCGAAGTGAGATGTGCGCGTAACAAAGTGATCAGCAAGTCAAATGAAAACACTTGGGGATTCATTTTCAACTCTAAATAAGGATTTACGACTTGTTTCACACCAACATCAATCCCGGCTCTTCCAGATACGACTTGATTGCATTGATGAACTCAGCCCCCAACGCCCCATCAATGCAGCGATGATCCGTGCTCAGTGTGATCGTCATCTGTTGCTCGATCACAATCGCATTGCCGCGCACCACGGGGCGGCGTTCGCCGGAGCCGATGGCGAGGATCGACGCATGGGGTGGGTTGACGATGGCGGCGAAATTCGAGACGTTCATCATGCCCATGTTGGAAATCGCTGCACTTCCGCCATTGTATTCTTCGGGCTTCAGTTTGCGGTCCCGCGCCCGTTTTGCGTAGTCTTTCATTTCGCTTGAAATTTGCGCGAGGCCCTTGGTTTCGGCTTTGCGCACGATCGGCGTAATCAAACCACCGGGGATGGTCACGGCGATGCCGATGTCGGCGTGTTTGTGTTTGACCATGGCGGTTTCCGTCCACGACACATTGGCGTCCGGTACCTTGATCAGCGCCATCGCCATGGCCTTGATGATGAAATCATTAACCGAGATTTTGAAAGACGGCAGGCCTTCCTTGGTTTTGGGGGCAGTGCCATTCAAGCGTTCGCGAAGATCCATCAAGTGATCGAGCGACACATCAACCGAGACATAGAAATGAGGAATGGTTTGCTTCGATTCCGTCAGGCGGCGGGCAATGACCTTGCGCATGCCATCGTGGGGCACGAGTTCGTAGGAACCTTCGGCGAAGTTTTTGAGGACGGCGGCATCGCTCGGCCCCCCTCCGGCGCTTCGCGCCACCTCCCCCGCAAGGGGGGAGGATGAGGCTTTGTGGTTTTCGACATCTTTTGAGATGATGCGCCCGTGCGGGCCGGAGCCTTTGACGGTGGAGAGATTAATGGCTTTTTCCTTGGCGAGTCGGCGGGCTAAAGGCGAGGCAAAGACCCTCGTGCCCTCACCTGCTCCACTGCGTGGAGCGTCCTCTCCCGCAAGCGGGAGAGGTGAAGGTCGCACTTCACTTCTCCCGCTTGCGGGAGAAGGTGGCGCGCGCTGCGCGACGGATGAGGGGCCGACGTCTGAAGCCTTCTCACCCTCCGCCAAAATCGTCGCCAGCAACGTATTCACCAACACATCATCCGTGCCTTCAGCCACCATGATCTTGCCCAGCGTTCCCTCGTCAATCGCCTCAATCTCCATCGTTGCTTTGTCGGTTTCAATTTCGGCCAGCACATCGCCAGACTTCACCTTGTCGCCCTCTTTTTTCAACCACTTGGCAAGCTTGCCTTTTTCCATGGTGGGCGAAAGGGCTGGCATTAAAACTGTTGCAGGCATGGGTTACTCCGATCAGTTTTCCGGCTCTGCCGGCGGGAAGAGATTGGCCAATGGAAAATGTGCAGCTTCAAATGGCGGTGCACCGACAATTTCGGCCTCATCATAACTATGGGACAAAAGCCATTGGCCAGCGACCAAGGTGAAGCATTCCAGCACTTTCGCTCGCGGGTCCAGCAGCCACATGAACTCTACACCCCAAGTGGCGTAGATTCGCCGCTTCTCATTCCGATCATAGCGCTCAGTTGCAGGTGAGATAATTTCGCACAGCCAGTTCGGAGCAACGCCAATCCACGCAGTCTGTGGAAAAGGTTTGAGACGCTCAGAACGCCATCCAGCAAGGTCAGGCACGAGCACATTGCCGGTTAACTGAAGCTCAGGTTCTGCCAAGAATATCCAACCCCCGGGTCCACCTCGTCCCCGGTTAAACGGCCCCTCGAGTTCATACGAAAGTGAAAACTGTGCACGACCATGTGGAGGGGCAGGACTTGGATGCGTGACCAGCGTACCATAAAGCAGCTCACCCACGACGTGAGGGGGCAAAGCCTCAATGTCAGCGTAGGTGGCAATCTTTTTGGCGCGCTCAGACATCACTATCCCTTGTTGGCCAAAATCGAACTCTGCGCCGCCGCCTTGTTCAAATCTTCCACCAATATCTTGCGGATGATATCGAGATTGGCTGCGGTTTTTCCTTGGCCCATTTCTTCCATGGAGGCTGCAACCTGCTGCGCCATGCCAGCCAGCACGTGGCCCCAGTTATCAGGCTTGCCAAATGCCATGGCATGCAGCGACAGTGAAAGATGCCCGCCCGTAATCCAGGCCCGTGCAATTTCACCTGCACCCGCATCATGAAACACTTCGTGCGGAGGCTGCAACTGATGGGGATGGGTTTCGTGGGAATGGTCGTGATGACCGTGGTCGTGGCCTTTAGCCATGGTGTTGTTCCTTTTTATTAGACATAGAGCACAGACTTCACCGCTGAGATGACTTCATCCACATTTGGCAGGGCCAGTTTTTCAAGGTTCGCCGCATAGGGCATGGGAACGTCTTTGCCGGCGACGCGGACCACAGGTGCATCGAGATAGTCAAATGCATGGGTCATGATTTCAGCGGCCAGTTCTGATGTGACGGAGAAGCGCGGATACCCCTCCTCCACGCAAACACAACGGTTGGTCTTCCGTACACTGACGAGTACGGTTTCCAAATCGAGCGGACGAATGGAACGCAGATCGATGATCTCACATTCAATGCCTTCCGCAGCCAGCTTGTCTGCTGCCGCATGGGCATAGGTCATGCCTATACTGAAGGAAACGATAGTGACATGATGACCAACCCGGGCCACACGCGCCTTGCCAATGGGAACAATCCAGTCATCAAGCTTGGGAACCTCGAACGACTTTCCATATAGAATTTCATTTTCCAGGAATATCACCGGATTAGGATCGCGGATTGCCGCCTTCAATAGGCCTTTGGCATCAGCGGCTGTATAGGGCATGACAACCTTGAGGCCAGGAATTTGGGCATACCAGGCCGCATAGTCCTGGGAATGCTGGGCACCCACCCGGGCCGCTGCACCGTTGGCTCCCCGGAACACAATCGAGCAACCCATCTGGCCGCCCGACATATACAAGGTCTTGGCCGCCGAGTTGATGATCTGGTCAATCGCCTGCATGGCGAAATTGAAGGTCATGAACTCGACAATTGGTTTAAGTCCGGCAAATGCAGCCCCAACTGCAATGCCGGTAAATCCATGTTCAGTGATCGGCGTATCAATAATGCGCTTGTCACCAAATTCATCCAGCATGCCCTGGCTGATTTTATAGGCTCCCTGATACTGGCCCACTTCCTCACCGATCAGGAACACATCAGGGTTTGCCCGCATCTCTTCCGACATGGCAGCCCGTAAAGCCTCACGCACCGTCATCATCACCATTTCTGTGCCTGAGGGAATTTCGGGATCTTGCAATTTCGGCCCCTCCCCGGTGCTGCGCACCTCCCCTCCCGCAAGCGGGAGAGGTGAAACATTCTTCACTTATCCCGCGTGCGGGGGAAGGTGGATCGCAGGCGAAGCCGGCGAGACGGATGAGGGCCGCGCCACACTGGCTTCCCCGATCACCGCAATCGGTGCATTGACTTTGACACCTTCCGTGCCCGCCGCCACGAGAATCTCGGTCAACAGACCTTCATCAACCGCTTCAATTTCCATCGTCGCCTTGTCAGTCTCGATCTCGGCAATGATGTCGCCGGACTTGACGTTGTCACCAACGTTCTTCAGCCATTTCGAAAGCTTGCCCTCTTCCATGGTGGGCGACAGGGCGGGCATGAGGATGGTGGGCATGGTTCAGAATCCGTCTATCTCAAAGGGTTTGTCGAAGGGCCAAAGTAGTTTAAGATCGAAGGTAATTGCATCGAAGGTAATTGCATCGAAGGGAGGCGCAGAAACTGGCTGGCCGCCAACGTGAGCAACCAATCACTCTTCTGCAACTTGAAAACCTCAAGCGTCTGCTCGACCGGATCGACATACCAGAGGTACGGAACTTCGTAAGTCACATAAATGCGGCGTTTCAGGCTGAGGTCAATGTGTTTCGTAGACGGCGATTGCACTTCGCAAACCCAATCGGGAACTTCTGAGAAGTAAGCTCCATCACCTTTGCCTGCTAGGCGTTCAGTCCGCCAGCTTGCCAAATCGGGAACTACGACATGTGGTCCAAGATGCAATTCTGGTTTGTCCAAAATAATCCAGCCGCCTGGCCCTCCGTTGCTACCGAAATTGAACGGTGGAGCGAGGATGCCTCCGATCCCGTTTGCAGCAGCTGTATGTCGCCGGGCAGGTCGCGGTTGGATATGCAACACACCAAACAAAATCTCCCCTACGACGTGGAGCGGCAATGCTTCAATGTCAGCATACGTTGCAGGAGATTTTTCTGGGTTAGCCATTGCTGAAATCAGTTACGCCGTCACATAAATATCAGTATAAAGCTCCGATGCATCCGGCTCCGAATCAGCCGTCGCAAAATCTGCTGCAGCTGTAACAACTTCGCGGATATCAGCATCGATCTTTTTCAAATCTTCTTCCGTCGCCCGGTTGGATTTCAGCAAGCGGGCTTTCACTTGTTCGATCGGATCATGCTCCTCACGCATCTTCTGCACTTCTTCCTTGCTGCGATACTTCGCAGGGTCGGACATGGAATGACCACGATAGCGGTAAGTCATCATTTCAAGAATATATGGCCCTGCCCCCGAACGACAATGATCCATGGCCCGGTCTGCGGCATCTTTCACAGCCCGCACGTCCATGCCATCCACCTGCTCCGAGGGTATGCCATAGGCTTCGCCGCGGGCACCAAGTGACTCGGATTCAGCGGTGGAGCGTGTAGCCGCCGTGCCCATGGCATAGCGGTTGTTCTCGATGATGAAGATCACTGGCAACTTCCATACAGCCGCCATGTTGAACGTTTCATAGACTTGGCCCTGGTTTGCCGCTCCATCACCATAATAGGCCATGGAAACATTCTGATTGCCGCGATACTTGTTGGCAAAGGCCAGCCCTGCTCCCAGCGGCACCTGGGCACCGACAATGCCATGACCACCATAAAACTGCTTTTCCTTGGAGAACATGTGCATGGAGCCGCCTTTGCCCTTCGACAGTCCGCCCCGGCGTCCGGTCAATTCCGCCATAACGCCGTCTGCATCCATGCCGCAAGCCAGCATATGGCCATGGTCACGATAGGAGGTGATTGTCTGGTCGCCTTCAATCGTTGCCATTTCCATGCCAACAACCACCGCTTCTTGGCCGATATACAAATGACAGAATCCGCCAATCAGGCCCATGCCATAAAGCTGGCCGGCTTTTTCCTCAAAACGCCGGATCAAAAGCATGTCGCGGTAGGCTTGCAGCTCTTCTTCAGCTGAAAAACCGCTGTTTTTGAGATCTTCAGATTTTGTCGCCTTGGCTGCTTTTGCAGCTTTTGCTTCTTTGCGTGCCAGATAGGCCGACTTGACCGCCATGCCATTTCTCCCTGTTTTCAAGGAATCCATAGCACTTAAATGCTTGTGTGCACTTGCGAAATTTAAATTTAACTGAATTTTGGTTTATCTTGTTAAATCCACTTGGGATTTGCCGTCAGTCAGCGATCACCAGTTCATTGCTGCGCACCAAACTAAGGGTGCTGCGCGCCAGTTCATCGAGCATATCAAGGTCAACATGTTCAGGTCGCATCAGTGAAACCCGCGCTTCAAGCACGCTACGGCGCTTGGCAACATCCAGTCGGTCAACGTCCAGCAAGGCTAGTTTGCCAGACAATTGCTCCTGATAGGCATATCCCCTGGGGCCATGCCAGGCGTGCCAGGCAAAATATCCAAGGATCAGCAAACAGCCTAGGCTGACAACGGGTGCAAATCTGGTGGGGCGGGACAGGCGCATCACGGCATTTGCAGCCAAGAGAGTTAATGCTTCGTAACCAAAGCAAATCTGCTATTCTCAGCTTGTAATCCAGTGCAGAAATGACGACCTAACCTCCATGTTATCCAGCAGCAGATTTATTGTCGCCATTCATGCACTCAGCGTGCTGGCCCGCAGTTTTGGCAAGGGCCCGGTGTGTTCGAACGCCATAGCTGAGAGCGTTCACACCAACCCCGTTGTCATTCGCCGCTTGATGTCTGAACTCGAGAAATCCGCGATTGTGAAATCAACCGCGGGCCGCACCGGGGGCTTTGAGCTGGGCCGTCCGGCTACAGCAATTTCCTTGGCTGACGTTTATGGGGCTGTTGAAGATGAGACAGTTTTCCGCATGCACAAGATGGACCCTAACGCCGAATGTCCAGTTGCATCGCAACTCAAGAAAGTATTGTATAAACCGCTTCGCGCCGCCGAAGACGCGATGACTGAAGCACTTGGCAAAACCACATTGGAAGACGTCGTGCAGGCCTTCGCCTGAACTTGACAAAAGACTTCGCTGTATTCGGTTGACTTAAGTCTATGGTCTGACCCTCGACGCGCGAAGGTCAGACCATAGTGGTTTGGCTGTGACAGTTGGCATGCCCAGCATTTGAGATTGGGTTTAAGCCCGCAACATCGCCTTGCCTTGATACACCGCAGCAGCGCCCAACTCTTCTTCGATGCGCAGCAACTGGTTGTATTTCGCCAACCGGTCGGAGCGGGCCAATGAACCGGTTTTGATCTGTCCGCAATTGGTGGCAACCGCGAGATCAGCAATTGTCGAATCTTCTGTTTCACCAGAGCGATGCGACATCACTGCCGAGTAACCAGCTTTATGGGCCATTTCCACAGCTTCCAAGGTTTCAGTCAGCGAACCAATCTGGTTGACCTTCACTAAAATCGAATTGGCGATATGTTCGGTAATGCCCTTCTTCAAGCGCTTGGTATTGGTCACAAACAAATCATCACCCACCAGTTGGATCTTTGATCCAACCAGATCCGTCACCTGCTTCCAACCATCCCAATCATCTTCCGACAAACCATCTTCGATTGAAATAATCGGATAGTCCTTGGCCAGTTTGGCCAGATATTCAGCCTGCTCCTTGATCGAGCGTGTCTTGCCTTCACCTTCATAAACATATTTACCATCCTTGAAGAACTCGGTTGCCGCGCAATCCAGCGCCAGGAACATGTCCTTGCCGGGTTTGAAGCCCGCTTGCTCGATGGACTTCATCACGAAGTCCAACGCCGCTTCAGCCGATGGCAGGTTTGGCGCAAAGCCGCCTTCATCACCCACATTGGTGTTGTGTCCTGCCTTCTTCAATGCGCTCTTCAACGTGTGAAAAGTTTCAGCACCCATGCGCAAAGCTTCCTTGAACGAGGAAGCCCCCACCGGCATGACCATGAATTCCTGAAAATCGATGGGGTTATCCGCATGCACACCGCCGTTGATGATGTTCATCATGGGCACAGGCAAAATGCGGGCTGATGCGCCACCGACATAACGATAAAGCGGCATGCCACAAGCATCAGCAGCAGCTTTGGCAACAGCCAGCGACACGCCGAGAATGGCATTGGCACCGAGGCGTGCCTTGTTCGGCGTGCCATCCAATTCGATCATGGCGCGGTCGATGGCAATCTGGTTTTCTGCATCCATGTCGACCAGCGCTTCAAAGATTTCGCCATTGACAGCTGCAACCGCCTTGGTGACGCCTTTGCCCAAATAACGGCTCTTGTCACCATCGCGCAGTTCCATGGCTTCGTGGGCACCCGTAGAGGCACCTGACGGCACCGCTGCACGACCGAAAGAACCGTCTTCCAGCGTCACATCAACTTCAACTGTCGGGTTGCCACGGCTATCCAGAATTTCGCGGGCGGTAATATCAAGAATGGCAGTCATGTCGTGCTCCTCAAAAGATCAAATCATCATCAGGGCCGCGCTTATGGGGAGGATAGATGACGATTGCAAGAAATTTGAGGGGCGTACATCAAATTCACCTTAAATCAGGAATTCGATTTAGTTTATCTCAAATTTCCGGCTAAGCTTTAACACATTCTTAACAGGGGAATAACGATGAAATCCAAGTTTGTAAAAATGTTTTGCGTATCAGCAGCTCTCGCCGCCATGGCCACTTCAGCCGCTGCCGACCTTACAGCAAAATGGTCCTTGACAGGCTTTTCCCATCCGGAAAGTGTCTACCTCGATATCCCGCAACAGGTTCTGTATGTCTCCAACGTCAACGGCACACCGTTGGACAAGGATGGCAACGGCTTCATTTCAAAAGTTTCGCGCGACGGCAAACTGATTACGTTGAAATGGATTGAAGGCCTGAATGCCCCAAAGGGCATGGTGATGCGCGGCCACACACTTTATGTCACCGACATCGACAAGCTTGTCGAAATTGACACCACGTCAGGCAAGATCACCAACAGCTACCCAGCCGAAGGTGCCGTATTTTTGAACGACCCGGCCGTCGATGCTGTTGGAAATGTTTATGTCTCAGACATTGCCAAGCGCAAAATCTGGCAGTTGAAGGACGGCAAAATGTCGATCTGGTACGACAAGGAGGACCTGATGCACGCCAATGGCTTGCGTGTCATTCACGGCAACAAATTGCTGGTGGCTGGCTGGGGCCGCGAAATGCAGGACGACGGCTCAACCAAAGTGCCGGGCAATTTGATGACCATCGACCTGACTACCAAGGAAATCAAAAACCTCGGCGGTGGCCAACCTGTTGGCAATCTCGATGGTATTGGTCGCGATGCCCACGGCAACTTCCTGGTCACTGATTTCATTAAAGGTGCCCTCTACCGCATTCACAAAGACGGCACGTTTGAAACCCTGATTGATCTCCCGCAAGGCAGTGCTGATCTTGACGTGATCGACAAGGGCCACACCGCTGTCATTCCCGTCATGATGGAAGATACCGTAACGGCCTACGACGTTCCGTAATTCGCTGGTCGCAGACAACGACTTCAGAATTGACTGCTCACGTCACATGCCCCCACCTCCGTCGCTTCGCGCCACCTCCTCCCCGATGAAGAATCGGGGTGGAGGGTGCACTGCCCTCCAACCCGCGTCTTTCGTCGTCCGTGAAGAACTCACGCATGCGTGATTTTATTGTGCAGATTTGATTTTTCGTACCGATTGATTTGCAAGAAATCAGCGCTTTACCCCGGATTTTCTTGCAAATGCAGAAAGGGGATTCCCTTGTTTCCCGAAGC
>JANOXA010000141.1:0-41695 GCA_031418195.1 Hyphomicrobiales bacterium | reverse complement strand
ACAATGTCAATCAGCGGGGAACCGAAGTTCCAGACCCCAGAGGAGCCGAATTGCACAAAAGACAAATCCTTTCGCCGGTTTCCCTTTTGAGGAGGCCAGCGGGTTTCGCCGTTTGCGTCTTGATTTCATACAGAGGCATCGTCGCCGAAGCGCCGGTGTCCCTCAGTAACGCGGTGTATAGATAAACCCTGATCGAAGTGTCAAGCAGAGTCCTGAGGTTTTTTCATTATTTTTATAAGTAATTGAAATAGAACATTTTATTTAATCAGATGACGGATAGATATCACTGGCGACCGGGCCCCAGCCGATAAATTTGACCAAAGAATCTAAATTTTGCGAGCTTGGAGGGACTGGATTGCCCTTGTCCATCCGCTAACCCAGTTGTGAATCAATTTGTTATGGTTAACCAATTGGAAATCAAACGTTGCAATGTTGTAAAAACAAGAGTGACTGTCTTGTTTGGCATTCACCCTCGATAGTGTTTGAAGTTGCTTTGCCTGTTGATCCACCTGCCCTTAAGATGAAAATCGCTGGGGACACTGTTCAAAGACACACACGGGTTGACATGCAAGGGGCGCCGAGGGCATTGTTAAGATGCAAATCAGGATTTAGTCCGGGAGTTGGTCTTGGGTTGATGTTGAGGCTTGTCGGGTCAAGGCGGGTTTCGAGATGCATCAATATCTGGTTTGGGTTCGTGGTTTAAACGGGGAGCACAAGTCGCTTGAAGGCAAAGCCGCACAATAATGTGCCGTCGCGGATGACCCGTATGAGTGTGGGTCACGGAAGAGCCATGCCTACTGTGCAACCCCACCGCAACATGGTCTCAGTTACCCATGACCTGAAACCCATTGCGCTGGAGACAGCATTTCTTGAACCACCCATCCATCACCGCTGGTTGCTGACCACCTGCATTGCCGGCATTACAGCAACCCTGATTGTCGGTGGTGTGACACTGGGATTGTTTGGTCACAATGCAGCACCCCCCATCGCCCAAGCTGCCATCAGCGGGGATGACAAGTTAGCCACCCTCGCCAATCCCAAGCAGGCAGTAACCAGTACCGACAGCCTGGCCTCCGCAGCGCCGGGCAAGTTGGCCGAAAAAACCGAAGTGCTGCCCGAGCGCGACATGCAAGATGGTTGGGCCTATCCTGAAATCACCGAAAATGAATTGCCCTATGGTGATGCGACATCAGTGCTTGATTCTGAAATTGCCGCAGTTGAAAGCGAAAACCAGAATTTCACCGAAATTTCCAAAACCGCGCCACCCGAACCCGTCGACGAAACTTTCCGGCTGGCCCAAGGAAATTCATTGATCAGGGAATTGACCAACCGCGGTGTGTCCACTGCCGCTGCTGAACAACTGGTGGCAGCACTCAATCCTGTCATGCCAGTCAAACTGATCAAACCCGGCACGGAATTTGAAGTTACCTTTGACCGGCAAATTGACTTTTATGGCCGGGAAGTGATTTTCCCTGTGGAACTTTCGTTCAAGCCGGGCCCCAAGGAAACCGTTCTGGTTTCTGCCGATGAAGACGGCAATTTTGATGCGCGAATTTCCGGCAAGC
The DNA here is from genome assembly GCA_031418195.1 of Hyphomicrobiales bacterium. Taxonomy (GTDB): domain Bacteria; phylum Pseudomonadota; class Alphaproteobacteria; order Rhizobiales; family Aestuariivirgaceae; genus Aestuariivirga. The sequence goes on along the minus strand of JANOXA010000141.1, from coordinate 40,130 downwards.
TTGAAGGCACCAAGTCGCAATATGCCGAAAAACCCAAGGTCCTGCACTTCCGCGCCACCGACAAAGTAGGCTCCAGCCTCTACGCCACAGCAAAAGACAACAAGATACCTGACTATATCGTAGCTGAATACACCCGCGTGCTGTCCTACGATGTAGACTTCCAGAACCAGGTTGAAGCTTCCGACAATTTCAAGATGTTTTTCGGCCAACCTCTGACGGGCACCTCCAGCAAGCGCAGCGTTCTGCACTATGCCGAGTTGAACTATGGCGGCAAAATCAAGCGCTACTACCGCTTCACCGATGCAGATGGGCGCACCGACTATTTTGATGAGTTTGGCCGCAGCGCCGCCCGCGCCCTGTTGAAAACCCCGGTGTCTGGCGTGAAGATAACTTCAGGCTTTGGCATGCGCCGCCATCCCCTGTTGCGCTATTCCAAAATGCACACCGGCGTTGATTTCGGCGCACCAACTGGCACACCCATTCGCGCTGCCGGTGCAGGTGTTGTCGATCTCGCGGGCCGCCACGGCGCCTATGGCAATACCATCGTCCTGAAACATGGCGTCAAATACAAAACCCTCTATGCCCACATGAGCCGCCTTGCGGCAGGCATCAGACAGGGCGTATCGGTCAACCAGGGCCAGATCATTGGCTATGTCGGCACCACCGGCCGCTCCACCGGGCCACATCTGCATTTCGAAGTCCGCGTCAATGACCGCCCCGTCAATCCCACAGGCATCAATGCCAAGGGCGGCAAGCAATTGGCCGGCAAAGACCTCACCAATTTCCGCCTGCAAAAAGCCAAAGTCATGGCCCTCATGGAAAAAGCCCCTTCAGCAGTTCAAGTGGCACAGGCAGGGCAGTAGATCAGTCACACCAGTCCCAATTCCCGTTGCCGGGTTTTGGGCAAGGCTTGGGCACATAACCTGTAGCTCTCCCGCAGATAATCCTTCAGCGCCCCATCATCCATCGACCTGTCATCGATCCGTTGTATCCACGTCATGCCCCTTGATGCGAGATAGGGTGCTGGCCGCAAGCCTTCCTGGTCTTTCAGAATGTCATAGCTCATCGGCGAAACTTTGAAGGTGATATAAAGTCCTTCCACTTCCCGGTCCCAGGCGATGGCAAACATCTTGCCCGTAGCACCACCGACCTTCCAGACATGGGCACCACCCCACTGCACCACGTGAAATGTTTGTGGCAGGGATTCGCAAAATTTGTTGAAGTCAGAAAGATTGATTGTCGAAACAGCCGCCATCAGATTTCAATCCCCGGCGGGGTTTTTTCGAGTGAAGTCATTTCTTCTTCCGACGGCGGTTGCAGCCATTGGCGCTGGCGAAACAACACCGACATGATGAAAAGATCCATCCAGTCCGGCAGTTTTCCCGCCGACGCCATGGCAAGCCAAGTGAGCAACCCTGGTGCCACGGAACGGCGGCGATTTTCTGCCGTCTGCAAAACCACTTGAGCCACGTGGGCTGCCGATAAACTGGGCAAGGCATAAAGTGCAAGGGTCGCCGTCAGATCAGCCTTTTGCCGGTTGACCAGGCGGCGGGTACGCACTTCAGGCGGATGCACTACCGCGACATGCACGCCGTAAGGTTTTCCCTCCACATGCAAAGCCTGCGAAAGACTGTTGATAAAGGCCTTGCTGGCGGAATAGGCAGCAAACCACGGTGCCGGACGTGTGGCGATGGCAGACGACATGTTGATGATCGATCCGCTGCCCCGAATTTTCATCCGGTTGAACATCCAATGGGTGAGATGAGCCGTGGCAATCATGTTGAGGGAAAACAGCTTTTCCAGCTTTTCCCATGGCACATCGGCAAAATCACCGGCAAAACCAATCCCTGCATTGTTCACCAGAATGTCGGGCGTATAATCAGCCTCTTCCATGCCAATCATGTAATTGCGGCGCTGACGTTCATCCGTCAGGTCAATCGAGGCAAAGCGCGGTTTTATGCCCCAGTTTAGGCTGTCGGCAGCAAACCTCAGCCGCGCCTCATCGCGCGCCAGCATGGTCACCGTATAGCCCTCTGCGATAGCCAAACGGGCGATTTCAAAACCGATGCCATCACTGGCACCCGTGATCAGGACCGTCTTTGGCAATGCTGGAAACTCCGCTGGACGTCAGCCCAAAACAGAATCCTAGCGCGAGGCCGTTGCCATGGCAACGTCCCTCACAAGGCTGTCAATGCAAGGTCAAGGCTTTTGGCAAGGGTTTCTGCCGCTCGGTTTCCGGCAAGGCCCCGTTGAACATCAATTTGCCGTCCTTGACAGTAACCGTAACGCTGTCACCATCCGTGATCCGACCCGACAGGATTTCTTCCGCCAAGGGGTCTTGAATCGACTTCAGGATCACCCGTTTCAAGGGTCTTGCCCCGTAGGCGGGATCATAGCCACGTTCGGCCAACAGCATTTTGGCTTCTGGCGACAGGGAGACAGATATATTCCGTTCACGGAGCAATTTTTCCAGCCTCGTCATCTGGATGTCGACAATCGCACCCATGTGCTGCCGCTTCAGGCGGTGGAACAGGATGATGTCATCGACGCGGTTGATGAATTCAGGACGGAACTGGCGCCGCACAACTTCCATCACTTGGTCTTTCACTTCGTCTGAATCCTGGTCCTCACCCAGATTGACCAAATATTCTGAACCCAGATTCGAAGTCATGATGATCAGCGTGTTTTTGAAATCAACCGTGCGCCCCTGGCCATCGGTCAACCGGCCATCATCGAGCACTTGCAGGAGCACGTTGAACACATCGGGATGAGCCTTTTCGATTTCATCGAACAACACGACCTGATAGGGGCGGCGGCGCACCGCTTCTGTCAGCGCCCCACCCTCATCATAGCCCACATAGCCGGGAGGTGCCCCTATCAGCCTGGAAACCGCATGTTTCTCCATGTATTCCGACATGTCGACGCGGACCATGGCGTGCTCGTCATCAAACAGATAGGCCGCCAACGCTTTGGTCAATTCGGTTTTGCCAACCCCAGTAGGGCCAAGAAACATGAAGGAGCCAATCGGTCGGTTGGGGTCCTGCAGGCCCGCCCGTGCCCGTCGAACCGCCGTTGAAACCGCGGCAACCGCATCTTCCTGCCCCACCACGCGGGTCTGCAAGGCAGCTTCCATGGCCAGCAGTTTTTCCCGCTCGCCTTCCAGCATCTTGTCAACCGGAATGCCGGTCCAGCGCGAAACAACTTGCGCCACATGGGAGGCCGTCACAGCTTCCTCCAAAATCTTGGAGTCGCCAGCAGCCTCAGCAGCCTGCATTTTCTTTTCAAGTTCTGGAATGCGGCCATAGGTCAATTCGCCAGCCAAGGCAAAATCGCCTTTCCGTTGCGCCAACTCCAGATCACGCCGCGCTGCTTCCAGTTCTTCCTTGAGTTTGGAGGCCGAAGCCAGCTTTTCTTTTTCGGCCTGCCAGTTGCGCGTCATCACAGCTGATTTTTCTTCTGTCTCCGCCAGTTCTTTTTCCAGCCGCACCAGACGGTCTTTAGAGGCCGTATCACTTTCTTTTTTCAGGGCCTCACGCTCGATCTGCAATTGCATGATCCGGCGGTCCAGTTCGTCGAGTTCCTCTGGCTTTGAATCAACCTGCATGCGCAAACGCGATGCCGCCTCATCCATCAAGTCGATGGCCTTGTCGGGCAGGAAGCGGTCCGAGATATAGCGGCTCGACAATGTAGCAGCCGCCACGATGGCCGCATCGGTAATCCGCACACCATGATGCAACTCATATTTTTCCTTGATGCCGCGCAGGATCGAAATCGAATCTTCAACCGACGGCTCATTGACAAATATCGGTTGGAAGCGCCGGGCCAAAGCCGCGTCCTTTTCCACGTGTTTGCGATACTCATCCAGGGTCGTGGCCCCCACGCAATGCAATTCACCCCGCGCCAAGGCCGGTTTCAAAAGATTGGAAGCATCCATGGCCCCTTCAGCCTTGCCGGCACCCACCAGCGTGTGCATTTCATCAATGAATAAAATGATGCCACCATCCGAAGCCGTGACTTCCGACAATACGGCTTTCAACCGCTCTTCAAACTCACCGCGGAACTTGGCCCCGGCGATCAAAGCCCCCATGTCGAGTGACAGCAGTTTTTTGTCTTTAAGTGATTCCGGCACATCGCCCTTGACGATGCGAAGCGCCAGACCTTCGGCAATCGCCGTTTTGCCAACACCCGGTTCGCCAATCAGCACGGGATTGTTTTTGGTGCGCCGTGACAACACCTGCATGGTCCGGCGGATTTCCTCATCGCGGCCAATCACCGGGTCAAGCTTGCCTTCCCGCGCTACCTCAGTCAGGTCGCGTGCATATTTTTTCAAGGCGTCATAGGATTGTTCGGCAGAGGTTGAGTCAGCCGTGCGGCCCTTGCGGATGGCATTGATCGCACCATTCAATCCTTGTGGGGTCACATCTGCTGCCTTCAATGCAGCAGCTGCGTCGCTTTTTTCCATGGCCAAGGCCTGCAACAGGCGCTCTGCCGTTATAAAACTATCACCGGACTTTGTTGCCAGTTTTTGCGCCGCATCAAACACCCGGGCCAACTCCGGTGCCAGATACACTTGACCAGCGCCTCCGCCTGAAACTTTCGGCATCTTGGCAAGCGATGCTTCAACATGGGCCAGCGCTAAACGCGGATCGCCGCCGCTGGCCTTGATCAGGCCTGAGGCCAAACCTTCTTCGTCGTCCAACAAAACCTTGAGCACATGCTCTGGTGTAAAACGCTGGTGCCCCTCACGCAGGGCCAGTGATTGAGCCGCCTGCAAGAAACCCCGCGAACGTTCTGTGTATTTCTCGAAATCCATATCCAATCCCCTCCGTCTCGGCACGATTGTGGCACCCAGAGGCATGCCAAAATCGCCGTCATGAACAGTTGCACGGAAAACCTTCATCGCCCCCTTGCAGGCAGCACATGTGGTTTCCCTCCCTATTCATATGGGATTGTTTTTCAGACCGACAAGATGGTCGCAAGCGATGATGGTCGATTAAAGCATCAGGCGGTCATTTAAATCCAAAAATAACGTCATTCCAAACGCAGACGCAGCGCAGCGGAGTAAGCGATTTGGAATGACGTAAACAAAAGTGTGATTCACCACAATTGACCGCCAGATATTCTAATCCCCTTGCGGCGTGTTGTCCGTAACTTCTGCCACCACGGCAGCCTTCGGACGCCGTCCACGGGGGGCTCGCACGACAGGAACCGCAACTTCTGTAGCATCTGCTTCACTGCTGACAATCGGCGTGGGCCGGGTCAGAAACGAGGGGGCTTCCCAATTACCCGGATCTTGCGCGGGCCTATCCTGGACAATGACGCGCTCCTGTCGTTCGGGTCGCTCTTGCCGTTCCGGACGTTCTGGTGCCACGTCAAAACGTTCGGAGTGTTCCGTATTCTCAACTGCACCCTCGGGCGCAGTTCCAGCATTCACATTGGCAGACGGGGGGTTGCTGCTGCCATCGGCATTCAAGCGGTCATTGCGGCGCGGCCAACGTTGGCGAAAGTTGCGGTTGTTGCCGCCATCGCGGTTCTGGTTGGGGTTGCGATTATTGTTGGTTTGACGAGGCTGATAGCCATCCCCTTCCGGCTGGGCCTCGCTTGTTTCAGCAACCGGTGAAGTCTCTACATTTTCCGGACCTTCAGCGCTTTCGTTTTCGGCACCTTCGGCTTCGGGGATAATCTCGTTGCCATCTTCATCAAAATCGTCTTCGGCATTGCGACGGGCAAACTGTATGGGTTGTCCCAAGGGCTGGGCGGCCAGCCAAACCCGGTAGTAATGGTCACCAAACTGGTAATAGCTCTCAGCCGCAACCCGGTCGCCAGAACTGTTGGCGTCCCTCGCCAGCTGCATGTATTTTTCGGCAATGGTTTGCGCCGTGCCGCGCAATTTAACATCCGGTCCATTGCTGTCGTAAACCCGGTTGGCACCGCTGCCACCCTGCTGACCACCGCCAGTGTTACTGCTTCGGCGGTTGTTGCTGTTGTTGTTGCGGTTACGATTGCGGTTCTTGTTGTTATTATTGTTGTTGTGTTGTCCAGGTCTCATGAAATCCATTACCACTGTAAAATTGGTTGCGCTGCCCCCGCATGATCAACGGACTGCTGAATAGGGCAGACCCGCCATTCGCGGTGCACGATTGAAGCCAAGCGAGCTTGATCAGTTCACACAAATCCTGATTGCCTGTTTGCCCTGCGAGACAGTTTGCGCCACAAGCGGCGCTTCCATCTCAAGTTTTGCGCCCGGATACAATACGAATGACCTTCGTAGAGCAGCTCAAAAATCACAAATTGCAGGAATACAAGTCTCTTTTAGCCTATCCGTTGCGTGATTCCAACGGAAATTTTCAATCGGAAAACGCCACGCCAAAAATCAAGGCGCGCACATGGCCACCCAAGTCTTGGCGGGCCTCCAGACATGAAAAGCCATGGCTTTCAAAAACCGCAATGACATCGGCCTGTTGGCCTGCCCCGATCTCAACGGCCACCTTGCCCTCGCCTGAAAGGTACGACGAACATTCCCGCGCAATCACACGGTAAGCCGACAAGCCATCGACACCGCCATCCAGCGCCAGCAGCGGATCAAAATTCTTCACATCAGGTTCAAGGCCGGCAATCGCGGTGGTTTCAATATAGGGGGGGTTTGAGACGATGAGATCATAAGTCCCGGTGCAACCTGAAAACCAGTTCCCCAAATGCACGTCGCATCGTTCGGCAACACCCAGTTTGTCGGCATTGATCCGCGCCACTTTCAACGCAGCTTCTGACACATCCACTGCTTCAATCGTGGCCAACCGCAATTCAACCGCCAGTGAAAGAGCCAGGATTCCGCTTCCCGTGCCAAGATCGAGAATGCGCAACGGCCGATCCTTGGCCAGATGGTCCAAACAGATTTCCAGGAGTGTTTCCGTATCAGCCCGTGGATCAAGAACGTCCGGTGTGACCAAAAACTCCCGGCCATAAAATTCGCGTTTTCCCAATATGCGCGAAACCGGTTCGGCACTTGTGCGACGCTTGACGAGTATCTCGAAGTTTGCTGCTTGTTCAGCTGCAATTACAGTCTCAGGACTTCCAACAATTTCGGCATGGCTCAAGCCTGTCACCTCTTGCAACAACAACCGCGCATCCAATGTCGAATTGTCGATGTCAGCACTTATCAATCGTTGCCGTGCCCCGGCCAATAGTGCCTTAACCGTTGTCATCCTGGTCCGCCATCAGGGCTGCCTGATGGTCCGTCACCAGGGCTTGCACAACATCTTCAAGGGCAGGCCCTTCAATGATTTCGGGCAGTTTATATAATGTGAGGTTGATGCGGTGATCAGTCAGGCGGCCTTGCGGAAAATTATATGTGCGTATGCGCTCCGATCGGTCGCCTGATCCCACTTGCCCCTTGCGCGCCGCCGAACGTTCCTTGTCCAACCGCTCGCGCTCCATGTCATAGAGTTTGGCCCGCAGCAACTTCATCGCCGTATTCTTGTTCTTGAGCTGGGACTTTTCGGTTTGCTGGGCCACCGCAATGCCTGTGGGTATATGGGTCACCCGTACCGCTGAATCCGTGGTGTTGACCGATTGTCCGCCAGGGCCAGAAGATCGGTAGACATCAATCCGCAAATCCTTGTCCTCGATCTTGATGTCAACTTCCTCGGCTTCCGGCAGCACGGCAACCGTGGCAGCAGACGTATGGATGCGCCCTTGCGTTTCCGTCGCAGGCACACGCTGCACCCGGTGTACGCCCGATTCAAATTTCAGATGGGCATAGGCCCCGGAGCCAAAGATATTGGCAATGACTTCCTTGTAGCCGCCATGCTCGCCATCGCTGGTGGAGATGATTTCAACCCGCCAGTTTTTCGACGCCGCATAGCGCTGGTACATCCGAAACAGGTCACCTGCAAAAATCGCCGCTTCATCGCCACCGGTTCCGGCCCGCACTTCAAGAATGACATTGCGCTCGTCAGCCGCATCTTTCGGCAGTAGTAAAATACGCAAGTGTTTTTCGAGTTGCTCAATTTTTTCAACAAGCACGGGCTTTTCAGCTTCAGCCATGTCAGCCATTTCGCCGCCCGCCGTCAGCAATTCGGCAAGTCCATCAAGTTCTTCGTATTGGGCCTTGAGCAGGATTGCGGATTTGGCCGTCGGCTCAAGCTCGGCATAGTCTTTCGACAAGCGCACAAAAGTTTCGCCCCCCGCCCCGCTGGCAAGCGCATGCTCCACACTGGCAAAGCGTTCAATGATACGGGCTAATTTTTCAGGGGAAACAGCGGCCATGACGGCTGGCTTCTAGACCAGCCCTGCGGCGAAGGCAAAGCCCTATCAACCCATTATCAACTTCTGGCTTCGAGTTTGTTCACATCAAGTGGTTCTGCCGCCAACACGGAACCGGGCTGCCCCAACACGCCTTTTTCCTCACCATCAATGATATACTTGATGGCACCACCATCTTGCACGGTTGCAACCAAACCCGGGCGATCCGGCACCCGGTACATATCACCCGCATTCAAAAGTTGCGTTGCCACCCGGTTATTCTTGCCATCTTCAATCAACAACCAGATCGGCCGAATGGCTTTCAACACAACCCGAACCTTGGCATCGCTGGCACCAAAGACACGGCCCTCGGCAGCGGCAACAGGTATTGATGTTTCAACTGTGGCACCATCGACATTTTTCTGAATAAAGGCACCCAGGATGTCAGGATCAAGGGCTGGTGCATCAACAGCGATTTCGGTTTGCACAGGTGCCGGATCAGAATCAACTGTTGCCAAAGCTTCGCCATCCATCGGCGTTTCCGTAATCTTGACTTCAACCTCGTCAGTGCCCGTTGAAGCTGTTGGCATGGGATCGCTGGGTTCCTGCAGGGCAAGCTGCTCGCTTGCTTCCTGCGATGATGAGCTGGGCAACATGGTCCACACCAGCCCGGAGAACACCAGAAATGCAGCTGCCACCGACGCCACAATGTTTCCATTGTTGCCACCCGGCATTTTCGGAAGATGAGCCATGCTGGGCAACTTGATATTGATGGCCGGAAGTTTGACAAACCTGCCAAAGTTCAAAATCTTGGCACTTGAGAGGGGCGCTGGCTGTGCCGGATGATGGCGTGGTGCCACCTGTGGCTGCGGCAGAAACGACAAATAGTGCTCCAAGAGGGGTTCCGGCTCAAAGCCCAGGAAACTGGCATAGACCGCAATCATTTCAAGCGCTTCCACCCGTGACGGCATATGCGTCATGTCGCCATATTCGATGGCCTCGAGGTGATAGGGATGCACACCAACCATTTCGCTGGCTTGCTCCAGTGTCAGATCGCGTGCCTCACGCTCGCGTTGCAAAAACCAGCCTGCTTCGGCAGCAGGTTCCGCCATGCCGTCTGGCTTCACTCGCCCTGCGGACAAATCAACGGGAATATCCAAGGTGGGTTCACGGGGCGGACGGTTGGACAGTTTCATGACTCTCGACCTTCGAGCGGTCAAAACCGCTCAAGCTTGCTGACGAACAAACCATCAAGATGAAGAAGAATGGTGAAAGATGTCCTAACGCCGCCTTTTTACAAAACAACGCCGTTGCGTTGGGCAAACTCCAATAGATCTCCCCGCAGGGAATGCGCCGCACTGGAAAGCCGGGGCTGCATGAAGGCCCAGAGCTTGGCCTGGTCCAACGTGCGGATCATCGCCTTTACCGGGCCAATGCCAGATGGCACCATGCTCATCGATGTCATGCCGATGCCCACCAACCCCATGGCTTCCAGCGGCCTGCCGCCAAGCTCACCACAAAGCGTGACAGTCTTTTTGTGGGCATGGGCCTTTTCTACAATCTGCCGCATGGCCCCAAGAGCGGCGGGGCTCAGGGGATCATAGCGGCCCGCCAATTTGGGATTGCCACGATCCGAGGCAAACAGGAATTGCACAAGGTCATTGGAACCAATGGAGGCAAAATCCACCAGCGGCAACAACTGGTCAAGTTGCCAGAGCAAGGACGGGATTTCAATCATCACGCCAATTTTCAAAACCTTGGGCAAATCCTGGTTTCGTGACGCAAGGTAAAGTACTTCCTTTTCAACAACAGCTTTTGCCTGCAAATACTCTGCCACATCGGCAATCATCGGGAACATGATTTTCATTTCATGTCCTGCACCTGCCAGCAGCATGGCCCGCACCTGCAAACGCAACAATGCCGGCCGTTCCAGCGCCATGCGGATTGAACGCCAGCCCAGCGCCGGGTTTTCCTCTTTGGGTTGACGAAGATACGGCAAGGTCTTGTCCGCACCAATATCCAGCGTTCGAAACACCACAGGCCTGCCCTTGGCCTGCTCGATGATCTGCGCATAATGTTTGATCTGTGCAGACAATCGGGGAAACCGCGGCGCCATCATGAACTGCAGTTCCGTTCGGTAAAGCCCGACACCTTCAGCCCCTGAATCATGCAGATGCGGAATATCGACAATCAGTCCGGCGTTGATATTCAGACTGATGACTTGGCCGTCTTTGGTGACCGATGGCACGTCGCGCAAGGCCGCATATTGCGCCTGTTTGCGGGCGTAGAAGCGGACTTTTTCACTATAGGCCTTTTGCAATTCGGTGCTGGGGCGCACCAGGATTTCGCCAGCTGAACCGTCGACAATGATTTCATCACCGGGATCAATCAGGTCGACAATGCCCGCAGCCTGGCCGACGGCGGGAATGCCAAGGGCACGTGCCACGATGGCCACATGGCTCGTCTTGCCACCTTCCTCCAGAATGACGCCACGCAATTTGCTGCGGTCATAATCCAGCAGTTCAGCAGGCCCCATGGAACGGGCCACGACAATGGCGTTCTGTGGCAAATCCGTGCGCGATGCCGTGGCCTTGGCACCCGTTAGGATGCGCAGCAGCCGGTTTGAAAGGTCATCCAGATCATGCATGCGGTCGCGCAGATAGGGATCCTGCATGCGGGACATCCGCGCCCGGTTGTCGTTCTGCACGCGCTCAACAGCAGCCTCAGCAGTCAAGCCCGTCAACACAGCTTCGCGCAAACGATTGACCCAGCCCTTGTCATGCGCAAACATCCGGATGGTCTCCAGCACATCGGAATAATCCGTGGCACGAAGAGCATCCGACCCTTCCAGCAATTCATCAACTTGCGTCCGCAACTGCTCCACGGCTGCAAGCAGGCGCGTTTCTTCCAGCGGAATATTTTCCGCGATCAGGTTGTGAATCTCGACGCGCGGTTCGTGCAACACCACGAAACCCAACGCAATGCCTTCAGCAATGGCTTCGGCATTGATATGGTGGCTACGCATGTGGGCAACGTCGATCGCCACTTCCCGCGCCACTTCCTTGAGACCGCCAGACGCAATCACTTCGGCCAGCACCATGGCCGTGGTTTGCAGCGCCTCTTCTTCCTCGTCGGAATAATGGCGCTGGGTGCGGTTTTGCACAACCAGAACACCGATCACCGAACCCCCACGCATCACCGGCACACCGAGGAAAGACTGGTAAATCTCTTCACCGGTTTCCGGCAGATACTTGTACGAAGGATGATGCTGCGCGTCAGACAAATTCAGCCCGATGGCCTGATCGGCAATCAGGCCCACAAGACCTTCACCACTTTTCAGGGTAGATTTGTGAACGGCCTCGGCTTTCAGGCCTTCAGACGCATAAAGCTCCAGAATATTGCCGGGGCGCATCACATAGATCGAGCACACCTCAGCCACCATGTTATTGGCGATCAGGCCGACAATCTTGTTGAGGCGGGCTTGCGCTGTCTCCGGTTCCGCCATCACTTCCCGGAGCCGTCGGAGAAGGACACGCGGGCCAAGTGCGGGGCTGGGCATGGCGCGGTTCCTTAAGGGGTCAGACGTTTCGAGAATGCGAAACGCACGAATCCAACAACCGTCATCCCGGCGCAAGCGGGGACGAGGCTTTCCGCACACGCCAAGCTTTGAGCAAAGCCTGGTCCCGGCCTGCGCCGGGATGACGGAACGAGGTGGTTGTAAAATTTCATGTCTTACTTCTTGTCCAATCCATAGGCCGTATGCAAGGCTCTGACGGCAAGTTCCGTATAGGCCTCGTCAATCAACACGGAAACCTTGATTTCCGAAGTGGTGATGGCCTGGATATTGATACCCTTGTCGGCCAGCGACGAAAACATCCGGGCCGCAACACCGGCATGGCTGCGCATGCCGATGCCAACAACCGAGACCTTGGCCACATCAGCGGAATGCACCAAACCTGTAAACTCGACTTTGTCTTTTACCCCATTCAACACCTCGATGGCCCGGCGCAAATCCTTGCGGGCCAAGGTAAAGGTGATGTCAGTGAATGAACCGTCCGGCGAAACATTCTGCACGATCATGTCAACCGAAATATCTGCGTCGGCGAGCGGCCCAAATATGGCTGCCGACACACCCGGCTTGTCTTTCACATGGCGAATTGAAACCTTTGCCTCATCGCGCGAATAGGCAATACCACTGACCACATGTTGTTCCACAATCTCTTCCTCATCGCATACAATTGTTCCAGGTCCCGTGCCATCGGCCTTGTTCTGATCGGGCGAATCCGGTGGCTCAAATGACGAGCGCACCTGCAAGGGTACCCGGTAAACCATGGCTAGCTCGACCGACCGGGTTTGCAACACCTTGGCGCCCAGCGAAGCCTGCTCCAGCATTTCCTCATAGGAAATCCGGTCCAGCTTGTGGGCTGCCGTGACAATCCGCGGATCAGCCGTGTAAACGCCATCGACATCCGTATAGATATCACACGCTGCATCAAGCGCAGCAGCAACCGCAACAGCCGACGTGTCTGAGCCGCCACGCCCCAAAGTGGAAATCCGCATGTCAGGACCAATGCCCTGGAAACCGGCAATCACCGCAACCTGGCCCTGCACCATGCGCTTCTTGATTTCGTCGGCATCAATGTCGGTGATGCGGGCCGACCCATGCACACCATCAGTTTTCACCTTGACTTGCCAGCCCTGCCAGGACCGGGCGGGAATGCCCATGTCCTGCAATACAATGGCCAGCAGCCCTGCGGTAACCTGTTCACCCGTGGCGACAATCGCATCATATTCCCGGGCATCGTGGATGGCGGCTGCCTGGCGGCACCATTCCACCAACTGGTTGGTGGTACCCGACATTGCCGACACAACCACCGCCACGTGATTGCCCGCCTTGACTTCCCGTTCCACATGGCGCGCCACATTTCGGATACGGTCAATATCCGCAACCGACGTGCCACCAAATTTCATGACCAAACGGCCCATTTTCACTTCCCGACCCAACCAAAGCCAAGCCTACCGGAACATTGCTGTTCCGCCAATTATTCGGCGGTGGTGTAATCCCCCGGTACGGCGTTTGCGTTCTCATAGTGGACGATACCGCCCGATGCAATATAAGGGGGGTCAATTTTTGACCCGGAAAACCGATGACAGTCGAAACAATAAGTCCCACATTTGCCGCCCCCCTTCCCGCGCCCGCCAGCCTCGATCCGGCAGAGGTCGAAAAATTCTCGAAAATGGCGGCGGAATGGTGGAACCCCAAGGGCAAATTCGGTGTTCTGCATGTATTCAACCCCGTGCGCCTCACCTATATCAAGGAACAAGTCACCGCCCGTCTCGGCCGCGATCCGTTTGTGCGGGAACCATTTGCGGGTCTGCGCCTGTTGGATATCGGCTGCGGCGGCGGATTGCTGTCAGAACCAATGGCAAGGCTGGGCGCATCAGTCGTCGGCGTTGACCCCTCGGAAAAAAACATCAAGACCGCATCCGTCCATGCCAGCGAAATGGAACTCGCTATCGACTATCGCGTTGGCCTCGCCGAAGACTTGGCAACCGCAGGCGAAAAATTCGATATCATCCTCAACATGGAAGTTATTGAGCATGTGGCCGACCCCGCAGCCTTCACCGCAACCTGTTGTTCCATGCTGAAACCCGGCGGCCTGATGTTTGTGGCAACTTTGAACCGCACCCTCAAATCCTTTGCCTTGGGCATCATCGGCGCAGAATACATCCTGGGCTGGCTCCCCAAAGGCACCCACCACTGGGAAAAATTTGTAACGCCGGAAGAACTGGAAATCTGGCTCAAGGCCAACAACACCGCAGTCAAAGCCATGAGCGGAGTGACCTACCACCCCCTCGCTGGCGAATGGCGAAGATCGAATGATCTGGGGGTGAATTATATGGTGGTGGGGGAGCGTTGTTAGACTTGCAATTTGCTCAAGTCGACCGCCCCATGCACCACACGCACGATCTCAACCCGGCTCTCTGTAACCTCATAAAGCACAAGATAGTTTCCCTCAACCAAGCATCGTGCAGCAGGAGCAATATCTGCACGCAGTCTCGCCCGTTCAGGCATCTGCCCAAGTGAAACGATGCGTTGATTCAGCTTCTGTAAAACCCGGCTGGCTGCAACTGGGTCTTGTTGAGCGATAAAATACCAAATGTCTTCGAGGTCCCGTTCCGCAGAAGGTGATATCTCTACCTCGAAAGTCTTCACGGCGAATGCGGGCGGCTCCGCTCAAGTCTTTCCCTGGCCCTCCCAACAATGCTGTGCATATCCAAAGGCTTTGGCTCTCCACTGGCTTTGCCTTCATTCCAGAGAAACCGCAACTCTTCTGGCGAGAAAGTGCGCCCTGCTTTCTTTTCAGTCCAATCCTGCAATGCTTCCTGAATGACCGCGCTTGCAGAAACATATTCACCGGACGTTACTGCGCTTTGCAACGCCGCATTCAAAGCAGATGGCAATTCGACCGAGACTTTTTTGAAGTGTTCCATGAAATCAAAATATCAAAAACTTGCACAACTGTCACCTGAGTAAAATGCCAGAAATCAAACTTGACTCTACATTGCAGACTAGTATACATTGCAGACTAACTTTGTAACTTGGACATTTCTCATGCTCGGAAAAACAGAAGAACTCGTGATGATGGCAGCCCACAAGGCAGGGCCGAGGTCCACGGCGAGCGAAATTTATCAAACACTCGAAAGCGTCATCGGCAAATCCTCAGCCTTCGGTGCCATCTTTACCACATTGGACCGCTTGAGCAAAAAGGGCTTTCTGAAATTTGAACTGGGTGCAGTCCGCAAAGACTACGGCAACAAGGCACCACGGGAATTTACAATTACGGGTGAAGGCATATCGGCATTGCGGGAGTCCATTGCTGTGACGGAAAAGATGCGGAAAGTATCCCTTGCTGGAAATGTTGTTTCCGGGGCAGGTGTTGCATGAAAAAATCTGAAATCAAGCTGTCTGAAAAAATGGAAATCGCATTTAAGGAAATGCATCAGAAAATGGCCGAGTCCGACCTAGAGTTCAAAGTGGCGATTTATTTTCTGGCGAAGGCAACCGAACTGAGCGTCAAAGCATTTTGTGAGCAGCCTAACGAACAGTTGCCAAACCCTATCCTGCTGCGCGTCGTACTTGATCCCGCCACTGCTGAAGACGTCATCGCCAATCTCGAGCATTACTATTCATCAGTCTGGCGTAAGAGGCACAGGCCGTTCACGGCAAAAGCGATTTTCTATGCGCAGAATGTGAGAGTCATTTTCTCTCATTATGGCAAAGTGCTTCGAGACACCTTGGAACTCTATGTCAAGCTCAGTTAAAGCGTCACTTGGCTTGAGCAACCCACCCCAAAACCGACATTCGCTGCATGCTGGTTGTCACACGCTTCATCACGGACGTCTTGATAACCAGGTCAACATCAGGCGACAGCGTCAGGCTGAAACGGCAACTCAGCTGACAAGTTTTGTCAGGTCCATGGCACCATGAACAATGCGTATCACCTCTACTTGATGCTCTGTGACACGATACAGAATGATGTAGCTTCTCTCGATCAAGATTCTCGCACCGTCTCCCAAATCCGGCCTTGCAACACCTCGAAACGGAAAATCCCTGAGACGGCTGGCGCGAAGGTTTAGGCCGTCGAAAACCCTGTTTGCAGCGTCCCGATCATGCTCAGCAATGGTTTCCCAAATATGCCGAAGATCACTATTTGCTTTGGGTGCGTATTTGACCTTGAACAAGGTCTTGGTCACGCAACACCTTTAAGTCTTTGCTTGTTATCATACTCTGCATTCAACTCAGCTTTAAGCTTCTCAAAGTTCAGTTCTTTGCAAGGACCGGACGCAATACCTTCTTCATACAACGCCCTTAGCTGTTCTGAAGTTAGCTGTCTGTGCCATTGCATTTCCTGCCAAACACCCAGCGCCTCATCAACCACCGAACTGGCTGAATCATATTGCCCCGACGCAACCACCTCCTGCAACAGGGCATTCATCTCGGGTGTCAAGGCAATAGAGATTTCTTGCGCTTTGTTCATTTGCGAGTCATAGCAATTTTTGCCACGAAAATCAATTTCCATCCTCCGGCAACACCGGCAGCGGATGCACTTCTATCCCCTCTTCCACCAGTTCCCGCGCTTCATCGGGCGTGGCGTGGCCGATGATGCCGCGTTGTTTGGTTTCGTTGTAATGGATCTTGCGGGCTTCCTCGGCAAAGTTGGTGCCGACGTTTTCCGTGGTTTTTTCCACATGGGCGCGGAACTCGCGCATCATCTGCAACATCATCTGGGCGCGTGGATCAACCGGGCCTGCCACCATGGGTGTCGCTACATCTGAGCTCCGGTTGGACTTGAAAGCAATGCCGGGTGCCATGATCTGTTTTTCAATCCGGGCCGAGCCGCACACCACACATTCAACCAGATGACGTTTCACCTGTTGGTCATAGGAATCGCTGTTGGAGAACCAGGCGTCAAATTCATGGCCTTTGTCGCATTGCAAATCGTAACGGATCATGGCGGTTTCCGTAGCAGTGACTTATGCCTGTATCAAGGCAAAGTCGCGGGCGTGCCTGAGCGCTGGAATCCGCGCCCGCGTGGTGGCAGACAAGGCGGGATCAATATCGACCAGCAGAACTTCGGGGTCATCGCCAGCCTCGGCCAACACTTCACCCCATGGCGAAATGACAATCGAATGGCCATAGGTCGCGCGGCCTGAATCATGGGTGCCACCTTGCGCCGCCGCCAGAACAAAACTTCCCGTCTCAATCGCCCGGGCCCGCAACAGCACATGCCAATGGTCTTGGCCCGTCGGCACCGTGAAGGCCGCCGGAAAAGTCAAGACATTCGCCCCTGCATTGGCCAAAGCGTTGGCAAGCCTTGGAAAGCGCATGTCGTAACAAATCGCCAGGCCCAGTTTGAAATCCGGCAGTTGCGCCGTCACTGCGGCTTCGCCCGGATTGTAGGTGTCAGATTCCCGGTAGCTTTCACCCGATGGCAGATCAATATCGAACAAATGAATTTTGTCGTAGGTCGCGACAACCCTGCCGTCCGGCGCAAACAAGAAGCTGCGATTGGCAAGTTTGGCCTGCCCTGCGTTTAGGGCCAGCGAACCTGCATGCAAAAAAATGCCAAGCTCTTTTGCCAGCGCCGAAAAGCCGCCCACAAATATATCCCGGTCCGGCGTCATGGCTACGGCTTTCAAGCGTTGCTTGTCAGGCTCGAAAATATTCGAAACTTCAGGCGTCTGCACATAAGTCGCACCCCGTGATGCTGCCTCCCGCACCAGTGCAGTTGCATCGCCAAGATTGCGGGCCATGTCGGTGGACGAGCGCATTTGCACAACTGCAATTTTTGTCATCAAGCCACCAGCATCCCGTCAAGCTTGCCTTGGCTTTCCAGCACATGCAGATCATCACAGCCCCCCACATGGGCGCCACCAATGAATATCTGCGGCACACTGCGGCGACCTTTGGCCCGTTCGACCATTGCCTGCCGTTCACCGGAATCGTGGCTCACGTCAATTTCCGTAAACACTGCGTTCTTTTTCTTCAACAGGCCTTTGGCCATGTTGCAGTAAGGGCAAAGCGGCGTGGTATAAATCGTGATTTCTGGCATTATCCAATTCCTCAGGCCTCAATATGCAGTCGCGTAGGTTCCAAAACAAGCGCAAAGCTGAGCACATGCACCCGCGCAGCCCCAGCATCTTTCAAGACCGCTGTACAGGCATTGCAGGTGGCGCCGGTGGTGCGCACGTCGTCAATCAACAAAACCGTCTTGCCTTCGATCAATGCTTGATGATCCGGCGCAACCACAAATGCCGTTCGCACATTGCGTCGGCGTTGAACCGCATCAAGGCCCACCTGTGGTGTGGTTGGACGCTGCCGCAACAACACTTCAGTCAGGCACGGCAGCTTCGATTGTTCGGCAATCTGCATTGCCAGAAAAGCCGCCTGGTTGAAGCGCCGCCGCCACAGCCGCCAGCGGTGCAGCGGCACAGGCATGATCACATCGCTATCGGCAATCAGGCTGCGTCCTGCCCCCACCATCATCCGCGCCATCGCCAATCCGGCTTCCTGCACATCGCGATATTTGAGAAGGTGGACGAGATGCTTTGAGTGATCGTCAAACGCCACCGCCGCCCGCCCCTTATCCCAACTCGGCGGATCGGCAATGGCGGCAGGTGAAAGCGCACCATCTCCTTCATCAAAGGCAAAAGGAATCCCAAGGGCATCGCAAACCGGTTCATCCAGGAATGCCAGTTTCTGCCAGCATGTGGCGCACAAGGCAGCACCCCGCGTTATGGCCATCTGACATTGCAGGCAAAGCGGTGGTGTCACCCAGTCTACGACTTCCAGCCAAACCGAATGGGCCAGCCGCACACTGCGCTGGAGCAGTTGCGGTTTATCAGCTATTGGCTCTTCCATGCGAGCTGCACCCCCCCAGATCTTTGATCGCGAACTCTATCTCAAGCGTCAGGCCATGGCGAGAGGCGATGGCCTCAAGCTTCTCGATCAACGCATCGCCGATGAACTGACTGACCGTCTGGCCGTCATCAACCATCAATTTGAAAAAGCACTGTTGATTGCCCCGCGTCCTGCTGCACTCGAAGTCACTTTGGCTGCCACTGGAAAATTCAACAATCTACAGATGCGAAAACCGACTGCATCAGACGACCTGATGTTGGGGACGCAGTCCTTCAAAGCTGTGTTGAGCCTGCTCGATCTTCACGCCATCAATGACGTGCCAGGCTACATGGCCCAGATTGCCCGTGCCCTCAAACCAGACGGTCTTGCCCTCTTTTGTTTTTTTGCCGGCGACACTTTGCGTGAATTGCGCGAATGCTGGCTGGTGGCAGAGCAGGAATTGACGGGCGGTGCAAGCCCGCGCGTTGCCCCGATGATTGATCTTCGGGAAGCTGGCGGATTGTTGCAACGTGCCGGTCTCGCCCTGCCTGTTGCCGATACCGATCGCCTGACCCTGCGCTATGCCGACGCACTTTCCCTGATGCGCGAAATAAAACTCTCAGGCCTCAGCAATTGTCTGATGGGACGCAACAGCAAATTTGCATCCCGGCGTTTGCTGTTGAAAGTTGCCGAAAACTATAGTCGGGATTTCGGCAACCCCGATGGCCGCATTGTTTCAACCCTCGATATCGCCTGGGCCATGGCCTGGAAACCCCACGAGTCACAACAAAAACCCCTGCAACCCGGCAGTGCCAAAGCCCGGTTGGCCGATGCATTGAGGGTGAGTGAAGGCAAGGGTTGATAGGACTTTGGCTATGTGCTTCCAGACCAACCAATCCTTCGAGGCCCACTGCGTGGGCACCTCAGGATGAGAAACTCCAGTCACCCCTCATGCTGAGGTGCTCGCCCTTGCGAGCCTCGAAGCGTGCGCCACAAAACAAATTTCAAACATAAGCCCCATGGCAATGCTTGTAGCGTTTGCCTGAACCACAGGGACAATCATCATTGCGGGCGACTTTGCCCCAGGTCTCAGGTTTTTTCGGATTGAACTTTGCGGCTTTTTGGGCTGGTTTTTTAGCGGCCTTCTTGGCAAGTGGCGGCGACAGTGCAAGAGCTACCCCACCCAACTCATCTTCACCAGTTGTGGCATCGATGTGATGGGCTTCCATTTCAGGAAGATCATCTTCATCATCGAAGAAATCATCTTCTCCCTCTGTGCCATTTGAAGCCTGCACTTCCACCCGCATGACTTGCGAGGTGACAGAGGCTTTCAGCCCGGTGACAAGGGCCTGAAACAGATTGAAGGCTTCGGTCTTGTATTCATTCAGCGGATCGCGCTGACCATAGGACCGCAAATAAATCACCTGCCGCAGATAATCGACAGTGACGATATGGTCACGCCACAGGCGGTCAAGGGTGCGGAGAATGACCGTCTTCTCCACCTGGTCCATGATTTCCTTGCCGTATTTCTCACGCTTGCCGTTATACAAATTATCTGCCGAGGTTGTGACGCGCTCGCGGATTTCCTCGTCGGCAATGCCTTCTTCCTTGGCCCATTCATCAACCGGGTAATCGATGGCAATGACTTCGCGAAGTTTCTCGCGCAAACCCGCTGAATCCCACTGCTCGGCATAGGCGTTTTCAGGAATATGCTTGGCCACCAGTTCATTGATGCTGTCATGGCGCATGTCGTCAATGGTCTCAGGGATCTCCGATCCATTCATCAGGTTGATGCGCTGCTCAAAGATCACCTTGCGCTGGTCATTCATCACGTTGTCGAATTTCAGGATGTTCTTGCGCATGTCAAAATTGCGCGCTTCAACTTTCTGCTGGGCTTTTTCGAGTGCCTTGTTGATCCACGGATGGATGATCGCTTCGCCTTCTTTCAGGCCAAGTTTTTGCAACATGCCGTCCAGACGGTCGGAACCAAAAATCCGCATCAGGTCATCTTCAAGTGACAAATAGAAACGTGAACGTCCGGGATCGCCCTGACGTCCAGAACGGCCGCGCAGCTGGTTGTCGATGCGGCGGCTTTCATGGCGTTCCGTACCAATGACGAAAAGTCCACCTGCAGCAATCACAATTTTCTTGTTGGCTTCAACTTCCGACTCGATCTGGGCAATACGTTTCCTGCGTTCGGCCCCTTCCGGCACCTCACCCAGTTCTAGCGCAGTCCGCATTTCCAGATTTCCACCCAGTTTGATGTCCGTTCCACGTCCCGCCATGTTGGTGGCAATGGTCACGGCACCTGGAACACCGGCTTGCGCAATGATGCTGGCTTCCTGCTCATGGTAACGGGCATTCAGCACATTGTGTTCAAAACCCTGGGCTTTCAAAATGCCAGACAGGACTTCTGATTTTTCGATCGACGTTGTACCAACCAGAACAGGTTGGCCGCGGCTTCGCGCGTCACGAATGGTGACGGCGATGGATTCATATTTTTCTTTTTCGGTGCGGTAGACTTCATCGTCTTCGTCTTTACGAGACACCGCTACGTTGGTGGGGATTTCCATCACATCAAGATTATAGATGTCCATGAATTCCTCGGCCTCGGTCAGGGCCGTTCCGGTCATGCCGGCAAGCTTGCCATAAAGCCTGAAGTAATTCTGGAAGGTAATTGATGCCAGTGTGACGTTTTCAGGTTGGACCGCCACATGTTCCTTGGCTTCCAGCGCCTGGTGCAACCCTTCCGAAAAACGCCGGCCGGGCATCATGCGGCCGGTAAACTCATCAATGATCACCACCTGGCCTTCATTGACGATGTAATCTTTTTCCTTTTGGAAAAGTGTATGGGCGCGAAGCGCTTGCTGGATGTGGTGCACGATGGTCACATTGCCAGCGTCATAAAGTGAAGCACCTTTCAGCACACCAGCCGCCATCAGCAATTGTTCCAGATGTTCATTGCCCTGCTCGGTCAAGGTGACTGAACGTTGTTTTTCATCGAGGTCATAGTCTTCACGCGCCAAGGCCGGAATATAGGGGTCAAGTGTATTGTAGAGCTCGGACTTGTCATCGACCGGACCTGAGATGATGAGTGGTGTCCGCGCTTCATCCACCAGAATGGAGTCAACTTCATCGACGATGGCAAAGTTGTGACCGCGCTGCACCATTTCCTGCAACTGGTATTTCATGTTGTCGCGCAGGTAGTCAAAGCCCAGCTCATTGTTGGTGGCATAGGTCACATCGCAGGCATAGGCTTTCCGCCGTTCATCGTCGGAGAGGCCGTGCACAATGATGCCGGTTGTCAAGCCAAGCGCACTGTAAACCTTGCTCATCCACAGGGCGTCACGTTTTGCCAGGTAATCGTTGACCGTGACTACATGCACGCCCTTGCCTTCCAGTGCGTTGAGGTAGACCGGCAATGTCGCAACCAAAGTCTTGCCTTCACCGGTTTTCATTTCGGAGATCTTGCCTTCGTGCAAAACCATGCCGCCTAAAAATTGCACATCAAACGGCCGCAGTCCCAAAGACCGTTTTGAAGCTTCACGCACTGCAGCAAAGGCTGGAACCAACAGGTCATCAACTGATTTTCCACCAGCCAGTTCAGCCCTGAATTGAACCGTCAGGCCTTTCAGTTGCTCGTCACTCAAAGCGGCATATTCGGCTTCAAGGGCATTGATGGCGGGCAGGCGCTTGCGATAACTCACCAGTTTGCGATCATTGCTGGTACCGAAAATCTTCTTTGTCAGTGCGCCTAGTCCAAGCATCTTTTTATCCTGTGGGGCCATCGGGCCCGATCAAATTCAAATCGTCGTGAAAGTCGAACACCCTATAGGACGGAAGTCCAGCCAATCACCAGATCAAAAACACAGATTTCCAGTCCCGCGTCTCTTGATTGAGAAACGAATTGCTGGTGTTGCGAACTGGCTTTGGCACGGCCTTGCTTTGCCAGATAGGGCATGACCAGCCCGCTTTCAATGTTACTCTTTCGTAAGACCCGGCTTTAGCCTGTTGCAGACAAGCCACAGCCATGAGACAGATTCACCTCCCCCTTGTATTCAAACGTCCGTCCCGCCAAATAGCCCAAGGGATAAAACATCTATTTTCAGCGCGGTTTCAGGCTCTTGCGGCACATTGTTGCCTTTTTTGAAGACCAAGAGCCGCTCTGAACGGCGGGTGGCCGGATCAACGACTGATGGATTTCATGACGAACATGCCAAAGATGCCTTTCAAAGCTGTCACAAGCTTGGGTTTTGCCATTTCTTTTCTCGCTCTTGTGGCAACAACGCCAGTTCAAGCCCAGGAAACCACGACCGAAGCTCCAGCCCAGGAACCAGCACCTCCGGCCGACGAAAATGTTGTTGTGGCCATCGTCAATGGGTATGAAATCCGCACGTCAGAAGTGCGCATGGCCTTTGATGACGTCATTGGCCAATTGCCCAACCTGCCGCAAAAGCTGCGTTACCCCTTCGTGGTGGAGTTCCTCGTGGAACGCCACCTTTTGGCCCAATTGGCCAACAAGCAAGGCGTGGCCGACATGGAAGATTACAAACGCAGGCTGGCCGCCTACCAGGCCAAGGCCCTGCGTGACAGTTTTCTGTCTCAAATCATCGGCCCAAAAATTACCGAGGCCGAAATCCGCGCCGTCTATGACGAAGAAGCCAATAAAGTCTCATCCACCGAGCGAGTTCGGGTTCGCCATGTTCTTGTCGCCACCGAAAAAGAAGCCAAGTCGATCGAAGACAAGCTAGGCAAAGGCGAGAAGTTTGAGGATCTGGCGAAGCAATACAGCCTGGATGGTTCCAAGAACTATGGTGGCGATCTCGGCTATTTCACCGCGCCAGAAATGGTTCCGGCCTTTTCGACCGCCGCCTTTGCCTTGAAAAAAGGTGAAGTGTCGCCCCCCATCAAGACTGACTTCGGCTGGCATATCATCCGGCTTGAAGACCGCAAGCAAGGGGCCGCCCAACCCTATGACCAGGTGAAATCTGCCATTCGCAATGTCCTGGTCCGTCAGAAAGTCCAGGAGACGTTGGCCGGCCTCAAGGATGTGGCCAAGGTTGAAATCGTTGATCCTGATTTGAAGAAAGTCGCCGAAGAAGCCGCCGCCCAACGCAAGGCCCTGGAAGCCAAGCAGCAAAAGCCCAACGTCTCCGGCGAAGAGCCCGCAGCCCCCGGCAGCGAAGATGATGGCAAAGGCGATTTGTTGATCCCCGAAGAAGGCGCAACACCCTAACCCCGTTCAGACCCAAACCGGAGCATTGCCATGGCGCATCCTGTATCTCCCCTGGCACCGGAAGCCTTTCCGTCGCTGGAAGCCATTGACGGCGTGAGCCTTGCAACAGCGCAAACCGGCATTCGCTACAAGGGCAGGCCCGACGTGCTATTGGCTCTACTGGCACCAGGAACCACCGTTGCAGGTTGCCTCACCACCTCGAAGTCAAGTTCCGCACCAGTGGATTGGTGCAAGGCTGGTTTGAAACAGGGCAAGGCCCGCGCCCTTCTGGTCAATGCTGGCAATGCCAATGCTTTCACCGGCAAAAAAGGCGTGGCCACCGTCAAGACTGTGGCCAAGGCTGCGTCCCTGCAATTCAAGGCCAAGGCATCGGAGATTTTCCAGGCCTCAACAGGTGTCATCGGCGAGCCCTTGAACCCAGCCTTTATTGTCAACGCCTTGCCGGAACTCGCAGCGTCTGCCTCGCCTACCCATTGGGATGCCGCCGCCAAGGCCATCATGACCACCGACACCTTTGCCAAGGCCTCCATCGTCAAGGCCAAGTTGGGTGCTGAGACCGTGACCATCCAGGGCATCGCCAAGGGGTCTGGCATGATAGCACCCGACATGGCGACGATGCTGGTGTTCATTTTCACCGATGCCGCCATTCCAGCCAAACCATTGCAGGCCATGTTGTCAGAAAGCGTGGCCAAAACTTTCAACTGCATCACCGTCGATGGCGATACCTCGACATCAGACACAGTCCTGCTATTTGCCACGGCGGCAAAATCTGCCCCCAAGGGCTTGAAGACCGCTGCTGACCCGCGCCTCAAAGCCTTTGCCAAGGCCTTGGACAGTGTTTGCCATGACCTCGCCTTGCAGGTGGCAAGAGATGGCGAAGGGGCAGAAAAGCTCATCGAAATATCCATCACCGGCGCCGAAAACCCCAAGGCCGCCCACCGCATTGCCATGTCGATTGCCAATTCACCCCTCGTCAAGACAGCCATTGCGGGCGAAGACGCCAACTGGGGGCGCATCGTCATGGCCATCGGCAAGGCCGGCGAAAAAGCCATCCGCGACAAGCTGCGCATCCGCATCGGTGGCATCCAGGTGGCCAACAAAGGCATGCGTGATGACAACTATAAAGAAGCCGAGATCATGCCCCACATGAAAGGCCGCCATATCATCATTGAAGCCGATGTCGGTGTCGGCAAAGCCAAGGCAACCGTCTGGACCTGCGATCTCACCCATCGCTACATCGATATCAACGGCTCCTATCGCAGTTGACAATGCGGTTGTTGCTGGTTGTTGCCGTTGCCCTGATTGACCCGGATGGCCGTGTGCTGTTGGCGAAACGACCTGAGGGCAAAAGCCTCGCTGGCCTTTGGGAATTTCCCGGCGGCAAAATTGAGCCAGACGAAAGACCTGAACAGGCCCTCATCCGCGAATTGAAAGAAGAGTTGTCAATTGACGTTGCCGAAAGCTGTCTCGCGCCCCTCACCTTTGCCAGCCACGCCTATGTGGACTTCCATTTGCTGATGCCGCTCTATGTGTGCAGGCGCTGGAAGGGTGACGTGATTTCCAGCGAAGGCCAGCAATTAAAATGGGTGCGTGCCAAAGACCTGCGAAATTTTCCCATGCCCCCCGCCGACAAACCGCTGGTCCCGCATTTACAAGACCTGCTTTAGACAAACTTCCAAGCCTGCTCAAAAATGCCGGACGCGGTGTTTTGGTGCTTCAGGGCAAGTGAGCACCTCACCCCGCCTTTGCCGTGAGCTTTAGATCCAGCGCACGCATCACCTTGAGGATCGTTGCGAATTCCGGATTGCCTTCGGCGCTTAGCGCTTTGTAGAGGCTCTCGCGGGAAAGTCCGGTCTTGCGGGCAACTTCGGTCATGCCTTTGGCGCGGGCGACGGTGCCGAGGGCGTCCGCGATAAAAGCAGGGTCTCCCTCTTCAAACGCCACTTCCAGATAGGCAGCGATGGCCTCTGCACTGTCAAGATATTCTGCGGCGTCGAAGGGTCTGGTCATAGCCGAGATTTTGTTCATAGTACTTCCAGTTCATTTGCAAGTTGTTTGGCGCGTAATATGTCCGAGACTTGACTGCGTTTGTCTCCTGCACACAAGACGATGATCAAAACTTCGCCTCGACGCTTGTAGTAAACCCGATATCCCGGACCATAGCCTATCCGCAGCTCGCTAATGACTTAGCCAACAGCCCGAACATCGCCCGGATTTCCGAGGGACAGACGACGGATGCGTTGTGCAATTCGGACCTTTGCATTCACATCACGCAAGTCTCGCATGTACTCAATAAAGTAATAGGACTCACGAACTTCAATCATTCGGATATGTATCCCACGGAATACAATTTGTCAATATCGAAAATCGAGGTGCCAATACAAGAGTTCTTCATTTGCACCGTTTTGCCAAACAGCTATATCTTGTGCCTTACTGGAAAACTATCATGCGCGATCTCGCCACTCTCAATCATCCTGAACTCACCGCATGGCGGCGTCATCTCCACCAAAACCCTGAACTGATGTTCGATGTGCATGGCACGGCGGCTTTTGTTGTCGAGAAGCTCACGGTTTTTGGCTGTGATGAGGTGGTGACGGGGATTGGCAAGACAGGTGTTGTCGGGATCATCAATGGCAAGCTTGGCCCCGGCAAGACGGTGGGTCTTCGGGCCGATATGGATGCGCTGCCTATCCATGAGGAAACCAATTTGCCACACGCTTCAAAAACCCCCGGCAAGATGCACGCTTGCGGTCATGATGGCCATACGGTGATGCTGTTGGGGGCCGCACGGGAACTTTGTGCCACGCGAAATTTCAAGGGCCGCGTGGCGGTGATCTTTCAGCCTGCCGAGGAAGCAGGTGATGGCGGCCTGGCCATGGTGCGGGACGGCATGATGGAGCGGTTTGATATTTCATCCGTATACGGATTGCATAATGAGCCAGGATCGCCTGCGGCGCATTTCGGCATTCGCGCAGGCGGCATCATGGCGGCGTCGGATGTGATCACCATCACTGTCACGGGTCTGGGCGGCCATTCAGCCACGCCTGAAAAATGTATTGATCCCGTGTTGATCGGTTCGCATATCGTTGCGGCCTTGCAAAGTATCGTATCGCGCAATGTTGATCCACTGGAACCATTCGTGATCTCTGTCACGATGTTTCATGCAGGTGAAGCCAACAATGTCATTCCGGCAACTGCTGTGCTGACGGGAACAGTGCGCAGCTTTTCAACGGCCATGCAGGATTTTGCCGAGCGGCGCATTCGTGAAGTGGTCCAAGGCATTGCGCGGGCACATGGTGGTTCGGCAGAATTGAAATATGAGCGGCTATGTCCGCCCACTGTCAATCATGAAGCTGAAACCGCTATCTGTGCGGAAGTTGCTCGGCAGGTTGTGGGTGAGGGCATGACCGACGCCAACATGAAGCCGATCCTCGGATCGGAGGACTTTTCCTTCATGTTGCAGGCAAGGCCGGGAGCCTTTATTTTCCTCGGCCAGGGCGACACGGCCTATTGCCATCACCCCGCTTATGATTTCAATGACGCTATCATCCCTGTGGGTGTGCGTTATTGGGTGGCTTTGGCAGAGCGTTGCCTGAACTGATCAGATGCGAATGCGGTCGCCCGTATCGCCATCAAACAGGAAAGCGTGGGGTTGGGCAAAATCGAAAGCAATTGCAGCACCAACTTCACGGCGGAAATCCCGTGCGGCCTTGCAGACGATGAGTTGCTGGCCAGCCATGGCCATGACCAAAGTCATGTCGCCCATGGGTTCGATGGCATAAACTGTTGATATCAGGCTACCAGCTTTGCCCTTGGCCAAACTCACGTCTTCTGGCCTGATGCCCAATACCACGGAACTGATGTTGGTCTTGCCAAAACCTTTAAGGGTGATGTCGCCACCTCTGAAGACGCCATTTGCCAGGCCGCCCTTGATCAGGTTCATCGGCGGAGAGCCGATGAAGCCTGCCACGAAGATATGGTTGGGATTGTTGTAAACTTCGTCGGGCGTGCCGAGCTGCTGGATTTTGCCGCTGTTCATGACGGCAATGCGATCCGCCAGCGTCATGGCCTCGATCTGGTCGTGGGTGACATAGACCGTGGTGGTCTGCAACTCGTGCTGTATGTGTTTGAGTTGCGCCCGCATGGTCAGGCGCAGCTTGGCATCGAGATTGGACAGGGGTTCATCCATCAGGAAGATCTTGGGTTGGCGAACGATGGCACGGGCGAGAGCCGCACGCTGGCGTTGTCCGCCTGACAGTGCCTTGGGCTTGCGATCAAGATAATCGCCGAGTTCCACCATTTCGGCAGCTTTTGCCACACGCGCTTCATGCTGGTCGCCGGGAATGCCCCGCATGCGCAGGGGGAAGCGGATGTTCTCGCGGATCGACATGTTGGGATAAAGCGCATAAGACTGGAACACCATGGCCACGTCGCGGTCCTTGGCGTCCACATCATTCATCAGTTCATTGTCGATGCGGATGTCGCCGCCTGTCGGGTCTTCAAGACCTGCAATCATCCTCATGGTCGTGGTCTTGCCGCAGCCGGAGGGGCCGAGGAAAACCATGAATTCCTTGTCCCTGATTTCAAGGTCGATGGCGTCAACTGCCTTGAAGTTGCCCCAGGCCTTGCTCACGCCCTTGAGTGAAATATTGGCCATGAATTCCCGTTCCCTTGTCACTGTCTCATCCACACCCTGGCATTCGCAGGGTGGAAATTCATAACCATATTACCAATACATATTGACTTGGCAATGTAAAAAAGTATCATAATTCGACAACGGAAGTGAAACGATGATGACCTCCAAAACTTCTCAGCCGCAGAGCGGCAGCAACGTTCATTTCAACTATGGCCTGGGTTTTGATTTGCAACGCCGGGAAGTTGAATTGGGCAGGCCCATCCGGGTCGGCCTGATTGGTTCAGGTGAAATGGGCACCGACATCGTGACCCAATGCGGACAGATGCGCGGTATCACGGTTGCTGGCATTGCCGAGATCAATGTTGAAGCCGCCAAAAAGGCCATCACCATTGCGGGGCGCGACAATTTTGTCGTGGCCGATTCAGCGGCAAGAATTTCTGCAGCAATCGAAAGCGGCAAAACCGCCATCAGCAATGATGCCCATGCCATTTGCAAGAGCGACCACATTGATGTGGTGATCGATGCCACGGGCAAACCCGGTGTGGGTGCTGAAATCGGCATGGTGGCCATGGAGCATGGCAAGCATCTGGTGATGATGAATGTGGAAGCCGATGTGACGATTGGTGCATTGCTGAAGCGCGAGGCGGCACGGCTCGGTGTAGTCTATACGCTGGGGGCGGGCGATGAGCCTTCGTCCTGCATGGAACTGATCAATTTTGTTGTCAGTCTCGGTTACCCGATTGTGGCGGCAGGCAAGGGCAAGAACAATCCCTTGAACATTGATGCCACACCGGATGCATACATGGATGAAGCAACGCGACGCAACATGAACCCCCGCATGCTGGTCGAGTTTATTGATGGCTCGAAGACCATGGTGGAAATGGCCGCCATTTCAAATGCCACGGGTCTGGTGCCCGACCGGCCGGGCATGCATGGACCGGCGGCAACGCTGGATGAATTGGCTTCAACGCTGTGCCCTGTGGCCGATGGCGGTGTATTGTCGCGCAAAGGGGTGGTGGATTATTCCATCGGCAAGGGTGTGGCTCCCGGTGTTTTTGTCATTGCCGAAATGGCTCATGCCCGCATCAGTGAGCGCATGCATGATTTGAAATTGGGCGATGGCCCCTATTTCAAATTTATCCGGCCCTATCATTTGACGTCGCTGGAAGTGCCGTTGTCCTGCGCCAGGGCAGTGCTTTACAAAACTGCCGACATGCAGCCGCTGGATGTACCGACGTCTGAGGTCTGTGCAGTGGCGAAAAAGGATTTGAAGCCGGGTGAACGGCTGGATGCCATTGGCGAATATACCTATCGCGCCTGGATCATGACGGTCGGTGACGCGGTGAAGGCGGGGGGTGTTCCCTGTGGCTTGCTGGAAAATGGCAAGGTGACCAAGCCGATCAAAAAAGGTGAACTTCTGACTTATGAAAATTGTGCTGTTGATGCGGGGTCCAAGATTGTGGAACTGCGCAAGCGGCAGGATCAACTTCTGGCGAAGGGCTGACATGGTCAAGACGGATGCAAGGGCTGGCAAGAATGTCCGGCCTTTTTATGTAAAGTATTCCAAGGACGAATTGCGCGAGGCGTTGCGGCGCATGCAGATCATCCGCAAATTCGAAGAAGGTGCGGAGGACTTGTATGTGCGGGGTCTGAGCTATGGCACCATGCATTTGTCGGTGGGTCAGGAGGCATCGGCCGTGGGTGCCACCATGATGTTGAAAAACTCCGATTACATCACATCAACCCATCGCGGCCATGGCCATTGCATCGGCAAGGGTGCGGAAGCCAAATACATGTTCGCGGAATTTCTGGGCAAGGAAGAAGGTTATTGCCGGGGCCGTGGTGGCTCAATGCATATTGCTGACATGGCGACAGGCAATCTGGGGGCCAATGGCATTGTGGGTGGTGGCCTGCCGATTGCCACAGGTGCAGCAATGGCAATCAAACAGCAGAAGCGTGATGATGTGGCGGTGTGCTTCTTTGGCGATGGTGCCAACAATGAAGGGGCGTTCCATGAGTCACTCAACATGGCGGCGGTGTGGAAGCTTCCGGTGATCTTCGTTTGCGAAAACAACCAGTATGGCATGTCGGTATCGGCAGAGCGTTCAACGGCTGTGAAAGACATTGCGACGCGGGCGGCGGCCTACAACATGCCGGGTGTGGTGGTGGACGGCAACTCCATCGCCGATGTGGCCGAAGCCATGGACGAAGCCATTGCACGGGCCAAGCGTGGCGAAGGACCATCGCTTGTCGAATGCAAGACCTATCGTACCAAGGGCCATTCGCGTTCGGACCGCAACCGTTATCGCAGCAAGGACGAGATCGAGGAATGGAAATTGCGTGATCCGATTCCGGCTTTTGCTGCCGAACTTGTGGCGCACGGCATTCTGAGTGAAGCGGAAGTGGCTGATGTCGATGCCGCGACGACGCAGGAAATTGCCGCCGCCATTGAGTTTGCCCAGAACGGCACAGACCCCACACATATTGACATTGCAAGCGAAGTCCACACGCCGATCTTGGGAGCAATGGCATGAGAGAACTTTCTTATGCGCAAGCTATTCACGAAGGTCTGGCCCAGGCCATGGAAGCCGATCCGCGTGTCTTCATCATGGGTGAAGACATCGGCGTTTACGGCGGAGCCTTTGGCGTGACGGGTGATCTGGTTGAACGCTTTGGGGCGGACCGGGTGATCGATACGCCGATTTCAGAATTGGGCGGGGCTGGTGTTGCGGTTGGTGCTGCATTGGCTGGCTCCCGACCCATTCTCGAATTCCAGTTCTCGGATTTCATGACGCTGGCCATGGAACAGATTGTCAACCAGGCGGCTAAAATCCGTTTCATGTTTGGTGGCAAGACGTCAGTGCCCGTGGTGTTTCGCGCCCCCACAGGTTCGGGCACCGGGGCTGCCGGACAACACAGCCAGTCCCTCGAAGCGTGGTTTGCCCATGTGCCGGGGTTGAAAGTGGTGCAGCCTTCAACGCCTGCCGACGCCAAGGGGCTTTTGCTTTCAGCGATTGATGATCCTGATCCGGTGATCATCTTTGAACACAAGCTGCTTTATAAAATGAAGGGCGATGTGCCGGAAGCTCCGGAACGCACGCCGATTGGCAAGGCCGTAGTGCGCCGGACCGGAAAAGATGTGACCGTTGTGGCCACCGCCATCATGGTCCACCGGTCGCTGGAGGCAGCCGAATTGCTGGCTGCGGAAGGCATTGATTGCGAGGTCATCGATCTTCGCACGCTGCGCCCGCTGGATACCGCGACCATCATCGAGAGTGTCAAGAAGACAACGCGGCTGGCTTGCGTTTATGAGGGTGTGAAAACCCTTGGCATAGGCACGGAGATTTCAGCCATGATTGCTGAAAGTGAAGCCTTTGATTATCTCGATGCGCCGATCATGCGATTGGGTGGCATGGAAACGCCGATCCCCTATAATCCGCAACTGGAAAAGTCTGCTGTGCCGCAAGCCGACACAATTGCTGAAGGCCTGCGTAAACTGGTGCGTGGAAGTTTCTGAATCATGGCCGTCGACGTCATCATGCCCAAGGTCGATATGGACATGGTCACCGGCAAGGTCAGCAAGTGGCATGTCAATGAAGGCGATGCGGTCAAAAAAGGCCAATTGCTATTTGAGATTGAGACTGACAAGTCTGCCATGGAAATTGAGTCTCCCGGCAACGGCATTGTGCGGGGATTGGCGGCGACCAGCCTTGATGTTCCCGTTGGTCAGGCGGTGGCGTTTATTCTGGCAGTGGGTGAAGTTCTGCCAGCGGCAAAGGCTGCTGCGGCTTTGAATGTTCCAGCTGCGAAACCTGATGTTGCTGCAAGTGTTCCAGCCATTGTGGCCCATGGAACGGGATTGCGTGCTACGCCGCTGGCAAGGCGTCTGGCGCGGCAACGGGGCCTCACCCTTTCCGGTGTTGCGGGATCGGGACCACGGGGGCGCATTGTTGCTGGTGATGTTGAGAAAGCTGCTGCTGGTGAAAAACCAGTTGCCGTCGCAGTGCCCCAGCCGCAAGTTTCTGTTGCCTCAAATTTTGCCGCAGGCAGCTATGAACTGATGCCGCTGGATGGCATGCGGCGGACGATTGCCCAGCGCCTGCAACACGCCAAACAGACGGTGCCGCATTTCTACCTTACCGTCACCTGCAAACTCGACAACCTGCAAATCATTCGTGAACGGCTCAATGCCTCGGCACCGCGTGGCCCTGACAAGGCACCCTTGTGGAAATTGTCGGTGAATGACTTTGTCATAAAGGCCCTGGGGCTGTCCTTGCAGAAGGTTCCGGATGCCAATGTCACGTGGAGCGAAGAGGGCATTTTGCAACACCGCTGCAGCGATGTGGGTGTGGCCGTTGCGGTAGAAGGTGGTTTGTTCACGCCCGTGGTGCGCGGCGTTGAACGCAAGACGCTTTCGCAAATTGCACTGGAGATGAAAGACTTGGCCTCGCGGGCGCGGCTGCGCAAATTGCAACCATCGGAATATCAGGGTGGCACGACAGCGGTCTCAAACCTTGGCATGTATGGCATCGAAGAATTTGCCGCCATCATCAATCCGCCGCAGGCCACCATCCTGGCAGTGGGTGCGGGCATTGAAAGTTTTGTGCCTGTTGACGGCAAACCGGTGTTGAAGACATTGATGAAATGCACGCTTTCCTGTGATCACCGGGCTGTTGATGGTGCACTGGGTGCGCAACTGTTGGTTGCCTTCAAGCAATTGATTGAAGAACCTGCCTTGATGCTGGCCTGATGGTGTCACTTCAACGTGCCAGCGTTCTCGACTTCCTTCTTGTTTAAAAAACTTTCGGCACTCAGCGCCTGCATGTCGGCAATGGCACTGGCCAACTTGTCGTGCTCCCAGTCCCACCATCGCAGATTTATAATCCGTGCACGGATGGATTTTTTGAAGCGCCATTTGAGGCGTTTGGCGGGAACACCGGCGACAATTGCGTAAGGTTCGACATCCTTGGTCACAACGGCACCTGCAGCAATAATTGCTCCGTGGCCAATGGTCAGGCCCGGCAAGACAATTGCCCCATGGCCGATCCACACATCATGGCCAATTCCCACTTTGGCGTTTTGCCGACGATCACGGAATGGCTTGTCGACTTTGGCGCCGACGAAATATTCATTGGGACGATAGGTGATCTTGTGCTGGGAAATGCGTTCGAAGGGGTGGTTCAGGGCGTTCAGGCGCACATCGGCAGCAATGGCGCAGAATTTCCCGATTGTCGTATAGATGGCTTCAACGTGGCGCTCGACATGGGAATAGTCGCCGATGGTGCATTCAGCCATGGTCACGCGCTCGGCAATGTCGGTAAAGTTTCCCAGTACACAATCGCGTAGTTGTGCTGTGCTGTGGATGCGCGGCGTGCCATCACGGGTGGCTTTGGGGGAATGTCGTTTGGGTTCGTCCATGAAAATACCCCTGACAAAAAAGCCGCCCAAGAATGAGCGGCTTTTTCAAATTCTTCAAGCAAACAATCAAGCCGCGATCTTTTGGCCTTCCAGCTTCTTTTCAATGGTCTTCTTCAGCTTGCGGGCCTTGAGGGAAAGTTCGTCTTTCGAAGCCTTGATGAGATAGGCGTCGAGGCCGCCCCGGTGTTCAACCGACTTCAGGGCATGGGCGCTGATGCGGAACTTGTAGGAATTGCCAAGCGCATCGGAAATCAGCGTCACATCGCAAAGGTTCGGCATGAAGCGGGTTTTGGTCTTGTTGTTGGCGTGGCTTACCTGGTGGCCGGCAAGCCAGCCCTTGCCTGTAAATTCGCAGCGGCGCGACATGATGATCTCCGTATTCAATAAGAAGCGCCGGAAACCATGGGTTTCCGGCAGGGTTGGCGTTTCTATAGGGGGAGTGGCGGGATTAAGTCAAGCGCGGGAGAGCGATCTCAATAATGTCTTCCGTTGTTCGGCTATCTGCGGGCCTTCAAGATCAACAGATGGCCAAATGACCCCATACTGAATTGGCACAATTGGTTAATGAGCCAAGCGCGAAATGCCACGTAAAGTCTGTGGAACATTCGGCGTTAGTGGTACCCCATAAGCTTTGCCCCCACCCATGGCGTGAACAAAAAGTGAAAAAACAGACTTTAGCGATTCGGGCGTGTTCTGTTCCGGGAAAGGAACAGTTGGTTAATTTGATTGGGTTGCAGCATGTGCAGTTGGTAACACCTTGTATACGCTTGTCGGTGAGATGTGAAGAAAACGGTGGCTGAATTTGCGAAACTGGCTTTGTTCTGATTTTACAACCCACAACAACTACAGGCATATTCCTTGGAACATTCCATGAAAACTACAACTTTAGCGATTCGGGCGGGGTTTGTTCGCCTTTGAATCCAAAGATTAAGGCAGTGCTCCAAAATGGCCACACAAGCTTAAAACCAAGGGACAGGCTTTTACTTGCCGTCGCAATGGCCTAAAGCAACCGGATATGCCGAATTCCTTTCATCCCGGCCTGCATGTCGGTCATTCCGCTGCGAAGCCTCCTCCCGTTACTGCTGTTCTCGGCCCCACCAACACGGGCAAGACCCATCTTGCGGTGGAGCGGATGCTCGCCCATGCCGGCGGCTTGATCGGCTTGCCGTTGCGGCTGCTGGCGCGGGAGGTTTATGACCGGGTGCGCTTGAAGGCCGGCGACCATGCGGTTGCACTTATTACTGGCGAAGAGAAAATCATTCCCGCCAATCCGCGTTATTGGGTCTCCACAGTGGAAGCCATGCCGCCCGATCTGCGGGTGCCGTTTCTTGCCATTGATGAAGTGCAACTCGCCACCGATCTTGAGCGCGGGCATATCTTTACGGACCGAATCCTGCATCGCAGAGGCCTGGAAGAAACCATGTTGCTGGGCTCAGCCACCATGCGGCCCTTGCTGGAAAAACTGTTGCCCGGTACAAATTTTGTGGCAAGGCCACGATTTTCGAAATTGAGCTATTCAGGCCCCCGCAAACTCTCCCGCCTGCCGCGCCGCTCGGCCATTGTCGCGTTTACGGCAGAGATGGTCTACACGGTGGCTGAAATGATCCGTCGCCAGCGGGGCGGTGCTGCTGTGGTCATGGGGGCGCTCAGTCCGCGCACCCGCAACGCACAGGTTGCCCTCTATCAAAATGGCGACGTGGATTATCTGGTGGCAACCGATGCCATTGGCATGGGTCTCAACATGGATGTGGATCATGTGGCCTTTGCGTCGACACGCAAATTTGATGGCTTCCAGTATAGGCATTTGACGCCACCGGAACTGGCGCAAATCGCTGGACGGGCCGGTCGCTACATGAATGATGGCACATTTGGTGTGACGGGTGATGCCGAAGGATTTGAGGCTGACATCATCGACCGCTTGGAAAATCACCGGTTTGAATCGGCAAAGGTGCTGCAATGGCGCAACCGCGATCTGGATTTTCGCTCACTCGATAGCTTGCGCAAAAGCCTCGGAACTTTGCCGCAAGACGCCGGTTTGACGCGGGCCCAGAACGCCGCCGACATTATAGCGCTCGAAGCTGTCTGCCGCGATTCATCGCTGGTTGATCTGGTGCAAAATGCCGAGGATGTGGTGCGGGCCTGGGATGTGTGCCAGATTCCGGACTACCGGAATATTTCTCCGGCAGAGCATGCCCATCTGGTGGCGCAGGTGCTGCGTGACCTGCAAGGCCGGCATGGACATATTTCGGAGGATTGGTTTGCCAAGCAGTTGGCCTTCTGTGAAAACCTCGAGGGCGGCATTGATGCCCTGTCACAGCGGATTTCCCATGTTCGGACCTGGACTTTTATTGCCAACAGGGCAGATTGGCTGGAAGCTCCGCTGTATTGGCAAGGCAGGGCCAGGGAAATTGAAGACCGGCTTTCGGATGCCTTGCATGAAAAGCTAACACAGCGTTTCATCGATCGCCGAACCAGTGTATTGATGCGGCGTCTGGCCAAGAAGGAAGGTTTAATGTCAAGTATTGAAGACGATGGTGCAATCAGTGTCGAAGGCGAAATTGTTGGCCGGGTGGCGGGTCTGCGCTTTTTACCTGCGGAAGCCTTGGCGGGGGCTGAGTCCAAGCTTTTGAAAGCTGCTGCCGTGCAGGTGCTGTCAACGGAGATTGCAGCGCGGGCAACCGTGCTGGCGAATTCTTCCGATGCTGAATTGAAGTTGGCCAGGACCGGGGAAATTCTCTGGCAAGGTCAGATAGTCGGTAAATTGCAGGCGGGTGACCAGCGCTTCAAGCCCCGGGCGGAAGTTGACTGTGACGACATCCTCTCGCCCATCCTGCGCGACGAGGTGCGACTGCGTCTGCAAAAATTTGCTGACCGGGCCATCGCTGCTGCCATCGGCCCGTTGATCACGCTGGAAGAACCGGAAGGGCTTGAGGGCGCCGTGCGTGGCCTCGCGTTTCGGCTGGCTGAAAATTTTGGCGTGTTGCCGCGCGAAATTGTTGCGGAAGAAGTCAAGACACTGGGCCAGGAAGAACGAGCCAAGCTGCGTGGCTTTGGTGTCAGGTTTGGAGCCTACAGCCTGTTTTTGCCAGCGCTCCTGAAGCCGGCGCCGACTGAAGCAAGGTTGCTGTTGTGGTGGCTGGAAAAGCAAAAATCCGGGGGTGCCATTGGAGATGTGCCAAAAGCGCCAGCGAATGGTTTGACATCTACAATGGTCGATGCGGGTTTGCCGGAAGGTTTTTATGGACTTTGCGGTTACCGGGTCTGCATCAACCGGGCGGTGCGGGTAGACATGCTGGAACGCCTGGCGGATTTGATTCGTGACCGCCTGTTTTGGAAACCGCGCATACCCGAGGAGAAGCGCCCTGTCGGTGCTTTTGATGGCGGCGGCTTTACCGTCGTGCCCGACATGATGTCGGTGGTCGGTTGTTCGGGTGCGGACTTTGAGAACATCCTCACAAGCCTCGGATATCGCTCGCAAATACGCTCGGTTGAGAAACCAGTAGCGGTTGTTGAAGCAAAGTCTGAAGCTGTTGTGGCCAAGGTCGAGCAGGTTGAGGTTCTGGTTGAAGCAGCGCTTGATGGCGTTGCTGATGCGGCTTTGGTTGAAAATTCAGTTATGGCGGAAACCTCAACTGATGTCTTGACGCCAGAAGCTGCGCCAGCAGAGACGCCAGCAACAGAAAAAATCGACGTGGTGGTATGGTGGCCCCAGGATCAAGGTCCGTTCAAGAAGCGTCCGCCGCGCCAGGAAAATAAACGTCGCCAGCCAAGCGTTGTAGAACCTGCAAGCGCGGAACCCGTTGCCAAGCCCGACTTTTACAAGAAGCCAAGGCGACCCGGCAAATGGGATGCTAAGCCAAGTGGGACGATTGAATCTGCTCCTGATGGTGCAGTGCCGGAAAGGCCAATTTTCAGGGAAAAAGGAAGGCCTTCCGGTCCGCGACCCGAGCGCCCTCGTAGTGACCGTCCCCGTAATGACCGTCCCCGGTTTGACGCGACACCTGACAAGCCGCGGGAAAAGCCCCGTGACAAACCGATGGATCCCAACTCACCTTTTGCCATTCTTGCTGCACTGAAAGCCAAAATGGGCAATCAGGGTGCTGTCAAAAAGGATGAAGACAAATCCTGATGGCCCAGCGGCTGGACAAATGGCTGGTTTATGCGCGATTTGCGAAGCACCGGAATATTGCGGCTGAGCTTGTCGAAGGTGGAAATGTCAGGGTCAATCGCCAGCGGGTGCGGAAGGTCAGTCAAACCGTCAAGCCACAGGATGTCTTGACGATTGTTGTCGCAGGTCATGTGCGGGTGGTAAAAGTGTTGGCAGAGGCAGAACGCCGGGGTGCAGCTGAAATAGCTCGCTTGCTCTATGAAGAATTGACGAATGACGCCGTGCATGCAGGCCCCGCTGAAAAAGCTGATGCAAGCACCGGTTCGGTCTGCTAGAGGACGGCTCGATTTTGATCATCACTCAGACTTGGACCCGCCATGACCTACATCGTCACTGAAAACTGCATCAAGTGCAAATATATGGATTGCGTGGAGGTGTGCCCGGTTGACTGCTTCTACGAGGGTGAGAACATGCTTGTCATTCACCCCGATGAATGCATCGATTGTGGCGTGTGCGAACCTGAATGCCCGGCCGACGCCATCAAGCCTGATACGGAGCCTGGCCTTGAGAGCTGGTTGAAGCTGAACACGGAATATGCACCGAAATGGCCAAATATCACGATCAAACGGGATGCGCCTGACGGTGCCAAGGAAAACGACGGCAAAGCCGGAAAACTGGCGGAATTTTCGCCAAACCCCGGTGAAGGTGACTGAAAACCCGTTTGGCGGCTGACTGAAGCGAAATTAACCGTGTTTTTAAACACATGGTGGGGTTGCGCCGTGTACGGACGGCTTTTCCTTTAAATTTCCTTAAATTTGTGCTAGGGTGCCATCATGTAGCAATATATGGGGGCAACAAGGCGTATCCGGGCTTCGGGCTCGGTTTTTTTGCGCCTTGTGTGTCCCCCCAAAACTGCTGATCGGCGAAATCGGTCAAGCGAACAAAAAGGGCAAGGCAATAATGGTTACCGCTAAATCGACAGTAAAGCCGACAATAAAGACACAAGCCAAACCCACTGGCAAGAAACCAGCGGCCAAGCCAGAGCCCAAAGCCAAGATCGCGGCCAAGAAACCAGTGGCGAAAAAGCCCGCGGCCAAATCGGCTTTTGCAAAAGCTGATGTCAAATCCGCTGCCAAGCCCGGTACTAAACCTGCCGTCAAACAAGCCATTTCCAAAGCTGCCCATGCCGCAACGTTGACGCCACAGACCCACAAGGCGGCCGTCAAGGCCGTTGTACCTGTGGCGAAGCCTGTTGCCATGGCACCTGCCGCTGCTGCCATTGCCAAACCTGCTGCACCGGTGGCGAAAGCAGCGGCCCCGGTCGTCAAGAAGCCTTCCTTCAAGATTGGTGAGTTGGTGGTTTATCCGGCCCATGGTGTTGGCAGGATTTCCAATATCGAAGAACAGGAAATCGCCGGTATCAGGCTTGAGCTTTATATTGTGGATTTCGAAAAGGAAAAGCTGCGTCTCAAGGTTCCAACCAACCGGGCCGAGCAAAAGGGCATGCGCCACCTGGCTGACCGTTCAATGATCGAACAGGCCATGAAGGTGATCCGCGGCCGCGCAAGAATCAAACGCACCATGTGGAGCCGTCGCGCCCAGGAATATGATGCGAAGATCAACTCTGGTGACATGATCGCCGTTTCTGAAGTGATCCGTGATCTCTACCGTTCGGACCGTCAACCAGAACAGTCCTACTCCGAGCGTCAATTGTTTGAGCAGGCATTGGCCCGTTTTGCCCGCGAATTGGCGGCAGTGCGGAAAGTTGATGAAGATCAATGCATCAAGGAACTGGAAGATTTCCTGGCCCGCAATGCCAAGCGTGGTGCTGCTGTCGGTGAGAAGACAGAAGACGATACAGCCGAAGAAGCCGCATAAGAATTAGGCCATCAAATGCCAAAAGTCCCGGCCACAACCGGGGCTTTTTTCATGGGTCGCGCTTTTGTCGTCGTCCGTGAAGAACTCACGCATGCGTGATTTTATTGTGCAGATTTGATTTTTCGTACCGATTGATTTGCAAGAAATCAGCGCTTTACCCCGGATTTTCTTGCAAATGCAGAAAGGGGATTCCCTTGTTTCCCGAAGC
>JANOXA010000140.1:0-25368 GCA_031418195.1 Hyphomicrobiales bacterium | reverse complement strand
CAAACTGAATGCCATCGACCCAGAGGCTTAC
This sequence comes from Hyphomicrobiales bacterium, assembly GCA_031418195.1. Classification (GTDB taxonomy): domain Bacteria; phylum Pseudomonadota; class Alphaproteobacteria; order Rhizobiales; family Aestuariivirgaceae; genus Aestuariivirga. Next base: position 25,337 of record JANOXA010000140.1, on the reverse strand, counting down.
TTCCGCGACATTCTCACCCGCATCGCCGACCACAAGATCAACCGCATCACCCAACTGTTGCCGTGGGTCTGGAAAACCAATCAGGCCGCGTAGCTCACCGGACGCTTACGGAAGTAGGGCGTATTGGTTCAAATTTCATTTCAACCCCAACCGAATATGCCCGACACCCCAAACGACACCCAGAGCAAAAATCAGCGTTTCACACGAAACCGCGATTTCGTCGTAACCATATGATATAAATGAAGAAAAAATGGTGCCCAGAGCCGGAATTGAACCAGCGACACGCGGATTTTCAATCCATAGACAATCCAACTAATTCAACAACTTGGTTGTCAGCGACTGTCAAACTGCATCGTTTATTTCAAACACTTACCATCGAACTGTCAAACTTCATTTTGCAGGCCAACGAAAACGTCAATGTTGATCAATGGCGGTTCCCAATGCGCTATTGAGTGATGAAGCGCCGATGACAAAGAGCCCATCTCCTCTAACAAGCCCCCACCTGCAACAGTGAGTAACGCAAATGAACGCATATCAGCATCCCACCTTCATTCAACAGCAGCACGCAATTGGTGAACACGGCATGCCATTCATTGACAAGATCAGTATCACATTGCCGTACCCCAATGATGTCTATGTCAACAGCATCAAGAACGGAGGAACTGAGGACTACGATCAATGGTTCGAGAAGGTCGTCTACGCCGCCGTCAATGACAAGAACTGCTACCAGCAGACGCAATGGCACGGGTACAAACTTGCCTATCGCATCGTGTTACAGAAATCTACAGCTGTCGTAATCCTGCAAGTTTATCCCAAGAGTGGAGCAAAGGGCTCTCACATGGCGAGGCTTGAATTCAATCCGCAAAAAGTCGGGCCAGAGGGGCTTGATGAACTGGCGATCATACTCTCAATGCTGTTTTTCGGGGAGTGTGACTATGTGTGGAAGTATGGCCGTGCATCCTCAATGGACATCGCCATCGACCTGCATGATGTGACCGTTGGTCAAATGCGCTTCCTGCATAAGTGGGGAACCACACAGCAAACCTGTGCAATGGATGGCAAGATCGAAACGATCTACTTGGGCAAAGGCAAGACGCAGCAGACGAAGATTTACGACAAAGCTGCGGAACTTAAATTGAACCTGCCATACCCGATCACACGCATTGAGCGTCGGGTTAAGTCGAATGTGATGATAAAGAAACTCAAAGACGTGAAGTTCCCCTTCGAACACCTCTCGATGGAACACGCGATGCCTAAAGCACCCGGTGGCTTTGAGGCGTGGCAGTGGGAGTTCTATTGCGACGCGGTTGAGAAGCGTGGCCCAGCAGCAGCCAGCGCCTTGTTGCCGAAAGACCTGCGCAAGAAAATCTTGAAGCATCTCAAGCAGTGCCATAGCCCAATTTGGCAACCGACCGACTTCTGGTCACATTGGCCGAAGATGGTGAAGGTCATGCAGGCTGCATTCGGGCACGCCTGAGCGCAAAACAGGTGGAAGTTGTCATGCTTGTGCGGCCACCGATTTTAGGCATGGCAGGCAGATGTTGACTTTCCCTTTCGCGGTCTAGGTCGATGAATTGTCATGCGGGAGATACTCGCTTCCTTAGCCAATCCATTCGATAACAATGGCCAGCGCAAAGGTATAAAGTCATTATGAAAAGCAGGGCAACTCGATTTCGGCTCCCCGTTCAACAACGGAGACACCGAATGAAGCAGAGACCCATTCTCAGCGTTGGTACCAGCAACTTAACTTGGCCCGACTTTCAGCAGCGACTTGAACGGCACGCCGTAGATGTTTTGATTGACGTTAGAGCGAGACCCTATTCCCGTCACGACCATTTCTGCCAGCCAGTGTTCAAAGCGAGATTGAACCACATTGGTCTATCGTACCTGCACCTGCCGGAACTTGGCGGCTTGGATAATAGCGACCCCCGCACTTTTGCAGAAGCTGCACAGTATCCCGCAGTTCAGGCTGCGTTGGAATTGGTGCAACACATCGCAACAAGAGGGCAGCCCGTTCTATGTTGTGCGGAGCAAAATCCGCTCGACTGTCACAGATGCGTTTATCTCGCCCCAGCATTGGAGAGGGCGGGTGCGAAAGTTGTGCACATAATGCCGGATGGCAGCTCGGAAGATCACAGCGCGACAGAGGCCCGCATGATGCGCAAGTTGCGAGTGCCGGAACAGGACTTGTGGAAGGGAAAGGACGAATTACTGGCCGCAGCATACTTCGCGCAAGAACGTCGCATCCGGAGGGTCAAATGAATTTCCCGATTACCTCCGATAACCTTTTCTTCCCGGCTATCAATTCAGCGAAATCAGTGCCATTAACCAAGATTGCAATTAATTGCACTGGACCCCTTGACACAGCTTCGGCCAAGTATGTGGAGGCCAGCCGCGCGCAGTCTAGCTTGAAGGCATACGCCAGCGATTTTCGGCATTTCTTGAGCTGGGGCGGCGACGTTCCCTGTGGTCCTGAGTTGGTGGCCCGCTACATCGCTGAGCATGGTGAGGCTCTTGCCCCCGCAAGTCTAGAACGACGACTTGCCAGTATTTCTGTGGCTCACGCTGCGAAAGGTTTGCCTTCGCCAACCAAAAGCGAATTGGTGCGGTCGGTCCTGAAAGGCATTCGCCGGACGCAAGGGACGGCTCAGAAGCAAGCCAAACCCTTAATGCGTGATGACCTCTTCGCAATGCTGGATGCCATGACAGGCAGTTCACCGAAGGACTTGCGCGACCGTAGCCTATTATTGTTGGGCTTTGCCGGTGGGTTCCGACGCTCCGAACTCGTGGCGCTGGATGTGGAAGACTTTGAGCAGGTCAGGCAGGGAATGGTGATCAATTTGCGGAAGAGCAAATCAGATCAAGAGGGTCAAGGGCGGAAGATTGGCGTGCCTCTCGGAAGAACTCGCCACTGCCCAGTCAAGGCTCTGGAAATGTGGTTGCAAGCGGCGGGAATTTCAGGGGGACCGATCTATCGCCCTGTCGGAAAAGGAGGCCACATCGCGTCTCCACGCCTCTCAGGCAAAGCCATCTGCCATATCCTCCGGCAACGCATTGCCGAAGCGGGAATGGACCCCAGCGGATACTCTGGCCACAGCTTGCGATCAGGCTTTGCGACCAGCGCGGCTATGGCTGGGGTTTCATCTTGGAAAATCCGCCAACAAACGGGCCATGCCAGCGATGCCATGTTGAGCAGATACGTGAGAGATGGTCAGATGTTTGAAGGCAATGCCGCAGGAAGCCTGCTTTGATCAAATAGATCAAAACGGAAGTTGTAGAGTGACCACAAGTGCCGAGTGATCTGAAAGGGTCAAGAAATCACGGCGGTAGGCGTAGCGTACCAGAAACTTGATTTCACAGATTTTGTGTTGAGCCTTCCAATCGCTGACTTCAACAGCATGTTGCCGCTGGTCAGAGCGGGCTGGATACAACACGTGGACGTGGGATTTGCCCAGTTCAAACGCAAGAAGGCGATTGTCCATTCTGTGGGGCTGAAGTCATTTGTTGCAGAGGACGACTGGTAAGTGACGGAAGCATTCTGCTCCCAACTCAATCCTCAGATGAAATTGGTGACAGAATGTATATGCCTCGCATATGCTTGGTCAAAAGCGGGGGACACTGATTTGCTTGCAGAACGCCATAAAGCCATCACTGACAAGATTTTGGAGATTGCCAACAGGCTGCGCGGCCCTTACCGCCCTCCACAATATCGCCTCGTGATGCTTCCGCTGGTCGTGCTCCGCCGTCTTGATTGCGTTCTAGAACCCACCAAAGATGCCGTGCTGGCCGAACACAAGCGCCTGATTGCCGCCCACACCGCCGAGAATGCTATTCCCCGTCTTTTGACCAAGGTGGTAAACAAGGGCCGAAAGCAACCGCTTTACAACACCAGTCCCTTTACCTTCGCTAAGCTGTTGGGCGACAGTGAGAACATCGCGCCAAACCTTGTGGCCTACATCAACGGCTATTCTGAAACCGCCCGCGAGATTTTCGCCAAGTTCAAGTTCAGCGAGCAGATCGAAAAGCTGGATGCAAGCAACCGGCTATTCAACATCATAAAGTCCATGTCGGAAGTGGACTTGCACCCTGACATGATCAGCAACCTCGAAATGGGTTACGTGTTCGAGCATCTGGTGATGAAGTTCAACGAGCAGGCCAATGAAGAAGCGGGAGACCACTTCACGCCCCGCGAAGTTATCCGCCTGATGACGCAGTTGGTCTACACAGGCGAGGAAGACGTTTACCGCCAAGGCGTCTACCGTGAGATTTATGACCCTGCCTGTGGCACGGGCGGCATGTTGTCGGTATCGGAAGAAACCATCCGCGCTGGTAACAAGGCGGCACTGCTTGGCCTCTATGGGCAAGAATACAACGACGAAAGCTGGGCGATCTGCTGTTCAGACATGCTAATCAAAGACGAGGAAACTGGCAATATCGTTCTTGGTGATACGCTGGGCGACGGCAAGACGATGGACGGCTTTCAAGGCAAGAAGTTTCACTATATGCTTGCCAATCCCCCCTTCGGCGTGGAGTGGAAAGACCAGCAGAAGGCCGTCACTGCCGAGCATGACAAATCAGGCTTCGCCGGTCGCTTCGGCGCGGGGCTTCCCGCCATCAATGATGGCTCACTGCTGTTCCTGCAACACATGGTCTCGAAGATGCACTCGTTTGAAGCGGGTAACGATGAAAAGCCCGGCTCCAAGATCGCCATCGTGTTCAATGGCTCTCCCTTGTTCAGTGGCGATGCAGGTTCCGGCCCCTCCAACATCCGGCGCTGGATAATTGAGAATGATTGGCTAGATGCCATCGTGGCCATGCCAGACCAGCTTTTCTACAACACGGGCATTTTCACCTATGTCTGGTTGGTTACAAACCGCAAGGCATCAGAGCGCAAGGGCAAGGTTCAGCTGATCGACGGAACTAAGTTCTTCGACAAGATGAAGAAGAGCCTGAATAACAAGCGCAATGAGCTAACGGACGAGCACATCCGCGACCTTGTGAAGTTCTACGGCAACTTCACTGATGGCGAGAGGGCAGATATGGAGTTCGACGGCGCGAAGGAAACCCGCACGGTCTCCCGCATCTTCGACAACCGGGAATTCGGCTTCTTGAAAGTCACAGTGGAACGCCCCCTGCGCATGAACTTTGAAGCCACTGCGGAGCGCATCGCCAAGCTGGATGAACAATCGGCATTTATTGCCTTGGCCCAATCCAAGAAGCGGAAGGATGCAAAAACCGTTGCAACGGAGGAAGAAGAAGGCCGCAAGCAGCAAGAAGCGATCAAGACAATGTTGGCCACCCTTGAACCGAAAGGCCGCTACATGGACCGCGAGGTGTTTGATGCTGATGTTGAGGCAGCCAGCAAGAAGGTCAATCTCAAACTCGACAACGCTATTTGGAAGACCATCTATGCCGCCCTTGGGGAGCGGGACCAAGAAGCCAAACGCTGCATCAAGAAGAAGTCAGACCCCGCCCATGTGAATGCAGACCAACTGGCAGGCAAGTTCGCTTTGGGAACGGGCAAAGATGCGGAGATTGTTGAATACGAGCCGGACAGCGAGTTGCGCGACACCGAGAACATCCCGCTGCCTATGGGTTGTGCCCTGCCGCTGCCAATGTCCTTCGGCCCAGATGCGCCGAATGATGAATTGGTGAAGGCCATGCGCCCTACCATCGACGGTTACATGCAAGCCGAGGTCCTGCCCCATGTGGGCGATGCGTGGGTGGACTATCTCAAGACCAAGGTGGGTTATGAAATCCCCATCAACAGGCATTTCTATGTCTACAAGGCACCGCGCCCGTTGACCGAAATCGAAAAAGACATTGCCACGCTGGAAGGTGAGATCGCAGGTCTACTTAAGGGGCTGGTGAGATGACCACCACTGCTGCAAATGCTGCTTTGTATGCTTGGGTAGGAACCCCGCCGTCCAATTGGCAAACGAATTGGCTGAAGTGGTCCGTGTACGTCTCAACTAAGCGTCCTACCGATGAAGAGATTGCGCAGCTTCCCTATATCGCCAATGAAGACATAGCATCTTGGACCGGGCATCTAATCAATCCCGACCCTCAACCCGTCGAGGCAGATAGCCGCAAGTTCTCAACGGATGACGTGTTGTTCAATAAACTTAGGCCGTACTTGGCCAAGGTCTACCACGCCCAATTTGAGGGATTGAGTTCAGGCGAGCTATTGTGCCTGCGGCCCTCGTCGTCCGTCTTGCCTCGTTACCTGTTCTATGTGGTCAGTTCGAAAGCGTTTGTTGACGCTGTCAACGCGGAAACGTTTGGCTCAAAAATGCCACGGGCTGATTGGGACATTGTCGGTCACCAGCCGCTGCCCCTCCCGCCCCTCGACACCCAAAAGCGCATTGCAGCGTTACTTGATGAGAAGACGGCGCGGATTGATGCCCTGATCGAAAAGAAGCAGGCGCTGCTGGAGCGGTTGACCGAAAATCGCCAAGCCATCATCACGCAAGCCGTCACCAAGGGCCTCAACCCCAAAGCCCCCATGAAACCCAGCGGCATTGATTGGCTCGGCGTTATCCCAGCGCATTGGGAAGTGGTGCCGATCAGGCGAGTTGCTCGGTCAGTTTCCACAGGCAGAACCCCGCCAAGCGCCGCGCGGGATTACTTCACCGACGGTGTTGTGCCTTGGTTCACTCCCGGAGATTTTCGTGGTGACCTTGTGCTGAGCAACGCTGAGAAGTGCCTAGTTCAAGAAGCATTCGAAGAAGGTTTGGCAGTCAAGTATCCTCCCAACGCTGTTCTGCTGGTGGGCATCGGGGCTACTTTGGGGAAAGTCGCTCGCTCGACCTTAGAGTGCTCGTCAAACCAGCAGATCAACGCGATTGATGTAAACGAGGACAATGACCCTGGTTTCCTGACTTGTTTTTTACATGCGTTCAGATCAGAGGTTCGTGTGGCTGCGAGCGGCAACACCTTACCGATTTTAAATCAAGATAAGACCAAATCGCTATTGGTGACACGCCCGCCCAAAGATGAGCAGGCCCAAATTATTTCGCATATTGCCGCTCATGAAACTGAAATCGAAGGTATTGCAGGAAAAATCGTCCACAGTATCGAACTTCTGTTTGAGCAGAGGGCTGCTCTCATCACCGCCGCAGTCACTGGCCAAATCGAAGGGCTTCAATGAGCCTAGACGCAGCAACATACTTCCAACATCTGAAGGCGTATGTGAACTCGCGCTACATTGTGCACGATGGCTCCGATGGAGTGCTTGTGCTGAAGGAGCGGTATTTCCCTGAAGGTGCCTTGCGGGCAAGAACGCGGAAAATCACACTTGGCCTAGCTGGGATGGGCTTGGCATTCAAACTCGACCATGATCAGGTAGAATTACAACGCAAGAAGTTGAAACCGCCGCTGTTCCACTTTCTCGATGACAACGCAAAGCCGTGGTCAAAACGCTGTGATTTTGTGATTTTTCGCGCCGAGGGCCGCAACTTTTTCGCCGACTGCATCGAGTTCAAAAGCAAAAGCCTGACAGCAGACAAAATCGTCCCTCAACTCAAGGCAGGAGTATGTTGGTGTAAGAGCCTCAAGCGGACCATCGAGAATTACACTGGCGATAGTCGGCGCATCCGCGTCCGCAAGTTCGTATTTGGCACCAATGAAGAACCGGGTGCTTATTTAAATCCCAACGGGCAGCTGAACGCCGACCCGTCAGTGAGGTACTACCATTTTGACGAGGTGGATGGGCAGCGTCTTGGCGACCTCCAAAACGCTTCGGTGCAGGAGATTTGAGCAATGGCTGGCCACACTGAGCGCGATTTTGAACACGCTATTGAATATGGCCTCACCCATGGCGGCGGCCTTACCAAGGGCAAGCCTGCTGATTTTGATGCTAACAGCGCACTCTTTCCAAGCGAGGTGATCGCGTTCCTGCAAGTCAGTCAGCCCACTCGTTGGGCGGAACTGGAAGGCTTGTTGAAGGACCGTACGGCGGCCACCGTGCTAGACAGCCTAAATAAAGAACTGGCCAGTAAAGGTGCGCTGGGCGTGCTGCGCCACGGTTTCAAGTGCTATGGCAAGGAGTTGCGGCTTGCTTATTTCCGGCCTAATTCCGGCATGAACCCCGACGCGGCAAAGCGATACGCCTCCAACCGCGTCACAATCACTCGGCAGGTGGAGTTCGTGTCCGATGTGTTGAAGAAGCCGGACGGCAGCAAACGCAAGTGCATTCTTGATGTGGTTATCAGCGTCAACGGCCTGCCCGTGGTCACGGCAGAACTCAAGAACCCGCTGACCCATCAACGCGCAGAGGATGCCTGCAAACAGTACAAGACCGACCGCGACGGGCGTGACCCGATCTTCCGCTTCAAGGAGCGGGCATTGGTGCACTTTGCAGTTGACCCCGATGAAGTGTGGATGACCACGCAGTTGAAGGGTGCTGAAACCCACTTCCTGCCCTTCAATAGAGGGCATCAAATGGGGGCTGGCAACCCACCCGTCAAAGATAATTGGAAGACCCACTATCTCTGGGACGAGGTGTTACAGGCCGATAGCTTGCTCGACATCCTACAACGGTTCATGCACTTGGAGGTCACCGAGCGGCAGGTTGAAACGCCAACAGGAATGAAGACCCTGCGCAAGGAAGCGATGATCTTCCCGCGCTACCACCAGCTAGACGCGGTGCGTAAATTGGTTGGCCATGCAGGGTCCAATGGTGCGGGGCGAAACTACCTCGTTCAGCATTCGGCAGGCTCAGGTAAGTCCAACACCATTGCTTGGCTGGCGCATCGGTTGGCATCCCTGCACGACGCCAGCGATGGGAAGGTGTTTAATTCGGTAATCGTCATCACGGACCGTCGCGTGCTTGATCAGCAGCTTCAAAATACGATCTACCAGTTCGAGCACAAGACGGGCGTGGTGGAGAAGATCGACGAGAACACGCAGCAGCTTGCAAAGGCGCTTTCCAATGGCACGCCGATCATCATCACAACAATTCAGAAGTTCCCTTTCATCTCGCAAGCTATCCGCACGCTGGAAGGCAAGGGCGAAGGTGTGGCCATCGACACTCGTAACAGGCGCTTTGCTGTGATCGTGGATGAAGCCCATTCATCCCAATCAGGTGAGACAGTTTCTGCGCTGAAAGGCATCCTCAACAAGGATGGCATTGCCGATGCCATTGCGGCCCAAATGGGCGATGAGGAAGATGAGGACCTGAGCGAAGAGGCTAAAGCCAACATCCTGAAGCAGATGATGCAGCGGTCCCGCCAGCAAAACCTGAGTTTCTTTGCATTCACGGCGACGCCGAAGTTCAAGACCAAGGCCGTATTCGACGAGCCGGGACCGTCTGGCGCTTCACCTTTCCACGAATACACAATGCGGCAGGCCATCGAGGAAGGTTTTATTCTCGATGTGCTCCAAAACTACGTCACATATAAGCGTTTCTTCGGCCTCGTGAAGCAGATCGAGGATGACCCCGATGTGCCACGGAAGCAGGCCGCTAAGGCGCTGGGACAGTTCCTTGAACTGCATCCCGTCAACATCGAGCAGGTGATTGCCGTCATCATCGAGCATTTCCGTTTGCGGGTGATGCAGGAACTGGGTGGCCGAGCCAAGGCCATGGTGGTCACCGGCTCGCGCTTGCTGGCGGTGAGATACAAGCAAGCCTTTGACCGCTACATCAAAGACAAGGGTTATACCGGCATCCGGGCACTTGTGGCCTTCTCAGGCACCGTGGAAGACCCGGAGGACCCCGGTTCCGCCTTCACCGAAGTGGGCATGAACAACGGCCTGCCCGAGAGGGAACTGCCAGAGCGTTTCGGCGGTGATGAATATCGAGTGTTGATTGTCGCAGACAAATACCAAACAGGCTTTGACCAGCCATTGCTCCAGACCATGTATGTGGTGAAGCGCCTTGGTGGTGTGCAGGCCGTGCAAACGCTGTCGCGCCTCAACCGCATTGCCCCCGGCAAGACCAAGACATTCGTGCTGGATTTCAGGAACGAAGAGGCCGACATCTTCAAGGCGTTCAAGCCATACTATGAAGCTACCCCTGTTGGGGAAAATGTTGACCCACAGAAGCTGAACGAACTGCATCACAAGATGCTGCAACATGCTGTTTTCACGCCGGATGATGTGAACGACTTCGCCTCGATCTGGTTTAAAGGCAGGCGGGACCCAACCGGGCAGGACCATCGTTTGATGAATGCGGTCCTTGACCGCTGTGTGACACGCTTCGAAGACGCAGAGGAAGCCACGCAGGATGAGTTGAGGGGACAGATCACCGCCTTCAACAACCTCTATGCCTTCCTGTCGCAGATCATGCCCTATTTCGATGAAGGGCTTGAGAGGCTATATGCCTTCTTGCGCAATCTCTCGCCCAAGCTGCCCAGCGCAGGGGATGGTTCAAAGTTTACCCTTGATGATGACGTGGCGCTGAAATTTTTCCGGGTCCAGCAAATGACCAGTGGTGCCATTGAACTGAATACGGGCGAAATTGACCCTCTCAAGGGGCCTACTGATGTCGGCACGGCAGGCGAGAAGGATGTCACGGTTCCTTTGTCAACGCTTGTGGGGAAGCTGAACGAACGTTTCGGCACCGATTTCACCGAAGCCGATCAGCTATTCTTCGATCAGGTGCGGGCGACGGCAGAACTGAATGAAACCATCGTGGCAGCGGCCAACGCCAACAGCTTCGACAACTTCTCAGCCTATTTCGCCAAGGTGCTGGAAGACCTCTTCATCGACAGGATGGAAGGTAACGAAGAGATTTTCAACAAGGTGATGAGTGACGAGAATTTCCGCAACATCGCACAAGGTCATCTTGCTCGTGAAGTATACGACAGGGTGAAACGTAGCACTTCGTCCCCCGCCTCTGAGGGAACTGCCGAATGACTAAACTCAAAGGCCCAAAGTTCATCCAGTATTTTCAGCCAGTGATTGACGGACTACGTGATCTTGGTTCTTCCGCCCGACCACGCGAAGTCTATTCATGGATTGCCGAGCGCCAAAGCGTGCCTAAGGAGGAGATCGAGGGCACAACGAAGGGCGGTCAGTCGAAGTTTGAAAACAAGGTTGGCTGGGCGCGCTTCTATCTTGCCAAAGCTGGATTGATCGACACAGAGCAGCGCGGCGTGTGGGTGCTGACCGAGAAGGGGCGCAAGGCAAACTTTTCTCAAGAGGACGCCTACAACCTCTTCAAGGCAGTCCATGACCGCTTCCAGCGAGACGCAGCCACAATAGGCGATGTCATTTCCGAGAAGTCTGTAGATGATGCCGACGCAAGTGCACCAGATGAAAAAACTTATCTAAATCAAGACGCCATTCAGGAAGAACTTGTTCGTCTATTGCACGGCACGACTGATAAGGGATTTGAGGAACTTTGCGCCCGACTATTGCGTCATATCGGTTTCGAGAACCTCACTGTTACAGGAAAGAGTGGTGACCATGGAGTGGATGGCGAAGGCTACTTACTGATCAATCGGTTCGTCCGCATCAAGGTGATGTTCCAGTGCAAGCGATACACGGCCAACACGGTGCAAGTGAAGGAAATCCGAGATTTCAGAGGCGCAATCCAAGGCCGTGCTGAACGGGGTATCTTTCTCACTACCGGGACTTTTACCAAAGGTGCACGTGAAGAGGCTGCCAGAGAAAACGCAACAGCGATTGAACTGGTGGATATTGATCGGCTGTTGGAACTATTGATCGAAGAGAACTTGGGAGTGCAAGAGACGAAGGCGCTGAAAATCGACCGCGAGTTCTTTGCGCCTTACGTGAAAGCGGAGATTTAAACTGTATTCCTTTGAATGTCGTCGGATAGATTTTGCGAGCGGCCGACGGCGCTCCACTAAATCAGTCAACTCCTGTTGCAAGTATGCGCTACCGCAATGGCGGGAGATCAGGCAAATGCTCAACCTGTTGCCCTTGAAGACTGAGGCGATGGCTGCTTGAAGCTGAAATAGAGGGGCGCTTCGCAGATGGCGGGTACATTTTTGCAAGAAGGCTCAGTCCGGTTTCTGTTGAGCCAACAGCATTGCCTGAAATGCGCTCATGGCATCTTGCGCCCGCTGAATTACTTCATTCAATGCACCAAGAGTGTCATCGGCGCTGATTTCGATCAGAGTGCCTTTGTCCATACCTGCTTGATAGCGAGCCAAACCTCGCTCTATGAGGGCAACAGCCACCTGTGTCATGGTCTGTCTGGTGTCATCAGCCGCTGCCCTTAGTTTTTTATGAAGCCCATCGGGCAACCGGATGATAATGCGATCTTGTTCTTCGCTTGGCGGCTTCTTCTTTATTGGAATGCGGATTTTAGTCATTTGTACTGCTCCAATCTACCGAGACGGTATATATAACACTTGCATCATCTACCGAGACGGTATATAGACTATTTCTATATGGAGAAATCAAGTGTCAAGTCAAAGTCTTCTCATTCGATTGCCGCCTAACCTTAAAGATTGGTTGCGTCGGCAAGCTGAAACGAATTGCAGCAATATGACTGTTGAAGTGGTTCGATCAGTTCAAGAGCGTATGGAGCGCGTTGAAGCGATTTCGAAAATCTGAGTGTCTGTGTGGGTTGGCCTGAGTGAAGGGCAAAGGTGTGTGTCATGGTAAGTTCAATTGTGCATTTGAATATCGCGCCTAAGCGGATGCTGACGGTAGAAGAGGCTGCTCAGACCTGCGGCTTCCAAAACAAGAAGTCATTTACCCGCTGTTGTCCGGTGAAGGCTATTGACCTTGGTGATGGGAAGCCAAGATACGATGCGCGTGATCTGGACAAGTGGATTGACGGTCACAAGCAGGGCCAGAAGTCAGTCTCCGAAATTGATAGCCTGATCGCGCAGCTTGCATAATGTTCACGCGCAAATACAAGCACCTCAAGATTTTTCGAGATAGGTTCGGTAATCAGCGGTGCTATTTCCGACCAACTGGCGAAGCAATTGATCTGGTCAATTTTCCGCCAAGTAGTGAAGCGTTTGATCTTGAATACAATCGCATTGTCAACAAGTGGAAAAAACCAGAACTTGCTCCGGGAACACTTGGATTGCTTCAGCGCAAATACCGTTCAAGCGGCGAGTTTCAGGAGTTGGCGCAGCGAACACGAAAAGACTACTCAAAATGCCTTGAGTTTCTCAAGCCGCTGGAAGTGGTTCCGCTTGTTTCTATAACGCCGCCGTTTGTCGTCAGGGTCAGAGACCAAGCAAAAGCGAAGCATGGCTGGCATTTTGCCAACTACGTCAAATCAGTTTTGAGCGCCATGTTTACTTGGGCCGTAGAGCGCGGGCACATGCACATCAACCCAGCCCTCAAAGTCAAGAAAGTGAAGAAGCCCAAGGATGCACCAGAAGCAAATCGGCCATGGCATGATTACGAAAGAGCAAACGTGCTCGAAGCATTGCCTGCCCATATGCGTTTGCCGGTATCACTTATGATGTATCTTGGGATTGACCCGCAGGATGCGCTGTCATTGAAGCGCAATACAATCAAAGACGGAAAACTTGATAGCCGTCGAGGTAAAACTGGCGTTCGGATTTGGAACAAGTTTCCGCAATTGCTTGTGGATGAGTTGGCTCGCGCACCACAGCATGACGCAATTACTGTCTGTGCAAATAGTCTTGGAAGGCCATGGACTGTAGATGGCTTCCGGGCATCATGGCGGCCAATCAAATTGCGCCTTGAACAAGAGAGTAAAATCGAAGCTGATTTGACCTTGAAGGGTTTGCGCCATACCGCGGCTACTATTTTGAGTGAGATGGGCTGCGATGACACTACTATTGCAGATTTCCTTGGGCACAAGACAACTGCAATGGCGGCGCACTACCGCAGACGTGCTGACAAATCCAAAAAGATGTCGAAGGTAACCGATGACTTTGAAGATGAATTGAACGCACGTGGAACAAAACTGTCAAACTCAATTGCGCAAACTGTCAAACCATGAACACCACCACGCAGCACAGTCATTTAACTCATTGTAATAAAAAGGGAAAATGGTGCCCAGAGCCGGAATTGAACCAGCGACACGCGGATTTTCAATCCGCTGCTCTACCAACTGAGCTATCTGGGCAGGCTCTTTTGCAAGAGTTGGGGGCTGTATAGGTGAAAGAATTGGGCCTTGCAACAGCGGGCTTTGCAAAAACAAACCCCGGCTGAAAAGCCGGGGTCTGCATTCAGATTTTGCAAAATCAGGTCTTGGCGATATCAATGTGGTAGGTTTCCTTGAGGAAAAGGAAGCCGACAACTGCCGTGATGACGGCAAATATGATGGGATACCAGAGCCCTGCATAGATGTTGCCAGTATAGGCCACATAGGCGGTGGCAAACAGGGGCAGCATGCCACCAAACCAGCCATTGCCGATGTGATAAGGCAGGGACATCGACGTATAGCGGATGTTCGACGGGAACATTTCCACGAGGAATGCGGCGATGGGACCATAGACCATGCCAACATAGACCATCATCAAAGACACAAGGGCAATGGCACCGATGTAATTGATGTTTTCCTTCTTGGCAAAGGAGGTCTTGATTTCGCCAACACTGACAGTCGATGAACCATCTGCACCAACCACAGGAGCACCAATGCTGTTTGTCGCCGTCAAGGGCTTGGCAGCAGCATCAGCAGCCTTGCGGGCGGCATTGATGATCTTTTCAGCATCAGGTGCTTTCTTGTCGGCTTGCGCTTTCACGAGAGCATCTGTTTCATCTTTCGTCAGTTTCAAATCAGCGGCAGCAACCGTCATATGCGGATAACCCGCTTCAGACAAAGCCTTCGACCAGCCAAAGCCGGAGAAGCCTTCGATTTTCTTGCCGTTGATATCCAGCGATGCAACTGATCCGGCAGCGCCATTCGCTGAAACAAACGAGATGCCATTTGAGGTGAGCAAGCTCTTGCCCTTGTCGCAGTCACCTTCCACTGTCACACCACGGATCGGAAAGATCGTGAAGTGGCAATTGGCCGGATCAGCCGTGATGGTGATCTTGGCGCTGTTGGCAAATGCTGAAAGTTCGGGATTCACGAAATCCGCGAGCTTGTGATAGATCGGGAAATACGTGAGTGCCGCAATCACGCAACCCGCAAGAATGATCTTCAAGCGGCCAATGCGATCCGACAGCCAGCCGAACAGGATGAACATCGGCGTTCCGATGAGCAATGCAACGCCGATGATGATGTAGGTATCGTCGAAGTTGGCCTTCAACGGACCACCGATGAAGAACAGCGCATAGAACTGTGCAGTGTACCAGACAACGCCCTGGCCCATGGTGGCACCCAGCAGTGCGAGAAGAGCATACTTGTTGTTCGGGTATTTGAAGAACGAGTCCTTTATCGGAGATTTTGATCCCTTGCCCTCGGCCTTGATGCGTTGGAACACAGGCGATTCATTCAGCTTCAAACGAACCCAGATGGAGAAGGCCAGAAGAAACGCAGAGCCGAGGAACGGAATCCGCCAGCCCCATTCCTTGAAGGCAACAGGGTCCATGCCGTAGCGCAGCAGGCCGATGATCAGCAAGGCCAGGAAAAAGCCGATTGTGGCCGTGGTTTGAATCCAGCTTGTGGCATAGCCGCGACGGCCATTGGCTGAGTGTTCAGCCACATAGGTTGCCGCACCACCATATTCGCCACCAAGGGCGAGGCCCTGCAACAAACGAATGGCAACCAGAAGGATGGGAGCGAGTTCGCCAATTTGCGCATAGGTTGGCAAAAGCCCAACCAGGAACGTGGCAACACCCATCACGATCACCGTGACAAGGAAGGTGTATTTGCGGCCCCAGATATCACCGAGGCGACCGAAGAGAAGTGCCCCGAAAGGCCGAACCAGGAAGCCGGCAGCGTAGGCAGCAAGTGCCCCAAGCAAAGCCCAGGTCTGGTTTCCCGGCGGAAAAAACAACGCGGCAAAGAACGGTGCCAGTGTCGCGTAAAGATAGAAATCATACCATTCGAAAACGGTTCCAGTCGATGAAGCAAAGATGACGAATTTTTCGTCTTTGCTCATCTTTGTGGAACGCTCCGAAGTTGAAGCGGTGGTTGCGGTCATGTTGAAACTTCCTCCCTGAAGTTACGACTAATTTTCAAGATTTGCCCCCTGCTTCATGTTGGCGTGATTTCACAGCACGGCAGGTTGCCCAGCCCCTAGGCTCATTCAGCAGGATAAGCGACAAAATAGTGGCAAATAAAAAGCAGGGGCGTGGCTTTCCCATAGCGCTGTTCAAGCCTCTGAATCTTCACCTCCCGAATCCTGTTCATCCTCTTCAACAGCCGGAATGGCATAGGTGCCGCCCAGCCAACGGCGCAGGTCTGTGTCGGCACAGCGATTGGAGCAAAACGGATGGAATTTGACCTGAGAAGGTTTTTTGCAAACCGGGCAGGGGCGTCGTCGTTTGAAAACCACGGGCTCTGCCATTAAGGTTGGGAAACCGACAGCTGCGCCCACAGTTTGTGAACGGGAAATCCCGCCCCTTCGAGCAGTGCTACAGTTTCATAAAGTGGCAAACCCACGACTGCCGAATGAGAGCCAGAGAGGTTGCGGACAAATGCACCGGCCCGGCCTTGAATGGCATAGCCGCCGGCCTTGCCGCGCCATTCTTCGCTGGCCAGGTAGGTTTCAATGTCATCCCTCGATAGCCGTTTGAATCGGACTTTGGTTTCACAGCAACGGGTATTGACCGCCCCTTTGTTATCCATCACCGCAACCGCCGAATAGACCCAATGGGAACGGCCCGACAACAGGTTGAGACAGTCGCGTGCATCTTCAAGTGTCTCAGCTTTGGGGAGTGAGCGCCGCCCAAGCCCCACAACCGTATCTGCAGCGACAATATAGCGATTGCTCTCCATGGCGGTGACCAAAGGGGCTTGGGCTGCTGCCCGGGCTTTTTCTTCTGCCAGTCGCAATGCCAGTCGCCGGGGTGATTCACGCTTCAGCGGCGTTTCATCCACATCTGCCGGATTGAGCAAATCCGGCATCAGTCCAATTTGCTCCAACAGCACCAGGCGACGCGGTGAAGCGCTGGCCAGCACAAGTTTGGGATTGGCACGATCCGACATGACTTATTTGAAGCGGTAGTTGATGCGGCCCTTGCTCAGGTCATAGGGTGTCATTTCCACCATCACCTTGTCGCCTGCCAGCACACGAATGCGATTCTTGCGCATTTTGCCCGACGTGTGGGCAATGATTTCATGGGCATTGTGTTCCAGTTTCACGCGAAACGTCGCGTTGGGCAAAAGTTCCGAAACCACGCCCTCAAATTCCAGTAATTCTTCTTTAGCCATTGAGTCTCCTTGCAACAGGCGGCGGACAATTGGACCTTTTACGGGTCAATTTCAAGGGGCAAACAACAATGTGGCTGAGCTGTCAATTGATCTTGTGGCCAATCACAGGCAAACTGGTTCGATGATCCGCGTGCAATCCCATCGCTTCGACCTGGCAGCCGAAATTGCCGCTCTCAAATCCGGCAATCCGAGGATTGGGGGCACGGCAGTATTTGTAGGCTCGGTGCGCGATATGAACGAGGGCAGGGATGTAGCCACTTTGCACCTCGAGCACTATCCCGGCATGACGGAGAAAGCCTTGGAGGCCATTGAACAGCAAGCCCTTGAACGATGGCCGCTTGAGGCCAGCCTGATCATCCATCGCTATGGAACGCTTGGTGTTGGTGAAGATATTGTGCTGGTTATCTGCTGTTCCGCTCACCGGGAATCTGCTTTTGAAGCCTGTGCTTTTTTGATGGATTGGCTGAAAACCAGTGCACCGTTCTGGAAGTTGGAGACCGGTGAAACCGGGTCGGCTTGGGTTGCGGCCAGGGAAAGCGACAGTCAGGCTGCACAACGATGGGAGAAGGGCTGACAATTGGCATGGCGTCGCAGCAACCGTCCGCCACGACCCCTGTGGCGAACCTTGGTGGACGCGCTGCTTTTTGCAGCTGTCCTCATCGCAGTAACCTTCATGCTGGATCGTTTGCAAATCCTTGATGTTGGAACGGGCAATGCTTCGGCCAAGGATGGTGACTCGCTGGTGCTGAATGGCACCGAGGTGCGGCTGCACGGCATTGACGCACCGGAATACAACCAGAATTGTGGCAGACCCTCAGGCGATTATCCTTGCGGGCGGGAAGCCGCCAAGGCCTTGCGCAATTTGCTCCGTGGACGGACGATAAATTGCCGCAGCATTGACACAGACCGTTATGGCCGCGCTGTGTCAATTTGCCGGGACGGTGACTTCGAAATCAACCGCGAAATGGTGCGGTCAGGTTGGGCTGTGGCCTATATCCGCCATAGTGTCAGCTATGTCAGGGCACAACAGGAAGCCAAATTATCCAAGCGCGGCATTTGGCAAGGGCGGTTTGAAATGCCGGAAAACTACCGCGCCAGAAACCGCAAGACGTTTGGCGATGTGGTAACTGGCGGACAGAATGAGGATTGAAGGCTGTAGCGTTGGAATATTGAATTGCGGCGCATGCTTCGAGGCTCGCAAGAGCGAGAGCCTCAGCATGAGGGCGTTTAAATGGGTTCTATTTAGCGAGGCATTTCAAAAGTATAACCTCACCCTGAGGTGCGAGCCCTTGCGAGCCTCGAAGGGTGCGCCTCAGTAAAATCAGACTCTATCAGCAGTCTGTTAGAGTTTAACGGCACCCTTGCCATTCTGATCAAAACTGGCATCTAGAACTTTTTGCAAGTCAGCCGCCCGCCGGAAATCCGGTGAGCCATTTTTGCCACTTTCAATCGCTGATATGAATTTCCGGTAATTTGTCTCGACTGGTTCAGGCTTTACCTGTTGCCAAGCCATGGTGTGAATGTTTGCTCCGATACAGCAACGCACCTCATTCCAACCCTCACGGTGCGTGACTTCAACGGCACCCTTGGTACCAAAAATCCGCAGGTCCAACACATTGTCATACCCCGTCATGAACCTTGTGGCTTGCACCATGCCCTGCGCACCATTGCTGAATTCCAGCATCATCATGGCGGTGTCATTGGCATCCAGCACATAGTCCTTGATCTTGTTGCCGGGGGCCTTGTCAAAAGTCTTGAGGCGGGACTGCACGGCAACCGGCATCATGCCGCAAGCGAAAGCCGCATAATCGAGGATATGTATGCCAACGTCGCCCAACACGCCTTTTGATCCATGCTTTTCTGACAGACGCCATAGCCACATGTCGAGATCGGCCCAATGGCCCCAATGGTCTCCCACCAGCCAGCTCTGCCGATAGGTTGCTTCGACATGGCGGATTTCCCCAATCTCGTCACTGTCCACCAGCTTTTTGGCTGCATGCAATGCAGCATCATTGCGATAGGTCAGGTTGACCATGTTGATCAGCCCCGCCTTGTCAGCGGCAGTAGCCATTTCATTGGCCAATGTGAAATTCTCGGCCAGGGGCTTTTCACAAAGCACATGCTTCTTGGCTGACAACAGCTTCATCGTTGTCGGATGATGAATGGGATCAGGCGTCACATTGGTGCAGGCGTCAAATTGGCCCCAAGCGATGGCGTCTTCAAGTGATGTAAAGAATTTTGGAATGTTGTGGGTCGCGGTAAATTCCTTGGCACGGCCAGGCATCACATCGGAGGCACCAACAATTTCAACCCGTGAATCGAGTTTGAAATGGGTAACATGGGCTTTCGCCATGCCACCCGTTCCGAGTACAAGCAGTCGAATCTTTTTTGTCATTTAGCGCAATCCCACTTCGCCATCACCATGCAGGCGTGGCCCCTTGATCGTCAAGGGCACAGGTGCCTTGTCAGCTGGAACATTCGGCGCCGCGTGAATCCCGGTCCATGCTTTGGCTGGATTGTGGGCCCAGCGCGTGGCGTTCTTGATGACTTTCAAGACCATCGGATTGTGATAGGTCTTATAGGCCTCGTGGCCGGGGCGGAAATAGAAAATCTTGCCAGCGCCACGTTGATAGGTAACACCGGAGCGAAACACTTCGCCACCTTCAAAATGCGAGATCATCACAGTTTCCAAGGGTTCCGGAATTGAGAATGGCTCACCATACATTTCCTCGTTTTCAATTTCGATCATTTCGGGAAGACCCTGAGCAATCGGATGATTGGGATTGATGATCCACACCCGTTCCTTTTCGCCAGCTTCACGCCATTTCAGGGCACAAGGTGTTCCCTTCAGCTTCTTGAAAATCTTGGAAAAGTGGCCAGAGTGCAAAACAATCAGGCCCATACCCTCCCAAACGCGTTTTGCAACCCGCTCAACTATCTCATCCCTGACGTCGCCATGGGCGGCATGGCCCCACCACAGCAGCACATCGGTTTCATCCAGGCGCTTTTGCGAAAGCCCGTGTTCCTTGTCGTCATCAAGCAGCGCATGATCGACAATGAAATCCTTGTCACCTTTGTATGCATTCTTCAGTGCGCCATGCATGCCCTCAGGATACAACGAGGCAACAAGCTTGTTGGACTTCTCATGGCGATGCTCATGCCAGATAAGGGTGCGAATGGTCATTTGCTTTCAATCCTCTTTCCGTTTTCGTCGAAGCGGTGAACCCGGCCTTCCATGGCCCTCAAGTGGATTTTATCTCCGTTCTTGACTGCCGTGCGACCGCTCTCACGCGCCGTTATTATCCCATGATCGGTGGCAACATATATGAAACTATCGCTGCCCAGCACTTCCGTATATTCAACCGTTCCGGCAATTGTTCCGGCAGAAGCCTTGGCCACCACATCCAGATGTTCCGGGCGAACGCCCATGGTCGTGCATTTTTCGCGTGTTGCAGGTGCACCAGTCATCAGGTTCATTTTTGGGGAGCCTATGAAGCCGGCAACGAAGGTGTTGCCTGGCTTTTCATAAAGCTCCATCGGCGTTCCAACTTGCTCGATCCGGCCCGCCTGCAACACCACAATGCGGTCCGCCAGTGTCATGGCTTCAACCTGGTCGTGAGTCACGTAAACCATTGTGGTGTTGGGCATGTCGCGCTTCAGCTTGGCAATTTCCATGCGGGTTTGAACGCGCAAGGCCGCATCGAGGTTTGACAGCGGCTCATCGAACAGGAACACTTTTGCACCGCGCACAATGGCACGGCCAATCGCAACGCGTTGGCGTTGCCCACCGGAGAGTGCTTTTGGCAGACGCGCCAAATAAGGTGTGAGCTGCAGAAGCTCACCAACCTTCTCCACTTTTTTCCTGATTTCATCGCGCGGCAAGCCCTGGTTTTCCAAGGCAAATGAAATGTTCTCATAAACACTCATATGGGGATAAAGTGCGTAGGACTGGAACACCATGGCGATGCCACGCTTGGAAGGTGGCACTTCGTTGACGACCGCATGGTCAATTTCAAGAACACCTGACGAGATGGCTTCAAGACCGCAGATCGCCCGCAACAGTGTGGACTTGCCGCAGCCCGATGGGCCTACAAAAACCATGAACTCGCCTGACTTGATGTCGAGGCTGACGTCCTTGAGAATGTGGACGGCACCATAGGACTTGTTGAGCTTCGTAAGTTTGATGTCAGCCATGTCAGCCTCCCTTTACTGAGCCAGCCAGAAGGCCGCGCACGAAATAACGTTGCAATGCAAAGAACACGCTGAGCGGCACCACGATGGTGATGAACGCCGATGCCGTGAGAATTTCCCAATTGCCGCCCCGCGACCCAAGCAGTCCGTTAAGCTTGCCAGTGAGCACAAGCTGGTCTTCACCTGAGCCCAGGAACACAATCGCAACCAACAAATCATTCCAAACCCAAAGGAATTGGAAAATGGCGAAGGAGGCCAATGCCGGGAAGCAAAGGGGCAGGACAATACGGAGGAATATCTTGAAGTCATTGGCACCATCGACTTGCGCTGACTCAATCAGGTCGCGGGGCAGACCGGCGATGTAGCTGCGGAGCAGATAGATGGCAAAGGGCAACCCAAAAGCCGTGTGCGCCAGCCATATGCCGAGATAGGTTTTCGACAAAAAGCCTGTGGCGTTATAAAGCTTGAGCAAGGGTATCAGCGACATTTGCAGCGGCACCACCAGCAGACCCACAATGACCGCGATGATAAAACCACGCCCTGGCAATTTCATCCACGCCAGCGCGTAAGCTGCAAAGGCCGCAATCAAGATCGGGATGATTGTTGCCGGAATTGTCACAGTCAAGGAGTTGACGAAGGCGCGGCCAATGCCTTCCGAGAACAACACATTGCTGTAGTTTTCAGTGGTGAACTTAGGCGGCACCGAGGTGATGTAAAACAGACGTTTGCCACTGTCCCCTTCGAAAGCAGTTGGCGAGGTGTAAACATAGGACCCGTCTGTCTTGACTGTCAGGGTCTTGCCGTCGTCTGTCGTTGCTGTGGCGCCAGCCGCAAATTCGTCAGGCTTTTGAACTTTCAAACCGAAGGCCTTGACGACGCCAGCCGTTTCAGCGCCTTCAAAAAGGCTACCCGAAAGTTCAAACTTTCCGTCTTTGCTCACCTGTTTGGCAGGTTCAGCCATCCGGCCTTGGGCCGAGCGGTCAGTGGTTGAAAGGGCCGTCCACCAGCCGGAAGTGGCAATCAGGTTTTTATCACGCAGTGACGACACCAAAAGACCGGCAGTCGGAAACGTCCAGATGCCAACAATCAGAAGAACGGCCAGATGCAGCGCGAATTTGGAGGGTTCGAATTTGATGCGGTCCCACATGGTCAGTGACCTCCCTTTTGTTCAGCATTGGCCTGGCGAATGTTCCAGATCATGATCGGCAACACGGCGAGCATGATGATAATGGCGATGGCGGCACCACGGCCAAAGTCACCACCGCCACGGAACATCCAGTCGAACATCAGATTGGCCAGCACTTGCGTGTCCCATTGGCCATTGGTCATGGTGAGCACGATGTCGAACACTTTCAACACCAGCACGGTGATGGTGGTCCACACCACGATGATGGTGGTCTTGATTTGCGGCACCATGATGCGCCAGAAAATCTTGAAAGGGCCTGCGCCGTCGATGGTCGCTGCTTCAATTGTATCTTCCGGAACGCCGCGAAGTGCAGCACCCAAAATCACTGTGGCAAAGCCCGTCTGAATCCAGACCAGAATGACCATGAGGAAAAAGTTGTTCCAATGCTGCATGGAAATCCAAACCTCTGGCGTTCCGCCGAACCACACGACCACGGCATTCAAAATGCCGATCTGGTCCTGGCCTTCGCCACGATAGTCATAGACAAATTTCCAGATCACCGAGGCACCGACAAATGAAATGGCGAGCGGCAGAAACACCAGGCTCTTAGCCAATTGTCCCCACCATATTTTGTCGGTCAAGACGGCTATGATCAATCCAAAAAATGTACAGGCGGCAGGCACAACCAGCAGCCACAGCAAGTTGTTGAAAATCGAAGTGCGGAATTGGGTATCATTGAAAGCCCACGCATAATTTTTCATGCCAACAAACTTGTCACCGGCGTTGTCGTGGAACGATAGCCAAATCGTCTGAATTACAGGGTAGACCAGATACAGCGTCAACAAGATGAGTGCTGGACCGAGAAACAGCCAAGGCCTGATTGAAGATTGCAGTTTCAAGTTTCGAATGGAACGGTCATCATTGCGGGCATGCACCGGCAACATTGCATCCAACAGCGTATTCGAGCCATAAAAATAGGCGAGGCAGCCACCAACGCCAATCAACACTGTGATGAAGGCGGAAAACAATTGAGCAGTCATGGTTATTTCTCCCCAGCGACGCGCCAAGCAACGTTACACGACACCACCATGCCATGCAAAATAGTCATGCAAAACAATAAAATGAAAGCGGTCGGCGCCCCCGACCAGCCGCTTTCGGGTTTTCGGGAGGAATTCGAAAACCGTTTTGTGAATACTAATCGAGCTTCCACAGAATTTCCCTCCCCACAAGGGGGAGGGAGAAGAAAGATCAAAGTGCTACGACTACTTGAGTTCGTCCCAAGCCTTTTGGATACCAGCAGCTGTATCAGCGGCAGACTTGCCGCCAACAAAGTCCACCATGCCGGTCCAGAATGCGCCTGCACCGATTTTGCCTGGCATCAGATCTGAACCGTCGAAGCGGAACGTCGTTGCTGTTGCCATGATCTCACCCTGCTTGCGGGCGGCATCGCTGCCATATGCTGCGGGGTTGGCGGATTTCAATGGCGTCAGGAAGCCACCATCCATCATCCAGATTTCATGGGCCAATGGCATCTTCAGGAATTCGATGAAGGCGCGTGTGGCTTTTGAGTCTTTGGTGATGGTGAACAATGTGCCTGCACCCAGCACTGGCTTGCCGAGGTCAGCCATGGCAGCGTAGGTTGGCATGTAGAAGAAGTCAGCATCGGTCCCGAGCTTCGTGCCTTCTGGGAAGAAGGCGGGAATGAACGAGGCCTGGTGATGCATGTAGCACTTTGGCGGCGACGAGAAGAGACCTTTCGGGCTGTCGCGGAAGTCTACTGATGCAACGCCGGCAGCGCCTCCGTCAACATAGGCATCATTCTTGGCGAATGAGCCAAAGACTTCCATGGCATTGATCACTGCTGGATCGGTGAACTTCACGGTGTTGGCAACCCAGCCATCATAGACTTCTGGCTTCTGGGTGCGCAGCATGATGTCTTCCATCCAGTCGGTTGCTGGCCAACCAGTAGCACCGCCTGAACCCAGACCAATGCACCATGGCTTGCCACCGTCTTTGACAATCTTGTCAGACAGCGCGATCATTTCTTCCATGGTCGTTGGAATGGCATAACCAGCGTCTTTGAAGTTTTCAGGGCTATACCAGACAAGGCTTTTCACGTCAGTCTTGTAGGAAAAACCGAAGAACTGGGCTTTGCCGTCTTTGTCCTTCGATGTGCCGATGTCGACCCATGATTGGCCGGCACCGTAGTTTTCAACCATCCAAGCCTTGTCAGCATCGGTCAGCGGAGACATGAATCCTTTTGCAGCGAGATCGGCGATGAGGCCGGGCTGTGGCAACACCGTGATGTTGGCAGGTGAGCCAGCTTGTGTGTCGATAACGACTTGCTGCTCATAGTTTTCAGAAGATGCATACTTCACATCAGCGCCAGTGGCCTGACGGAAATATTCGAGAACCACTTGAACGTGGGTTTCGTCGTCACCGCGCCAAGGTCCGAAAATCGACAGGGTCTCACCCTTTAGGTCAACCTTCTTGAGTTCTTCGAGATTCGCCCATGTGAAAGGTCCTTCACCGACCTTGTATTTCAAGTCAGCGGAGATAGCAGGCGCAGCCAGCGCCATGGCAAACAATGCTGCCGATACGGCCAAACGCAATTTCATCAGAATTCCTCCCAGTGATGAACAAAGTTTTTTTCTGTAATCCTCAGCGCCGGGGGATTTTCCAAAGCGCTTTGGATTTATTTCTGATATCGATGAAGAGACCAAGAGTCAATCGCCAAAGGCGAAAAAAACCAGCATTCTTCAACAAATATCATGCTGCAATGCGAAATATATTTTG
>JANOXA010000139.1:0-21887 GCA_031418195.1 Hyphomicrobiales bacterium | reverse complement strand
GAGAATTGGGTATCAATTAACCGACCCGAATTGGACTGTTTTCTTAGATTTTGAAGCCCAAAACCATTGTGGGAATAATCCTACCGATTTAGCTATTTTGCTTTCAAATAAGAACTCTGTAACAGATAATGGATTTTTACTAGGTCTTAATAGGTCGAATAGGTTGGTTTTTGAAAACCCACCCCCGGCCCCTCCCCAAAGATTGGGGAGGGGTGAAGGCCACTCACCCCACCCCGATCTTCGGGGAGGGGCCGGGGTGGGGTCTGTGACATGACCGGCCGTTCCTCCTCCGAACGCGAAGCCCTGGCCAAACAAAACGCGGCCATCATGGCCGTATTCGAACGCGCTGGCTTCGAACACATCGCCCCAGACATCATCCAGCCCGCCGATATTTTTCTGGAACGTTCCGGCGAAGACATCCGTGCACGGACATTTGTTTTCAATGATCCAGAGGGCAACGAACTCTGTTTGCGTCCCGATCTCACGGTGCCAGCTTGCCGCTATCATTTGAGTCACGCCGAAGACGCCGCCGCAGAAACCCGCTACTGCTATCTCGGCCCCGCCTTCCGTTTTCCCGACGAGTTGCTCAGCCCCCAGGAATTCAATCAGGCTGGTATCGAATGGTTTGGCGGAATTGATGCCGTGGCAGATGAAGCCCGCGTTATCAAATTGACGATCTCGGCTTTGGAAGCCACCGGCCTCAGCAAACTCAAAACCACCGTCGGCGACCTTGGCCTGTTCAATGCCTTGCTCGATGATATGCCAATGCCCGCCCGCTGGCGCCGCCGCTTGCGCCACCAGTTTTGGCGTCCCCAGGCTTTTCACACGCTGCTGGAAAATTTCGCCAAACCCGCGAGGTTCAAGCGCACCGGCATCTCGCCCCACGTCGATGCCATGATCGATAGGGACGCAACGACAGCCGTCTCCGAAATTCTGGCTTACAACAATTTCCCACTGGTAACCGACCGCACGCTTGAAGACGTCGCGTCCAGGCTTTCTGAAAAACTGGCCGACCGTTCCGAGCCGCCCCTTTCACCTGACATGGTGGAGAAAATTGAAAGCTATCTGAAAATTCACGGACCCCTCACCGATGTGGTGAAGCCGCTCAAGGCGCTGGCTGTAACACCACTGTTTTTAGCCGCATTGCATAGCTTTGAACAGCGCATCGCTGCCTTGGAAGATCAAGGCCTCAATCCCAAGCGTTTTCATTTCAATGCCAATTTTGGCCGCGAACTTGAATATTATACCGGGCTGGTTTTTCAGGTCGAGGTCGACAATCGCAATGCCCCGCTCGCCGTGGCGGGTGGCGGTCGTTACGACAGTCTGTTGCAAGACCTCGGCGCAAGCCAGCCGATCTCCGCCGTGGGTTGTGCCATCCACACCGAACGGGTGAAGGCGGTGATGTCATGACAGTCACCCCATCAGTTACATTGGGCATTCCCTCCAAGGGCCGCTTGATGGAAGCAACGGCAGAATTGCTGGCCAAGGCTGGCCACGCCATTGACCGCACGGGTTCAGAGCGCGGCTATCGCGGCAAGCTGCAAGGCCTGCCCGACATTGATGTGGCTTTCCTGTCAGCCTCCGAAATCGCCGCCAATCTGCGCGATGGCAAGATTGACGCCGGGGTGACGGGTGAAGACCTGTTGCGCGAAACCATTCCGCCTACGGATGAATCAGTTTCAATTGCCGTGCGCCTGGGCTTTGGTCCCGCCAAGGTCATCGTTGCCGTGCCAGAATGTTGGCTTGATGTGGCATCCATGTCCGATCTTGATGAAGTGGCCGAACAATTTTACCGCCAGCACGGTCGCAGAATGCGCGTTGCCACCAAATATAACAACCTCACGAGGCGGTTTTTTGCGAACCACGGCGTGACTGGCTATCGCATTGTTGAGAGTGCTGGTGCCACGGAAGGCGCTCCCGCAGCGGGAACCGCCGAGTTGATTGTCGATATTACCACGACGGGCGGCACCCTGGCCGCCAACCATTTGCGTATCCTCGATGACGGTCTGATTTTGGCTTCCTGCGCGGTTTTTGCCATTCGAAACAACAACTCACAGCTGCAAATTTTAACTAAAGCGCTTTCAAAAACTATCTGAAATTGCAATTTTTGCGGATGCACATACATCCTCTTGCAACTTGAGCAGGAAAGCGTAACATTTGGAATGAAGGTTCACCGGGGGCGGATGAACGCCATCTATCCGACAGGCTTGGGCGTCGGTCGAGTGTGGATGTGTGCTAGTATTGCAGTGGCATCGCCCCCGGTCCATTGCAGGTTTTTAGCGTGTATCCGATTCCTGATGCTTGAGCGAAGGGCTGCATGCAAATGCGGCCCTTCGTGCTTTTGGGATGGCTGTTCAGAAGCGCAAAATCCGCAACCATCGCCCGACATTGATCAAACTGACCAGTGCCCCTGCAACATAGGTGAAGGCCGCAGCCCGCAAGACGTTGCGCGCACCCTGCAAATCCTCATGCGGCAGATATCCCTCAAGCACCGGCAACGCCTTTTTGAAGCTGGCATCAAACTCTGTCGGCAAGGTCACGGCATGAATCAGAATCGAAGTCGACAATATGCCAAGGGCTGCGGCGATTTCCAGCAGAAGAATGGCAGGCGAGCGCGTCAAGGCAAACACCAGCGGTGTGGCCATCAGCACCATGCTGCCAACGCGCTCCACCACAACAACTTTTTTTGCCCAACGCTGGCGCAAGGCCAGCGGACCATAGCCATCGCGATCCTGAATGGCGTGGGCCACCTCATGGGCCGCCACGGCAATTGCGGTAACTGACTTGCCATTGAAGTTGGCCTCGGAAAGCCGCACCACTTTTTCATCAGGCGAATAATGGTCGCGCATCGCCTCGGTCGTCTCGATTTTGATATCGGCAAGACCCGCCTCGTTTAAAAGATGTCGCGCCAACTCACCACCCGTGCCGGGAAAATCATCACGCTCCACGCCATAGGTCTTCATCGTCCAGTTGATCCAGAACTGCGGACCAAAGATCAGGGCGACAAAAGCCAGCAATCCGAGAAGGGCAAGAATGAGCATGGATGGAAGATAGTGATTGCAAACCAACTTGCAAACAGTGTTGTTTCGGCTACCACGTTAGACATGCGGCAAGGGAAACTGACATGATCACAATTGAACAACGTATCGACGAACTGGAAATCCGCATGGTCCACCAGGACAAGACCATCGGCGAATTGAATGAGGTCATCACCGCGCAATGGAAAAACATTGAAGCCATGGAACGGCAGCTGCGGCGATTGGGCGAAGAGTTGGAGTCGATGGAAAACAGTGAAGCCCCGGCAAACCACAAGCCGCCGCATTATTGACTGAGCAGCTGTGCCTCAATCGCCGCCTTGTCGATGACGGACCAGACTTGCACGATCTTTGTTGCGCGGAATTCGTAAATCACGTTTTCTGTAAACTTGACCCGTGTCCCGTTCACATCAAGGCCGAGGAACTTGGATCTCGGAGAACAGTCAAAAGTCAAACGGCAGGCGACGTGGGATGCATCGGCAACCAGCAGCGCAATGTTGAACTGCAAATCAGGAATGTCACGAAAGTCTTGTTCAAGCATGGCGCGGTATCCGGACAAGCCAAGAAGCCGCCCGTTGTGGCACACTTCCTCTGCCACAAACTCTCCAAGCTGCCTCCAGTCCTGACGATTCAGGCAATCAATGTAGCTGCGGTAAAGTGTGGAGATGGAAGGCGATGAAGCCGATTGGATAGCCCCAACCGCCGCAATCAAAAACCCTTCGCGCTCGTCATCCTCAAACGTCCCATCGCCTTCGGGCACAGCAGAATACACCCGCTTGCCCTGTGCATGCGGAACTTCAACCGTGAACTGCCCATGACGAAGCCGCAGATAACCCACCCTCTCACCTTTCGCGTCAAAGGCGTCATACTGCTCAGGGCACGCATAGCCGGTGCGCACGAGTGTTATCCCGTCGTGGGTGAAGTCTGTTGGAGTGGACTGGGCCATGAGTCGAAAATACTGTAATTGTTGAAGGCGGATAAAAAGGCGAAGATTGCAGTTTTTGTGTGACGAATGCCGTCTGAGACATTTGTGGTTGGAAGCCCTTCGAAGTCCGCAAAAGCGGTCACCACAGGGCAAAGAAACCCATGGATGTCCCTCATCCTGAGACGCGAACCCTTGCGAGCCTCGAAGGATTGGTGGAGCGAAATCCGAAAGCCGCATACTATCTCCGAGGTCAATACATGTAATAAGCGTCCCTTTTCCATTCCAGACTATCCGCAACACGGATTTGATTTTGTTGAAGCCATTCGTGTGCGTCTTCACAAAAACCTGTCACCGGTATCACATTCACCGGTATCCCGACCAAGATCACTCAACCGTCCAAAGGCAAACTCTCCCCGACGCCTGCGGCGCGAAGGAGAAATGCAAGACCACTACGGGAGCAGTCGGTTACAATAAAATGCACTGTCACCGTTATATCTTCACCGTAACACCCAAGAAAAAGGGAAGCGTCCCCGTTACTACCCCGTTACTACCTGAACTGGGCGAAGGCATCCGTATCTATCCGATCAGGTCCAAGCGCACGGTTGTTGCCTACAGAATAAAACTAGATACGATTTCCATCGTCCGGGTGTTTTGCGGCGGGGCCGACTATGCGGTGACGTTGCAGGGTTCTAATGAAAACGGAAAAGTATCAAAGTAAAGCATCCCCTCGTTGTTCCTTCCAAGACAGAGAAACCCTTGTGATTAAGCAATTGACACATGGCAACGAATCACAACTAGATGGTGTCCGGTTTGTCACCCAACTTGTCGCCAAGTTCAACGACATCTCCACATTCCCGTTGGCATGAATTTCTTTGCCAGCATTTAATTGGCGTCTGCTGGCATGGAGGTTTTCATGACGACTGTTTTATTGCATTACCAGAATCTTGAGTTTTTGAAAAAATCTTCCCGTGAACTCTATCCCAAAGTCGGAAGTAGTCACCTCACAGAAGCTATTGCCGCTGGATTGGGATTCAATAAACATGCCTCGTTGCTATCTGCACTCGGGCACAAATCTAGCCGCCTCCATGCTGTTGCGTTTTCAGAAACAGGCATGGTCCTAAGATTGCAGCGATTGTTGAAGGATGGCGGCCAGACAGACAGCGGGTTTGAAGTGAATAAATTGCAGTTCGACCAGCACGACCTACCTGTTTCCTGCTGGCAATCACAGCAAAGTAACGCAACATATTACAAGTATTCACGATTAAACCTGCCTATCATCTTCATAAAGGATTCAAAGAGGAAGTATTGCACTCTCGATTATGATTATCATTTTTCAGACGGGCATGGGATCAGAGGTTTTGATTTCCGAAAAGCAAAGGGATTCGCTGTACAGCAACTCCTTGTCGAATTTCAGCGATTGGCAAAATTACACGAAATGCCCATTTCCTATTTTGAAGGTCAGATCGGGACCGGCTGGATAACGAGGGTGCCAATCACAACAGTGGAAGCTTTTGCGAACAATTTTGCACTTGCATATTTTGAATTAATTCGCGAGCTTGAGATTGAAGTGGACCGGTTCCGCCAGTTACATGCCGCCTGAACGCAACGCACTTTGAACGAAAGTGGGAAACTGCTTTCGTCCAAAGTTGAAACTGGCTGTTGCAGGCTAATTTCTTGTTTGAGTGAAGGGTAACCTCAATTCCCCAGCACCGCCGCCTCCAGCACATCCAGCCCTTCATTCAAGATCATCTCGCTCGCCGTCAGCGGTGTCAGCATGCGCACCACGTCGCCGTAGACACCGCAGGTCAGGATCAGCAAGCCGCGCTCCAAACACTTTGCCGCCAATGCCTTGGCTCCACCGGCGTCGGGCTTGTTGCCGCCGTGTTCGGTGACCATTTCGAAAGCGCACATGGCGCCGAGGCCGCGAATGTCGCCAATCGGCATGCCTTTTTTCTTGGCCTTGATTGATTGCAGCTTCTTCATGATCAACGCACCCTGCTTGTTGGCTTTTTCCAACAAGTCCTCGGCTTCGAACGCATCGAACACGCCAAGTGCTGCAGCGCAGGCTATCGCATTGCCGGCATAGGTGCCACCGATACCGCCGGGGTCTGGGGCGTCCATGATCTTGGCGCGACCGATGACGGCGGCGAGGGGGAAGCCGCCGGCGAGGGATTTCGCTGAGGTGATCAAATCCGGTTCCACCCCATAATGTTCCATGGCGAAAAATTTTCCAGTGCGGCCGAAGCCTGACTGGATTTCATCGGCGATCAGCAGAATGCCATGCTCATCACAAAGCTTGCGCAAGCGGACCATGAGTTCTGGGGGCGCAATGTAAAACCCGCCTTCGCCTTGCACCGGTTCAATGATGATGGCGGCAACCCGCGCAGGTTCCACATCACACTTGAACAAAAGTTCAATGGCGTGAATCGCGTCTTCAACGCTGATGCCCTTGTGCTCCACCGGAAACGGCACATGCCAGATGCCCGGAGGCATCGGTCCGAACTTGGCTTTGTAGGGCAGCACCTTGCCCGTCAGCGCCATGCCCAGCAAAGTGCGGCCATGGAAACCGCCGTGGAAGGCGATGATATCCGAACGGCCTGTATAACAACGGGCAAACTTGACGGCGTTCTCAACAGCCTCTGCACCTGTCGTGACCAACGCCGATTTCACATCGCCGGAAATCGGTGCAACAGCGTTCAGCTTCTCGCACACCTCAATGAACGGCGTGTAAGGCATCACCATCGCACAGGTGTGTGTGACTTTTTCCAGCTGCTCATACACCCGCTTCATGACAAGCGGATGCCGATGGCCGGTGTTCACCACCGCAATGCCGCCGCCAAAATCGATGTAGCGATTGCCCTCGATATCCCAGATTTCGGAATTCAAGGCCTTTTCCGCCATGACGGGCGCCCCCATGCCAATACCGCGCGACACGGCGCGTGAGCGGCGTTCCACCCATTCCTTGTTGGATCCAACTGCTACAGAAATCGGTGCGTTCATGATGGTCTCCTTCAGCGATAGCGGGCAGGATAGCCCAAGCCCCAGCCAGCCAGCAACGATATTTGATGGGTCCTCATGCGGTTTTTTGGCGGTCAGGCGACGTGCGGCAGGGGCACCGGATCAATCGATACCCCATTGCGCTGGTCAGACAGCAGTTTGGCAAACGTCTCTGCTGCCAAGGGTTTGTGGAAGAAATAGCCCTGGAATGCACTGCAACCTGTGAGGTGCAGAATCTGTGCCTGCCCCTCCGTTTCCACACCTTCTGCAACAACCGATGCCGTCATGCCCCTGGCCATGATCACCGTGCCTTGGGCAATGCCTTGTTCAAGCCGTCCGAATTCAATCCGGTTGGTAATCGAACGGTCAATCTTGATCCGGTCAAAGGTCAGCTGTTGCAGATAGCCAACACTTGAATAACCTGCGCCAAAATCATCGAGGGCGATACGCAAACCGGCTTCGCGCAGTTGGCGCAGTTTCTTGGCCACTTCACGCAAATCGTTGACCAGAACACCTTCAGTGATTTCAAGTTCGATTTGCTGCGGGAGCAAACCGCTCTTGCTGATGGTTTCCAGGATGCGGCTGACAAACTCCGGATTGCGCAACTGTACAGGTGAAATGTTGATGCTCATGTGAACACCTGGCCAATGGCGCGCTTGATCACAGGCCTTGCGCAGGATCAGGTCACCCAAGCTGTCAATCAGACCAGCGGTTTCAGCGACGGCAATGAATTTGTCGGGCGGGAAATTGCCGGGCAGATTTTCCGGCCAACGCGCCAAGACTTCCACACCAATGATCTGGCGCGTCTGCGCATCAACAATCGGCTGAAAGGCCAGGCCAATGGTTTCATTGGCAATGATGCTGCGCAAACCCGAAGAGATCTGCTGGATGGTCACCCGGGCGCTGTCAATTTCCGGCGAAAATGCACTCATCCGGTTTTTCCCGTTGGACTTCGCATCATACATCGCAACGTCGGCACGCCGCAGGATCTCGCTCTCGGTAATCATGCCACCCACGCCGTCGCAAACCCCGATGCTGGCACCAACCGAGGCAAAGCACCCATTGAGTTCAATAGGTTCCTGCAGAAACAAAATGAGATTTTCGGAGAATTTCCGCACTTCGGCTTCGGCGTTTTCGCCCGTAAACAGGGCGACAAACTCGTCCCCGCCCGCCCGCGCCAAAAGCACGGTGTCATGGCAAAGGCCGCGCATGCCCTCGGCAATAAATTGGATCAGCAGATCGCCAACATTGTGGTCGTAGGTGTCATTGACATCCTTGAAGCCATCCAGATCGATGAAGGCCAGCGAGACTGCTTTGCCGGGAATGGCCAGCTGCTTTTGCAAATCATGCACGAGGCCCGCACGGTTTTTCAGATTTGTCAGGCTGTCGTGAAAAGCTGCGTACCGGCTGCGGCGTTCGCGCTCGCCCAAAATGTAAAACAACCTGATGCAGAGATAACCCAGCACTGCCATTACCAGGGCCAGCAGCCCCAGCGACACATAGGTATTCTTGCGGACTGAACTTCGGGCCGCCTCACCAGGGCGATTGTCGCTCCACGTGGCGATAACTTGCGGCACGCCAAGTGCGTCAAACATTGCAACGCCTGAGCCAGCTGTGGTTGTTGGCTCAAATTTCAGATCATTGATGACATATTGCTTTTCGATTTCCTGTAACACGCCATCAGTCAACGACTTTGCCAAAATCAGATAACGCAGCTTCGACGTGTCGACTTTCAAATCAGCTGTGCTTGGCTTGACCGGCGCAATGCCAACAACCGCCATGCCATCGGCAGTGGAAAGGACGATTCCCCTGGAAGCAAATTCAACTGTGCTGTTGCGCAGTTCTTTGATCAGAGCGGAAATCTGGCCATTGAAATATTCTTCAATGTCGAGTTTTCGGGGTTTTCCATCAACATAAGCCGAAAGCGAATTGGCGGCACCCTCTTCGACAACTGCCAGCATGTTGTAGCTGGCGCCATCTGCTGTACTGTAGGCCCAGGTACTGTTGATCCATTCCTCGTTCGGAACCGGACCATAGACATTGCGCACAGCGACATCCCAATAGGCATTGTCGACAACCAGACCCGCAATTTGTTTCTGCTCAGCCAGGAAAGCCGACCTGACCACTTGCTCATTGCGGGCGCGATCAAGACTGTTGACATCTGTCGAAACTTTGTCGAGCAAATTGAACGTTGTGGCTGAAACGCCCAGCGTGGTTACCAGAAGCGGCAGTGCAATCGCCGCTATCAACTTGGTTTTGCTTACGGAAAACACGGTACCCCAGAATGCTGTTTAAAAGCCGAAATTGCGCCAGCCTTCCTAACAGCATCTTTACAGGGTTTTGCTTCTCCGATTCATGGTTAACAGGTCATTGTCGAGCGACACTTTCGTGGTATCAACCCTGCTGAGGCTTTGCATTAGATGCCATGCCACATGAAGCTTGACCAAACAGGCACAAAGGTTTGCAATTGCGGCTGGAACGGCGAAAATGAAGCAGGCCCACATGGAATTAACCCGGTCAAGTGCAGTGGATGTTGTAGCGCGTTTGCGCCTGGGTGCGATCTCACCGCTTGATTGCCTTGATGCATTGGAAGCTCGCATCGCTGAAGTAAACATTTCGGTCAACGCTTTGGTAACCCTGTGTTTTGATCGCGCCCGCAATCATGCAACTGCCTTGATGAAAAAACCGCTGAACCAGCGGGGCATTCTTGCAGGGCTTCCCGTGCCCATCAAAGACTTGACAGACGTATCCGGTGTGCGCTCCACCCAAGGTTCGCGCATCTTCAGGGATCGCATTGCACCCACTTCGGACATTCTGGTTGAACACCTCGAAACCGGGGGTGGCATTGTCTACGCCATGTCCAACACGCCGGAATTTGGGGCAGGCGCACAAACCTTCAACGACGTTTTCGGCATCACGCGCAATCCGTGGAACACCAGGCTAACCCCATCAGGTTCTTCAGGAGGGGCCGCTGTGGCACTGGCCACTGGAATGGCATGGCTGGCCCACGGTTCTGATCTCGGGGGTTCCCTTCGCAACCCCGCAAGCTTCTGTGGCATCGTTGGAATGCGCCCCTCACCGGGCCGCGTTGCAGCATCAGTATCCGGAAAAATTGACGGCACCCTGGGACTCGAAGGTCCAATGGCCCGCAACGTCGCCGATCTCGCACTGATGTTGGATGCCATGTCGGGATATGAAGCGGGCGATCCATTGTCGTTGCCGCGCGATCCGCAATCATTCCAGTTTGCTGTTGCGACAAAACCGGCATTGAAGCGCGTTGCCGTCTCGCGTGATCTCGGCATCACGCCGGTTGATCCGGAAATTGCCGCGTTAGTCATGGCTTCAGCCCGCAAACTTGAACAGGCGGGCATCAACGTCGAAGAAGCCCATCCTGATATGCAAGGGGCAATGGCGTGTTTCCAAACCCTCAGGGCGGCTGGTTTTGCCGGATTGCACGAACTCCTGAAAAACCACCGCGAACTCTTGAAACCGGAAGTCATTTGGAACATCGAAAAAGGCCTGGCACTTTCTGGCCTCGACATTGCCAAAGCAGAAGCGCAGCGCGGTGCCTTGTTCCACCGCATGCAGGAATTTTTGAACCAGTATGATGCGCTGCTCTGTCCCGCAAC
This sequence comes from Hyphomicrobiales bacterium, assembly GCA_031418195.1. Lineage (GTDB taxonomy): Bacteria > Pseudomonadota > Alphaproteobacteria > Rhizobiales > Aestuariivirgaceae > Aestuariivirga. Next base: position 11,301 of record JANOXA010000139.1, on the reverse strand, counting down.
AATCCTGCCGCCTTTTCCTGTTGAGCAACGTTTCCCCACCCATTGCAACGGCGTCGCATTCGAGACCTATGTGGACTGGCTGCTGATCGCGTCCGTGGCAACGCTTTGTGCCTGCCCGGCCATTTCCATTCCCTGCGGATTCACCAAGCAGGGCTTGCCTGTTGGCCTGCAAATCATTTGTCCCAATCGCCAGGAAGCAAAACTGCTGAACATTGCAAAGCATGTCGAGGACATCTTGAGTCTCGGCACCTTGACGCCCATTGATCCCCGCTCATGACCCAGCTTTCACATTGCCGCGTTCTGGAACCACATGCCAATGTTCTGGCTTTTTATGGCGGCCGCGTTGATGGCCACAAGTTTGCTGATGTTCCAAACTGGGTTGACGACGGCGCACTGTCGCTTGGCATTGCCAGCCATGCCATCATCAACGGCCCTGAAGCCCTGGTCTACGACACTCATCTGTCCGTTGCCCATGGTCATTTGATCCGCGAGACATTGGCCAAGCGCGGCGTCACAAAATTCACGGTGGTCTTGAGCCATTGGCATCTCGATCATGTTGCGGGCACCGAAGCCTTTGCCGATTGCAGCATCATTGCCAATCGCCGCACCTCTAACCATTTGCGCCAACACAAGAAGGCCATCGAAGCTGGAACCCATCATGGGCCGCCCGCCATCAACCCCCTGGTTCTACCGGACAGATTGTTCGAAGGCCACCTGACCCTGCAACTCGCTGACCTCGAAGTGCAACTCATCGAAGCCAATATCCACAGCGATGATGCCACGGTGATCTGGCTGCCATCGCGCGGCATTTTGTTGGCGGGAGATACGCTGGAAGATACGGTGACCTATGTCTGCGAACCGCAGGACTTTGACATACATCTGAAGGAATTGGACAGGCTTTGGAATTTGGGTCCCGCATTCATTTTGCCAAACCACGGTGACCCGGAAATCATTGCCACTGGTGGTTACGACAAAGCCTTCATCCGGGCAAACCAGCAATATATTCGCACGCTCAAGCGGTGTGTCGCAGAGCCGGAATTGCGTCAAAAGGCCTTGCAGGAATTGATTGCAGGCCCGCTGGAGAGGGGATGGATCAACTACTTCGCCCCCTATGAAGCCGTGCATCGCGGCAATTTGGCCCTTGTGTTGAAACGCCTGAGCCATGGTTGACAATCTCGCCACCTTGCTTTCTGAGGTTCGCGCCTGCCGCTTGTGTGAAGGATTGCCCTTGGGTCCGCTGCCGATCTTGCAGGCATCTTCCTCGTCTCGCATTCTAATTGCCGGTCAGGCCCCTGGCCGCATTACCCATGCCAAGGGCATTCCATTTGATGATCCATCCGGCAATCGATTGCGTGATTGGCTCGGCGTGACACGCGAACTTTTTTATGATCCCGGTTACTTCGCCATCATACCCATGGGGTTCTGCTTTCCCGGCACAGCCAAAGGCGGTGATTTGCCGCCACGTCCGCTTTGCGCAGAAACATGGCGCACACGTTTGCTGGCGGTTGTTCCCAATGTTCAACTCACATTGTTGATCGGTCATTATGCGCAAAACTGGCACTTGCCGGTTACGGGCAGGCAGAGCCTAACTGAACGCGTGCGCCTTGCGCCACCCGATGACAATGTAGTTCCCTTGCCCCATCCCAGCCCTCGCAATGGCATCTGGTTGAAAAACAATCCATGGTTTGAACAACAGGTCTTGCCCCATTTGCGGCATAAAGTCAGATCGGCACTTTCATGACAATGCCCGAACCCCACAATTCCGACTGGCATGAGCACCAGTATAATCCCCGCGTCACCGTGGCCAATGCTGCCGCCATTATTCCACAATGGCGCAAGCAGGCCATGGCCACCCGCGAAAGTCATCCACCCCTTGGTGACATCAAATATGGCCCGCACCGCCGCGAGAACCTGGATTTGTTCCGTGTACGGAATGCCTGGGGAACTGTTGTCTATATCCACGGTGGTTACTGGCGCATGTTGTCGAAACTCGAAACGTCGTGGATCGCCGACGGATTTCTGGGGCAGGGGCTGAATGTTGCCCTGATCAACTATCCGTTGTGTCCGGATGTTACATTGTCCCACATCCGGCAAAGCTGCATCCGGGCCTTCGCCTATCTTTGGACCCATGTGTTGTCAGAAACCGAGCGGCAAAAAATTGCGGTTACCGGACATTCAGCAGGCGGTCATCTTGCCGCCCACCATCTTTGTCTGGATTGGCGCAACCAAAACCTGCCAGAACACCCAATAGCCGGCGTGTTGCCCGTGTCGGGCATCTTTGATGTTGCCCCGTTGATCCAGACAACAATGAACAGCGACATCAGATTAACGCGAGAATCGGCACCAGCGCTCAACCTGATGACAACAAAATTGCTTGGCCGCAGCAAACTGGTTTTTGCCGTCGGTGCCGATGAGCCCTCAGAGTTTCACCGCCAATCCCATGATCAGGCCAAGGCCTGGGCAAGCTTGCACCCCAGGGTATTGGGTTTGCCAAACACCAATCACTTCACCGTCATCGATAGCCTCGCCGATCCACAAGGCATCCTCAACCGCGAGATTATCAACATGCTGCAAAGCTGACCTGCCACACATTGCATCGAACCTTGAGGTCCACTAGACTGGTCGGCAGTTTCAGAAACCAAGGGCAGGGAAAACCACATGTCAAACCTCACACTGGCCAGTCGCGTCTGGCCCACATCATCTTCCAATCTGTTGCGCAACGTTGTACTGGCCATTGCTGGAAGTCTGCTGGTGGCCGCAGCCGCCCAGATTACAATTCCTGCGTGGCCCGTTCCTGCAACGCTGCAAACCCTCGCAGTCCTCGCGATCGGTGCGGCCTATGGTTCGAGGTTGGGAGCCGCTACTTTGGGTCTCTATGCTGTCGAAGGTGCTGTTGGCCTGCCATTTTTTGCCGGCGGCAAATCCGGGCTGTTTGACGGTAAATTGGACTATCTGCTGCCTGCCAGCTCCATGGGCTATGTCGTCGGCTTCATTCTGGCCGCATGGCTTGTCGGCAAGCTGGTTGAATCGGGTTGGGCCAATACGTGGCTGAAACGTGCCGTGGCCGCCCTCTCTGGAGCTGTGTTGCTCTATGTGCCGGGACTCATCTGGCTTGCCATCTGGGCCAGCAAAACCGGCGTTGTGCCGGAAGGCCAAACCGCGGTGGGTGCTGCCTTGGCCTGGGGACTTTATCCCTTCGTGGTGAGCGACGCGGTAAAGGCCCTGATTGCAGGTCTCGGCGTACCTGCTTTGGCCAACTTGTTCAAAAAATAAGCCAAGCTCAAACTTTTCTGTAAAAAATCCAACTGAAAGGCGCATGAAAATCATTATGCGCCTTTTTTATATTAACACATTGTTTCTGAGTCATTTTTTGACTCCTGGCAACGCCACTTTGAGCAACTATTGGTTGATTCAATGCAACCAGCGTTTGACTCGCCATTAGCAAATCATTAGCTTTTGAGATGCACTAACGAATCGTTAACTGCGTGTATGCAGCGCGATATTGATTCAACTTATGTGGATTTTTCACAGGTTGGACCACTTTTCCCCGTGCTGTTTGATTGTCACTGATCGTGTGTGTGTCTTCAGTTCAGTTTTATTGAGTTTTGAAAGCCAACCCGGGGGAGTTGATGCAGAATGACTGCATTTGTCTATGTTATTGCAGTGTTTTTACTGCTTGGGCGGGCTCTCGCAGGGGTGCAGCTTAATGGTTTGTTAACATCACACGCCAAGCGTGTTTCGCGCCCGCTTCTGCTTTTGCTGTTGACTTTGGCAGGCGCAACCTCCGCTGTCGCCACCAACTTCACAACCACCGTTCCGGGCACCTCCATCGTAATTCCCTCGACCTATCCCCAGGCCGGCGGTGTGGTCATTGTTCTCGAAGGTGCCAATGGCAACGTTTATTACCAGTTCGCCAATCCATCAACCATGTACCAAGGCTATAGCAACAGCGGAACGCCGGTTGCCTGGCAGGGCAACCCCATGCAAGTCACACCCGCCATGGCGCTGTTTTGCGGTCCAGTCGTGTCGTGCAGCACCTATCTGGGTGGCAGCATCACCCGCATGAGTGTGCGCTTCACCGCTTATGACGGCGACAACCAAGTCGGCATGTTCGACTACAACGACCTCAATCTCAGGATCAATGGTGCGAATTTTGGTGCCAACAGCGGCAACTGGTCGCCTGTCACCACCCAAAACACTGACATCACAGGCACCACCCTGATCAGCAGCGGCACGGGCTTTGGCAACAACACGCTGGATACGGGCTGGTTCCAATCCACCGACGCCACGATCCTCAGCGGCGTGCTCACAACAGGTTCGGTAACTGCCAGCATTCTCGACAAGGATCCCACGGATAATTTTTGGGACTTCAAGCGCGGCAACGACGCCGATACCACAACAGTGCCACTCAACGTGGCACCCGGCGTGACACTCGACAAAGCTTCCACAACCACCAGCTTTGCTACCGTCGGTCAGGTCATTCCCTACACCTTCACCTATCGCAACGTCGGCAGCGTCTGGATCAAAAGCGTTTCGATTTCTGATCCCAAAGTCACGGGCGTGTCATGCCCGGCACCTCCCGCCGCCGGCACCGTCAATCTCGATCCCGGTGAACAAGTCGTCTGTACGGCAAACTATAGCGTAACCCAGGCCGATATTGATGCGGGGACCATCGTCAACACGGCAACTGCAACCGGAACGCCGCAAGCTGGCTCCCTCGGACCTGTGACCGACACCAACACCATTACAGGCCCTGCCTCAGCCCCGTCTGTCCTGCTCACCAAAACCGCAACACCCTCACCCTTTGGTCTTGTCGGCAGCACGCTCACCTACGGCTTTGCCGTGCGCAACACCGGCAACGTCACCCTGAGCAGCATCGCCATCACTGATCCTTCGCTGGCGTCTCTGTCCTGCACCAGTGTTTCCATAGCACCCGGCGTAACGGCCACGCTGACCTGTACCGGCAACACCCGCACCATCACGCAGACAAATGTCGATGCAGGTTCCATCGCCAATACGGCAACAGTCTCCGCCCGCGCCCCCAATGGCACAACCGTTACAAACCCAAGTTCAGTCACCACACCCGGCCCCACCCGGGCGGGCGGTATCGCCCTTGTCAAGACAGCTGGAAGCATCACAGATCTCGACAGCAATGGCCAGGATGTGGGTGACACCATCGTCTACAGTTTTGTTGTCTCCAACACTGGCAACGTGACCCTGACATCAGTCGGCGTGACGGATGCTAAAGTTGGTGCCATCACGTGCCCGGTCACAACTCTGCTGCCTGCAGGCACCACAACATGCACCAAAACCTATACACTCACCCAGGCAGATGTGGATGCTGGCAATGTCACCAACACGGCCACCGCAACCGGAACCCCACCTTCAGGAGTCGCTGGTCCCGTAACCGATGTTTCCGGCAGTGCCACAACCAACAACAATCCTACCGTCACCCCCATTACCCGCACACCAGCGCTGTTTCTGGACAAGACCAGCCCAACGACGAACTACAACACCGTTGGAGCCGTCATCACCTACAGCTATCTCGTGCGCAACGCAGGCAACGTGACGCTGACCAATGCAATTACGATTGCTGACAACAAGGCAACGGTGACCTGTCCACCGCTGCCGGGCGGTATCCTCGCTCCTACATCGACAATCACCTGTTCCGCCACTCACACCGTGACGCAAGCCGACATTGATGCGGGCTCTGTCCTCAACACGGCGACGGCCAACACGACTTTTGGTGCAACCCCCGTCGCCTCGCCATCGGATCAGGTGACGGTGCCCGCCGTGCAGACCCGTTCCATGACGGTTGACAAGAATGCCACGGCAGTTGCCTTCACCAGTGTCGGTGACATCGTGTCCTACGAGTACATCGTGACCAACACGGGCAACACCACGTTGACCTCTGCCATCACGGTGACTGACAACCGGGTCACCCCGGTTATCTGTCCCGCCCTGCCACCGGGCGGGATTGCCCCTGCTGCAACCCTGACCTGCACGGCGAACTACAGTGTTTTGCTGGAAGATCTTGATATCGGCTCGATCACCAACCTCGCCTCCGCCAGCAATGGCACGACGACTTCACCCCTGGTCTCCGAGACGGTGCCAGCCGGTGCCAATCCCGCCCTGACCATCGACAAAACCTCGGTGACGCCGAACTTCAATGTTGTGGGCGATGTGATTGCCTACAGCTTCCTCGTCACCAACTCCGGCAATGCAACCCTGACGCGGACGGTCAACGTCAGCGACAGCAAGATTGGAAATATCGTTTGTTGGGTGCCCCCAACCACCGGACCGCCCGCAGGTCGCATTTTCACACCGGGTCAGACTCGAACATGCTCCGGCAGTTACACAGTGACGCAAGCTGACCTTGATGTGGGCTTTGTCACCAACCAGGCCAATGCCGCCACGACCTACGGCGCGGCCAACATACCGGTGACCTCGCCACCTGACAATGTCACGGTCAATGCCATCCAGAACCCCGCCCTGACAGTAACCAAGGCGGCAGTGACCTTGCCCGTGACTGCCGTGGGCCAGGTTCTGACCTATACGATCACGACAGCCAATACGGGCGATGTGACCTTGTCGGGCATCGTCGTGACTGATCCGCTGATCCCCAGTCTCGCCTGTTCGATTGCCACCTTGGCACCGACAGCCCAGCAAGTCTGCACCGGGACCTACACGGTGACGCAAGCCGACTTTGATGCCGGGCAAATCGTCAACACTGCCACGGCCAATGGCGTGACCCCGCAAGGGGCAGGGGTGAGCGGAACGGGCAACAAGACAGTTCCGATCACCCAAGTGAGTTCGGTGACGATTGCCAAGACCTTTATTTCGAACGCCGATCAGGATGCGTCTGGCACGGTCACCTTGAACGATAGCCTTTCCTACAAGGTGACAGTCACTAACGACGGCAATGTCACGCAAGGCAATGTGGTGGTGAGTGATGCGCTGTTGACGCCATCTTCCATCACCTGCGCCACGGTTGCCCCCGGCGGCACCTGCGTGCTGAACGGCAGCCTGTCGGTGACGCAAAGTCGCGTTGATGCGGGTACCGTGGCCAACACGGCGTCGGTGACAACGACCTTGCTGCCCACGCCGGAAACAGCCACCCGCAACGTACCTGTCGCCCAACTCAGTGCCCTGACCCTCGACAAGCAGACGCCTGTCAATGGCGACCAGGATTCCAGTGGCACTATCACCTTGAATGACGTGCTGACCTATACGGTGGTCATGAGCAATACGGGCACCGTAACCCAGACCGCGGTTGTCGTCTCTGATCCGCTGTTGACGCCATCGTCAATCACCTGTGCCAGTGTTGCACCCGGCAATACCTGTATCCTCACAGGCACCAAGACAGTGACACAAGCCAATGTCGATGCGGGAACCATCACGAACACGGCATCTGTGATTTCTGCCCTGGTCACCAGCCCCGTCACCGACAGTGTGACCACCCCGGTGGCCCAAAGCTCTTCTGTCAGCATCGCCAAGACCCTGTTCTCCAATGCCGATCAGGATACGTCCGCCAGCATCACCCGCAATGACACCCTGACCTACAAGGTGACGGTCAGTAACGACGGCACGCTGACACAGAATGCGGTGCTGGTATCAGATCCGCTGCTCACGCCATCCTCCACCACCTGCGCCAGTGTGGCTCCGGGTGCGACCTGCGTTCTCACAGGCACCTACACTGTAACCCAGGCCAATGTCGATGCAGGTTCCATCGGCAACACGGGTTCGGTCACAACAACACTCCTGCCGACCGCAGAAACAGCTACCATCTCTACGCCCATTTCCCAGGCCCCCGGCCTGTCTGTGGACAAGACCAGCATCACAGCCAACTATGATTCTGTCGGCGATCTCGTCGCCTACAGCTACTTGATCCGCAACACCGGCAATGTGACACTGTCGGGAACGGTGAGTGTGACTGACAACAAAGTGTCAGTGTCCTGTCCTGCCTTGCCTCCAGCAGGTCTGGCACCCAACGCAACGCACACCTGTTCAGCAAGCTATGCCGTTACCCAGGCTGATCTGGATTCTGGCAGCGTCATCAACACGGCTTCCGCCAAAATCGGAACAACCACTTCACCGACAGATAGTGTGACGATCAACGCCGTCCAACTGCCAGCACTCTCCATCGACAAGACCAGTTCAACCGCAAGCTTCAGGGCTGTCGGAGACACGCTGACCTACTCCTATCTGCTCAGGAACACCGGAAACATCACGTTGACGGGTGCTGTGTCTGTGGCCGACGACAAGACCTCAGTCATATGTCCTGCACTTCCACCAGCGGGTCTTGCGCCAAATGCGACAATCACCTGCTCGGCAACCTATGGCGCGACACAAGCCGACATTGATGCAGGCTCAGTCATCAATACTGCATCTGGAACGGTTGGAACCACAAGTTCATCGACTGACCAAGTCACCGTGCCTGCCATTCAGACGCCATCCATGTCGATTGACAAAAACGCAATCAACATAAATTTCACCAGCGTCGGCGACACCATCGACTACGAGTATGTCATTATCAATACCGGCAACACCACACTTTTTGATCCCATCGTGGTGACCGACAATCGCGTAACGCCAGTTGATTGCGATACCTTCCCGGCTGGAGGCTTGCTGCCAGGCGACAAATACATTTGCAAATCCACTTATTTTGTCTTGCTGGAAGACCTCGAAATCGGCTCCATCACCAATCTCGCATTTGCCACCAGTGGCCCGACAAACTCGCCACAGACATCCGAACTTGTGCCAACAGGATCCAATCCCGCCCTCAACCTCAAGAAATACTCTGACACGACGGCATTCAGCGCCGTGGGCGAAGTCATCAAATATCAATATGATGTTACAAATTCGGGTAATGCGACGTTCACCCGCCCCATCGACATCGTTGATGACAAGCTCGGTACAAATCTCTGTTACACACCAGCGCCAGTCTTCAAACCGGGCGAAACGGCGACCTGTGCCTTCAACTATGTTGTCACGCAAGACGACATGGACGCTGGTTTTGTCACCAACCAGGCTTATGCGGCAACAACCTACAGCAAGCTTGATATCCCCATCACATCGGCCCCCGAAAGCGTCACAATCCCCGGAAAGCAGAATCCGGGATTAGCCGTCAGCAAATCGGCAGTGACTTTGCCAGTTGCCAGTGTGGGTCAGGTTTTGACTTACACCATCACGGTGGAAAACCCGGGCAATGTGACGCTGTCAAACATCAACGTCACAGATCCCCTGATTCCTGCATTGAGCTGCGTGATTGCCAAGCTGTCACCAGGTGACAGCAACAGCACCTGTGTCGGCACCTATACAGTCACCCAGACCGACTATGACATTGGAGGCATTGACAACACGGCAAATGCCAGAGGCGTGACACCACAAGGCGATGGCATTGAGAACAATGGCGTCTTGAATGTTGCCATCACCCAAGTCAGTTCAATCTCGATCGCCAAGGCCTATGTCTCGAACACGGATCAGGATGCATCTGGCAGTGTGACGCTGGATGACACCTTGAACTACGCGGTGACGGTGACGAACGACGGCAATGTCACGCAAGGCAATGTGGTGGTGACGGATGCGCTGTTGACGCCCTCGACAATCACCTGTGCCAGCGTTGCACCGGGCGGGACATGTGTATTGAACGGCAGTCTGTCGGTAACGCAAACCCGGGTTGATGCAGGTACCGTGGCCAACACGGCCTCGGTGACCACGACCTTGCTGCCCACGCCGGAGACCGATGCCGAGACGGTGCCGGTGGCGCAATTGAGTGCCATGACGCTCGACAAGCAGGTGCCTGTCAATGGCGACCAGGATTCCAGCGGCAGCATCACGTTGAATGATGTGCTGACCTATACGGTGGTCATGGCCAACAGTGGCACGGTGACCCAGACGGCGGTTGTGGTCTCGGACCCGCTGCTGACGCCAGCCTCGATCACCTGTGCATCCGTTGCACCCGGCAATACCTGTATCCTCAGTGGCACCTACACGGTAACGCAAGCCAATGTCGATGCGGGAACCTTGGTCAACACGGCCTCAGTGGTCTCGACACTGGTCACCACACCGCTGACCGACAGTGTGACGACGCCGGTGGCCCAGACCCCTTCCGTCAGCATCGCCAAGGCCCTGTTCGCCAATGCCGATGAGGATACGTCCTCCAGCATCAGCCTGAACGACAGCCTGACCTACACGGTGACGGTCAGCAATGACGGCAGCGTGACCCAGAATGCTGTGGTTGTGAGCGATGCCCTGCTGACGCCAGCCTCAACCACCTGTGCCAGTGTGGCCCCCGGTGGCACCTGTGTGCTGACCGGCACCTACACCGTGACGCAAGGCAATGTCGATGCGGGTTCCATCGGCAACACCGGTTCGGTGACGACAACCCTGCTGCCAACCCCAGAGACGGTGACCATCGCCACCCCGGTTCCCCAGCTCCCCGGCCTGTCGGTCGACAAGACCAGCCCGACGGCCAACTATGCTGCCGTGGGTGATCTGGTGTCCTACAGCTATCTGCTGACCAACACTGGCAATGTCACCCTGACGGGGACCGTGTCGGCCAGCGACAACAAGACCAGTGTCAGCTGTCCGGCCCTGCCACCCGGTGGCCTTGCCCCCGGTGCAACCCACACCTGTTCTGCCACCTATGCGGTGACGCAAGCTGATCTTGATGCAGGAAGCCTCACCAACACCGCCAGTGCAACCATTGGCACGACAACCTCGGCCAGTGACCAGGCCACGGTGCCAGCTTTACAAACTCCAGCCCTCAGCGTTGACAAGACCAGCCCGACAGCCAGCTTCAATGCCGTCGGCGATGTCATCAGCTACAGCTATCTTGTCACCAACGCGGGCAACGTGACATTGGCGGTCCCCTTGCGTCGCTGGGCCCCGGTGTCACAGATACCACGAGCTTCACGGCTACGCATGTGTTGACACAAGCCGATGTTGATGCTGGCACTGTACAAAACACAGCCCTTGCGATCGGCAATCCGCCCACAGGACCGCCCGTTACGGATACATCAGGCACCGACTTTGGCAATGACGCGCCAACCGATAAAACCTTGCCCGCCAATCCTTCCATGACCTTGGTGAAAACCGCAGACGGCATCACCGATAGCGATGGCAATGGCCCCGATGAAGGCGATACGGTCAACTATACCGTCGTCCGTGAAGAACTCACGCATGCGTGATTTTATTGTGCAGATTTGATTTTTCGTACCGATTGATTTGCAAGAAATCAGCGCTTTACCCCGGATTTTCTTGCAAATGCAGAAAGGGGATTCCCTTGTTTCCCGAAGC
>JANOXA010000138.1:0-25785 GCA_031418195.1 Hyphomicrobiales bacterium | reverse complement strand
TGCAATTCCCGCAATTCAAGAAAATCTATGCCCTTACAGGACAAGTCGATGATGTCGTTGGCAGGTGGCAGGCAAGCGGTAACATCCACGACAGTCGATACCGCGCTTACCATGAGAGCCGGATGCGTGTGGAAAGAGAATTGGGTGATTTGCGAGCCGACATTATAGCTCGCAAGCCTACATTCTGGGAGAACGTGATTGCTGCACTAGGCGCGTTGATGAACTTCATCATGGACAATCTGCCACTCCTACCAGCAATTATTCTTGACCGCCTTGGATATAGGCAAACCGCTGAGCAGATAATGTTGAACGCACGCCGAAAGCGGACGGCAGCCACGCTTGATAATGACGATGACCTCTAGTCAAAATTTGGAACAACAGAACCGTGAACAAAGATTCGCACAAGGCTTCGAACAGCGCGTCAAGAAACTGATCTCTACAAAAGGGTTGCTACTTCCTCCTCATAAGTGGTCACCAGAAATCACTGAGCTTGATGTGCTGTCAATTTCAGGGACTAAGAAGCAGAAGACTGGGATACCAGTCTTGTTGTTCAAGTCCCGTGGGGCCCCTCTGTTATTGACCTCGAAGGGCCTCTTCTTTTCGCAGAATTGGAGTGAAGATCACGAATCTCAGAGGGGTATGCTTTCATGGGAGGAACTAAACTGGGTTGCGGGACGTGATCTTCTGAGCGACGAACGCGCAGTCAGCGTCCGAACAGATTTTGAAGCCTTAAGGTCAAAGATTCCTTCGTGGGTATCTGCGTTAGTTTATACCTGCTTCATTGTATGGGAATTCATCACTACAGATGTAGGGGACGGCAATTTCTTCTTGAACTTTTTTTCGTTGCTGTTCCGGTCGCTAGAGCTGATCTTTCTCATTCTCCTGACACCTATTGTGGTTTTCTTTTTGCACAAAATTATCCGAAGAGTATTGCCTTGGTTGTTTAGCGCAGTGTTCAACCCACACAACAATCTCCTGGTAATAGGAGGTAGGCAAATTGTTGATCTTGGATTTCGCAGGAAGGCTGAAGATGTTGCTGAGGTTGTAGCTCTCGGTCTGATGATTTATCGTCGCCAGCAAGAAAAATACGGCCCTGAAACTTCATAAAAGGTTCACAATCACTGCTATTCTTCCATGATACCTTTGTCTTGTCATAAACGTAGAGAGGTTTCTGTGGCGGACGATGGTGATTGGTCGATGAAAGGCATCCGTGAAGACTTAAAACGGATGGAAAAACTGCCGAAAAGCACTGGTGACGGATTTCCTTCCAAACGGGCCATGAAATTCGGAAATGTTGCGACTTGTAGTATAGGCGCTGCACTCGTTGGAGCCGCGGCCTATTATTTCATGACACGTAACCCTTCGCAGGACAGCTGGGCTGACCGAGTGAACGCAACACGCGATGGCGGCAATCGAAGTAGATAACGGCGCTGCTCAGGCGATTGAGTTTTGTCTCGTTCGCCATTCTTTCTCCACCTGCTCTTTTCCTTCCTCCAAAATCAATAGAAATTCTTGTCGCTAGACGTTTTAAGTAGTTTTAATAGTTTTAGTAAGTTTTAGCCGAAAAAACGAACGAAATACCGTTTAATAACAATGTCTTGTGGAAATGAATTGTGGGCGATGTACGGGTTGTCGTGGGCGATGTACGGAATGTCGTGGGCGATGTACGGAATCTTGTGGGCGATGTACGGAGCCGCGACAAAATCGTCGCTGACTTATCCACAGTTTTGGGTTGCTGATTCTGTCGTGGGTGATGTACGGAGCTGCGACAAAATTTATATGCACGTACTCGGCTCTCGTTTTTGTCGTGGGTGATGTACGGAGACCCCGACAAATCCTAGGCTTGCGGGAGTGATTTGGATTCACTCTCGGGACGCCGAACCATCTGCACGAGGAGACCCTCAACCCCTTCTATGAGGTTAAGGTCATATTCTGGCATGGGAAAGGCTTGGGTGCGACTGATAAACTCTTTCAAGTCACGCAAGAAGAACCTGAAATCTTGCGTTGATCCGCTGCGTTTGTGCAATTCTTTAACAGAGTAGCGCGACACTGTTTTTCCGGCAGATTTACGGGCAAGGCGATACAAAAATCGCCCCAGCCCAGAGCTGATGAGGAAGTAGTCCCCGTGCAGGGTGAGCAAGGGCAGTGTTTTGTCTGCCCGCACCACGCTGTCATACACCCAATTTGGGATGTCTATTTCAACAAGGTCAATGCGACCGCTATCGGTCTTTGTAATGGTCCTATAGTCTTCAATAAGGCTCCTGTGTCCTTTAATGTCGCGGCGTTTTCCGCCGGAGAGATTGACTATTTTGATAGTAGTAGCCTTCAATCGATCAAGGGCATTTTCCAAATCGATGTATGATTTACCGCCATCTGACCTGCGGCAGAACTTCAGGATGTGAGCGGCATTTGGACGGTAAGTTTTTGGGGGCAGATCGGGCCGCAAGCCTTTGGCCAGAGCCGATTTATAGCGGCGCATTTCTTCCGTAAGGTAGCTGACCATATTCAGAAAAATGTCATAGTCAAAGACTGTGGCAAGCCCATAGGTGGTTGTTCCTGCAATCGTAATCAGGCAATCCTTCAACTCATATTTGATTTCGCCATGTCGAATCTGCTTACTCAGTGAAAACGGTGCCACGTCCATTAAATTCACGTCGTCCTTGATGGGCGCGTCGTAAATGGATGGCACAAAAAACATGAGTTGTGCGTCGTCTGACGGGGGGCTACGCATGACCTTGCGGGCAGGGAGAGCATCGCTCAAACCTCCAGCAATGTCTTTTTGCAATTCGTTGTCTCGGATAGCAGACCCTAGGCGGCGCAGGGTATCATTCAGGGAATCTTTTGGGGCGTCCTGGAGTTTGAGGTCGGCGAATACACGCCTTGCGTAGTAACGCCGCAAGCGGCTGAGCGCATCCTTATCAAGTTCGACCACCTCCCTGCCCGTCTGTGCTGCAAAGTCATTGGCCAGCGTTTGCAAATAGGCGTTCTTCTCATGCAGCGAAAGCGCCGTGAAAGAGTCTCGCGGCATGAGTTTGAGGCGCTGTTGAGTTGGGGTTGACGTCACTATCGAACCTGAATTACCTGCGAAAAGAGGTGAATGTATGTGTGTATGAACTTACACACTTATGAACTTGTGTCTACTCAGGGGCGACTATTGCCAACAGCCAACTGTGCCTTGCCCTTTTTCACAAACAGCAGGTCGAGGGCTTCCTCAAGCAGGGCCTGAATCGTCGTGTCGTCTTCAGCGGCCAACATCCGCAGTTGTTTTACCAGTTCGGGCGTGAAGTGCCCCCCTACAAAGCGCTTGCCGTCGCGCACGGGTCTATGGAAGCGCTGAGAGGCCTCGCCCGCGTCAGAGGTCTTTACTACCCTGCCCTGCCCCGCCTTTGCCACCATGGCCCGTTTCTGTGGCACTGGGGAGGGTTTTTCAGGGGCATCGGCAATGGTGGGCGCTGCTTGACCTGCGGCGGCGCGGTTCAATACGGCTTGCAAGGCGTTATTCCCCATGTTTTTCTCCCTTTTGTCCGGTTTGGTATAGGTTCATACACACATACGCGTATAGCTCTTTGATTTCTTGCGCGGCCTTGCCGTCCGGTTCAATTTCTTGTGCACTCCGTCCGGTTTGCTGGGCGCGGCTGAACGCAATGCGGTTGCCGATGCGCACCGGAGAGAGCGTGGCATTCAGTTCGGTGATGACTTTGATGGTGTCTTCGATCTCCCTGCCCTGCGGCGGGCAGAAAGTGAGGACGACGGCAAAGGGGCAGCTGTAGTTCTTCACCAGTTCGAGGGTGCGGGTCATGGCCATCACATCGAGCACGGCGGGTCTGGTGGGAATGAGCACGAAGTCGGCCTTCTGTGCGGCCTCATAGGCGATGTCCGTGGAGAAAGGCGGGGTGTCGATGATGCAAAGGTCAGCCACCTCTCGGGCGGCGGTCAGCACATGGGACAGTCGGGCGGCGGGAACGGCGGTGATGGCAATACTGTCATCGCCCCGTGTGTCCTGCCAGAAGCTGGCTGAGGCCTGTGGATCGAGGTCGAAAATCGCCACGCGCTTGCCGTCCCGCACGGCCTCAACCGCGAGGGCCGTGGCGAGCGTTGTCTTGCCCACGCCGCCCTTTTGGCTGATCACCGAAATAACCTTCATGCGTGAACCTCTCGAATCATACGTTCATACACATAAACAAGCATGGTCCTATTGTCTTATGAAATGATGAACCTATGGCCATTGGATTGTAACGCCCCACTGCCTGTGGCTGGAAAACAGCAGTGGGGCAGGGCGCTTGTCATGCGAGACGCCC
Organism: Hyphomicrobiales bacterium; assembly: GCA_031418195.1. Lineage (GTDB taxonomy): Bacteria > Pseudomonadota > Alphaproteobacteria > Rhizobiales > Aestuariivirgaceae > Aestuariivirga. The sequence continues at coordinate 21,487 of JANOXA010000138.1, read as the reverse complement.
CAGGCACCCTTGGAACAAGGGAACCCTCGATGCCTGTGCTGCCAAGCGGGCAGCGCATTCGAAGCGGCAAGAGAAAATCCGGCCCGCCTAGTGACGGGCCGGAACGGCTCGGAGGTCAATACTCCTCAGCCAACATGATGGTCAGAACGCGGGCGGTTTTCACGGGGTCGGCGGGATCGTCCGAACCACTGGTGAGGGTAGGGTCGTAATAGGCGATTTTCCAGATTACCTTGTTGCCCGCATGATCGACGGCACCGAAGTCATGCTCTCCATAGGGGTCGTTGTCTTCATTGAAGCGATTGAAGCTCCTGACTTTCGACAGGATCGCAGCAACTGCGTCACCGCCCAGAGACTGTATGCCGTGGGTCAACATGATCTGACCGCCTGTGAATGTGGTGCGAAGGGCGTCATTGAGGGTGCGGATGGTTGGGGAGGAGGAGGTCATTTCTGACCTCCCGCACCTGCGGTTGCGACTTTGCGTGGGCGGACAACGATGCGACCGTGGATAGGAATGGCTTCGACACTGATGCTGAAGCCTTTGCCGTCCTTGTGCAGCAATGCTGCACCAATGCGAGTCCAAAAACTCTTGTCACCATCACCTTTGACCTGAAAGACCTCGTGTGAAGGACGTTTTTCGCTCTGGGTTGACATGATGTTTTCCTCTTCACTTTGAGGTGCCGCGGAATTGCGAACCTCGTGGGGAAAAGGGACCGCCCGCAACGCCCTGCCAGACACAGGCCGCAAGCCTTCAGGGGCGAAGCTGCACAAGTGATAACGCGGAAGCGAGTCGCCTTGGCGGGCAGGGCAGGGCGGTCATAACCCCCACAAGAGAGGTTTGCTTGTTCCGTGATGCCAGCCTTGAAGAGGAGAAGTGTCAAATCCAGTGGGTGCAGAAACGCCCAAAAACATGGGTTTATCAAAATATGTATTGGTGTATGAACTTATGGTCGCATACAAATTGCAGTACACACACTCATACGACAAAGCCATAGCGTTCAAGCAGCAAGGTCTTCACCTCATCGGTTGGTTCTGCGCCGTAGCAGGAGGCAACAACGATGCCATAGGCTTCAAGGTCAATGGTTTCCGGCCTCTTCAAGACCTCAAGAAAAAGCCGCTCCTTCGCAGCTGCGACATAGACAAAATAATAGGCCCACCTGCCCGTGCTATCCTTGGCCTTGAGCTTGTGGATCAAGTGGCCGCTACGGGCGATTTCTCTATCGAGAAAAGTTCGGGGCGTTGGTGGGTTCGGGGTGGTTTGCATGGCAAGTCAAACATAGGCCCTGCCATAATCCGAAAAAAGAGCCTGAGACATTCATTTTGGGGGCAGGGCACCCGCGAGGAGCACAACGTCTTCTGTGCTCGGAGGGCACATCAAAACCAGAGTTCCAGTTTCGAGGAAGCACGCATAACAGCCGAGTTTGGCATCAGGCTTGGCCCACGCATTTTGCGCACAGGTGGAGCAGGTGAACCGCGTCTTGCTGGCGATTTTTGCCCAGCTCTGCTTGGTTGCAGGAGCTGATTGCCAGTGCAGTACAAGCCCTTTAGCTTTGAGTTTGGCGTAGGCTTTCGCATATGGGCCGTCACGAAGGATGTAATGCGTCATACGTTGGCCAGTCTCCTTGCCACCAGCTTCGCCAGTGTTTGTCGGCTGTAGCCCGATTTCTTTCATCTTTGCTGCCCATTGGCGGTTATGGTAGGCGGTTCTGGACGGTTTGCCATGCACCTGTTGCCAGACATGTGCCATTTCATGAACGAGCGTTGATAGAATTTCCTCGTCGCTGCGGTTTATGAATATATCAGGATTCATGGCCAATTCGTGCGTCGTGGTGTCTTCAACACGTCCTTGGAAGCGGCGTGGCGAAAAATACCCTTTGGCCCTTGCCTTGCGCTGCAATGTGACAAGAACATGCGGCAGAGAACTGCTGAACAATTCCCTGTTGAAAAAATCATAGGCGTCCTGAAACACGCGGTATTGCGCGGGAGTGATAGCTTCGACACGGCGGCGGGATATGTGTTTGGCGTTTGCCATGACGCAAAATCCTTCCATAAAGTGTATCGTACGATACATTTTATGGAAGGATTTGTCAATAGGTGTATGAACCCATGAACCAATAGAACTATGGGGTCAGCGGCGCTACACCGTGAAACCATAGTGTTTCTTGAGAAAGGTGTCGACCTCCTCTGATGGTTCCTCGCCGTGGCCTCTGCCAAAACTCAAAAAAAGACCGTAAGAAGAGCAGCTTCGTTGGTCCGTCCTCAGGGAAGAATATTATGGTTCTACATATACCACTCATCATTGCAGGGGGATGGGCCCTCGGGGCTCTGCATAGCTATCTCACAAGCCTACCTCAATTGGTGGAAGAGATTGGAACCCTGAAGGGCATTCCGTATGGCACGGCAGACGCGGCTCTGTTTTATGGGGAGGTCAAAGGGTTGCAATATCCCATCGAACGCTGCCTACCCGTCATCTACCTCGGGCAGAATGGCTCATACCTCAAAACATTTGTTGAGTTGAATTGTGACGGCGAGGGTAAGCTTTGCGGGGTCGGCTATTTACACGTTATTGACGGAAAAACCTTCTATGAGGTTACATTCTCCGAGGACGCGCTTGATGCTATTGATCCCAACAAACCGCTCACCGCTGAAGTCTTTATCATCCGCGACGGCACGGCGGTGTCCAAATCGGTTTTTGATATTCCAAACCACGACATCTTGAGATTGAAGACCGATGCTCCCTATGCGAGGGCCATTGCATGGCACATGCTTTATGTGGCCCGCGCCAGTGGCGCTTTGAAAGAGGGCAGCATGAAGAGCATGGTGAAGCATGTCTGCTCGCACTACAGCTTTTCACGTCGGGGCATTGATCAACTTGAAAGGCTTGTGATTGCGGAAAAAAGCGGCTCGCAGACAGACGACGATTTTGAACTCATTCACAAGGACTTATTGAGTTCTGCAGAATTGTTTCTGCCAAACTCAATAAGGCACTTTGTGTGCGAAATGGTGGCCCAAGCCATCATGGAAGTGGATGATTTCAAGACAAGTGCTCACCTCGCTCTTCTCAGAAAAATGGCAAAAGTCACCCTGACGGAGCAACATGAGGTGCATTTATTGCAGCTTGCGGAAAAATTGGCGGAAAGGTTGGGCCAGAACGATTCAACGATGACAAAATGCTACACGGTCCTCGGTCTTACACCAGACAGTTCCCTTGCCGACATCAAGACCGCCTACCGTAATCACATGAAAGATGTTCATCCCGACAAGTTGCAAGCACTCAGTGCAGCTGTACGAACGATACTGGAAGCGCATGTAAAGGAGATCAATCACGCCTATGACATGCTGTTGCGGCACAAGGGGATTAAATAGCGATGACTACCCCGCTGCCCGACTACATCCCCCGCAAGATTGAAGCTGCCGTCGGGCACGCTGGTTTTGATGAGGTGTCTAGGTGCGCAGAGTTGCAATCAAGGCAACTCAAAACGCTCTATCCAGTGCTGATGTCGCTGCTGGATTTGAACCAAGACAACGAGGAGGTAATCCCAACTGGGCCTATCCATCATTCGCTACTTGATCCTGAGTTACAAACCATAATGGCGCTTTTCTCAGTCTCGGTCACAGCGGAATTTAGAGAGAAGGTGCCTGAACTCGAAGCGGTCCATTTAGTTGCTCTGCCTCTGAGGGGGCAGCGAGCGCGAGTGATACAGCATCCAACACATCCCGTCATTTTCATCAATGAACATGAGTTGTTCCTTGCAGATGCGTTGGCTCAATTCGCAGGCTCACACGCTCATCTCTACGGAAATGCCGCTGCAATGCGCCATCAGAATGAGCCGTTCGTTTGGCCACCTGAAAGCGCTGGCATAGATGAATTGGCAGACAAATTGTCTGAGTACTATGTCCGACTGTGGGTAGATGCGGGCCTTCGGGAGTTTGCCACTCGCTATCGGCCTTTCATGGACATGCAAATTTTGTTCATGGCTGAATTGGTAAGCGCAGTTCGTTGTGACGATAATAGTGGATCACAATCGGTTCCAAGCGCTCTTGTTGGCACAATTCGAGACAAGTTTCTTCGGCCCATGGAAGAGGGACTGCCTGTCGTATCTCCATTGGTCATGCAGAGTTTTGTCACATCCTATTTGATACGCATCGTGGCGCATGAGCTGCGTCACATCATTGCCAATCATACGCTGTGGCGTGACCCAGAGTTATTGGGCGAGATTGACACAGAAGAAGATGAGAGCGAGCACCGTCAGGTGTGGAATGAAATTGAGGCAGATCTCATGTATCTCGATTATTGCAAGGAAATGCCTGCATTTCGCTTGGCGCACGTCTCTCCCTACATGGTGTTGGGTGCCGCTTCGCAAGCGAGCGTGGGCTTTGTTTTTTCCATGTTTTCCACCTATTTCTATTTTGACAAGCCTCTCATACATTTTGAGCTGTTCTTGGCACAAATATTTTATATCAAGTCGTTTAGGCACTTGACGGGCGCCTCAAACAGCCATCCCTCGTCGCTTGAACGGATGGAATTGGCTTACAAGATTGAATGCTTGTTGTTGTCTGCAATGCCTGAGGTGGAAGGTTTTCTCGAAGCCAGCCTCTCGGCCTTGGCTCTGCATCATATTTTGGTTCAGGACAGTTGGGACCATGTGCAGGATGGGCACTCCTTGTTGTGGAAAAGGCCAATTCACTACTGCATGAATTGTATGAGACGGCATCCATTGCTGGGAGAAGATGAGTTGTTGAGGCGCATCAAATGGTTCGGAGAGTTAGACGCCCAGACTCAAGAAACGCTGTGGAGATCGTATATCCAGATATATGAAAGCGGTGACCCCTTCGGAGATCAAATCGTTGGCGTTGCGCAGGTGAGCAAGAGCGAGATGGGCATTGTTCGTTCCTTTCTAAATGGGCTGAAAGACCAACATGCGCGATAGCAAACTGTTCAAGAGCATTCTGCTGTGGCTTGTAGACGAAGACGCAGAATTTGGATTGTCTGCTGGTGAAGCACTGCCAGGTGGATATCTGACGCCTGATGAGGCGGTGCAAGGTCTTTGCAAGGTCTTTGCGGACAATTTCCTGCCGCTGGATGTCACGCAGTCAGAAAATGTGGCCAAAGCGCTGCTTTCCAAGACGCTCCATCCCGACAAAAAGCAAAGAAAGAACTTTAATGAAGCGGACGTTTATGATAGATTTAAAATCCTATTATCTAACTATGGTGTGCTTCTGAATGATGGTTCTAAACAGTTTGACCGATTGGAATGGGCGATTGTCTTTCTCAATCGACTGATAACGCCAGGCGCTTCGTTGCCTGTTGTGGCCAACTCAGGTTCTGCGGAGCAGATTGGTTTTGCTGTTGCCGAAATCACTGGCGCACTGGGGCGGGTGGAAGGCATTCCATCACAACAAGCGGAACCTCTCAAGTCATTGGTCGGGAAAGCGTTGGAACTTGCTGCTTTGCCTAAGCAACAGGGAACTTGGGTTGCGAGAATGGCTGATGAAATGAAAGGGCAGGGCAAGGACCAGTTGCTGCCGTTGCCAGAAAAAGCGTCCGTCAAAGCTCCTCCTCTGTGGAAAGACCGCAAGGAATGGTGGGCGGCGGAACAGACGGCGGGGCGCATTCCTACGGATGAAAAGCTCAATGTCCCAAATTTCTTTCGACGGGCCTATGATGCTTTCTATGACAGTGAAAGTAATTCCATCCCACGTCATGCCATCCGACACGACAAAAAGGGTTACCTTCGGCTAGCAAAGTGGCTCGAACTGAACGGGCAACCAGACGGTTTCGTGTTTGCCACAAAATCTGATGAGATTGAAACGACTCTAGGCAAGATTGCTGCTGGACAAGACCCAGTTCCACTGGATTTCTCAACGCGAAGCAGGCTGGCCGCAGCGGCCTCAAGGCGGGGGCAAAGATTAATCAACTAAGATTGTTACAATAGTTGACAATTAGTTTTATCGGTGCTTACCTCCACCCATGCCGACAATTCGGCATGGCGCACCTCGGTCTGTCTGGGGTGAGTGACAGTCATGGTAGACCCGTTTTCTCTGCTCGTTCTTGGCGTTTCGTTGATTGCTGAAGTGCTTGACAGCCTTGGTGATGCAGCCGTTGACAGTGCGTCGTCGTTCGCCGACGCAAGTTCGGATTTTTCATCGTCCGGCGGCAATGCTGGGGCAGTCCCCAATACGCCGGAAGCCAATTTCTGGCGTGACATGCCGAAAAATCCCGACGGCATTTAAAGTGTACTCTTGTCGGCGGGGCTTCGCTCCGCCGTCTTTCCCAACATTCTGAACCTCAACACTCCGGCGTCCGTGACGCTCGGCAAGGAGAACCGCTATGTCAAAATTCTGGGTCGCACTGTTCACTGCAACGGCAATCCTCGGCGCAACCCCACCCTCGATGGCGGATGACTACGACTATGATTCCGCGTGGGCTGAAAAAATGCGCCGGATGGAACTTGAAATGGAGCGTCATCGTCAGCAGCAGTTGGCAGACGACATGCAAGCCTTGCGGTCAGATCAAAGCGACGAACCCTACGTGGCCCCAGCGGTGTCTGATGCCGAAGCAAAATTCGTCAGTGACGGGTTCGCGTGTTTCTTTGGCAACGTTGGTTGCGACGATTTCGCCCGCAAGTTTGTCACGGGCCAATAGAACGCAACATGCGTGCTGCTGCTTTGGTGATGCTTGCCTTGCTCGTCGCCTCGCCCGTTGCGGGGCAGGGCAAGCCACCAAAAGCTACCTGTGAAACAAAAACTGAGCGCCAATGGCGGGCACTCGAACGCATCGTTCAAAATAATACCCCAGCACACCTGCGCCGTGACTGGGTTCAATGCGCAATCCTTCGCTGTTTGAAGGCCTGCGAGAAAATCACTCTCATCACATAAGCCCAAGGACTCTGACATGAAACGCTCCCTTCTCTTTGTAACGTTGGCCCTGACAATCGCAGCGGCTACCCCTGCCCATGCAGAAGAGCTGGCCGATGGACAGAAGTGTGTTGCCACGCTGAAAGAGTTTGTGTCCGTCTGGGCCGCCCATGGTGAGCGTGCTAAAAAGTTCAAATCCTATGAAGGTTTGAATGGCTACTTGAAAAAGTCGGGGTGCAAAAAACTTCGCAGCGTATCCTACGCGTTCACGCCTGAATGCGAATATGTTGTGGAGGGCTTCATTGACAGTTTTGAATCTGACCCTGGCACCGCAAAAGCACTCAGCAACTCAATCGATGCCTACAAAGAGAGCCTCGGACTCTGCGACAAGCTTGGTTTGGGTAAGTCAAAATGAGACTATCCATCAGCGCCACATTACTGTTGGCGAGCTTCGCTCTCTCGTCCCCGTCCTTTGCGGAAACTGTGAAGCAGTGTGACAAGGGCTATTGGCAGGTCAATGCGCTGCTTAATGACTTCCCGCCGCGCATGACGGGGGCAAAGACGTTTGAAGTTTTTGTAATTGAGTTGAAGCGCAGTCAGCTCTGTGAACGGTTGCAGAGCTTGGCATTTGTTGGCACGGCAGCCTGTGATTTCAGCATTCCAGAGCTTGCCGAACGCAATGAGAGATTATTGGTGAAGGTTGAACCAAAGCTCTTGGAAATGCAGCTGGCTTTGGCAGTGTGCCGCGGCACCAAACTTTTGCCGCTTGAGCCGTGATGGATGATGTTTGCGCGGTAAAAATGAGTCAGGTTGGCTGACTTGACATGGGATTCTGTCTCGTAGGAATCTGGCCGTTTTGCAGTGCAGCACAAGAGGCGAAAGCCCGAAACGCTGCCAACAAGGATAACGCAAATGACTGGTTTGGTACTGGGCTGGGAAGCTGCTGAGGCTTCGCGGCGATTGATTGGATTCGGGGTGGCAGAAAGACACGATACGTCTGCGGGCCACCCCCAACTTGTAACAGATGAAGGCGAGTCACACACGCTTGTGTTGGCGGCAACTGGAGCGGGAAAAGGGCGATCCCTCGCCATCCCAAATTTGCTCTCGTGGGATGGTCCGGCTATCGTGGTGGACGTGAAAGGCGAGCTGTCGGCGGTCACGGCGGGCTATCGGGAGAGCATCGGCCAAACCATCATTCGCCTCAATCCATGGCGCGTCAATGGTACGGCGTCATCGGCTTTCAATCCCATGTCGATCCTGATCGGTGCGGGGGACGACCTTGCCGACAGGGCCTATATGCTGGCCTCTGCCCTGCGTGAACCGGAAGAGGGCGGCAACGACAAATTCTGGCGCGAACGTGCAGAAACCCTCATCGCCGGAATTATGGCGCACCTCGCCACGGAACCCAAGGAAGAGGACAAGAGCCTCGCACGGGTCTGGTCCCTGCTGAACGGCGATGATGCTGTCTATGCACTGGCCCAGATGCTTGATGCGGCAACAAATCTCGATCCCTTCGCCTTGAAGGCGATTGGTAGTTTTCTCAATACAGTGGAGGTCACACGGTCGGGCATTCTTTCAACAGCACAATCCATGATGCGGGTCTTCGCATCGGAAGCTGTGCGCAAAGCGGTGAGCGGGTCTGATGTGATTTTGGAGGCGGTGCGGTCGGGCGCACCTCTCACGATTTATCTCACGGTGCCTGTGAGCCGGATCGCCTCCCATGCAGCCTTGCTGCGGTGTTGGCTGGCGGCGTTGATGACGACACTGACAGAACGGCAAACGCGGCCTGAAAAATCCACGCTTCTGGTTCTCGATGAGTTGGCCCAGCTCGGCCCCATGCCACAAGTGCGCACGGCGGTCACACTGGCGCGAGGTTATGGAGTGCGGGCAATGCTGTTTCTGCAATCCTATGCGCAACTGAAACTACTCTATCGTGACCATGTGTCACTGCTCGAAAACTGCGGCACGATTGCAACGTTCGGGCATACTTCTCGCTCCATGTCGGTACAACTGGCAGAGGCGCTTGGGGATGTATCACCGGACCAGCTCTATCAAATGCGGCGCGATGAACTGGCGGTCAAGCAGTCAGGACAGGACACTCGCATCTTGCGCAAGATCGACTATCTGCGCGATGCGCCCTACGCGGGACGCGCCGCGCCCAATCCCTTGTTTGAGGGGAGGAGGGCGTCATGAACTGCCGAAGATATATTTGTCCAATCTGGCGCGGCATTACCTTTGGGGTTGCGGCAAGTGTTCTGCTGGCGCTGCCCTCGCAAGCTGCGCCGGTGCTGCCATCACTGCTTCAAAGGATAGTCAATGCGTCTGATGTTCCGGCGCTTGAAGTGAACGAGCGACTTTATGTTCTGGGTTTCCGTCTGATGCTCACGGGATATTGTGAGGGAAAGGCAAACCTGTCGGGGCTGCCCAAGCAACCGGATAGCCAAGAATCGAAATTCATTTCCGAGGGGGTTCAGGATGGCGGTCAATTCCTGAAAGAAAGCCCCTGCGGGGCGGGCTTTACGATTGCGGTCATGCACAAGCTGGAGACGGTGAAATGAGCCTCGCTAGAATCACGCGCCGCGATGTGATGGTGGGAGCAGGGGCGGCAGTTCTTGCCACGGCTTTGCCTGTGCCACTGGCTGCTTCGGTTCTGCGGCCTCCGCCTCCCACACGAGAAGAGGCGTTTTCCACTGGCCTGCTGCCACACGCGCCAAACGGCAATGGTTGGCCCTATCGGATAAATATTTCAATCGGCGGGTATATCCGGTCGGCCTTCCACGCATCACATCAACTCTCGATACAATTTCTGGGGAGCGACCATGTGCAGCTGATAAGGCGTAACCTTTTCAACCCCACTTGCGTGTGTCGATGCTGGTTGCCAGGTCCTTGGCAGAAAGCCAACATGGCCGTGGCGCTCGAAGAAATTGACTTTGTGGAAGGGTTTGTCGCCCGACTTCCCGAAGACGCCACGTTGCATATTTTCAGCCTGTCCGTCGGATTTCAAGCTGCGGCCATGGCTTTGGGTCTTCTTGCCAGCCGAACCGATGCAGAAACGGCAATTCATGTGATGCAGCTCAACCGTCAATTAGGCAATCATCAACCCATGTTGACAGACCAGTTCATCATTGAAGCGTGGGATCGCCATCTCAAGCTGAAGGGCAAGCTGGTCGATGCGGTGGAAAGGTCATCCTACATCGATCTGGTGGAACGCCGGAGAACATCTGAACATGTTTGAACCTCTTACGGACGGGGCCAAACACCCGAATGGTTGGCGAGCGCAATTGCACGTCTGCGGTCAGTATGAGTCTCGGCAACTCGGGCTGGAATGCGGGGTCACGCATCTGGTGACGATAAAATCCAAGGCCAGCAAGCCATTTCACCTTACGGGAATATCGGACGGTCAGCATCTCATCATGGAATTTGACGACACGGTTGACGCCAAGCACCCCAATGCGCCGCCGCCTGAACATGTATGGCAAGTGTGTGCGTGGGTTGATGCATTACCTGCGGAAAGCAGGCTCATCGTCCATTGTCTCCAAGGTATCAACCGCTCAACGGCTGTGGTTCTGGGAATCTTGAGCCGCTACCTGCCGCCTGATCAAACAGCTGCGGCCCTGCACCACATCCGGCCATGGGCAAACCCAAACCGCCTGATGGTAGCGCAGTGGGACAAGGCCCTTGGTCATAACGGGGAGCTGCAACGGGTGGCGGCTCTGTTTCCGTGCAAGGTTTGGACGGGGTTGGATAGGAGATAGCGCAATCAATACGCATGGGCAAAAATCAGCATGGCCGCGATGACGAGCAGAACTGCGAGGCCCCAGCCTGTCGCTGTAGCCTTGTACCTGCCAGCTTCAATCTTTAGTGAGTGGTTGTCTTTGTCCATAGTGGCACCTCGTCCATCGTCTGCGTCATGTCAGTAGCCAGATGGTTGCGGGAGCAACAGGGTGACACGTGTCACCCCTAGCCATCCAGCCGTTCAATGGACACATCTTACCAAATTGGTACATGCCGTTTTGGGTCTTTTGTAAGTGACCATTTGCAAGACAGAATAACCCCCTTGAGAGGCCGTCAACGCGATGCGACAAAGCAGGTCTATGGCTAGATCAATATCCGCTCCACCTCATCAAGACTCACGTCATCACTGCGCCTGTCATAGAGCTGAGTGGTCCGCGTCGATGAATGATTGGCCATAGTGGCGGCTTTTTCGAGTGTGCCGCCATTTTTGAGGTAGGCTGTGATACCTGTTGCGCGGAAGGTGTGGTTTCCGACTTTGGTTTCGATGTCAGCTGCGCGGGCGCGGCGACCGATCATGGCATAGGCATTGGCTTGGGGCAGGGGTGTAGCCGTCAACTGGTCACTGCCTCGGCCAATCGTTCTGAACAGATAGGCCTTGGGGTCATTGCGCAGATTCATGCCGTCAATATAGGCTCTGAGATAGTCTTCAAGATTATGGTGGCAGGGCATCTCGTGCCGCTTGCCACCCTTCTCGTGCAGGCGCACCCAAAGCCTGTTCCGCAGCACAAAAACGTCTTCCACTTTCATGGAAAGTGCGGCTCCGATGCGCGAGAACGAATAGACCATAAGGCCAATCAGGGCGCGGTCGCGCAAGCCTATGGGCGTTGTGATGTTGATGCGGTCCAAGAGCAGCCGCGCCTCTTCGGGTGACAGCACTGAGGTCTTCCCGCGCCTCACAATGTGCTTTGGCCCTCGCACCACATGGGCAGGGTTCATTGGCACAATCTGGCCAATCACAAGCCAGTCAAACAGCATCCTGATTGCTGAGAGATGCTGTTTGGTTGTGGGAGCCGACTTCGTGCGGGTCATAAGCTCAATATAAGCTGCCACATGCACTGGCCTGATGGCCTCAAGGCTGGTGATGCCCTTCTGCTGGCAGAAGGCTAAAAACTCTCCCACGCCCTTGGCATAGGCCTTACGTGTGTTGGGGTTACGGATGTTGGAGGTGAAGAAGTCGATGAAACGGATTGCGGCTTTATCGCCGGATGCGGCGACAAGCGAGGGGAGGGCGGGGGCCGTATAGAGAATGAGGTCAGAGGGCGACACCTGTCACCTCCGCGATCTTCTGCCGTGCGTAGGCGGTCGCTACGTCCTTGAGCAACCCAAGTGTCCAGCTGCCCGCTGTCGTCACGGCTTTGTCGGTTTTCTGCCAAATGTCAGGATCGCGGATGCTGCCAATGAACTCGTGGCCGTGCCAGGTTAGCCGAATAGGCAAATAGTGTGTAAGGTCATCTTCATCAGTATCGGGAACCTCGTGGGCATTTATGAACCCTGCTTCCTTGAGAAGCTGTAAGTGTTCTTGCAGAAAATATGGGTCAAGGTCCCGATGATCTATTTCAACGCCGTCGCTGCGACCATCGGCTTTCGTTTCAATCTCCAACAGTAGGTCACGAATGAGGTTCATGTCGCACTTCATCGGCGGTGAAGCTCCCGTGCTAGGTCAAGTTGCTTCTCCACTTCTTCGGGCGCGGCGTTTCTTGCAGCAAGGTACTCCCGAATGTCGACTTCCATGTCGACCCACTTTAGGCCCGCATTCCACGCGGCGCTGAAGTATTCTTTGGCGCGATCTCGGTCGCGGGGGTGCAACCCGAGTGGGGAGGCAAAACCTTTGCCCATGGCGCGTTCCAGGAGGGGGTATGCTGAGCTGACCAAATCAATCTCCTTTTTATATCTGATAAAGGATATTATCATATATAGCAAAGGACACAAGCTGCATCTGTCGAAAAACGCGGCCACCGACATATTCCATCAATGCAGGAACTCGTGAAGACACAGGACGAATGTGGTCGCCCTGTGTCTTCTGTGCGCAGTAGTATCAGAACAGCTTCGGCGGCTTCGGTAGATTGGGCAGCTTCATATGAAGCACTTGATTGACGACGCTCTTGTCGCTGCACCCACGAATGGGGCATTTCACAATATCAACAGGGTCGATGCCACCAGTACCCGTCTTTATCACTTGGGCGATGAAGCCCTTGCCCTCTGCGCTCTTCCAGTTGTCAATTGTGACCGTGATCGGCTTCAACGCACCAATCATGGCGACGCGCAGAGCCTGATTGCCGACATCCATTTTGCAGGATTTTGAAAGTTCGGCATGCTGCTTGTCGATTTCAGTGGCCGTGTTGATGCGCCTGCCAACCCAAAAGCTTTTGAGTTCCAAGCGGAAGTTCTTGTCCTGAACTTCCTGCAACTGTTCTGGCGTGAGCTGGGCAATCTGGATGTTGAACCACTTGGCATAAGCGATATCAAAATCCGTAACCCCCATCGATTGGAGCACTGGTTTCACTTCGCTGTCGAAAAGAGGGCGAAGTGCTTGCTTCTTGGAGTCAATCCAAAGAGTACGATATTGAGGTGTCGCAGACGCTTTGTCCGCATCTGTGACCTGCTGATCCAGCGCCTTGAAGGTAGTGGCACGCTGTTCGCTGAACTGATCGCGTGCCGCTATGCACGGGTCGAGGTGGTCAAATACACCATTGTTGGCAAAAGCTGCCGACGAAACAACGATGATAAAACCGATGGCTGCAACACTAGACCTGAGGATATTTTTCATTTTTATTTGATCTCCTGATGGGGAGGCCCACATTGGAGCCTCCCTGTTTGATTATTGAATTTCGACCAACTTTTAGCCGAAGGGTTTGCGGAAAAAGCTATTGGGACCACCGAAGGCACCGTATTTTTTGATGTCTTTGATACTGATGCCAGTTGTGGCGCGGACGACTTTGTCGATCTCACCGCTCTCATGTTCGGCAGCTTTGATATTGCGGTCGATGATCTTCACTGGCACGGCAATTACTTTCATAATCTCTCCGTTTGGTCCGAAGCCGTCCTTGCCGTTTCCCATTTGAACGAGTTCGTGCAGAGCAACTCCAATACCTGCGCACACGGCGAAGCCAGGACCGGTGTAAGCACAGCTCGCGGTAATACCAGCCACAGGCTCTGAGTGTGCAGGAACCATGCCTGCACCAGCCATCATTGCTACCGCCGTGCTGCCAATCATCAATTTGCGAAATGTAGTCATAATTATCTCCTTTGATTGAAGGTCGCAGGCGCACTTTCGTGCGCCTGCGACGCAAATCAGTTACCTAAGGAATTGACCCCAACCACCGTCGTAGCCATCCGGCGAACCGTTAACGCGAGACTGGCAGGAATCAGCGATGCCGTGCCAGCACGGGATGGCGCGAGCCTGAACCGTCATCAACGTCACAGCGACTGCCAGAGTCGCCAAAGCAATGCCAAACGGTTTGAAAATATTCATGATGATTATCATCTCCAATTTTATTTGTGGCATCACCAAAGTATTGGCTGCCTCCACAAATATCAGAGATGAGAATTGGCTATTCAAGAACCACATATTGACGATAAAATTAGGCTATGATTTTTGACGCCTTACTTTGGGCCATATCATACAATGTTGCCTTATTCCTGCGTGGCTCTCGCAGGCCTTGTAACATAGTCTGTTACGTCAACTTTCAGAGCCGCCCTCACATCTGACAACCACTCTATATCCGAGGGATCAGTGTCAGCATATGTGAGGGCATCCTTCATTTGCCTGCGCAGTTTATAGGCAACTTGTCCAAGACAGATGAGATAATCGAGGCCAACTTTTGATAACCCTTCTTTTGCTTCTGCTGAAGGCACCAGAAGCACTTCACTGCCTTTCTCACCAACGAGACTGCCCTTGATCTCCACCAAAAACCCATTGTCTTGGAGCCAGTCAATGCGCTTTCTTGCGGTTCCTTCGGTAACCCCACAACACTTCTCAATTGTGTCATAGGCATCACCTTTATTGGGCAAGTTGCCAACTAATGCACGGCGATGCAATTCCATTAGTATGGTTCTGAATTCGGGCCTGTCAGGAGGAAATTCTGGAAAATATGTCTGCCACACTTTATCCGCCATGACATGACTCGCAACCAAGGCAGCCGCACTCGCAGCAAAAACACGTTGACGGGCAATTTCGTCTTGGCCGATCTTCGTCATGGAATTCACCCTCTAAAACAAAGTAAGCTGCCTTTGTGTATCACACTCGGCCTTCCAGTTTGAATACTTTGCAGCGTCATTCAGGGCTTCGAGTACATAGGCAACGGCTCCTCCTGCTGCGTTGACGCTTTCGGCGGTCAGGAAATGGGAACGGTATCCGGTGTCGGTGATGGGCAATGCTGCACGGCGCGGATTGATGGTTTCAACCTCGATGTGGGCTGTCGGGTGGGTTCCTTTTGACGTTCCCAACCAGTCCCGCGCAAATCGAACTTCAATTTCTATGCCTTCCCACATGATGTGGTGGGTTTCACAAGCTTTGACGTTGCCCATGCTGCTTTTTCCTCATTCGGGTTCAGGCGACCTGAACCCTTGCCCGTCGGCGAGACTGGGGTGGGGAGAGGGCAAGCAGAATCGATGCGGGGTGGTGCGGGCGCAGGGAACCGAGCCACGGCCCGTGTCGATTGTGCTTGCGGAGAGAGAGGGGCAACGCCCCTTGGCTTCTCCCCTTCCCGTGCGGCACGGCACGGCCCTCAAAAGAAGAAAGGCATAAAGGATGGACGCCACATGGCCGGAACCTTTTGAGGGTCCGGTTCACGACAGCCTGACCGCCGAAGGCGGGATGATTGATTGACCACAAGAATTTTGGAGCAGAAAATAATATTCAAGAGGTTGGAATAGCGAGTGATGACAGAGTCAGACGAGCGCAACATCACAATCTTCATCGGCGGTTCACGCCATGTGTCGCGCCTGCCTGCTCCCGCATTGGTGCGCTTAAGCAATGTGGTCAGCAGTGGGTTTTCGGTTATCGTTGGTGATGCCAATGGTGCCGATAAGGCGGTACAGCAGTTTCTGGCTCAAAAGAATTATGGGGCTGTGACGGTCTATTGCTCCGGTGAAACCTGCCGCAACAATCTCGGCCATTGGCAGAAGCGGCACATTTCTGCCCCTCGCAGTGCCAAGGGGTTTGAGTTCTACGCCGTCAAAGACCGCGAAATGGCGAAGTCGGCCGATTTCGGGTTGATGATTTGGGATGGAAAAAGCATTGGGACGTTGCTGAATGTTTTGCGCCTCGTTCTCGACGGCAAGAAGACCGTCCTGATTGACAACGCGTCCAGGGCCATGACGACGTTCAAGTCTCTGGAGGACTGGCACGGTTTCTTTGCAACATGCCCCGAGGATGTAAAAAACGAACTTCGATTGAAGGCTACCCCAGAAGAAGGCGGGCTTCCGGCACCCGAATAGATACCGGATTACACCCGATTAGTCGGCAGTGGGGTCGTTGAGCACGAATCTTGGGCCTTGAAGATTGCATCCGCAAGCGCAAATTCTTCTTCAAGCGCATCATAGGCAGCAACATAAGATGGGTCTTTGTGCCAGTCTTTGAACACTTCTTGAGCTGGAATGTATTTCCTCGCCATATATGTTTTGTCGGGCTTCATCTTAGTGCATGCACCGACACATTGCCTGCCCCCGCATCGCGGCGTGGCCGGATGACAATTTCAACGTCTCTGTCGAGCTTTGTGAGGAAGCCCATCAAGCGTTCAACGGAGAAGCCGTCGAGCCTGTAGTTCACGAGGGCTGAGACATTGGATTGGGGTAGACCAAGCATGGTTCCGGTCACGGCCTGCCGTAGCCCGCGCACCTTGATGATTTCGTTGATTTCAACAGCAAGGCGCGTTTTGGTCTGACGGTCAACAGCATCGACCATGCCAAGGTCGGCAAACACATTGCCAGTTCCTTCGGTGATACCTGTGTCGCTAGTCTTAGATTTTTTCATCATTTGCTTGCCTCATAATGTTCTCGTGCTCGTTTCAACCGCTCTTTCACCAAGGCCACGTCGGTGGCAGCGGTTCGGATGCCTGACGGGCTTTTCTTCTGAAACGCATGCAGCACATAAACAGCGCCTTCAAACCTCACGGTATAGATCGCCCGAAAGGCATTGCCGTCATGGCTTTCCACAATTTCAAAAACACCTTGCCCTTCGCCTTTCCAAGGTTTGGCGTGTGGGTGCTTTGCACCAAACTGCGCAACACCAAGCGCATAACCCATGTCGCTCTTCACCTGATCGGGGAAGTCCATGAAATCACGCTTGGACGAACCCACCCAATGGAGCGGTCTCTCGCCCGCTGAACTGGGGAAATGTACCATCACCACAACATATACTTGAACTAGTATATTTTTGCAACGGTTTTCCTCGCCGCTTTTCACAAAAGCCGCCGTGGGGTCTGGGGAGTGACGGCAGAACGTCCCTCAGCGAGGTTCGGGGCTGGCCCCGTTTCAGACCAAGCGACATGCAAAATGTCATAATATCTTAACGGAAATTAACCACTTCGGTGCTATCATAGAACCTTGTTGAGCCTCCGGCAGGGGTGCACGTTGCGACAGCAACGTATAAGTGCACACTTCTCTGCTAAAGGCGAATAGGGAAAATGGTGCGGCACAGGGGTTCCGTGCTTTGGGATGGGTCTGAAGAACGTGGCACAATTCAGTTGGTCTATGCAAATCATCAAGCGGAGTTCCGGTCGCTCGGTCGTTGCCGCCTCGGCCTACCGCGCCGGAGAAAAGCTGCATGATGAACGCCAGCAGATGACACATGACTACTCGCGCCGCGCCGGTGTTGAACACACTGAAATTCTCGGACCCGATGGAGCACCCTCTTGGGTGTTTGACCGCGAGGCCTTGTGGAACCGCGTGGAGGATTCCGAGAAACGCAAGGATGCCCAGGTTGCCCGTGAGCTGCGTATCATGATCCCGCGTGAACTGTCAGAGGATGTACGCATCGCACTGGTGCGTGACTATGTGAGTAAAACCTTTGTGGCGCGGGGCATGGTCGCGGATGTGGCGTGGCACAACAAAACAGCCAGTGACGGGCTGGAACAACCCCATGCCCATGTGTTGCTCACCATGCGCCCTCTGGGTGGTGAGGGGTTTGGCAAAAAATCCCGCCATGACTGGGTGCACCATCCTGACGGGCTTAAAAACAGTGATGGTTCTCCCGTCCTCGTCATGAGCAACACTGATAGCTGGAACAGCACGGTTTATTTCGAGGGATGCAGGGAAGCATGGGAACGGATGGCAAATGGCGCTTTGGCTGATTCAGGCAGTGAGGCGCGGATTGACCGCCGCAGCCTGCTTGAGCGCGGTCTTGCACGGATGCCGGAACCCGCACTGCGCATGGCTTGGTACATGCGAGACCTCTATGGCTGCATGAAACAACGGTTCGGCCAGTATCTGGCCTCCAAGCATTTTCAGACGGTGGAAGGTGCTGCCAAAACTGTTCTCACAGCACTTGAGAAAGGCGATAGCCGTGCTGCCCATGCGGTGCAAACCGCAGAACGCTTTTACAGTTGGTTTGACCGTCAAATCGAAAGACTGTCACCTCCGCCGGATGGCGAACCTGATCCGCAGCTCATACAGGGTATCAAACGATGAGCGGCTGGAAAAACATGTTGGGTGGCGGTAACACCCACCC
The DNA here is from genome assembly GCA_031418195.1 of Hyphomicrobiales bacterium. GTDB lineage: Bacteria > Pseudomonadota > Alphaproteobacteria > Rhizobiales > Aestuariivirgaceae > Aestuariivirga. Next base: position 3,168 of record JANOXA010000138.1, on the reverse strand, counting down.
GCAGGGAGCTGAGACGCTTGTAGAGGCGGATGAACCGCTGCCTCCCCTGCCCGATCCTACGGCCTACAAGGCCTATCACTTGCAACGTGGCCCAGGACGGCCCGCAATGTTCTTGGACATACGCCGCTTCGACGCCCGCTCCGGCACACTTGTCGGGACCATGCTGAGCTACCCCTCCTTGCTGGCGGTCGAATACTTTGATGACCATACCGTTGACCTCAATTTCGGGATGCGCAACGTGCGCATTGAGGGCCAGAAACTGAGTGAGCTGGTGCAACGCTTGCAGACGGGTGCGGTGTTGGTGGTTCAACAATACTCAGAAACCATCTGGGGCAAGGAACGCCCCGTCGGCCCCATCATTGATAAAATCACCGACATGGGGCTGGCCGAAGGTCACTGATGGTCCCCCTGCTCTCTCTTGAAGCGCTGTTCTTTGAAGCCATTGATAACCAGCCGCTGCAATCCCTCTGGAAGCTCTGGGATGCCATCCAAAAACGAAGGCACGGGTGATAGCAGTGGCACCACACAGGTGACGCATAAGGGCGGATAGTTTGCCGCTATCGCAGCATCGGACGGTGTTGTGGCGGTCATATCAGGCGGACTGCTTTTCTTCTTCCGCCAAATGGCCAGCAAAGCCAAAGCGGCGAATGCAGCGCCTGCTCCATAACCCACTGGGGTGGCTGCTTGGCGTGTTGCAGCATCCGAGATGAAATAGGCTGCCAACAGGAAGCCTGACAGCAAAAGGCCAGGATAGACGACCACATAGTCCATCAGGGCCGCTGAGAAGCGAGGGGCTGGTGGGCTTCCCTGCCCTCTTTGCCAAATCGCCCTGCGAGAGGTTCTGGCGCTTGCCCAATCCTTGTCCGCGACCACCCGCTTGCGGGATTGGTCCACGCGCAACAGCAGTACGGCTGGCAAGGCCAACAACACCCAATGCAATCGCCCATTCCACCATTCAAAGGCAAACCATGCCAGAATGGCAAGGGAGAGAACCTGCGCGATGACGCCGCCGAACATGTGATCAAGGCGGGAAGCGGTCTTCATGGTGCTCCCACCTGCTCAAAGGACACGGTCAGCCAATTGCTGGCCGTGGGTTGAAACTGTCGGTCGGGCTGGTGCCAGATTGCGTCGGTGCGCCTATGGTGCACATCGCCACCTGTGCGCAGTCCGCCTGCAAAGGTTTCTGGTGGCACTTTCCAATCTTTTTGCTCTGAGAGACTGACGCCTGATTGCTCACTGAAACTTTCACCACCTGTCTTGCCCCTGCTCTTGCCTGAATTGGCTGAGCTGGCAGTTGATGAGGTGAAGCGGTAGCTCTGACGGTCATAGGAGCTGATGCCACTGCCGCTATGGCCGGTGCCAGCATTCTCCCCTTCATTCCACCCTACATTCTCGCCACTGGTCCTGCTCATGCTTTCGCTACGCCGCCGGACAATCTGCTGGCCAATGGATTCAGCGGCCCATTGGTTGGTGACACGGCAACCTGAGGCATGAAAAATCTTCGTGGTGAAATTCGCTAACAACATGTTGGCATAGTGTTCGGGATTGGCTCCGCCCATTTTCGCGTAATAGGTCGGCAATGATTGGGTGATGAAGACGGTGCAGGCCTTGGAGCTTCTGGCAGTTGACAGAAATTCAGCATCATAGGAGTTGATGAAGAACTGGCTTTCATCGGCAAACAGAAACACGGGCCTGACATTTGGAGCTGATGCGTCCCGCGCTTCGGCGGCGCGTTGGAACAGGTACTTCAAAAGCTGGGCTGCGATAATGCCCTCCGCGTCATACTGCTTGATAGGCATGTCGAGCACAATCACCGCACCCTGAAACGCCATGTCGGGGACAAAGGTTGTGGTGGTGCAAAACAAATCATGCAGCCTGCCTTTGAGGAAGCGCGAAAGCAGGCTGGTGACGGTGATCAGGATATTCGAGCGCGTTTCTTTGTCCAGCTGCGCGAAATCAAACCGCCAATAGCCCGCAATGGTGCCAAGCTCGTGGGATGGCAGGGCATGGATGGGGTCTTGCACAGCCTTGCTCATGGTTTGAAAGAAAAAGGATTCCGAAAGCCACTTTGGATCTTCGGCCTGTTTTGCATCCATGGGGGCAGAGGTGATGAAGCGGTAGAAGGCCGAAAGCTCCATGCGGCCATAGGCGGAATAGAGCACGGGGATGGAATTGCCGAGCAGCTGGCGGGTGGCGTCTTCAAAGAACTGCGAGCCACCGTCACCGCCACGGTCCTTTGAGAGCCGTGAGGCCTCGGCAATGCGCAACAGCACGTCAACGGCAGTATTGGCCGCTTCGATGCCATCCTTGGTCAAAATATAGTCGAGAAAATTGAGGCGAAGGGGTCCACCTGGCTTCACCACAAGTAGGGAAGGCTCACGGCCCGTGCGCATGGCATAGGTTTGCCAACGACGGGTTTCATCGGGTTTGGCCACCATGACAAGGCCGCCGAAATTTGCTCTGAGATAGGCTTCAGCCAAGGCTCTGCCCGAACCGGATGACTTGCCGGACCCCGTGCCGCCAAACACCTGCACGCCCCTGCACGCATCGGACAGGGTGAAAACATCGCCATTCGAGAGTTGCAGCAAAGGCGCGTTCAGGTCTGACAGATAATTCATGCGGGATACTATTCTCAAAGCATTGAAACTGTAGCATCATGCCATTGAAATGACGGTGGGAGAATGGCTGTGAAAGAGGGAATGGACTGGTTGCAGCGAGGCATAGCCAATGCCGTGGTGGATATTCGGGAGAAAGTAGTTGAAGAACCGTGGTTTGGGCGGAAGGTGACAACGGACCTCCCTGCCCCTCTAGCACAAGCCGAACAACAGGACACGCCTGAGCCTGATCCCATTCACAGAACGCATTCGAGGTAATGCAACATGCCCGCATCGGAACAGGCTGAGACCGATAGCATTGATATTTGGTTTCAAAAGATTTTTAATGAAATCAGGGAAATACGAGCGGCTTTGGATTTGAAGGATGGGTTTGCATTCTTCAAAAAACATGCATTTTCCAAAGATGAAATCCTGCAATTCCCGCAATTCAAGAAAATCTATGCCCTTACAGGACAAGTCGATGATGTCGTTGGCAGGTGGCAGGCAAGCGGTAACATCCACGACAGTCGATACCGCGCTTACCATGAGAGCCGGATGCGTGTGGAAAGAGAAT
>JANOXA010000137.1:0-5443 GCA_031418195.1 Hyphomicrobiales bacterium | reverse complement strand
GCTTCGGGAAACAAGGGAATCCCCTTTCTGCATTTGCAAGAAAATCCGGGGTAAAGCGCTGATTTCTTGCAAATCAATCGGTACGAAAAATCAAATCTGCACAATAAAATCACGCATGCGTGAGTTCTTCACGGACGACTATTTAATTGCGGTTACAATTAAATTGACAACCGTCATTCAAAATTCTAATGTTTATAGGTGAAAATCGAATACGACCCAAACAAAAGCCGCAGGAATGAAGCTGAGCGAAATCTGCCTTTCGATTTGGTTGCCGAATTTGACTGGCCAACTGCACGTATATACCCAGACGAACGGTTTCTGTATTCTGAATTGCGATATGCTGCGCTGGGTTTTATCGGAAAGAGGCTGCACTTTTTGTGTTATACGCCCACGTCTGAAGGTGTGAGGGTGATTAGTTTTCGCAAAGCAAACCAGAAAGAAATAAAACAATATGAAGAAACCCATCATCAATGACGACGGAGAAATCAGGGAACTGGATGCCGACGATATGCGAAAGTTTCGTCCCGCCTTCGAAGTCCTCCCGCCCGAGCTTGTTGAAATCATCAAAAACCGCAAAGTTGGCCAGCGCGGTCCGCAAGTAGCTCCGGTCAAACAACAAGTCACATTGCGTCTTGACCGGGATGTTTTGGAATCATTTCGCGCAACAGGCACAGGCTGGCAAAGCCGTATCAATGAGACGTTGCGAAAAGCCGTTGCCAAAACCGGGCGACGTTCGGCTTGATGGCACGGCAAATCTTGCCGTTACTTCTCGTCACCTCCGCCATTTGCCACGACCTGCATAAATGCTGCATGTTCGGCCTAACTGGTGTATTGCCTTCGAATCGCGATTTGTTGCCACGAGACCCCGATGCCTGAAGACCTGATGCGCTATGACCAGCTTGCCCAAAACGCCCTGCGCGGCGTTGTGCGCGAGGCCTTGCGCAAAGTATTGAAGTCGGGCCTGCCGGGTGAACACCACTTCTACATTGCCTTCAACACCAAATATCCCGGCGTTATTCTTTCCCCACGGATTGCCGAACGTTACCCCCGGGAAATGACAGTAGTGCTGCAACATCAGTTCTGGAACCTCATCATCACCGAGGACCGGTTTGAAGTGGAGTTGTCCTTCGACAACATCCCGGAAAAACTGGTGGTCCCCTTCAACTCCATCAAGGGCTTTCTCGATCCCGCCGTGCAATTTGGCTTGCAGTTTGAGGTTGTGCCTTTCGAAGCTCAACCTGATTCAAATTCACCGGTTGTTAAGCCTGATGCTGTTGTTGCTGATGGGGCCGCTGTAAACCCTGCGGATCAAACACCAGGAGAAGCCAAAGTTGTTTCGCTCGATGCTTTCCGCAAAAAATAGCCGCAAGCTGGCGCTGGTCGCAGGGCTTTTGGCCTCGGTACAATTGACTACCACATCTGCCCAGGACGTGGGCGATGTCGAAGGTTTGGACAACTCCGGTCTGGCCGACCTCGCGACGGGCGCTACCGATGCGCCTGCACCATCCAACATCTATAAAATTCCAGCCAAAAAATTGTTTGGCAAAAAGCGCAGTCCGGCAAATCTCGCGCCCCGCGCCATTGGCACCTATGCCAAGGGCTGCCTGTCCGGTGCCAAAGCTGTGCCGATCAACGGCGATGCCTGGCAAGTCATGCGCCTGTCGCGCAACCGCAACTGGGGCCATCCCGAGTTGATCAGCTTGCTGGAAGACCTGGCCGTCAAAGCCAAAGCGGGTGATGGCTGGAATGGCTTGTTGGTAGGTGATTTGTCGCAGCCCCGCGGTGGCCCCATGTTGACTGGTCATGCCAGCCATCAAATTGGTTTGGATGCCGACATCTGGCTGACCCCGATGCCGGATCGCATCCTCAGCCAAAAAGAACGCGAAAACCTTTCTGCCACCATCGTCACCAAGAGCCGTTTGGAAATCAACCCGAAAGTCTGGACCGACAAACATGCCAGGTTGATCATGCGGGCCGCCAAATACGCCAAGGTTGGCCGCGTATTCGTCCATCCGCCGATCAAGGCCGAGCTTTGCAAGTGGGCTACGGGTGATCGTTCCTGGCTCGCCAAGGTGCGCCCGCTTTACGGCCACAACTATCATTTCCACATTCGCATGAAATGTCCTGTCGGCATGGCAGGCTGCAAAGACCAATGGACGCCAAAACCCCGGGATGGAACGGGCTGCGGCGAAGAACTGGCCTATTGGATGAGCGAAATACCCTGGAAGCCCAGAAAACGCGACCCCTCCATTCCCTATGTCAAACCAAAGCCCGTGCCACCCTTGACTCTCTCCGGCCTTCCTGCTGAATGCCGCGCCGTTATTACCGCGCCCTAAGCTGCGCGGCATTCAGTTGCCCACAGGGGGTGGGTTCGCATGAGCACGACCGACAACACCGGACCATCCACTGAACCACTTCAAACGCCATCATCTGACAACGGCCATCAAGATGATGGCCGCAAATCCAAAATCAAACTGGCCTTTGCCGCCTTGGGCGTAGTCTATGGCGATATCGGCACCAGCCCGCTTTACGCCATGCGCGAGGCACTGCATCCTGTCGTGCATGGCCATGAACAATTGCAGGCCGACGTGTTGCGCAATGCCGTCCTCGGCGTAGTCTCACTGTTGATTTGGGCGATGCTTGTTGTTGTGACCCTCAAATATGTGTTCATGCTGATGCGGGCTGACAACAAAGGTGAAGGTGGCATTCTTTCACTCGTGGTTTTGGTTGAAACCCTGATCAAGAAAAAAGGCGGCGTAGCCTTGTTCCTGGCCATTGTCGGTGCAGCCTTCTTTTTTGGTGACGCGATGATAACGCCTGCCATGTCAGTGCTGTCTGCTGTGGAGGGTTTGAAGGTCATCAACCCGCGCTTTGAACCTTATGTTCTTCCAATCACACTCGTGATCCTGGTTTCCTTGTTTACGTTGCAATACAAGGGAACCGCCCGCGTCGCGTCATTGTTTGCACCGATTGTGCTCGTCTGGTTTGTCGTATTGGGCGCACTCGGTGTTTACCACATCTTTGATGATGTGGAAATTTTCCTGGCCTTCAATCCCTGGTATGGCATTCGCATGTTGCTGGATCAGCCGGGGCTTGCGCTGCTGGTTTTTGGCGGTGTTTTCCTAGTGGTTACGGGTGGCGAAGCGCTCTATGCCGACATGGGGCATTTCGGCAAGCAACCCATCCGCATTGCCTGGCTGGCTGTTGTGCTCCCGGGTCTGCTGCTCAATTATCTCGGACAAGGTGCGTTCGTCATTTCTCATCCGGAAGCCGTGAAAGACCCGTTGTTCCTGATGACACCGGGCTGGGCCTTGATCCCGCTGGTGCTGCTGGCCACAGCTGTGTCGGTGATTGCATCACAGGCGGTCATCACGGGCGCATTCTCCATTGGCCAGCAGGCCATGTCACTGGGGCTGTTGCCACGCATGTCGATGTCGCACACCAGTGAAGAAGAACAGAGCCACATCTATATTCCACAAATCAACTGGCTCATCCTCATTGGCATTTTGCTGCTGGTTCTGGTCTTCAAGTCATCCAGTAATCTGGCCTCGGCCTATGGCGTTGCCGTCAATACGTCGATGATTGTCGACACCTTGCTGGCCCTGGTTTTCTTCTGGTACTCCCGAAACCTTCCCCGCTGGTTTGCCATTCCAGCCCTGCTCCTTATTCTGGTCTTTGAACTCACTTTTGGGGCTGCCAATGCGCTCAAGATTGCAAATGGCGGTTATATGCCAGTGTTGATGGGGGCTACCATCATTCTGTTGATGCTGACCTGGCAGAAGGGCCGCAAACTTCTCGCCGCAAAACTCGTCAAAGAGTCGATTGAACTGGAAGGTTTGTTGGAAAGCCTGGAACGCCGCGCACCCACGCGCGTGGCCGGTGCCGCTGTCTTCATGCAAACCGACAACCGCTTTGCACCCTCTGCCCTGATGCACAACCTCAAGCACAACCGCGTTCTCCATGACAAGCTGGTGTTCATTTCGGTCGAGACAACTGATGAGCCACGGCATGAAGGCGAACGTGTGAAAGTCAGGCAGACGGCGCTTGGCGCTTGGGTCGTCGAAGCCTACTTCGGCTACATGGAACAACCCGACGTGCCGAAAGCCATTCGCGCCTGTGCCGCCCACGGTCTTGATGTTGATCCGCGCCAGGCAAGTTACTTCCTTGGCCGCAGGTCGCTTCGCATCAATCCGCGATCTCCCATGCCATTTTGGCAACAGCGCATTTTCATCATGCTCACCAACCAGTCCTCTCGCGCCATCGAGTTTTTCCGCATTCCGCCAGACCGCGTGGTTGAACTCGGCATGCAGATGAGTGTGTGATGAAAAGCCTCGCAACCTTCGCGCTTCCCGGCAAATTCTGGCGTGGCAATCTGCATACCCACTCCACTTTGTCGGACGGGGCTTTGCCAGTTGAAGAAGTCGTGCGGCGTTACCAGACCGCGGGTTATGACTTTGTGGCGATGACCGAACATTTCATCCCGCATTTCAACTGGCCGGTTGCTGACACGCGGCATTTGCGCGGCACCGGTTTCACAACTCTCATTGGAGCCGAGCTGCATGCGCCCGTCACATCTGCAGGTGAGCTTTGGCATATCGTTGCTGTTGGCTTGCCATTGGATTTTGCGCCAGTTGCCGAAGGTGAAACGGGTCCACAGCTGGCGCGGCGTGCCACCAATGCCGGAGCCTTTGTCGCCATCGCGCATCCCTCCTGGTCGCGCTATACCGTTGAAGATGGCCGTGCCCTTTCATTCGCCCACGCTGTTGAAATCTACAACCACGGCTGCGCCATTGAAAATGATTTGGGCGAAGGATTTTATCTTCTTGATCAAATGTTGAACGAAGGCCATCGCCTCATCGCCATCGCCACCGATGACGCCCATTTCAAAACACCCGACCACTTTGGCGGCTGGGTCCACGTCAAAGCTGAAAGCCTGGAACCCGAAGCCCTTCTTACAGCCTTGAAAGCCGGACACCATTATTCCTCCCAAGGCCCCCTTCTCCATGACATTCGAATGGACGGCAAACTGATTGAAATCGAAACCTCACCTGTCGACACCATCACCGTCGTCTGCGGCAATTCCAGAAGCTGCGTCAAAAATGGCAGGGCGATCACGAGTGCCAGCTTCGATCTCGCCACATTGGAAAAAGGCTGGCGCCTCGAAAAACCCAGCCCATGGTTCAGGGTAACAGCCATCGACAACGCCGGCAAACGCGCCTGGAGCAATCCAGTTTGGTTGTAGTTTATTCTTTCAAAACCTTCAGAAATCATTCAGACTGACATTGAAAAATTGCAAACTCTGTTGAGTCGTCCGTGAAGAACTCACGCATGCGTGATTTTATTGTGCAGATTTGATTTTTCGTACCGATTGATTTGCAAGAAATCAGCGCTTTACCCCGGATTTTCTTGCAAATGCAGAAAGGGGATTCCCTTGTTTCCCGAA
>JANOXA010000136.1:0-8168 GCA_031418195.1 Hyphomicrobiales bacterium | reverse complement strand
TCTCTACCTTTGAGCTACACCCGCATGACTACATCCTATCAAAAATCACAGGTTGGTGGGTGAGGTAGGACTCGAACCTACGTTGCAGTAAAGGAGGGGATTTACAGTCCCCCCCCTTTGCCACTCGGGACACTCTCCCGGATAATCGCGTCCCGGAAACCAGCAACTTTTTTTCACGAAGAAAATCAAGTTGCGAAGGCTGTATGCCGCCCCTCCCCCATGCTGTCAAGCCGCAACTATTCAATCTTGGGCACTTCAGGTTTGGCAGGCCCCATGTGTTTATCCGGCAACTTGACTGGGATTTTCTCGTGGCAGTTGACACCGGGCAAAGGCACTTGCTGATAAACGTTTTCTGCATGTTGAGCGGCCATGATCCGGCAATCGGGCTTTGGCCGGATGATCGGCGGCGCGATGCCTTCCACGAATTCGTCAATCGGCATCGCTTCGCCGAAAAACCCTTCATGCCCTTCCCAGTTCAATGCGCTGCTTTGATCAACCCAAACAAACAGAAATGCCGTAAGAGAAATGACGATAGGCAAAGAGATTCGATGACCGACAAAACCTATAGCCTGCCATTTGTGCCGCGCTGGCTCGGATACTCCGCGCTGTGCATCGGCATGTTCATGGCCATCCTGGATATTCAGGTGGTGGTCACGTCGCTCAAAGCCATCGAGGAAGCCCTGCATATCGGTGCCGATCTGATGAGTTGGGTGCAAACATCCTACATCATCGCTGAAGTCATCGCCATCCCCGTCACCGCCCTGCTGACGCGCGTTCTATCCATGCGCTGGCTGTTTGTTTTTGCCCTGACAATTTTTACCTTTGCCTCGATCGGCTGCGCCTTGTCTTCGGGCTTTACTGAATTGCTGGCCTGGCGTGTCCTGCAAGGCTTTGCTGGTGGTGTTTTGATCCCGCTGGTGTTTTCGGCCATTTTTCTGCTTTTCCCCAAAGGCCTTGAACAAACCTTGGCAACCGCCATGGGCGGATTTCTTGCGGTGTTGGGGCCTACCCTTGGTCCCATCATAGGAGGCTGGTTGACCGAACATTATTCATGGCACTGGCTGTTCTTGATCAACGTCGGCCCCGGAATTGTCGCAACATTGGTCGGACTGGTTTTCTTGCCGCGCGTGGCAAAACAGTGGAACATCCTGCATGAACTTGATTGGCTGGCGCTGGTCAGCTTTGGACTGTCTCTGGCCCTGTTGATCATTGGCTTGAAGGAAGCTCCGGGCCGCGGTTGGCTTTCTCCCGTTGTGCTCGGTTGTTTTGCGGCAACCGCCGTGTGCCTGTATTTTGCCGTCAAAAGACCCCGCTCACCGATCTTGTTTCACCTGCTGAAAAACCGCGACCTCGCTTATGGTTCTGCGTTGTCTTTCCTGCTGGGCTTTCTGTTGTTTTCATCGGTTTACATCCTGCCGGTTTTTCTTGGCTATGTGCAGGGCCGCGGGCCGCTTGCCATTGGTATCATTGTTTTGGTCATGGGACTGTCGCAAGTCATTGCAGCGCCGGTTACCGTTGCCTTAGACCGGTTTTTTGATGCCCGACTGCTCACCGCCCTGGGTTTCGTCTTGTTCAGTGCAAGCTTGGCGTTGAATGCAAAATTGAATGTATTGTCCGCCGAGCCCGAACTCTTTTGGCCCCTTGTGCTGCGCGGGGCCTCGATTGCGCTTTGCATTTTGCCACCCATCCGAATTGCCCTGTCGCATTTTCCGATCGACAAGGTCAGCGATGCATCGGGCCTCTTCAATCTTGTGCGAAATGTGGGAGGTGTCATGGGTATCGCGGTGATGGACACCATGATGTTTTCACGCGCCCCCGACCACGCTGAGCGATTGCTGGATCTGGCACGCACCACGCCCGCCGAAGCCGCCCCACTCCTTGGCGTCACTGTCGAAGTACTGCCAGACCCCGACGACGCCATGGGCATATTCGCCCTGTCTGATCTGGTACAATCAGCCGGTCTTACCCAGGCCATCAACGAATGCTGGTGGCTTTTGGCGGTTCTTGCATTGCTGGCACTGCCATTATTGTGGAGTTTGGGGGCAACCGAAAGCGCAAGACCGCTGGCATTGCGCCGGAAAGCCGCGGTTCAAACAACGCCATCATGATTGATCCGCTGATTCCATGAATGGTAGCGTCGCCGACACGATAAAAGCATTGCATTTTTGCCAGTTTAAATTGCAAGACTTATCGGGAAATTCTCCATAAATTGCAACCGCAAAGCCGCAATATTTTTGCCCGCCATCAATAAATTGCTTGACGCTGTCAAGGTTAACCTTGCGTTAATCCACCGTTTCCATTTGGCCTGTGGCTAATATCCTTATCGCTATTGAGCTTAGCCCCAGAATCGGAGGATATTGCGACATTGAGATAATAACCTTGAGTGTTACCCACTATATCTGGTGTTAATCTTTCGTTAACACACTAGCTATTGACGAACCAGGGTGACCCTCTTAGTATGAAATTCGACGGCGACAACACCAAACAGGGAACCTGGGCAGTGGTTAAAGAGTTCTGCTGGCGTGAAGCCATGTAGTTCCTTTTTGTCGAAACTGGGGGCGAAGTTCGCCAAATTTGGAAGTTGCGTGGAACACGGGTGAACATCAGTCCGTGGGCGTTATTGTGCGCCCATGGATTGGATATATATGCGCGGGGCAAACACTTCGCGGGCGGGCAAAATTATAATCTGAGGGCAGGCTAAAATGAAAATCCAACGTCGTTATACAGTTGAAGGTCAGGATGCTTACACGGGCATCGATTTCCGCAATGCTGTGAGCGAAATCAAAAACCCCGACGGTTCCATCGTGTTCCGTCTGGCCGACATTGAAGTCCCCTCCTCGTGGAGCCAGGTCGCCACCGACATTCTGGCCCAGAAGTATTTCCGCAAAGCCGGCATTCCCAAGGCCCTCAAGAAACTCGAAGAGGAAACCGTGCCAAGCTGGCTCTGGCGTTCCATTGTGGACGAAGAGGCCTTGGCGGGTGTTCCCGACAAGGACCGCACAACAGGCGAGCGCTCGGCCAAACAAGTGTTTAACCGTTTGGCCGGCACCTGGACCTACTGGGGTTGGAAGGGCAAGTATTTCGACACCGAAAATGATGCCCGCGCGTTCTATGACGAACATTGCTTCATGCTGGCCCGCCAGATGTGCGCACCCAATTCGCCCCAATGGTTCAACACCGGCCTGCATTGGGCCTATGGCATCGACGGTCCAGCCCAGGGTCACCACTATGTCGATTTCGAAACCGGCAAACTGACCAAGTCAAAGTCGGCATACGAGCACCCGCAGCCCCACGCCTGCTTCATTCAGTCGGTGGCCGATGATCTGGTCAACGAAGGCGGCATCATGGACCTCTGGGTTCGGGAAGCCCGCCTGTTCAAATATGGCTCGGGCACGGGTTCAAATTTCTCATATCTCCGCGGCGAAGGCGAAAAGCTGGCGGGCGGCGGTAAATCGTCTGGCCTCATGAGCTTTCTCAAAATCGGCGACCGCGCCGCAGGTGCCATCAAATCAGGAGGCACCACGCGCCGTGCGGCCAAAATGGTCGTGGTCGATGTCGATCATCCCGATGTTGAACAATATGTCGAATGGAAAGTGAAAGAGGAGGAGAAAGTTGCTTCTCTCGTGACCGGTTCCAAAGTCGTCAAGAAGCACATGACAGCCATCATGAAAGCTTGCGTCAATTGCGAAGGCCCCGGCACCGATTGTTTTGAAATCGAAAAGAACCCTGCCCTGAAGCGTGCCGTCAAGGATGCCCGCCGTTCGATGGTGTCGGACAACTATATCAAGCGCGTCATCCAGTTCGCCAAACAGGGCTACAAGGAAATTTCATTCGACACCTATGACTCAGATTGGGACGGCGAAGCCTACCGCACTGTTGCCGGACAAAACTCCAACAACTCCGTCCGCGTCACCGATGCCTTCTTGAAGGCGGTTGAAACCGATGGCGATTGGAGTCTGAAAGCCCGCCGCGATGGCAAAGTCATGAAAACCATGAAGGCCCGCTCCTTGTGGGACAAAATTGGTTACGCCGCTTGGGCCTCAGCTGATCCCGGCATCCAGTTTCATTCCACCATCAACGACTGGCACACTTGTCCGGCCTCAGGCGAAATCCGCGCGTCCAACCCTTGCTCGGAATATATGTTCCTCGATGACACAGCTTGCAACCTTGCTTCGCTGAACCTCATTCAGTTCAAACGCGCCGATGGCTCCTTCGACATCGAATCCTACGAACACGGCGTTCGCCTGTGGACTATCGTGCTCGAAATCTCGGTGTTGATGGCGCAATTCCCCTCAAAGGAAATTGCAAAACTGTCCTATGAATACCGCACGCTTGGTTTGGGCTTTGCCAATATCGGCGGCCTGCTCATGACATCAGGCATTCCCTATGACAGCCACGAAGGCCGCGCCATCTGTGCTGCCATCTCGGCCATCATGACCGGCATTTCCTATGCAACCTCAGCCGAAATGGCCCGCGAACTTGGCCCCTTCCCCGGCTTTGCCAAGAACCGCGAACACATGCTGCGCGTCATGCGCAACCACCGCCGCGCCGCCTATGGCGCAGCCGTGGGCTACGAAGGCATTGCCACAAATCCAGTGCCACTCGACGAAAGTGACTTGAAAGACAAATCCCTCGCCGAAGCCTCGCGCAAGGCCTGGGACAAGGCCGTGTCTTTGGGTGAAGCCTATGGCTATCGCAATGCTCAATCCACCGTTGTTGCCCCAACCGGCACCATCGGTCTGGTCATGGATTGCGATACGACGGGCATCGAACCAGATTTCGCATTGGTAAAGTTCAAGAAACTCGCCGGAGGCGGTTACTTCAAGATCATCAACCAGGCCGTGCCCGAAGCCCTGCGCTTCCTCGGCTATCAGCCAGCCGAAATCGAACGTATCATCGGTTACGCCGTGGGTCATGGCACCTTGGCCGATGCCCCCGGAATCAACCACGCCCATCTCAAGGCCAAAGGCTTTGCCGAAGCGCAGATTGAAAAGATCGAGGCCGGATTGGCTTCCGCCTTCGACATCAAGTTCGTTTTCAACAAGTGGAACTTGGGCGAAGACTTCTGCAAGGCGGTTCTGAAAATCACTGCCGAGCAACTGAATGATTTCGGCTTCGATATGTTGGCCCACCTTGGTTTCTCCAAGACCGACATCGACAAGGCGAACATCCACGTCTGTGGAGCAATGACACTCGAACAGGCCCCTGGCCTGAAAGACGAGCATCTCCCGGTCTTCGATTGCGCCAACCCCTGCGGCCGCATTGGCAAGCGCTTCCTGAGCGTCGATAGCCACATCCGTATGATGGCGGCCTCGCAGCCCTTCATCTCAGGTGCGATCTCAAAAACCATCAACATGCCAAACGATGCCGCCGTCGATGATTGCGCGGCCGCCTACATGCTCAGCTGGAAGCTCGGAATCAAGGCCAACGCGCTGTACCGTGATGGCTCCAAACTCTCGCAACCCCTGTCCTCGCAGCTTATCGATGATGAAGACGATGGCGAAGACATCGGCGAAATCCTGGCTGCAAAGCCCATGATGGGTCGTGTCGAAACCATTGTTGAACGGATTGTCGAACGCGTCGTCGAACGTCAGTTCGAACGCGAGAAACTGCCCTCACGCCGCAAGGGCTATACCCAAAAAGCTGTCGTTGGCGGCCACAAGGTTTATCTCCGCACGGGCGAATATGAGGATGGCAAGCTCGGCGAAATCTTCATCGACATGCACAAGGAAGGTGCAGCCCTTCGCGCCATGATGAACAATTTCGCCATCGCGATTTCTGTTGGTCTGCAATATGGCGTGCCGCTGGAAGAATATGTGGATGCCTTTACGTTTACAAAATTCGAGCCCGCCGGCATGGTGCAAGGCAACGACTCGATCAAGAACGCCACGTCGATATTGGACTACGTGTTCCGCGAACTTGCTGTGTCCTATCTTGGCCGCAACGATTTGGCTCATGTGGATTTGTCGGAACTGGAATTTGATTCCCTTGGCAAAGGTGTCGATAACGAAGTTGCAAAACCCGCCAAGCAATTTGTGTCGACGGGCTTTGTGCGCAAATCCAACCTCAGCAATGTCGTGATGATCCCGCAAAGTGTGGCCGTTGCAACATCCGCTGCCCATGCGCTGCAAATGCGCGCCTCAGACGCCTTGGCCGTACCAGTCAACGCTACAGCCAACATGCCCGAACCGATGGTCATGAAACAAATGGACCGCCGCACCGAAGCCAAGTTGAAAGGCTACGAAGGCGACTGCTGCGGCGAATGCGGCAATTACACCATGGTGCGGAATGGCACGTGCATGAAGTGTGATACCTGTGGCAGCACGAGTGGCTGTTCGTGAGTATTTCACGTTAAACCAACAAAGGCCGGGGGAAACTCCGGCCTTTTTTGCGTTGAAAATAGAAACATTTGTGATTACAATTATCAGTGGCTGAACAACCGTCAACTCTGAAAACAAGGAAAAATATTTATGCTCTACGGAATTATCCCAACCAGTTGGTCCGGCTACACGCACGCTGCACTACGCATCATGACGGGCTTGCTTTTCTTGCAGCATGGAACTGCAAAGATCCTCGGCTTTCCCATGAATGATGCGTTGAAGGGAATGTTTGCTGGAATGCCAAGCGCCATGACTGCTTTCACTGGCGGCGTGGAGCTCGTCGGCGGCATATTGATAATCATTGGCCTCCTCACCCGAACAGTGGCTTTTGTACTCTCGGGTTTTATGGCCGTTGCGTATTTTATGGCCCACGCAACACAAGGCTTTTTTCCCATCCTGAACTCAGGTGAATTGGCAATATTATATTGCTTCATTTTCCTCTGGCTCGCTACAGCAGGTGCTGGTCCCTTCAGCATCGACGCGGTACGCAACAAAACATAATACAGCGTTGAATAGCAGTGTGAGGTCGGAGGAAGCTCCGGCCTTTTTTGTTTGCCGCGCCCCCAAATTGTCATTGCCGCACTTGTTGCAGTAATGACAACCTTGGGAAGATTGCGTTTGTTTCTGCGGCAATGAACCTGGCAATGGCAAACAGCAGGGCAGTAAATGTACACCGACAAAGTCTACGCAACCTGCCTCCTCGCCTCAAAACCCTATGGCACACTTTACATAGGTGTAACTTCCAACCTTGTTGGCCGCACCACGCAACACCGGGAAAACGTCTTCATAGGCTCCACCAAACGATACGGCGTTCATCGATCGGTCTGGTTTGAAGAATTCGGCAACATTCTTTTGGCAATGCAACGTCAGAAGACAATGAAGCACTGGTCGCGGCAGTGAAAGATCAATTTGATCGAACGCAACAATCCGCATTGGCAGGATTTGTATCCGCAATTCTTTGCTGTTGGTCCAAAACTGTTTTGATTGCGCGTTATTTTCTGCGTTGGATTGGATAGATCTCTTTTGGAAGGTGAAGGTGCCACTGTCATTCAACACTAAAAAATTGTGGACAAGTGATTGTCGTCTTCCTTCTTGCAGCCCGACATGGCCAAAGCCACAACAGCAATTCTGTATTTCATCCGTCTACAGAGCATCCCTGTTTGGCAACGATTATCAGACACACAGTCGACGATTTTTATTTCGTCCGTCCACGGACCAATGCGTCCGGCACCGTTTTCTTTACCACTTGTTAGCCATCCTCACCACAACACAAGATGTAGTCGGCATATTGCCGAATCACACAAAGGGGTTCACTAAGTTGCATAGTGACAAATGCGTTTATGACATTCCGTCATGCATGATGTTTGTATCACGACTGTAGAGCCTGCGTTGTGGGGCAAAAACAACCAATATCTCTAGGAGAATAGACATGGCCGTTGCCAAAAAAGCTGCAAAGAAAGCTGTTAAGAAAGTTGCCAAGAAAGCCGTCAAGAAGGTAGCCAAAAAGGCTCCTGCCAAGAAAAAGGCTGCCAAGAAGGCTTCGAAGTAATACCTTCCGTCTTTTAGTGAGCTTTGCTTTCAATCATCGGCTTCGGTTGCCCAAAGGCTCCGGAGCCGATTTTTTGGCCTATTGTGCAAAACAAGAAAGAGTCGTCCGTGAAGAACTCACGCATGCGTGATTTTATTGTGCAGATTTGATTTTTCGTACCGATTGATTTGCAAGAAATCAGCGCTTTACCCCGGATTTTCTTGCAAATGCAGAAAGGGGATTCCCTTGTTTCCCGAAGC
>JANOXA010000135.1:0-82015 GCA_031418195.1 Hyphomicrobiales bacterium | reverse complement strand
TCCAGCCAATGGCAGTGCAAACCCACATCCACCTGCCACTGCCCCTGATGATCAACCGCAAACCACTCGACGAGCAGGGGATTGGCAGGTCCGGTCAAACGCTCCAACATGGCAAGCCATCCCCCCACCATCAACTCGCCGCGCCGCTTCAAGGATCGCGACATGGCTTCGATGCGGCCCCGCTCACTGGTCGAAAGTTCGGCAGCTTCATCATCAAGTTTTGCCGCCAGTTTTGCAGCCAGCTTGGCCATGGGTTGTTTGAGTGCCGTCAAGGCCGTAGCCAGTTTCAGGCTGGCTTCGGCCAGTCCATCGATCAGGGGCAGCGTGGCTGTTTCAAGCGTGAAGCCTGTCTCCTCGCCATCCCGCGCCATCACCTGTTGGCGCACCAAGGCAAAGAGTTCTTCCGCCACACCATCCGGCCTTCCGTCGTGAATCCGCCTGATATGACCAGCCCCCGGCAAATGTCGTGCGCCACGAATGATATCGTCGAGCAGGGCAGAGGTACTGTCGTCATCACTCACCAGATCGCCCAAGCGATCAGCCAATCCCCGACCGCGCCGCCGTTCGGTTTCCGGCCCCCTCAGCCAGCGCCGCAATTCGGCGGCTTCCCGTGCGGTGAGGTGCGAAGAGAAGGCACCATCAGCCGCATCAAACAGATGATGGCCTTCATCAAAGACAATGCGCTTCAAGCCACCGGGAGCTGCTTCTTCTTCCTCGGTCACGGCAAGACCAAGCGCATGGTCAACCGCCGCCTGATGCAGCACCAGCGCATGATTGGCGATGACCAGCGAGGCATTGCGGGCTGCACGTTGTCCTTTTTCGATAAAGCAGCGCTTATAATGGGGGCAGGCAACATAAATACATTCGCCGCGCCGATCCGTCAGGCCCAGCGATTGCGGTGAGGGAAATTTGATGTCACCCTCAAAACTTGTTTCGGGAAACAATCCCAAAATCCACGAAGGAAAATCCCCGCCGATCAAATCGCCATCACGGCTGACCCTGGCCCAACGTGCCAACAAGGCAGCCAGCAAGGCACCGCGAGGGCCTTGCGCCTGCAAACGGCCAAATGTCTCCTGCATGTTGAGCAGGCACAAATAATTTTCGCGTCCCTTGCGAATGACGATCTTGTTTTGCCGTTCCTGCGGGTCTGGCAACAGGCGCGTGGTTTCCTGATCGAGCTGGCGTTGCAAATTCTTGGTGTAGGTGGATAGCCACACAGGCCTGCCATTTTTTCGGGCCCAGACCCATGACGGTGCCAGGTAGCCCATGGTCTTGCCCAATCCGGTGCCAGCTTCCGCCAGCAGGATATTGTTGAAGGCAGGCGATTGCCGGGGTTCAAAGCCATGAGTAGCTGTTGCGGCATAGGCGCGTTGTTGGGGCCTTGATTCTGAATCACTGCCGAGTGCATCCCGCAACATGGCCTGTGCTTCTTCCTCCGTGACGGGCTGCTGGTCGCCCTTGGGGGCAGGGCCAGACTCCTCCCACTCATCCACCCGGTCCCACACATTAAGGCCCGAAGCAAAGGCCCCCACATCCAGTTTTGGATTGGCGGTGAGCAGCGCTTTCATCACATAGGGTGCCCATGGCCAATTGGCGCGGGCCAGGAACGTCGCTTGTTCTGCGGTTTCGCGCAATCGCTGCTGCTTGGGATTTCGCAAGCGGGCCAACAGGGCTTCCGTTACGGCTTTCAAAGCGGCATCGTCCGAAGACTGTTCGCCCAGCTGTAAAGCCCGCGCCAAGCCCTTGGGGGTGGGCACCGCCGATTGAGCCGGGCAGACAAACGCATAGAGTTCGGCCAGATCAAGATGCGGTGGCGTAAAGGCCGCCTGGGATTTGTCTTTGGCCACATCAGCGGCTTGCGCCAATCGCCCGATCAAGAATCCGGCATGACACAGCAAATGCGGCTCACGCGACAAGGCCTGCAAGGCAAGCCGTGGCGTCAGTGGCGCACCATCAACGGCGGCACCCTGTCCAAGTCCATAGGCGGTGGGAAGATTCGACAACACGCCATCCCTTTGCCAGATTCTTGGCTAACATCAAATCTGCAAGGAATTTTCCAAGAGCAACAATAGTGAGGGAGCCACATCATGGACCAGAAAATCATCAACTTGTTTGATCGCTATACCCACGGCGGCATGTCGCGCCGGGATTTCTTGGAGAAGCTTACATTGATGGCAGGTTCTGCGGCGGCGGTGACAACCCTGCTGCCGCTGCTCGAAAATAATTATGCCTTTGCAGGTCTTGTGCCAGAAGACGATCCGCGCTTGGTCCTCACCGAAGGTGAAATTGCGCCTGGCATCAAGGGTCTGTTGGCTATTCCGAAAGACGCCACTGGCAAACTGCCTGGCGTTCTGGTGATCCACGAAAATCGCGGCCTCAACCCCCACATCAAAGACGTGACCCGCCGTATGGCGCTGGAAGGTTTTGTGGCCTTTGGTGCGGATTACCTGGCTCCCGCAGGCGGCACACCTGCTGATGAAGAAAAGGCCAAAGAGATGATTGGCGCTTTAAAACCAGAAGCCAACGTTGCCTATTCGATGGCGGCGATCGCAGCGTTATCTTCACACAGTCAAAGTACGGGCAAAGCCGGAGCCATGGGCTTCTGCTGGGGCGGCGGCGCTGTCAATGCACTTGCCGTTGCCGATCCAAAACTCGCAGGCGGAGTTGCCTATTACGGCCGACAAGCCCCCGCCGCTGACGTGCCAAAGATTATCTCACCCCTGATGCTGCATTACGCCTCACTGGATGAACGCATCAACGCAGGCATTGCGGAATTTGAAACCGCCCTCAAGACGGCCAGTAAATCCTATGAACTGCACATGTACGAAGGCGCCAACCACGCCTTCAACAACGACACGAATGCAGCAAGATACAACAAGGAAGCCGCAGACCTGGCGTGGGGTCGCACAGTGGCGTTTTTGAAGAAACATGCGAGAGGCATGAACTGAACCGCCAGTCGCTTATGTTGCAGCGCACCACCGATTGAAGGCAGGCGGCGGAACCTTGAGTCCCGCTGCCGAACTTCGAAAGTTTGCCCGTCAACCCAGCCGCTCATCGAAATGATAGCCAGACATGCGGTCAATGCCGTTGGGCAAGATCAGGAACTGGTCTTCCAGTTTCACCCCCTCAGCACTTTTGTCCCAACCCACATAACTCTCAATGCAAATGATCATGCCTGGCTCGATCATGCCCGCAAGCGGATAGGCTTCGCCCCGTTGGCCATAAGGAATATTGGGCCATTCCCCCGACATGCCAAGGCCATGACCAATACAGTAATAGCGGCTTTTCTGGTGTTCTTCGGGAACCTTCCACGCCTTCTCGGCAAGTTCACGAAATTCCATGTGGGGGCGCATGAGCGCCGCATTGTGTTCCAGTTGTTCGCGCGCCTGTCCGTAAAGCAGACGCTGGTCGCCTGTGGCTTTGCCATCGCCACAAAGGAAGGTGCGCGAATAATCCACACAATAGTTTTCAAAGCCGATGGCGTCCGTGTCGAGGCAGAGGAGATCGCCTTTCAGCAAAGCCCTGTCTCCCGCTTCCTGGAAATAGGGATAAGTCTTTTCCCCGGACTGGAACAGCCGGGTTGAAACATATTGCCCTTCCTTGGCCATGAGACTGTAATGGAATTCCGACCAGACCTCGCTTTCAGTGCGATCAGGTTCGGCGTGGTCTTCAAGCCGTTTCACCGCATCATCAATTCTGGTCATGGCCTCGCGGAAGTAGGGTATTTCAAGGGGCAGTTTAATAGCGCGGGCTGGCAACAAGGCGTCGTCGGCGTCCGCCAAGGTAAACCCTTCAGCCATCAACGCATGTGTGGCCTGCCAGGGCAGCCGGTCTACATGGATACGGTCAATTGCCATGTTGTGATCCCGTATGACGCCAGCAATCTCGTGCGCAAAACGTTTAGATGCTGCTGCCACCTTGCCGCCAGAACTGATCATGTTCAGCCCTTCGGCC
Source organism: Hyphomicrobiales bacterium (assembly GCA_031418195.1). GTDB lineage: Bacteria > Pseudomonadota > Alphaproteobacteria > Rhizobiales > Aestuariivirgaceae > Aestuariivirga. Next base: position 78,061 of record JANOXA010000135.1, on the reverse strand, counting down.
GAACGGACTTCATCGATTGTCGGCAGTTTGTCAGCTAGGTGTTCGCACCCCACATATTCGTAAAGAATAGTGTGGCCGTTTGAAAGCATCAGCAGATAGCGGGCTGGCGTGCGCATGGTGAACAGTGTCATGTTCCGTGCACCCGTCGCATAGGTGATGTCATTCGAATCGACGATCACCATGGCTGCCACATCCGCCTTTCGCATGTGTTCCAGAACATGGCGGTGACGCGCCGTGTAGAGCTCCAGGCGGCGCGCCTTGAGTTCGTGAATCGGCAGCCGTGCGCGCCAAAGGTCCAAGTGTTGCGGAATATTGATTGTTGACATGTTGTGAAAGTTGCATGGCAAGCGACATTTAGTCAATCGCGATGGTTTTCACCCCTCTCGGCAGTGCGGCGGCGCTTGCGTGGCACATGGCTTGTAACTAAAAGCCCGGCATTACAGATGAAAGTTCAATCAATGCCGGTTTCCCCCGCCCTCCGTTCCGCTGCCCTTGAATCCCGCGCCTGGCCTTTTGAGGAAGCCCGCAAGATTTTGAAGCGGGTGGATAAATCGGGCCAGAAGTCGGTGTTGTTTGAAACCGGTTATGGTCCGTCAGGACTTCCCCATATCGGCACTTTTGGCGAAGTGGCCCGCACGACAATGGTGCGGAAAGCCTTCAGCCTGATGTCGGACTTGCCGACACGGCTGTTGTGTTTTTCCGATGACATGGACGGCATGCGCAAAATTCCGGACAATGTGCCGGACAAGAGTTTCCTGTTGCCACATCTGCACAAGCCTTTGACCTCGGTGCCAAATCCATTTGGTGGTGACTACGAAAGCTTTGGTCATCACAACAACGCCATGCTCAGGCGCTTCCTCGATACTTTCAAGTTCGATTATGAATTTGCCAGTGCCACCGACTATTACAAGTCAGGCCGCTTCGACGACATGCTGATCCATGCCCTGGAAAAATTCGATGACATCATGGGCGTGATGCTGCCAACCCTTGGCGAAGAACGCCAGGCCACCTATTCGCCCTTCCTGCCCATTTCACCGATTTCGGGCCGCGTGCTTTACGTGAAGATGAAATCCGTCGACGCCAAGCAGGGCACCATCACATTCCCAGATGAGGATGGCACAGACATTACACTCGATGTGCGCGGAGGCAGTACCAAGCTGCAATGGAAGCCCGACTTTGGCATGCGTTGGGCGGCCCTCAAAGTTGACTTTGAAATGTTTGGCAAGGACCATCAAACCAATGCGCCGGTTTATGACAGGATCTGCGAAATCCTCGGCGCCCCGGCACCTGAGCATTATGTCTATGAGTTGTTCCTCGATGACATCGGCCAGAAGATTTCAAAGTCCAAGGGCAATGGCCTGACCATTGATGAATGGCTGACCTATGCCGATCCCAATTCGCTGGCCCAATTCATGTTCAACAAACCACGTGAAGCCAAGCGGCTGTATTTTGATGTGATCCCGCGTGCGGTTGACGAATACGCCCAGTTCCTCGCGGCGTTTCGAAAGCAGACCGAAGCCAGGGACCAGTTGATGAATCCGGTCTGGCATATTCATGCCGGCAATCCACCAGCGCCCGAGTCTGGCGGTGTGACTTTTGCGCTGTTGCTCAATCTCGCTGCGGTTGCCAATACCGAAGACAAATCCGTCATGTGGGCTTTCTTGCAGCGCTATATGCCGGAAATGTCACCCGCCACGCACCCGCGTCTTGATTCACTCGTGGGTTATGCCATTCGCTACTACCAGGACTTCGTCATCACAGCCAAAAAATATCGTCTGCCTACGGATGATGAGGCAGCAGCCCTGCGCGATCTTGCTGAACGCTTGGGCACTTTGGCGGAAGGCACCAGCCCTGAAGACATCCAGAAATCCGTCTACGACATTGGCCGCCGGGAACCCTACACCACAACACAAAAAGATGGCTCCGTCGGCGTGGCCCAAAGCTGGTTCAATATGCTCTATCAGGTGCTGCTCGGCGAAGAAAAAGGCCCGCGCTTTGGTTCCTTCACCGCACTTTATGGTGTAGCCAACACCAAGTCATTGATTGAGAAAGCACTCCGCGGCGAATTTGTTTGAAGCCGGGCTAGACGGCGGTTCTCGGCATTTCCAGAAACCTTGCCATCCATTCGGCAAAGTGCAAGCCATCGGTGGGAGTTTCAGCTTGTGCTCTGGCCACCTCGGCAATTTCCTTGCCAATGTATTTTTCAAAGGCGTGGGTAAGTTCCACAAAAAATTCCTTGGTCATCTCGGGATGATATTCGGTTGTGAAAAAATGCTTGCCCACCACCATTGATGCTGTGGGACAAAAGGCATCGCCGCCAACAACTTTCGCTTCCGGTGGCAGCACGGTTACTTGTTCGCCATGGGCAGCATACAGATTCAGGGTTTTGTCAGCTGGCTGCATCCAATGCAATTGCTCGGAAAAATTTGTGATGGCCACGCCAAAGCCCCATCCCCCGGGATTCTTGCCAACTGTGCCGCCCAGTGCTGTGGCAATCGCCTGATGGCCAAAACAACATCCGACGGCTGGCGTCTTTGTGGCATGCAGCAGGCGAATGAAATCCAGTAAGCCGCCAATCCATGCATCATCATCATTGACCGAAGCCGGACTGCCGCCGATCACATAGCCGTCACACGCATTTGCCGATGCAGGCAAGACGCCTTCTGTGCAATCATAAATCCTGTATTGCCATTCGGGGCGCACCTGCTGCAGCAACCGCGTGAATTTTTCACCATCGTCTGGATGTTTCTGCGCGAAATCAGAATTGTCAGTATTCGTGACAAGTATGCCGATGGTCGGTTGGTTCATCTGTTAAATCAGTCGTTTGTAAAGTTGCCGTTCGTCATATCATCTGTCATGCTTGGCAACAATGGAAGCGCGATCAACGCGCCAGTTGAACGGGAGTTGAAAGTGACAGTCTGGCAAGCAACCGACAATGGCCATGCCGATCTGTCTGACCACGACAGTTTTGTGAAAGGTCCGCCCTTGAACACCTTTGTCCGCCTGCGCCGGGATGATCCTGTGTCATGGTGTGAATATCCCCAGGGCAAGGGTTTCTGGTCGATCACCCGCCATGCCGACATCATGGCGCTTAACCGTGAAACAGAATTGTTGAGTTCGGCCCAGGGCATTCGCATGGAAGACCAGACTTATGAGGAATATCTGGCCAGACGGACTTTTCAGGAAACCGATCCGCCTGATCACACCAAAGTGCGAAGGCTGCTGGCCAAGGCTTTTTCCGGGCCGGTCATCCAGCAATTCGACCAGCAAATTCGCGATCTCTGCAATCTCATTCTGAATCGCGCATTTGCATCATCAGAGTTTGATGCCGTTTCGGAAATTGCCCGTGAACTGCCCATGCGCATGCTGGGTCAGATCCTGGGACTGCCTGAAAAGGATCTTGATTGGCTGGTCAATCGTGGTGATCAACTGATGGCCAACAGCGATCCTGATTTCACCGCCCATGTGGTGGACAAGACTGACACCGATGCCTATCGATTGATGCCGTTCCGCTCGCCCGCCGGTGTTGAACTTTATGACTATGCCGATCAACTGATGGCAGATCGTCAAGAGGCAGGCGAAAGTCCGGGCGTGCTTGGCCTTTTGCTGCAGCCTGATGATGCGGGAAACATCATGTCAAAGCGTGAGTTCCAGAATTTCTTCTGCCTCGCCGTGGCTGCCGGCAATGACACCACACGCTATTCAATTGTCGCCGCCCTTCACGCCTTGACCCAGCAACCGGAATTGCTGGGGCAAATGCAGCTTGGCGAAAACAAGGTCTGGGAAACGGCCCCGGATGAGTTCGTCCGGTGGGCCAGTCCCGCCACCTATTTCCGGCGGACAGCCACAAGAGATTTTGAATTGCACGGCAAAACCATCCGCCGTGACGACAAGGTGCTCTATTGGTTTGTTTCCGGCAACCGCGATGAAACGGCATTTGAAGACCCCAATCGCGTCAACATCCTGCGCAGCAACAACCGTCACCTGGGCTTTGGCCAGGGTGGTCCGCATGTGTGTCTTGGCATGTGGCTGGCGCGGCTGGAACTCCGCGTGCTGATGCAGGAATTTGTCCGCCGGGTGAAATCTGTTGAACTGGTTGGCGAACCGGCTTTCGTCCGTTCAAATTTTGTCGGCGGCATCAAACGCCTGCCCGTTCGCCTGACCTTGCAGTAGGAAAATCCCATGCTCGCAAACAAGACCAAAACCAGATTTCAAAAGCGCCTGCGCCTGCTGTTTTGTGACCACCTCAATCTCGCAAGGGGTAAATACCTGCCGCCTGACAAAATGAAGGCAAATGGTTCATCGCGCTTTTCCCAAGCCCTCTATGGCGTACATTTCGACCGTGACCTGTTGCCGGCCCCTGGCTCGCGGATGTTGGAAGGTGCACCCGACATGATGTGCTCCTATCGCAGATCAGACATTCGCAAAGGTTGGCGGGCTGATATCGATCTGGTGGTCGGTGATCTGCAACAAGCCGATGGCTCACCGCTTCCCATGTGCGGCAGATCATCATTGAAGAAGGCTGTCGCTGACTGGAAGAAGCTGGGTTACACCGCCAAGGTCGGCATGGAAATTGAGGCCTTTGCTTTCATCCGAGATGCTGATGGCACCATCAAGCCCTATGATACGCCCCAGTCCTATGTTTACAGCACCGGTCAATTTGCCGATCCCGCAGGCTTCACCGACGCCATATGGTATGCGTCTGAAATGGCAGGCTTCAAGCTGGAATCCTTCACCACGGAATATGACACGCCGCAATTTGAATTCACGCTGAAATATGATGATGCGGTGAAGGCCGTTGACGACCATTTCCTCTTCCGCCTGATGGCCCGCGAAGTGGCGGCACAACATGGAATTATTCTTACCTGCCTGCCCAAGCCTTTTGCCAACAAGGGCGGCAGTGGCATCCATGTGAATTTCTCGTTCGAAGACGGTAAAGGCAAAAATCTCATCGGCGATCCCGGCGCTGAAAACCAGATGACGAAACTGGCAAAGGGCTGCGTGGCGGGTCTCATGCACCACCATCGCGGCATGGCCGGATTGATTGCTCCCATCGTCAATTCCTATGCAAGGTTGAAACCCGCCACCATGTCGGGTTACTGGTGCAACTGGGGAGGCGACCATCGCGGCGTTACCACCCGCGTGTCCGCCGAAACCGGTGCCAAGGCACGCATCGAACACCGCATGGGCGATGGTGCGGCCAATCCCTACGTGCTGGTTGCAACTGTTCTGCAAGCAGCAAGGCTTGGCGTTACGAATGGCTATGCCCTGCCGCCGCGTGAAACAGGCGATTGCTTTGAGCATACCTCGTCCACTGTGGCAGCCCCCGACAATCTGGCTGAGGCCATGAATGAATTGGAAAAGGATGTCGCACTGTCGGAAGCCATCGGCCAATTGCTGGTCGACAACCACGTCTTCATGAAACGCGCCGAAGTCGGAAAAACCAAAGACCTCGAAGGCGACAAGTTGCGCGATTATTACATCAATTACATTTGAGTGCCAAAAAATTCATGCCTTGCCGCCTTCGCGGCCTCAAAACTGCACCCCGGAACAATTTTCAACATCTCGTCAAAGCTACTTCTTGCGGCGCAAGGCCTTGTAGGCCGTTGGTGGTTCGGCACCCAGTTTGCGTGTCAGTTCCATGGCCGCCGCACAGGTCAGCTTGACGATCTGGGCCTGGCTGTCAGGGGTAATGCGCTGGCTTGGCGTGGCAACGGCAATCGCTCCGCAGGCCACACCACTGCCCGCAAATACTGGCGCTGCAATGCCATATACTCCCGCTTCAAAGCCTTGATCTGACTCCGCATAACCCCGGCTTGCGGCGATTTCCACCAACGCCATAATGGCCGACTGTTCAGTTGACGTAAATGCCGTGAAGCTTGGCAGTTTGCCTTTCAGCAAGCGCAAACGCTCCTCCGGTCGCTGATAGGCGAGGCAGATCAAGCCGGAAGCCGTGGCATGCAGGGGCAGACGCTCGCCCGCATCCATGGAAACATGCAGTGCCTTTTTGCTGTTGACCACACCAATTGTCGCCAGGGTTTGCCCCGCCAGCAAAGATACATGGGCGGTTTCTCCCGTCTGCTCGGAAAGCATTTCCAGGATCGGCGCGGCAATGATGGCTGCCGGAAAACTCGCCTCTCGGATTCGCGCCAACCGCAAAGTGGCCGCACCCAGCCGATAGGCCCGGGTTTGCGCATCCTGTTCAACCAGGCCATGCTTGGCCAGTGATGAAAGCAGGCGAAAGGCCGTGGCCTTGTCAATTTTCGCCAGCCGGGCAAATTCCGAAAGCCCGATCCGCATGCGGGACTGGTTGAAGAAGTTGAGAAGATCCAGCGCCTTGTCGACGGTCAGCGACATGAATTTTGGTTTTTTCCGCTATCTCGCTTGACGGGGATTTTCAGCCCGTGCAAGCATTGTGAAACAAGGGTTTGACATATAAACCACTGCAAGGAAAGCTGTATCAGCCATGTACCAACGACAAGTCGACGGTTTGAGACACGCCCTGCTGCCGCTTCAACTGTTTGGTCGGTGGCAAATTGTCTGACCATCGCACCATCCTTGTCGTTGGCACCTTTGATACCAAAGACGATGAGCTGAATTACATCAGCAGCATCATCCGCGCCCAAGGTGGCAGTGTGCTGACTGTGGATGTGTCGGTGCTGGGGGAGGCTTCGCAAGCCACGGACATTTCAAAACACGATGTGGCAGCGGCGGCAGGATCAAGCATCGCGGCTGCCATAACCTGTGAAAATGAAAACACCGCGATGCAGATCATGGCCAGGGGATCAGCCCATCTGGCCCGGTCCCTGCATGCTGAAGGACGCATCCATGGTGTTATCGTGTTGGGTGGTTCCATGGGCACAGACCTGGCACTTGATCTTTGTGGAGCACTGCCCTTGGGCGTGCCGAAATACATTGTCTCAACCGTCAGCTTCTCTGCCATGTTGCCGCCTGAACGACTGGCTCCGGACATACAGATGATCCTCTGGGCAGGTGGGCTATATGGATTGAATTCTGTCTGCAAGGCGTCGCTCAGCCAGGCTGCGGGTGCCGTGCTGGGGTCTGCCCGCGCTGTCGAGTTTCCCAAGCGGGACAAACCGCTGATTGGCATGACGAGCTTTGGCAAAACTGTGCTGCGCTATATGGTCAGCCTCAAGCCAGCTTTGGAAGAACGCGGTTTCGAAGTCGCGGTTTTCCATGCCACCGGCATGGGCGGAAGAGCCTTTGAATCCCTGGCTGCACAAGGGGCTTTTGCCGCTGTATTTGATTTTGCGCCTCAGGAAGTCGGCAATCATTTGTTTGGTTCAGCCATCAGCGCTGGCCCTGATCGCATGATCAGTGCGGGACTCGCTGGCATTCCGCAATTGGTGTCGATCGGTTGTTATGATCTGGTTGACCTGGTGGGCTGGCAACCCATGCCGGAAAGTATGCGGGGCAGGCCCGCCCATGCCCATAACCGGTTGCTGACGTCAGTAGTCCAGACGCCGGATGAGCGCCGCAAACTGGCGCGGGTGCTGTGTGAAAAACTTTCCACTGCCAAAGCACCTGTAACTTTCTTGTTGCCCACCAAGGGCGGCAATGAATGGGACCGGGAAGGGGGCCCCTTGTATGATGCAGCAGGACTTGCGGCGTTCTGCGATGAAATGCGTATAGCCTGTCCAACCAATGTGGCGCTTGTTGAAATCGAGGCCCACATCAACGACGCAGCCTTTGTTCAAGAAGCCTTGCAGGTGTTTGATGGTTGGCTGGCAGACGGCACAGTTCTGAAATGACAAGGGCGGCTTGTGAGCCGCCCCCGCATTCCAAAATTCTGATCAAACGTCAGTTCTTGTTTTCACCCATGCGGGCGAATTTGGCGGGGTTGCTGGATTTCAATGAAGCGGCCAACCCATAACCAACAATGGCAGCCAGAACCACCAGACCTGGCAGAATATAGCCAAGTGCACCGGATGTTCCCGTCAATCCACCGTAGTTGAAGAAGATGTAGCCAAACAGGCCCAACATGATCACGCCCGCAACCAGCGGCGCAATCTTCGTCGCGAGGGCATTTTCACCGCGGGCATCGCGATTGAAAAACATGATTACAGCCAGCGACGTCAAAGCCATCATGGCGATGATGCCGAGGGTGCCAATCTGGCTGATCCAGGTGAAGAGGTTGAGAATGGGGTCAAGCCCCAGAACCGCAAACAATCCCACCACCAGAACCGCGCACACGGTCTGGATGACCGAACCAACGTGCGGGCTTTGATGTTGCCCATGGGTAACGCCAGTGCTGGCGGGCAGCAATCCCTCTCGGCCCATCACATAGGTGTAGCGGGAGATGTAATTGTGGAATGCGCTGACGGCAGCAAAGATTGACGTTACAAACAGCAGGCCCATGATGGTGGCAGTTGTGCCACCCATATAACGGCCCGCAACTTCGAACAGATAGGCCGTAGGGTCAGGTAATGCACCAATCGCAGGCATGACCTTGTCAACGCCTGTGGCCACAATGGCAAGCCAGGAGGTGAGCAGGAAGAAACCGCCGATCAGCAGGATGGAGAGGTAGGTGGCCTTTGGAATGGTCTCGCGCGGATTGCGTGCTTCTTCGGCATAGATGGTTGTCGCTTCGATGCCGATCCAGCAGCCCAATGCAAAAAGAATGGCAACCGGCAGGGAACCGCCCAACAAATTTGTGGTGGAGAACAACGGAATCGAAAGCCCCGAATCACCACCTTTGACAAGAATGGCGGCATCAACCAGCAGGATGATGAGATATTCAAGAATCACCAGAACGGTCAAAACCTTGGCCGACAGATTGACCTGGCGATATCCCAGAAAGCCGACAACCGCGATGGCGATCAGGCTCCAAACCCACCAGGGCAGCACCAGACCCATGGCACCAAAAGTGCCCGCAGCAGCACCACCCAGCAAGCCCAGCAAACCAATTTGCATGGCATTGTAGGAGAGCAGGGCGATGCCAGCCACCGCACCACCCACATGGCCACCCAGGCCACGGGCATTGAAAGCATAGAAAGCACCGGCATTGTTGATATGACGGGCCATGGCGAGATAGCCCACGGCAAACACCAGCATCAGGATGGTCAGCAGAATGAATGTGAGCGGCAGGCCGAGCCCGTTGCCCAGCAACATGCCGAGTGGAATGGCAGCAGCGGCACCTGTAAGTGGTGCGGCGGCTGAAATGACCATGAAGGTCACAGCACCAACGCCGAGGGCGTTTTTGCGCAATTGGTTGGTTGTTGAAGTCGTCACGTTTCCTCCTGGCCCGACGTTGCGGGCGATCCCTGTTATTTGATCGTTTGTGGTGTTGTCGTCACGTTCGGGACAACTTGCACATCAAGCACTCTCTCATATCTGGCAATTGTGGTGCAATCGGAAATATCTGATCCTCCCGGTGATAATGTTGAACCGACAGTCGCTGAAGGACATGTTGCCGATAGCCAGTTGATCGCAGGTGGTGCTCCTGAAGTTGGACCAGGAAGAAGTCGGTTCATCACCCGCACTTGTGAAAAAACTCAGCCCAGTGTTTGATGCAAATTATCAACTTGTCAAAAACTTTTGAAATTGGAAAATTGATGAAACCTGTTCGCTGGGGTATTTTGGGACCGGGACGCATTGCCCAGAATTTTGCCGATGGCTTGGCCGAGGCACCATCAGGCGAACTCACGGCAATTGCCAGCCGTTCGCCAGTTCGGCTTGCCGGTTTTGGCGACCGTAACAACATCAGGGTTGGAAATCGCTACCCCGACTATCAGGCCCTGTTGGCCGATGCTGAGGTTGATGCAATTTATATTTCAACACCGCACCCGTGGCACGCTGAATGGGCCATCAGGGCCATGCGGGCCGGTAAAGCTGTGTTGGTTGAAAAACCTGCGGGCATGAATGGTGCAGAAGTTGTAGCGATGACGGAAGTGGCCGAACAATGCGGCACATTCTTCATGGAAGCCTTAATGTATCGCTGCCATCCGCAAATCGACCGGTTGCTGGAGATCATCGCTTCAGGCGAAATCGGCAGGCTGCGTCATTTGAAAACAAGTTTTGGTTTCGCAGCACCCTTTGATCCAGATTCAAGGCACTATGACCGCAAGCTCGGCGGTGGCGGTATTCTCGATGTCGGCGGCTACCCCCTGTCATTGGCCCGCTTGGTTGCCGGGGCATCGAAGGGCCAACCCTTCGCCGAACCTGTTGCCATCAAGGGCGTCGGAATCATTGGCGCAAGTGGTGTTGATGAGGTGGCCCATGCATTGCTCTCTTTCACCAATGGATTTATGGCGGAGATCGCTTGCGCCATTGCACGGACAATGGACAACCGCGCCATCATCACGGGTGACAAAGGTACAATCGAACTTGTTGATCCTTGGGTGCCCGGCCGCAATGCCGGACCATCTGACGCAAAAATTATCTTCACTGTTGATGGTAAATGCCGCACCGAAGCAATCAACAGTCCCAAACAACTTTTCGCGTTTGAAGCGGAATGCGCCAGCCAGGCCATTGCAGCGGGCCATCAACAGGCACCCCATCCTGCCATGAGCTGGGCCGACAGCATTGGCAACAACACCGCATTGGATCGCTGGCGCGCCGAACTGGGCTATGCGACATTTGCCGAAGACCCCGAGCATCGCCGCATAACACCCGCTGTCTTGCCCAAGGGCCTGCCAAAAATTCCCAAAGTAAAGATTGTGGGTCTGGCGACATCGATCAGCCAACTGGTCATCGGTTGCGACAACAAGGATGACATCGCATCAGGCGCATTGGTCTGGGATGCCTGGATGGAAGCCGGTGGCAATGCTTTTGACACAGGCTTTGTCTATGGCGGTGGCCACCACGAAAAAGTTCTGGGGCAATGGATTGCCAGCCGTGGTGTGGCGAAAGACGTGATCACCATCGTCAAGGGCGCCCATACTCCCTATTGCCTGCCCGGCGCCATTGCAGCGCAACTGGATATCTCACTGGATCGTTTGGGCCTCGACCATGCGCCGATTTATATCATGCACCGCGACAACCCCGATGTGCCAGTCGGTGAATTTGTCGATGCGCTGAACCGTTTGCAAAACGCCGGACGCATTGGTGCCTTTGGCGGTTCAAACTGGTCGGTCGCTAGGCTCAAGGCTGCCAATGCCTATGCCGCTGCCAAGGGACTTGCTGCGATGACCATCCTCAACAACAACCTGTCCTTGGCGGTGATGGAAAAGCCCGTCTGGCCGGGTTGTATCTCGTCAAACAATACGGAAACGCTGGCCTTCCTTGCGACAACTCAAACCACCCATCTCAGTTGGTCTTCCCAGGCCCGCGGCTATTTCCTGCCCGAAGCTTTGCGTGCGCGCCTGCCTGCCGATACCAGTCCGGAAACCTGTTTCGGCAGCCCCGCCAATGCCGAGCGTCGGCGGCGGGCGGAGAAACTTGCCGCGCAATATGGCGTATCCCCTCATAATATTGCTACCGCCTGGGTGCTGGCCCAAGACTTTCCGTCGCTGGCCCTTGTCGGCCCCCGCAGCCCCGGCGAGATTGCATCGACATTGCCGGGATTGGCCATTACGCTTGATAAGGCGGAAGTTGGCTGGCTCAATTTACAAAGTGATGCCGTTTGATAAAGATACCCTGCTTGCTTCGTCCATCCAAGGAGACTGTCTATGAATCAATTCACCAACCAAAAGGAAACCCTGGTCACTGATGCGATCGACGGGTTCTTGCGCACCGCCAATGGCAAAATGGCCAGGCTTGATGGCTATCCCCACATCAAGGTGGTGGTGCGAACTGATTGGGACAAATCCAAGGTGGCGCTGGTGTCGGGTGGCGGCTCTGGACATGAACCGTCCCACGCAGGATTTGTCGGGCGTGGCATGCTCACCGCAGCGGTTTGCGGCGATGTCTTTGCTTCTCCCTCCGTCGATACTGTTTTGGCAGGCATCCTTGCTGTAACGGGTGAGCCAGGATGTTTGCTGATCTTGAAGAACTACACAGGTGACCGGTTGAACTTCGGCTTGGCTGCAGAGCGGGCGCGGGCCCTCGGGTTGAAAGTCAGCATGGTTGTCGTCGCCGATGATATAGCCCTGCCAGATATTTCGCGTCCTCGCGGTGTTGCGGGCGCATTGTTTGTGCACAAGATTGCGGGTGCACTGGCAGAACAAGGTGCCAATCTTGAAGCGGTGACCAAAGCCGCTGATCACATCATCAGGAATGTGAAATCAATTGGCATGTCACTGAACAGTTGCACCGTTCCAGGTTCTCCGAAGGAAAATCGCATTCCCGCTGGCAAGGCTGAATTGGGGCTTGGCATTCATGGCGAACCCGGCGTTGAGCAGGTGGAATTCCGCAGTGCCCGCGAAGCCATGAACATGGTGGCGGATCGCTTGGCCCAAACCATCAAGCCCGGTCCCCATGTGGCCATTCTGAATAATCTCGGCAGCACCACCGCCCTTGAAATGAGCGTGCTGGCGGGTGAACTTTGCAAGTCATCCATTGGCCCGCATATCACCCACATGGTGGGGCCATCAGCCATGATGACCGCACTTGATATGCACGGCTTTTCGGTTTCGTTGTTGCCCCTCGAGGGCCGGGACTTGGCAGCCCTGCAAACCCATGTCGCGCCCCGGGCTTGGCCAGGTTGTCATCCTGTATCCGACATTCAAATTCTTCCCATGCCCTCCGGACTGAAGCCGAGCCAATCCGTGCCATCCAAAAATGCCGGGAACGAGAAACTCATCCGGCGCTGCTGTGAAATTCTCATGGCCGCAGAAACTGACCTCAATGCACTCGACGCCAAATCCGGGGATGGCGATACCGGGTCCACCCTCGCCACAGCGGCGCGGGCATTGATCAAGGCGTTTGATCGTTTGCCATTGGCCAACTGGACCCAACTCTACCGCGCCATCGGCACGGAACTCGGCCAGACCATGGGCGGTTCATCGGGCGTATTGCTCGCCATCTTCTTTACGGCAGCAGGTGATGCATCGGCCAATGGCCAAGACCATGTGAATGCCCTGAAGGCGGGACTGGCGCGGATACAACAAGTCGGCGGTGCGGAAATTGGCGACCGCACCATGATTGACGCACTGTCTCCTGCACTTGATGCCTTGCCCTCGGGCCTTGACAAGGCTGCCGCCGCTGCCCGCGCAGGGGCTGACAGAACCGGCAAGATGCTGCGTGCCAAAGCTGGCCGCGCCAGCTATGTTTCTGAAAGCCACCTCGCTGGCCACAATGATCCAGGTGCGGAGGCTGCTGCGGTGTTGTTTAAACAACTCAGTCAAACCATCGAAACAAAGGGTTGATTGAAGCCGGTTGAAAATCCAGTTTTACAAACGGCCAATCTTCATGCAGTCTTGTCTGCACTCAGGAGACTGCCGTGACTGTGATCAATTGCGATATGGGCGAGGCCTTTGGGCTTTATAAACTGGGCGATGACGCGGGCATCATGCCGCTGATCGACATTGCAAATATAGCCTGCGGGTTTCACGCTTCGGATTTCAATCATATGCGTTCAACCGTGCGCCTGGCCAAGCAGCATGGCGTGAAAGTGGGTGCCCATCCCTCATTGCCTGATCTGCAGGGCTTCGGCCGCCGCGAAATGAAGATTGGCCGAGAGGAACTTGCAAACTGTATCATTTATCAAGTCGGCGCGTTGAAGGGATTTCTCGAAGCTGAGGGTATGACGCTCAATCACATCAAGCCCCATGGTTCGCTTTATGGCATGACGGCGCGCATGGAAGAGATGGCCCATGCCGTGTGTGATGCGGCAGATGTTTTCAAAGTGCCACTGATCGGCATGATCAACACGTTTCATGAAAAGGTTTACCCGGCGCGCGGCCACGAATTCATCGCCGAGTTCTACACCGACCTCGATTACAATGATGAGGGCGGCTTGATCATCACACGTGAACACGCTGCGAAAGACCCGGCTGATGCTGCGGCAAAATCACTCCGCGCCATCAGGGAAGGCAAGGTGAAAAGCATCGGCGGCAAAGATGTTGCCGTTCGGGCTGATACAATTTGCATCCATTCCGACACGCCCAATGCTGTTGCCATTGCGCAAGCTGTGCGCCATGCGATCAAACCTTATATCAAACAAGCTTGAACAAAAACGGGGACACCATGGCCAAACACATTCTCTCACCACTGCCCGGTACCTTCTACCGCAAATCCGCACCAGACAAACCACATTACAAGAACGCAGGTGACATGGTTGCCATGGGTGATGTCATCGGCCTTGTCGAAGTGATGAAATCCTTCAACGAAGTGAAGGCAGACCAGGCGGGCAAGATTGTGAAGTTCATCGTCGACAATGAAGAACCTGTGATGGCAGGCCAGCCTTTGGTGGAAATTGGCTAGTCGATGACGATCAAAAAGCTCCTCATCGCCAACCGGGGTGAAATTGCCGTGCGGGTGATCCGCGCCGCGAAGGAGCTTGGCATCAAGACAGTGCAGGTACACAGCAGTGCTGACGCAGATTCACTTGCTGTGAAAATGGCAGATGAAGCCGTGAACATCGGACCGCCCCACGCGGCGAAGTCCTATTTGAGCATAACCAATATTTTGGACGCCGCCAAACAGACGGGCGCTGATGCAGTGCATCCCGGCTATGGATTTCTGGCGGAAAATGCCGCTTTCGCTGATGCCGTCGAGACCGCAGGCATGGTTTTTGTGGGCCCCAAGGGCGATGCCATTCGCACCATGGGCGACAAGGTTGCAGCCCGCGTTGCCGCATTGAAAGCCGGTGTGCCCTGCGTGCCCGGTTCTGATGGCCGTGTTGATGATCTCGATCAAGCCAAGAAGATTGCCGCAGCAATTGGCTTTCCGGTGATGATCAAGGCCGCAGCAGGGGGTGGTGGGCGCGGCATTCGCATTGCGCAAGACATGGCGGAACTTGAAACCATGATGCCGCAAGCCAGCGCCGAGGCCCGGGCCGCCTTTGGCGATGTCGGGCTTTATCTGGAGAAGGTGATTGAACGGGCCCGCCACATCGAAGTTCAAATCATCGGTGATGGCAAACGCGCCATCCATTGTTTTGAGCGGGAGTGTTCGTTGCAACGCCGCCGCCAAAAGGTTTGGGAGGAAGCACCATCAGCTGTGTTGCCGCAAGCCGTGCGCGAGAAACTTTGTGCATCCGCCGTCGCTCTGGCCGAAGCCGTGAACTATCGCGGAGCAGGAACTTTGGAATATCTCTACGACGACCAAACCCATGAATTCTATTTCATCGAGATGAACACCCGCATTCAGGTGGAACACCCGGTGACAGAGATGATCACCGGCATTGATCTGGTGCGGGAGATGATACTGGTGGCGGGTGGAGCGTCGTTGTCAGTGGCGCAGCATGAGGTGCGCATGAACGGCCATGCCATTGAAGTGCGCATCAATGCGGAAGACCCTGCAAAGAATTTCATGCCGGATCCAGGAACAGTCACAGCACTGACGGTGCCGGGCGGACCAGGCACGCGGTTTGATACCATGCTCTATCAAGGCTATCAGGTGCCGCCGTTTTATGATTCACTGCTCGGCAAACTGATTGTCTGGGACACTTCGCGGGAACTCGCAATCAACCGAATGATCCGTGCACTGAATGAATTGCGCATTGAAGGTTTGGCAACCACAAAGCCTTTGCATCTTGCACTTGCCGCCGACCTTGATGTGCGGGCCGCGGCCTTTCACACGCGCTGGCTTGAGCCATGGCTTGAGCAAAATTTGGACAAACTGAAATCATGACGAGGGATGCCCACACATGAAAACCAGATATTCCTACGGTGGTGACGAACACATTTTCGTTGAGTGTGACGAAGCAATGTCACTTGACGCATTTTTCAAAAGCCTGTCGATAACCACGGCGGTGAAAAAAACCCGGATCAAAGGTGTGACAGAAATCTGTCCGGCCAACGCCTCATTCCAGATCAAGTTTAATCCCGATGTGATCAAGCCATCTGATTTGATGAAGGAATTGAAGGCGATTGAGAAATCGGCGGGCAAGGGCAAGTCACAGCTGAAAACCCGCATTATCGAAATTCCGGTTTTGTACAATGACCCGTGGACCAACGAGACCTTGATGAAGTTCCGCGACCGCCACCAGGATCCGAACTCCACTGACGTGGAATACACGGCCCGCATCAACAATCTCGGTGGCATCGATGGTTTTGTAAAAGCGCACTCCGGTGCACCATGGTTTGTGTCCATGGTGGGGTTCGTTGCAGGGCTGCCGTTCCTCTATCAGATGGTCGAGAAGCAACGGCAAATCCAGTCGCCGAAATATCTCCGTCCCCGCACCGATACGCCAAAACTCACCGTGGGCCATGGCGGTTGCTTTGGCTGTATTTATTCCGTGCGAGGTGCGGGTGGTTACCAGATGTTCGGCATCACACCCATGCCGATTTATGATCCCGACCAGAAGATAAAATACCTGAAGGACTTCATGTGTCTTTTCAAGCCGGGTGACATCGTGAAGTGGAAACCCATTGACCGGGCAGAATATGATGCCACGGTCATCGCTGTGGAAAAGGGCAAATTCATGCCGCGCATGAAAGACCTGACATTCAAACTTGATGAATTCAAGAACGACATGGATGCATATAACGCCAAGCTGATGGGGGCGCTCAATGGTTGATGCGAAGAGTGGGTCCATCAAGGTTCTAAAGCCCGGACTTTCAACAACTGTGCAGGACTTGGGAAGACCCGGATATTATCACATCGGCATACCAATTTCTGGTGGCATGGATCGTTTTGCCCTGCGCTGCGCCAACCTGCTTGTCGGCAACAGGGAAACCCTTGCGGTTCTCGAAGCGGTATTCATGGGGCCTGAGCTGCAATTCATTGACGCAGCTACCGTGGCCGTGACAGGTGCAGAACTTCCGCCCAAGGTAAACGGCGAAGCACAGCCGACATGGACATCATTCAAGGTTAAAAAAGGCGATGTGCTGTCTTTCGACTTTTTGAAGAAAGGTGCGCGCGCCTACATTGCCATTTCAGGCGGCATTGATGTTCCCGTGGTTCTCGGATCACGCTCTACCTATACGCTGGGCACGCTCGGTGGTTTCAATGGCCGCAAGCTTGCCGAAGGCGACAGGCTGAAAATCGGCAAAGGCCGCGCCGCCAGCGAAGGCCGCGGCGTTCCAGAAAAACTGCGCCGCGGACCCGCAATGCCAGCGGAACTCCGCATGATCCCCGGCCTTTATTGGCACCGCATCACGGCGGAAGCGGGTAGGCATTTCCTTGAAGACACCTGGAAAGTTGCCCCCGAAGCTGATCGCATTGGCTATCGTTTTAAGGGCGGGCGCAAAGTGGAGTTCGTTGATCGTGTGCCGCCGTTTGGCGCAGGCTCCGACCCATCGAATATCGTTGATGCCTGTTACCCCTACGGTTCCATCCAGGTGCCAAGCGGCACCGAACCCATTGTCTTGCACCGGGATGCGGTATCCGGCGGTGGCTATTTCATGGTGGGCGCAGTGATCTCGGCAGACATGGATTTGATCGGCCAATTGCAACCCCATACGCCAACCAAATTCACCCAAGTCACCATGTCGCAGGCTTTGAAAGCGCGAAAGGATCGCGCCAAATTGTTGGAGGCCGTCAGGGATAAACTGTAGCGTTCACGGTTTTTCGCATCACCATGCTGCAAAGCTTTGGGCTGTTGCGTCATCAATGTAGTTGCTTTCCACATCA
The DNA here is from genome assembly GCA_031418195.1 of Hyphomicrobiales bacterium. GTDB lineage: Bacteria > Pseudomonadota > Alphaproteobacteria > Rhizobiales > Aestuariivirgaceae > Aestuariivirga. The sequence goes on along the minus strand of JANOXA010000135.1, from coordinate 60,421 downwards.
GCAATCGCCTGATCGATGATTTGCAGAGCGGCTGCAATTTCCAGGTCGGAAATAATGAGCGGTGGCGTGAACTCAAGCACGTTGCCTGCTGCTCCCACGTAATAGAACAGTGCGCCAAGTTCAAAGCCACGCAAGGCAATCTTGATGGCCTTGAGTTTGTCAGGCGTTTTTGAGCGGCGTTCCGTGACAATTTCCAAGCCCAACGCCAGCCCGCGGCCACGCACATCGCCGATACAACCATATTTTTGTGCCAGGGCTGCAAAGCCTTTGATGAACGCGTGCCCAGCCTTGGTGGCTCGCGCCGTGAGTTTTTCGCTTTCGATTGTTTCGAGAACCGCCAACGCAGCAGTCGCCGAGAATGGATTGCCGTGCAATGTCTGCAAGGCAAAGCCCGACGCATAATCCATGATGTGAGCCGGGCCGATGGCAGCACCGATGGGAAGTCCGCCGCCGAGGCCTTTGCCAAGTACGACGATATCAGGCACCCAGCCATCATCGGCGAAAGCGTGCAAGCTGCCTGTGCGTGCCAAACCGACTTTCGCCTCATCGGAAACCACAACCATGTCATGCCGCCTGCAAACCGCGACAATCTGTGCGAGGAAGCCCGGTGGCGGCACATTCACACCACCGTCACTTTGTATTGGCTCAATGAAGCAAGCGGCATAGTTGCGGCCTTCCCGTTCTGCCCAATCGTCAAATTGAATGACTATGTGTTCGGCATGGCCTTCGGGATCACGATAGGTATTGGGATAGGGCAGCAGATGCAGGCCTTCGCTGCGCGCTCGAGGGTCCAATGCAGGATGGCCCGATACCCCCATGGAACCCACCGTGCCGCCGTGCCACGAGCCTGCGAAGGAAATGAACCTCTCACGACCCGTCGCAGCCGTCAACGCACGGATTACGGCTTCGTTTGCGTCTGATGCAGAGTGTCCTAACCACACCCGCCTTTCACCGTGTCCTGGGGTCACTGCCAGGAGTTTTTCGGCCAGTTCCACGGAAGGCTTGGAGACGACCGAAATCAGTCCAACACCCGCTGGATTTGCCGCCACCCGCTGCATGGCGTCCTTGATCGCGGGGTGGCCATAGCCGAGGATTGCCGCACCCCAGCCGGCTGAAAGGTCAATCAGCTTGCGTCCATCTTCGAGCAACAGGGAAGATCCCGTGCCACCAACAACGGCTGCCGGGTTGAAGCGGAGTTTTTGAAGTTTCGCAATCGCCTGTCCATCACGCGCCAGAAGAGACATTGCATTTGAAGTGTTGTCAGTCATTGCACGTCAATAAACATTCATCAGGATTGCTGCCATTTGTTCCGGATCGCCACTGCCGAATTGGCGCAAGTCTTCGCGCCTGCAGGCCAGGTAAGCGGTGACAAGATCACTGCCAAGCCAACGGTTGGCAACGCTGACATCAAGTCCTTTCATGGCTTCTTCCATAGACTGAGGCAAATGCCGAATGCCCATTGCCTGGCGTTTTGCTGGCGGAATGTCATCGGGATCCTGCGAGATATTCACTGGGATGCGCTTGGCTTTCAATCCATCAAGTCCGGCACCAATGATCGCCGCCAGGGCAACATAGACATTGGCAGTCGCATCAGTCACGCGATACTCCAACGAGGCATGGGGATTATTGCCCTTTGCATCAGGCTTGCGTGGCACAAGTCTGATCATCGCCTCGCGGTTCTTGACGCCAAGACAGGTGTATGTGCCAACCCAGAAATGCGGGCGGAACCTGAGGAATGAATTAGTCGACAGGCAGGTGAAAGGCACAGCAGTCTCGGCCTGATCGAGAATGCCTTGCGCAAATGCCCCGGATGTTTCCGTTACCCAATCTTTTGCGGCAGTAACGGGTTTGCCATTGCGATACAAACTGAAATGAATGTGAACACCATTGCCTGATGCATTCAATGCTGGTTTAGGGAGAAAACTGGCGTGGAGATCCAGCTGACGGGCGCAATCACGAATGACTTCAAGCGTTAGAACAGCGCGGTCTGCGGCTTGCAATGGATCAGTTGGCTCCGATGAAAATTCGAACTGGTCGGTTCCATACTCCGCCTGGAATTGCTCCAATCTGATCCCGGACTTCGCCAGTGTTGCCATCGCCAGATCAGCTAGATGCGAAACATTGCGCCCTGAAGAAAGCGAGAAAGCCGGGTGGGCTTTCTGGTTCAATCCCTTTACCAAAAACTCGTGCTCAAAGGCCACCTTCATGGTGAGCCCAGCTTCTGTCTTGAGCCGCGCAACCGCGCTTTTCAACGCCGTTCGCGGGCAATAGGGCCAAGGCGAGCCATCAGGCATGCGTGCATCGCAGAGAACCAGATCGAAAGCTGGCCGGTTGTCATAGGCAGGCAAAGTTGCCAGTGCGGAAGGATCGGCGAATAATCGGATTTCACCCATGGGTCCAAAAGGATTATCAGCTGGCAAAATATTTGTCGGGCCAATCGAGAAGTTGGCGGGCACCCATGGCAACCCATGGGAGAGCGCTTCCTTGCGGCGCTCTTTCGGCACGGATCGCCCTCTCAAGAGACCTGAGAAATCTTGATGACCGAGAAACAGAAAATGCTGTTTTGACATTGCTCATCTTGCCTTTTTAGTTTGGTGGCGCTCAACGGCATCAAGCGCCAATGGCAGCAACCGCGCAAGCCGTGTCGCCCATGCGGCTTGCCCTGCAGGCGTGCCGATCAAATCCTGTCTGATTTCAAGTTCCACATGTATAAGTCCGCCTTTTTCGCAATGAACTGGAATTGCATAGTCTACATCGTCCTCAACAGCGTAAGGCTGGTTGATGCCGACGGTCAGGTCGCCTTCTGCTTCCAAAAGTCCAATCAGGCAACGTGCCAACCGGTCATCGCGGTTGAAAAGAACACCGATCTGCCACGGGCGCGCGGCGGGGTATTCACCATGTTTGGGTGTGAAACTGTGCATGGCGATCACAACAGGGGGACCACTTGCTTTGCGCATGGTTAGAATCTGGTGCGCAACGGCATTGTGATAGGGCCAGAAAATCTCATCTTGCCTTAATGCAATCGATTGCGGAGCAAGGTGTTGATTGGCAGGAATATGGGTGCCGTCACTGACAAGTGCAATTGAAGTGAAGTTGCCGAGCTGCCGGTTGCAGTCAATCACGAGGCGGGAATAGGGTTGAAATACATAGGGAGCATTGAGAAGTATTGACAAGCGCTGTGATACGCCGTGAATGCCAATGTCGATTCCAATATGGCGATTGACATCAACCGATGAAATGCCAAGATCGCCCAGGTATTGCGGCACGGCATTTCCGGCATGATCTGCAATCAATAGAAAGCGGCTTCGCCCATGCAGGCGTTCTTTGCCTACAGGTTGCGGGTCAGTTGCCTGCAACAGCCGGTTCTCGTGGTTCACGGTTCACTCCATTTTAATTCTCGAAGCGATGAATTTCTGTTTTCACAGATTGGATTTCTGTCACCATAAAGAAACTGTATTGACATCGCAATACAATCCGCTGAGTATTGTTCCAGTGACGACAGGAGAATGCCTTCAGGGCGCAGATTGTGAACACCCAAAGGGAAATGCCATTGTTGCAACCGGGCCTGGAAGCTTTGGCGCTTGCAGCGCTTCTGTGCGCAGTCACCTTGGCGGCATGGCTCATCTTTGGCCTTTCAGGCCAGCGTCTGATGACATTGCTATGTGTGAACCTGTGTGCTGTTCTGGCTTTCCAGTTGTTTAGCGGAAACTCTGGCGTTGTATCATTCGGCCACACGGCCTTCATGGGTGTGGGAGCCTATGTTTCTGCGTGGCTGACAATGCCTGCCACCATGTTAAAGACCACATTGCCCAATCTGCCCGCGTGGCTCGCAGGTCATGAACTGGCGTTGCCTGTTTCTCTTCTTTTAGTCTCGTGCGTAGGCTTTGCCTTGGCTGCTGTTTCTGGTCTGGCAATTGCCAGACTGGCTGGCGCATCAGCTTCCATAGCAACGCTTGGCTTTCTGATTATTGTATATTCCATTCTTGCAGCAGCCCGCGATTTCACCCGCGGCAATCAAGCATTTTATGGCGTGCCACGGGTGACAAACATTGTTGTGGCGTTGATTTTTGCCTGCCTGTTTATCATGGTATCGCGGCTCTATCGGGAAAGCCGCCTCGGCCTGATGATGCGCGCCGCTCGTGACAATGAAACCGCCGCCGTTGCCGTTGGCGTCAACCCCCCGCGCATGCGCTACATGGCATGGATCATTTCCGGCGGCATGGCAGCTGTCGCAGGCGCACTTTATGGCCATATGCTGGGCGCCTTCACGCCAAAGGACTTCTACTTTCACATGGCATTTACTTATGTTGCGATGTTGATTGTGGGAGGCATGGGAACCGTGACAGGTGCCGTGGTGGGCGTGGGCATGGTGATGTTCATGCAAGAATTGCTGCAAGAATTTGAACGCGGCTTTGATCTTGGACCCCTTCATGTTCCCGAAATATTCGGCTTGCCAATTGTTGGTGTAAGTCTTGCAATGTTGTTCGTGTTGTGGTGGCGGCCTTCAGGGTTGATGGGCGTCAAGGAGTTTGCCATGGGTTGGTTCTCTCAGTCGGCAAAAATCACGAAATCGGTCCGCCACGAAGACAAGGTAAATGCACCAAACCCTGACATACTCCGCGTGGAGAATGCCACCAAAACCTTCGCCGGCTTGACGGCAGTCGATGCTGTGAGTTTTATCGTGGAGCCAGGCCGTGTCACAGGTCTGATCGGCCCCAACGGCGCTGGAAAGTCCACACTCGTCAACGCCATGACATCAATTTATCCGCTGACATCTGGCACGGTGAAAATCGGTGTGAAAACCATCAGTGATCTTGCGGCACACACAATCGCTGCAAGCGGTATATCACGCACATTTCAAAACATCAGACTGTTTACGGGATTGACGGCGGGTGAGAATGTTGCGGTGGCGGCAATCGCCAATGGCGCGGGTCTTGCGGATGCCAAGTTGATTGCGCAAAACGAGCTGGCATTTGTCGGGCTGCCGGATATGGCTGACAATCCATCAGATGCATTGCCCTATGGCGCACGCCGTCGGCTGGAGATCGCACGTGCGCTTGCAACCAAGCCACGCTTTCTGCTGCTCGATGAACCTGCTGCCGGCATGAACCCTGAGGAAACTGCCGATCTTGCCAAGCGCCTCAAGCTGTTGCCGGATCAGCGCAATCTTGGTTTGCTTCTCATCGATCATGATCTTAAATTTGTGATGTCGCTTTGCGATCGTGTCGTCGTCTTGAATCGTGGGCGGCTCATCGCAGATGATTCACCCTCAAACGTTCAAAAAAATCCCGATGTCATTGAAGCCTATATCGGCACGCGCGCCTCCCGTGCGCCGAAAAAATCAGAACCAAAGGAAGCGCAGCCAAATCAACCAAGGGAGAATATCTGATGTCAAGATTATCGTTCAAGATCGCCGCTGCTCTATGTGGTGCAACCATGCTGGCGGCAACACCTGCCATGTCTGAAGATTACGTCGTCGGCATAACTGCCGCCCAGTCCGGCTGGCTTGCTGCCTATGACCAACCTGCCTACGCAGGTTTCAAGTTCTGTGTTGACGAAATCAATGCCAAGGGCGGACTTGCCGGCAAGCACAAGGTGGTGATCGACATTCGTGACACCCGCTCAGACACCGCTGAAACTGTGAAAATCGCCCAGGAGTTCGTCGACAAAAAAGTAAACTTCATTATTGCACCTTCCGATGGTGACCCAACCATGGCCATGGGCCAGATCACCAGTCCTGCTGGCATTCCGACTTTGACGCCCGCTGGCACAGCGCCGATTTTGACATCGGTTGGCGAATTTGTTTTCGGCGCTTACCCCGCGGACAACCAACAGGCTGCCGTGCTGGGCGCTTATGCAGCTGAGCTGGGCTACAAGACAGTATGGCTTCTGAAATCGCCTGACGCGGCTTATCTCTTAAAGGGGCCAGAATATTTCGGCCAGGTTTTTGAATCGAAGGGCGGCAAAATCATTGGCGAAGGTTCCTTCACTCTGAACCAGCCTGATTTCTCTGCCATCGTCACCACCATCAAGGCGCTCAGCCCGCAACCTGATGTCATCATGACATCGGCATGGGAGCCGGACTTCCCGGCCTTTATAAAAGCGCTGCGCGGTGCTGGAGTAACATTGCCAGTCATGGGGGCTGATGCACTTGACACGCCAACCGTGCGTGGCTTGGGCGAAGTCGTGAACGGAGTGGTTCACACATCAGGTGGTTACACCGACGAAGGCAGCAAGCAGGCTGAGTTTGCAGCACGCTACAAAGCCGCGACGGGCAATGAAGTTGATACCAACTACATTGTCAGTGGTTGCGATGTGGCGGGCATGATAGATGCTGCCGTGACCGTTGCAGGTTCGACTGATCCGAAGGCCGTGCGCGATGCTCTCGCCAACCTCAAGGACCAGCCGGGCATCATGAGCAACTACACTTTTGCGGGGACCGACCGCATGCCGCTTCGTGCTGTTGTGCTGTCAAAGATCGAGGGTGGCCAGAAGGTGTTCATCCGCCGCGAAATGGCCGATCCCGCTACCATGCCGAAGCCATGAGTGGAATGTGATCCATGCTGGCGGTTGAAAATCTTGTCATGCGCTACGGTCCCGTTGAAGCGGTGCGTGGCATCAGCTTTAACGTCGGGCAAGGCGAGATAGTTGCCTTGCTCGGCGCCAATGGCGCTGGCAAGTCAACAACCCTGGCATCGATTGCAGGTCTTCTCAAGCCCACATCGGGCACCATCACCTATAACGGCAGGCCGGTTTCCGGCCTGCCGCCTGAAACATTGTCGAGGCAAGGTGTCAGCCTGGTGCCGGAAGGGCGGCGAATCTTTTCAAGCCTTTCAGTTGCAGAAAATCTCTGGCTGGGTGGGGCAAGCCACGCAAACGCGGATGATCGCCGTGCCCGCCAAAACGAAATGGAAGAACGCTTCCCGATTCTGCGTGAACGCACGCGCCAAAAGGCCGGACTGCTTTCTGGCGGTGAACAGCAGATGCTTTCGATTGCCCGTGCACTGATGTCCAAACCAAAACTCCTGCTCCTTGATGAGCCGTCACTCGGCCTGGCACCGCAAATGGTCGAGCGCGTCTTTGATCTCATTGCGTCACTGCGCGATGAAGGCATCACCATTCTGCTGGTCGAGCAAAATGTGCCGATGTCACTGGCGATTGCCGATCATGGCATCGTGCTTGCCAATGGTCGCATAGCGATCTCAGGCACGGGTGCTGAATTGGCGCGTGACAGCAAAGTTTCTGAAACCTATTTGGCGGCGTGATCCATGGATGTCTTTCTCCAGCAATGCGTGAATGCCATCAGCCTGGGCGGCATTTATGCCTTGTTGGCGCTCGGCCTTGCCGTTGTCTTTTCGATTGTCCGGCTGATCAATTTCGCCCACGGCGAAGTCATGACCGTGGCGGGCTATGCCATCTGGTTTGCGCTGTTGTCGTCAGTTCCAGTTGCAGCCGCCATCCTGCTGGGCGTTGTTGTGGCCATGCTGGCATCCGTTGCCATGGAACGCATTGCCTTTCGCGCCATGCGTGGGGCCAACGTTACATCGCTGCTTATCACTTCTTTCGCAGTAAGCGAAATCATCAAGGTGTTTTTCCAGAATGGCATTACCGCGCGTCCTGTTCCCATTGTACTGCCCGCCTGGATGTCCGGCACTGTCAACATCGGTTTTTTGACCATCAGCGTCATGTCAATCATTTCCATTACCGTCGTCATTCTTTCGCTGATCGCCTTGACGCTTGTCCTGACGCGCACCACGCTTGGTGTGGCCATGCGTGCTGCTGCTGAAGACTTCCCCGTGGTCCGGCTGGTTGGCATCAAAGCCAATCACGTTGTTGCGCTGGCCTTCGCAATATCAGGCGTGCTCGCTGGTGTCACCGCAGTGCTGTGGGTGGCGCAACGCGGTTCAGTTGATCCGCTGATGGGTGCCGCCCCCGTCCTCAAAGCTTTCATCGCCACTGTCCTTGGCGGCTTGGGCTCGCTTTCAGGGGCTGTTGCCGGAGGGTTTGCCGTGGGTATCGTCGAAGTTTTTTTGCAAGGTTATCTGCCGGAAAGCGTTGCACCCTACCGCGAGGCCATATCGCTGTCGATTATCATTGCCATTCTCGTGGCCCGCCCGGATGGTCTGCTTCCTGCCCAGAACGTCAACCGAAGCTGAAGCAATGACCGTTCGTTCGCTTGTTGAGCAACATCTGCCGGATTTCAGCGCCAGCGACACGCGCGTTGCGAGACTTGTCCTGGAACGTTATCCTGTCAGCGCATTGGGTGGCATTGAAGACTTGGCCCGCTTGTCCGATGTCAGCGCACCGACTGTAACACGCTTTGTCAAACGTCTTGGTTTCAAGAAGTTCACGGATTTTCAGCGCGCCATTCGTCTTGAAGTCCAGGACGCTGAAGTTTCACCTCTGGCCTTGCTGCAGAAACATCAGAGCAAGCCCGGCAAAACATCCAACGCAGACCGCAGCATGATGGACCATCTGGCAGGCGCCATGCAGAAACTGCTTGATGCCTCCATGCAGCGTTCTCTCGACAAGGCAGCTGGTCTGATCAGCGACAAGAAGGCTCGCATCTATCTGTTGGGAGGGCGCTGGAGTTCTGTACTTGCCCAATACGCGGCGTATCAGCTGATAACATTGCGGGGCGAAGTCCATGTTCTGGCACCACAAGCCTCAGGGTTGCGTGAAGACCGCATTGCGGATTTCACCCGCAAGGATGTGCTGCTCGCCTATGACTTCCGCCGTTATCAACCTGAAACAATTGCCTTCTGCCAAACCGCAAAGCAGTTTGGATTGCGCATTGTACTGTTTACAGATCTTGAACTCTCACCCATTGCCGACGTGGCTGATGTTGTGATTCCTGTCACCGTGGAGACCACTACACCCATGGACACATTGGCCATTGCCATCGCCGCCACAGATGCGCTCATCACGCGGCTGGTGAAAACGCTCGGGCCACAAGCTTCAAAGCGCATGGCCATGCTTGAAATGCTGCGCCGCAACGCAAGCGATCCCAATTTCCATTGAAAGGATTTCAACATGAAACTTGTCCCAATTCCCGCAGTAGATGCGCCCCATGGCGCTTACCGGGAACGTGCAATTGAACCACGCAAGACAGCGCTTCTGTCCATCGACATGCAGAATTCGGAATGGAATCCGGAGCGCATTGCCCAGGCTCGCATCCCCGGCTCAAAGGAATCGCCTTATCTTGACATCATGGAGAGAATTGAAAAACAACTGATCCCAAATCAGCAACGTCTGCAAACCGCAGCCCGCAAGGCCGGCATCGAAGTGATTTACACGACAATCGAAAGCTATACTCTCGACGGACGTGACCGCAGCCTCGACCACAAGATTTCCAACTTGTTTTGCGCCAAGGGTTCATGGGAGTCCAAGGTTATCAAGGAAGTGGGGCCGGAAGCCAATGACATCGTCATTCCAAAAACTGCGTCTGGAATTTTCAACTCCACCAATATCGAATATGTGCTGCGCAACCTGGGTATCGAGTACCTGGTGATTTATGGAATCTGCACTGATCAATGCGTTGAATGCGCAATCCGCGACGCAGCAGATCGCGGCTTCATGGTCACGCAAATTGAAGATGCATGCGCCGCGAACGAGGAGTCACGGCACAACGTATCACTGGAACAGATGCGTGGCCACTACTGCCGCACCCGTACGACTGATGAGATGATCGCCGAAATCGAAGCCCTAGCAGGTTAATCTCGGTTACCCCCTTTCTGTCCACAAAAGGGGAGGGAACTTCTGTGCGGGCTTGATCAAACGCATAAAGCCAATTCAAGTGGCTGGTGACGACAAGACAGACAACTCTTCGGTCAATCAAAAACAATGCGCGGAAAATAGAAACTCACCACCCAGTTTGGCATGTCAACAATCTCGCTGATCCGCAGGTCGCCGCAAACCGAACAGAGCATGTAGGCTTCAACTGCGCTCAGCTTCTGTTGCTTGCACAAAAGTTCAATCATACCTGAAACGGCATCTTTGGCTGCTGCCATCAAGTCGGGGCCGATGCCGGTTGTCGCTTCATAACCCTTGCCATCAAGATGGCGCGTAACCGGTCCTGCCGTTCTGAAACGCGGGAACTTCAAGTCTGCCCCCTTGACCAGTTCAAGTTTTGCCGCGACAGTGCAAGGGCTTTCAATCGCAGTTCCACAAACCTCGCCATCACCTTGGGCTGCATGGGTATCTCCCAGACTGAACAGGCCACCTTTTACTTCCACCGGCAGCCAAAGTTCCGTCCCCGCCGAGAGGTCTCGAATATCCATATTGCCACCCATCCGGCGCGGCGGCACAACGGAGTGTTGACCAGCTTCGGCGGGTGCAAGGCCAATCGTGCCACAGAAAGGTTTCAATGGAATGCGGGCATTTTTGCCAAATAATGCGGGGGCGAGAGAAGCCTTGTCATAGGTCCAGATATGCAGTGCAGGGTCTGTGAACTGATCAGCAAGCAGTCCAAATCCTGGAATGTTGGCGGTCCACCCCCAACCGGAAGGACCAAATTCCAGCAGCGTCATCTTGATGGCGTCTCCCGGTTCGGCTCCCTCAACAAACACCGGCCCCGTGACAGGGTTCACTTTGTCAAAGTCCAACTTTCCCAAATCAGCCAAGGTTGAATTGGCCGATAATTGCCCTCCCGACGAATCCTGTGTGTGAAATTCAACCGTTTCACCTGGCTTGATTGTGAGCGCAGGCTTGTTTGCGTTGTTCCAGCCGTGATGGCAGGTGTGGTCATGAATCGTATGACTGCATTTCATGATGCGACTTTCATGGTTTCCGGCCTTTGCCGCAAGCTAACACGACAATCATTTTCGCCAAGTACTAAAATGGGCGCCGCACATTGGCGCCGGTTGCATAAAGCCAAACGGCGCTTTATGAATTGTTTTAAAATCCGAGGTGAAGCAGAGATGGCGTTTCTTTTTGATCCCCCCGATATTCCTTCGCTTCCAGTTGAAGGTGAGCGCAAACTCTATCCGGTCAACCGCATTTTCTGCGTTGGTCGCAACTATGTTGAACATGCCAAGGAAATGGGCATCGCGGTTGATCGGGAAAAGCCATTCTATTTCTTGAAGTCAGCGGCGCATTTCAAAAACACCGGCAGCACAATTTCCTATCCCGGTGGCACCAGCAATTTTCATTATGAAGTTGAATTGGTCGTGGCGATGGGCAAGCGCATAGTCAACGCTGACCTCAAGAAGGCGAAAGCCGCAGTCTACGGCTATGCCGTCGGTCTCGACATGACGCGGCGGGATTTGCAATTGTCGGAACGCGCCCACCAGCGCCCCTGGGATTTGGGAAAGGATGTTGAACAGTCAGCCATTGTTTCGACCATCACAAAATCGAAGGACTTCGGCGTGGTGGGGCCGCAGCGCATCCATCTCTCGTTGAATGGCGAACTCAGGCAAAATGCACACCTTGATGATCTCGTCTGGAAGGTTGATGAAATCATCTCCCATCTCTCAAGGTTTTATCATTTGGGCCCTGGAGACTTGATCATGACCGGAACACCCGCTGGTGTTGGGCCCGTTGTGCCTGGCGACAAGATTTTGGGTGGTATAGATGGCCTCGATCCCGTCAAAGTAAAAGTCGGCAGGCTCAGGTAGACTTTGGGTCGGCAACGATTTGGGCTGTTTTGGCAATGTGTTGCCCAAGCAAGCTGCATGATTTGCCGGTGTCTCTCGCAACCGCTGCCTTTGCAATTGCTTCATGCTCAGCATGAAGATTGCGCTGCCTGCGGTCGCGCGGCAGGGACATCCAGCGATACCGCTCGGAATGCAGATAGAGTGTCTCGCGCAAGCGCAATAGCCACGGGCTGTCGCAAGCGGCGACCAAGGCGAGGTGAAATTTCTGGTGGGTTTCAGCCCAAATTCCGTTCAGGCGATTGGGATCAGCGGGATCAGACACCTGCAGTTTGGAAAGCGCGAACAGCAACGCCATGATATTGGCTTCCCATTGCAAATCACCGTTGCGGATGGCGCTTTCCAGGCACGACGTTTCAATTTTGGTGCGCACCATGGTGATGTCGCGCAGCTCGCTTTCTGAGACGGAAGCCACGCGAAAGCCTTTGCGCGGCTCGGCAACCACCAATCCTTCAGCAGAGAGGCGCGAAAGAGCTTCGCGAACAGCACCCAGACTGAACTGCATGGCATCACAAAGTTCTTGAATGATCAGCTTTTGGCCCGGTTTCAACCGACAACACAGAATCTCGGTACGAATGCGGCCATAGGCTTCAGCGGTCAGGCTGCCAGATGAGGGCCGGGTTCGTGAAACGGTCAATTGCATGATTAAAAGGCTACACCAGTTAAATTGCGCAATAAAGTATTATTGTAAAATAATATATTATTGTTGACGCCTGTCTGGTGAGAGCGCTATCTTTGTATCGCGAACCAACACAACAACGGGACTTTGGCAATGCGGTTTGTTTCATACCTCTCTCACGGCAGACAAGGCATCGCAGTAAAGGCTGGCAATGATTGGCGCGGTCGCAGCACCAGCGAAGCAGAATATCCGGGTTCGCTTGAAGCATTGATCAAGAGCGGTGGCAATCAATTGGCCGAAGCTGGCGAAAAACTAATGTCTGCTCCGGTTCTGAAAACTGCAGAAATTCAATTTCTACCGCCCCTCGCCAATCCTGAAAAAGTCATTTGTGTAGGCTTGAACTATCGCGACCATTCAGCTGAAAGCGGCTTCAAACAGCCTGACTTCCCCACATTGTTCGGCCGCTTCAATTCAAGTTTGATCGGTCATGGCGCACCGTTGCTGCGGCCTCCGCAATCAGAGCAGTTTGACTATGAAGGAGAACTGGTCGCCATCATCGGAAAGTCCGCCCGAGATGTGAGTGAAACTGATGCATTGGATCACGTCATGGGGTACTCAATTTTCAATGATGGCTCGTTGCGCGACTATCAGTTCAAGGCCCCACAATGGACGCCTGGCAAAAACTTCGATGATACAGGCGCCTTTGGTCCATGGCTTGTGACAGCAGATGAATTGCCAAGTGGCTGTAAAGGTTTGAAACTGCAAACGCGACTGAACGGGCAAGTGGTGCAGAGCGCTTCGACATCGGACATGGTGTTTCCAGTGGCAAATCTGGTGGCCATCATCTCATCTTTCCTGACATTGAAGCCAGGTGACTTGATTGTAACCGGCACACCTTCAGGTGTGGGCATGGCACGTAAACCCCAACTCTGGATGAAGCATGGTGATACCTGCGAAATTGAAATTGAAAACATCGGTGTTTTGTCCAATCCTGTGCTTGACAGAAAATAGGAGATTGCCATGACGGCCATCGGTGGAAAACTTGCCATCGTCAAACGCCCCGGAGAACTGGGCGTTCACTCCATGGACACTTTCAACATGTTCGTTCCAAACCTCCGCGTTGCCGAGGAATTTTACAAGTCCTTTGGTCTCGATGTGCGCGAAGAAAGCAATGCCCTGGGCATCTACACCTTCGGCTCAAACCATTGCTGGGCCAGCATTGCTGAGGGACAACGCAAGAAGTTGAACTACCTCTCTTTCGGCGTGTTCGAGGAAGATTTCGAGCCGATGAAGCGCAGGATCGAAGCGGAAGGTGTAAGGTTGATGGATGCGCCGCCGGGTTTTGATTCCAACGGAATCTGGTTTCGAGACCACAATGACATTCTGGTCGAAGTGAAAGTGGCGGAAAAAACTGCACCGAACGCCAAGTCGGCTTTCGACATGCAGAGTGGTCCGGCGGGTGCGGCAGCCGCACCCCAACGTTCGAAGGCACCAAAGGTTCGTCCCACGCGATTGGCTCATGTGCTCTGCTTCACGGTTGATGTGCCAGGGGCAATTGCGTTCTACAGCCGCACCCTGGGGCTGCGCCTGTCTGATCGTTCAGGCGATGGCATATGCTTTATGCACGGCATTCATGGGTCTGATCATCACCTGGTTGCCTTTGCCAAATCCAGCGCACCTGGGCTGCACCATTGCAGTTGGGACGTGGGCAACATCAACGAGATCGGCAAGGGCGCCATGCAGATGGCTGACAAGGGCTTCAGCAAAGGCTGGGGCGTTGGTCGCCATGTGTTGGGCTCGAACTACTTCCATTATGTCCGCGATCCATGGGGAAGCTATTCGGAATATTCTGCTGACATAGACTATATCCCGGCAACCTGTGACTGGAACGCTGGTGACTATCCGCCCGAGGATTCAATCTATCTCTGGGGTCCGGAAATTCCCAAGGACTTCATCACCAATCATGAGGCTGAAAGCTGATGCTGGTCAAGCGGTTCAAGGACGCGAAACCCTACGAAGCCACCAACCATCGGGGCGTTGTTGGGTTGAGATTGCAGGGATTTGAAAACGGCGGCCCGCAAAATCAATGGGTGGGCTTTTCACAATTTCTGCCAGGCGGCGGGGCAGGGCCAGACTTCACACCATTTGAAAAAGTCTATGTGGTGCTGGAAGGCGAATTGACGGTGATTGTGAATGGCATGGAAACACAACTCCATCCCATGGATTCCTGTACCATCGCTGCGAACGAAATGCGCGAGGTCGTCAACCGTTCAAACCATGTGTGCAAGCTGTTGGTGGTCATTCCCTATCCGCCTGGGATCGACACGACGTTCAAATAAAACTGAAGCCATGGTGCATGCGCCATTGCGCTTCCCATCCACGGCATTGAAAAATCGCCGGGAACTACGTGACCTTACGCGATACGATACTGCCTTCAAGCGGCAGGGGCGGCCTTTCCCTCTTGGCAAGTTCGACAGCTTCATCTTCACCAACGCCTGTCATGCACAAGATGCGGACGACAATCTCTTCCACCGCGTCTGATGAAAATTCACCTTGGGTGATGGCGAGGCAACTACCGACAATGGCGTGGGCGGCCATCTTGAAAGTCAGGCTTGCGTCGCGCACCTTGAAGCGCCCAGCCTTGGTGGCGTTTTCGAGATCGCGAATGGCAAAGGGGCCCATTCGGCGATGCATGGCGTCGGCGATCACTTCAGAACGATAGAGCAATTGCTTCCAGCGAATGTCGTTGGTTGCTGCTTCAATGACTGACCGCACACCAAAAGCATAAACCTGTGCTGGGTCTGTGAAAGAGTTGGTCACGTTTTCGATGCGGAGCGCCAAATCATACATTAGGCGCTCCATCACTGCGATGGCCAGTTCATCTTTGGATTTGAAGTAACTGTAAACCGTGCCGGCCCCCACATCGGCCAATTCGGCAATCTCCAGCATGGTTGCCTGGTCAATGCCGCGCTCGGACATGACCTTGTATCCAGCCAGCACCAGCGCCTCACGTTTGCGCAACTGTTTGCGGGCCACACGGCCCATCGCCTTGGTTTCGCGTCGATCAGTTTCGTCGGCAAGCAACAGAATCCACTCCATTTCGTGTTGTTCTGGCATTTTTGGACAGCGTTGGCAATTGATATTGACTTTCACTCAATATTGAATGATATTCAGTTAAGGTGTTTCATGGAGGATCCGAATGAACATGCATGTCAAACCGCCCATGACTGAGGCCGACGCCAGGAAAATTGCGATTTCGATCATACCCGAATTGCAAAAACATGCCGCGAAAGCCGAGGAGTTGCGTTACGTCCCGCGTGAATGCGTTGACCTGTTGATTGACAATGGCCTGCTGCAAACCATCCAACCTGCATCTTGCGGCGGTCACGAGTTGGGCATGCGTTCCCATGTCGATGTCATATCGAATGTCGCTTACGGCTGTGGTGCAACAGCATGGGTGCTTGGGGTGTGGCAAGCCCATAGCTGGATGTTCGGCCATGCCAACGAAAAATTCCGGCAGGACGTTTTTTCAGACGGGGGAGACCACCCGGTTTCAGCCGTCATTGGCCCACGCGGCAAGGCAACACGAAAGGCTGACGGCAGCTTTTCGTTGACTGGCTTCTGGCCCTTTGCCTCAGGCAATATTCATTGCCAATGGTTGCTTCTGGGCACACAGGTTTTTGATGAAGCGGGCAACAAGCTTGATGATGGTGATTTGCTGGTGCCGCGCAAGGATCTCGACATTGTCGACGACTGGCATGTGGCCGGCTTGCAAGGCACGGGCAGCAACTCTGTGAAGTGCAAGGACCTCATTGTCCCTGCCCACCGCTTCTTGTCATTGTCGGCATTGTTGACCAACCAGACGACACCCTACACCGACCCTCAAGCCCCAACGGTATTCAAATCGCAGGCAGCACCAGTGCTCGGCCTCTGCATTGCATCAGGTGCCACCGGCATTGCACGATCAGCCTTGGACGAGTTCCTGAAAGTCGTTCCCGGCAAAAACGTCATGTACACAGCCCATATCAGCCACGAATGGCAGCCCTTGCAGCGCATCCTCGGCGAGGCGGCCTCCAAAATTCATGCAGCAGAATTGATCCTCTATCGTGTTGCTGATGACATTGATGCCTGGGCCAAGCGTGGTGAAACCATGCCGATGGAATTGCGGGGCCGCATCCGCATGGACATTTGTTTGGCACCAAGAATGTGCCGCGATGCTGTACAAGAGTTGATGACCATTGGCGGTGCGGCTGGCTTGTCTCTCAAAAGCCCGATCCAGCGGGCCTTCCGCAATCTGCAGGCCACCTGCATGCATGGTTTCCTGTTGTATGATGCAGGTGCAGAAATCTATGGCAAGATCCTGTTGGGCCAGGACCCCGGCACTCCCGTTGTTTGAGTGATGACACAAACTGTTTCGACAGCAGATTTTGTCCAGGCCATGGGCCAGCATGTCGCATCCGTTTGCGTGATCACAACGCGCTGGCAGGGTGAACGTTTCGGCCTCACGGCAACGGCTGTATCATCGGTCTGCGCCAGCCCGCCGCGATTGCTGGTGTGCGTGAACAAGTCCGGCTTCACCTACGATAAGATCATGTCGGCGGGCCATTTTGGTGTGAACGTGTTGTCTGACAACCAGGAGAAGGTTGGCAAATCGTTTGCTGGCATGTTTGGCAAAGACTTTGATCGTTTTTCCGTCGGCGAATGGCGCGTGGGGTTGAGAGGCAGCCCCTTGTTGCAAGATGCTGCCGCCGCATTTGAATGTGTTGTTGTTGAAGCACTGGACCAATTCTCCCACACAGTTTTGATTGGCGAGGTTGTGGAGGTGGCCGCTGGTATCGGCAGGGATGCCCTCGTCTATGGGGCACGGCGCTTCCGCAACTTGCGCAAGATCATGACAAGTTCCAATGCGGATGAAATGGAATCACTGCATTTCTAGATTTTCTCTGCTCAACCCAATAGTGGCCGCAGGGCAGATTGCACCGCGCGCAATTTTTCAAGATAGAGAAATTCCAGCTCGTCCGCACTGTCCTGCACCGCAGCCACACCCACGTTGAGGGCCGCAACCGTCCGTCCGCGTGTATCAAGCAAGGGCACAGCGATGGACCGCAACCCGACTTCAATTTCCTGATCAACGATGGCAAATCCTTGCAGCCGCGCACGTCGGATCAACTGGAGGGTTTTTTCCACGCTGGTGATGGTTTTGGGCGTGCGCTTTTTCCACGGTTGGTCTTTGAGGATTTTGCGGATTTCTGCATCAGACAAGCTGGCCAACAACACCCGGCCCATCGACGAGCAACTGGCGGGGAGGCGGCTTCCCGCCATCAGGTTGATCGATATCAGCCGTTGTTGGGCGGCACGCGCCACATAAACAATTTCCGCATTGTCGAGAATGGAAACGGATGTACTTTGGCCGATTTCGTCAGACAGTTTGTCAAGAAGCGGTTGCACAATGCGCGGCAGCGGCATGGTGGCCAAACAAGATGTCCCAAGCCGCAGGATGCGTGGCGTTAGGCTGAAATGCTTGCCGTCAAAATCCGCATATCCAAGTTCCGTCAGGGTCAACAGGCAGCGCCGTGCCGCAGCCCGGTCCAAACCCGTCGACGACGCAGCTTCTGCAATCGAGAGTCTGGGCTTGTCTGCCGAAAAAGCCTCAATCACCGAAAGGCCCTTGGCAAAACTCCCCAGCATGTCTGTCGGTTTTCTGGCCATACTCCAGTTTGTTCATATTTTGAACAATTGTCAATCTGTGAACAAACTGCTTGACTCAAGCGTGCTGCCGTTCATAATGACAATGAAGAGTCCTGACGTGCGATCAGTCGATTGATGGTGAGAACAAGGTTGCCATGAGATGTGCTGTTTCGCCTGTCGGGAAAATGCGGATGACGGGGGAACTGCACCCTGATAATAAATCTGGGATGCCTCGCAAGAAGGCTGAAATGAAACTGAAAGTCCTCGGAGGGAAACAATGTCAAAACTCAATACTTTGAACCGGCGCGCAATCTTGAAGGCAAGTGCGGGCCTTGTTGCGGCACCCGCAGTGTTGCGCCGTGCCTATGCCGCCGACGTCTTCAAGATCGGAAAAGTCGGTCCTGTCACCGGCCCCATTGCAGGTTTCGGCGAAGCCACAAGCTGGACAATTGGGCAGTTGAAGGACGTGATGGCAAAATTGCCCGTGCCCGTGGAAATTCTGGAACGCGACTCCCAGTCCAGTCCCAACCGTGCGGCTGAAGTGACAACTGAGTTGATCGAAAAAGACGGCGTCAAAATGTTGCTCGCCAAGGGCACGCCTGACACTGTGAACCCGGTTTCCGACCAAGCCGAACTCAACGGCATTCCTTGCATTTCAGACGACGCCCCTTGGCAGACATTCTTCTTTGGCCGCGGTGGCGACCCGACAAAGGGCTTTAAATACACTTACCACGCCTTCTGGGGCCTCGAAGATGTGATCGCAAATTTCCTCAGCATCTGGGACGAGTCAGGTGCAGCGAAAGTCGTCGGCGGGGTGTTCGCCAATGATGCGGACGGCAATGCCTGGGGCGATCCCAAGGTTGGCTTCCCAGGCCCCCTTGCCGCTGCGGGCTACAAGCTGGTTGATCCAGGCCGCTATGAGCCCTTGAGCAACGACTTCACCTCGCAGATCACGGCGTTCAAGGAAGCAGGCGTTGAAATCGTGACAGGCGTGATGATCCCGCCCGACTTTGCAACATTCTGGGGTCAATGCGCACAGCAAGGTTTCAAGCCAAAGGTTGTGACCATCGGCAAGGCGCTACTGTTCCCATCGTCTGTTGCAGGGCTGGGAGATCGTGGCGATGGCCTGACAACAGAAATCTGGTGGTCACCAAGCCACCCCTTCAAGTCCAGTCTTACGGGTCAAACTGCCAAGGAACTTTGCGATGCCTATACGGCAGGAACCGGCAGACCATGGACACAGCCCCTGGGCTTTGGTCATGCCTTGTTTGAAATTGCATTTGATGTGATCAAGCGCACCAAGGACTTGAATGATCCTGAGGCCATTCTTGCGGCAATCGGTGAAACCCAACTCGACACCATCATCGGGCCGATTTCATGGAAGGGTGGCCCGAACAATCCGGTCAAGAACGTCTGCAAAACCCCGCTCGTCGGTGGACAGTGGACGAAAACCAGCAATGGCCTCGAACTTGTCATCACCAACAATCCGCAGGCACCAAACATTCCGGTAGGTGGCAAACTGCGCACACTCGGCTGAAGCCATTTGAGTCTGGGGCGGGAGTAATCCCGTCCCATTCATTCACTCATGCCCCTCCTCAGCCTCGAAAATATCAGCAAACGATTTGGCGCATTGGTCGTTTCTGATGCGGTGAGCCTTGCTGTGCAGAAAGGCGAGATCGTTGGCATACTTGGGCCGAATGGTGCAGGCAAAACCACACTGTTCAATCTCATTGCCGGCACAGTGACCGCCGATTCTGGCCGCGTTGTGTTCAAGGATGCTGACATCTCGAAATTGAATGCGGCGAAACGTTGCAAACTTGGCATTTCCCGCTCATTCCAGGTGCCGCATCCCTTCAACGGCATGACCGTGTTTGAAAACATTTTGGTGGGCGCAGCCTTTGGCCGTGCCGCCGACAATCCGGTTCAGCATGCCCTGAACGTCATGGAATTGACGGGCATGAAGGCCAAGGCAAACCAGCTTGCAAGCTCCATCACATTGCTCGAACGCAAACGTTTGGAGTTGGCGCGTGCCTTGGCGACAGAACCTGAACTGCTTCTGCTGGACGAAATCGCCGGCGGCTTGACCGAGCGCGAATGCCAGTCACTGCTCTCGGCAATCCGTGACGTACATGCGTCGGGCGTCACCATTGTCTGGATTGAACATGTTGTGCATGCCCTTTTGTCGGTGGCCCAGCGGCTGGTTGTGCTCAACTTCGGAAAACTGATTGCCGACGGTGCACCCGATGACGTGATGCAGAGCAAGGACGTGAAAAGTGTCTATCTGGGCGAGGATGCCCATGCCTGACGCCATCATGTCCAATGCCATCCTGTCCGTCGAAAATCTGGAGGCCTGGTACGATGATGCCAAGGTCCTGCACGGCGTCTCCCTGATCGTCAGAAAAGGCGAAGTACTTTCGCTGATCGGGGCCAATGGTGCCGGCAAAAGCACCTTGCTGAAGTCCATCTGCGGGCTATTGCCCAAAAAGACAGGCCATGTCCGTTTCAAGGGCCAGGCGATTCATGGCCTTGCTGCCAATGCCATTGTCGCCCTGGGCATTTCGCTGGTGCCGGAAGGACGTCGACTGTTCCCTTCCTTGACGGTGGAAGAAAATCTGGTGTTGGGTGGACAGGTCAAGCGGACAGGGCCCTGGAACCTGGCAGCGATTTATGGCCTCTTCCCGATCCTGAAGGAAAAGCGCAATGTGCCCTCCACATCCCTTTCAGGCGGGCAGCAACAGATGGTGGCGATTGGCCGTGGATTGATGTCCAATCCTGAAATCATCTTGCTTGATGAGTTGAGCCTTGGTCTTGCGCCAATCGTGATCAAGGACATCTACGCCCTTTTGCCGCGCATTGTTGGCAATGGTGGTTTGACTGCGATCCTCGTGGAGCAGGATGTTACCCGCGCCTTGAATTCATCTGATCAATTCCTTTGCCTGCAGGAAGGTCGCGTTTCATTGCAAGGCCAACCCAAAGCCTTTACCAAAGACCAGATTTCAGCCGCGTATTTTGGGATGTGACGATGACCTGGCTCAACATCATCATTCAAGGCGTGTTGGTCGGCGGACTTTATGCGTTGTTTGCAGCAGGACTGTCGTTGATCTTCGGTGTGATGCGGCTTGTCAATATTGCCCATGGTGATTTGATTGTGGCGGCGGCCTATCTCGCCTGGGTCGTGGTCTACACAACGGGCATGCATCCCCTGGCAAGCCTGATAGTGGTGATCCCGTTGGCCATGGCTTTTGGCTATGCCTTGCAAATCGGCATTCTCAATCGCGTCTTGGGCAAAGATGTCTTGCCGCCCTTGCTGGTCACATTCGGATTGTCCGTGATCATCCAGAATGGCCTGCTGGAAATCTTCTCCGTCGACAGTCGAAAACTGCAAGCAGGAGCGCTTGAAACGGGTTCATTCAGCATGGGTCAAGGGGTGAACGTGGGTTATCTGCCGTTGTTGCAGTTTATTGTCGCGGTGCTGGTCATTGCAGGCCTGCAATATGTTTTTTACAAAACGCCGATAGGTCGGGCGTTTCGTGCAACGTCAGATGATCCTGAAATCGCAACGCTCATGGGCTTGGACAAACGCAAGGTCTATGGCTGGGCCATGGCATTGTGCCTGGGTGTTGTGGCCATAGCGGGTGTGTTTCTGGGCATCCGCGCCAACTTTGATCCGGCAATTGGCCCGGGTCGTCTGATTTTCGGTTTTGAAGCTGTGATCATCGGTGGCCTCGGAAATTTGTGGGGCACGCTGGTGGGTGGTGTCATACTCGGCGTGGCCCAGGGTCTTGGTGCTCATCTCAATCCCGGCTTTCAGGTTTTGGCAGGGCATCTGGTTTTCTTGCTCGTTCTTGCCGTCAAACCGCGCGGGCTGTTTCCGAGGATGCAGGGATGACGTTGCAAATTTCCCGTGCCACAACTGCCAGCCGCATCGCTGGCGTGATTGCCATCTTTCTCGTGGTCCTGCTGCTGGCCGCACCCTGGTGGGGTTCCATCGCCACCCTGCGGCTCATCGGTGAGATGATGATTTATCTTGCGCTGGCTACTCTATGGAACTTGTTGGCGGGCTACACAGGCTTGGTGTCAGTTGGGCAACAGGCCTATGTGGGCCTTGGTGTGTACATCATGGTCTCAGTCACCATTTACCTTGGCATTCATCCCTATTTTGCCATTCCCTTTGCGGGCCTGATGGCAGTGTTGGTCGCCTTGCCCGTGGGCAAATTGGTGTTCCGCTTGCAAGGCGCCTATTTCGCCATTGGCACATGGGTGGTGGCGGAAGTGTTTCGCTTGATTGCAGCGCAACTGGGGTCCGTCGGTTTGGGGGGTGGATCAGGCACTTCCATCCCGACAGCAGTGATGCAAGGACTGGCCGCAAACAAATTCTGGCGCGAAACGTCGATCTTCTGGCTCACGCTTGCCTTGGGCATCGGCGCATTGGCATTGGTCTACGGCTTGTTGCGCTCGCGCATCGGTCTTGCCTTGACCGCCATACGCGACAGCGAAGTGGCATCCTCCAGCCTAGGGGTAAACATCGAACGGATCAAATATGGCGTTTACATTGTTGTAGCTGGGATGACAGCCATGGTGGGGACTGTGATTGCCTTGCAGAAAATCCGGGTTTCTCCCGATGCTGCTTTCAGCGTCAATGACTGGACTGCCATTGTCATTTTCATCGTTGTCATCGGTGGCATAGGCACCATTGAAGGACCCATCATTGGCACCATTGTCTATTTCTTGCTGCGGGAATTCTTGGCTGATCTGGGATCGCTTTACCTCATGCTGCTCGGCGCCATCGCAATTGTCATCATGTTGCTCGCACCCAAAGGCATTTGGGGATATGTGGCCCAACGCTGGAACATCTCGCTGTTTCCCACCGGGTATCGTGTCGAGGACAAGCCATGAATTTTGTTTATTCAGCTCTTCCTACACGGGTGATTTTCGGCCGTGGAAAAATCGCTGAAACTGCCGCTGAAGCCCGCCGTCTCGGCATCAAGCGGCCGTTGATTGTCACCACAGCCCACCAGGCCGATTCAGTCCGTACACTGACCAATGAAACGGGTGGCGTGGCCTTTGCCGCTGCTGCCATGCACACGCCCCTAGCTGTGACCGAGCGGGCACTGGCCTTTGCGCAGTCTGAAGCTTGCGATGGCACGATTGCATTGGGTGGCGGGTCATCAACCGGACTTGGCAAGGCCATCGCGTTTCGCACCAACTGGCCACAGCTTGTCATCCCGACAAGCTATGCCGGTTCCGAGATGACCAACATTCTTGGTGAAACTGCAGATGGCACCAAAACAACAAAACGCGATGCAAAAATCCAGCCGGAAACCGTGATTTATGATCCAGACCTGTTGGGAACCTTGCCCGCACAATTTGCCGCCACCTCTGGCATGAATGCCATCGCCCATGCAGTTGAAGGCCTTTACGCTGTCGATGCCAATCCAATCGTGTCGTTGATGGCGGAAGAGGGCATTCGTGCCCTTGCCGCGGCCTTGCCAATGGGCAAAGCCGGACAGGCTGAGGCGCTTTATGGTGCTTGGCTCTGTGGCACCGTCTTGGGTTCTGCCGCCATGGCCCTGCACCACAAGCTTTGCCACGTGCTCGGCGGCACGTTCGACTTGCCCCATGCCGAAACCCACACCATCATCCTACCCCACGCCACAGCTTACAATGCGCCAGGCAGCGAAGACGCCATGCAGCGCATTGCCCGTGCCCTCGGCACAAGTTCAGCAGCGGCAGGACTGTTCGACCTCGCTCAAAAGCTGGCTGCACCCGTCGCACTCAAGGACATCGGCATGCTTGAAAACGGCCTCGACAAGGCCGCCGATATTGCTGTCGCAAATCCCTATCCCAACCCGCGCAAGCTGGAACGTGAAGCCATTCGCGCCTTGCTTGACAATGCCTATCACGGCCGACGGCCAACTTAAGAGGACAGCATGGCAGACATTCATACAGACGTAATGGTAACCGGCACCGGCCCAGCAGGTTCATCCATGGCAGCTTTGCTGGCGACCTATGGCGTTGAAACACTTGTCATCAACCGCTACCGCTGGCTGGCCAACACGCCGCGTGCCCACATCACCAACCAGCGTACCATGGAAGTTTTGCGTGACCTTGGCAGAGCCGTAGAGGCCGAAGTTTACATGCATGCAACCGTCCAGGACCTGATGGGAGAAAACGTGTTCTGCGTCAGTCTCGCGGGCGAAGAATTGGGTCGCATGAAAAGCTGGGGCAAGCACCCCAACTCCCGCGCCGAACATCATCTTTCTTCACCCACTTTCATGAACGACCTGCCGCAGACATTCATGGAGCCGCTGCTTTTCAAAACCGCCTGTTCGCGCGGCGCCCAGGCCCGCATGTCCTGCGAATATGTCTCTTATGTGCAGGACAACAATGGCGTGACAGTAACCTGCAATGACCGCTTGACCAACAAGCACTTCACGGTTCGCTGCAAATATCTCATCGGCGCAGATGGTGGAAACTCGCTGGTTGCCGAACATGCAGGGCTGCCATTTGAAGGCAAGATGGGTGTGGGCGGGTCGATCAATATCCAGATCAAGGCTGACCTGTCCAAATTTGTGGCCCATCGGCCGTCAGTGCTCTATTGGGTCATGCAGCCCGGTGCTGACGTGGGCGGCATCGGCATGGGGGTGGTGCGCATGGTGCGTCCGTGGGATGAATGGTTGATCATCTGGGGTTATGACATCAATCAACCTGCTCCAGAAATCAGCGACGAGTTTGCCAAGAGCGTCTGTCACCAGTTGATTGGAGACTCCAGCATTCCCATTGAAGTGATTGGCACCAGCACCTGGACAGTCAACAACATGTATGCCACGCAAATGCAAAAAGACCGCGTTTTCATCATGGGCGATGCAGCCCATCGTCACCCTCCGTCAAACGGGCTTGGTTCCAACACATCGATCCAGGACGCATTCAACCTCGCCTGGAAAATTGCGCTGGTTTTGAAAGACGCGGCATCACCCAAACTTCTGGAAACCTATTCGCAGGAACGCGCACCCATCGCCAGGCAGATCGTCTCGCGTGCCAACAAATCCATTGGCGAGTTCGGACCCATATTTCAGGCACTCGGCATGGATGGTGGCGTCGATCATGCCAAGATCCAGCGCAACATGGATGCGCGGTGTGACATAAGCGAAACAGCTGAGGCACAACGTGACGCTTTGCGCAAAGCCATCGCCTACAAGAAATATGAGTTTGATTGCCACGGCGTTGAAATGAACCAGCTTTATGACTCTCGTGCTATCATCGCAGATGCCAGCCAGGTGCCGGAAGACGGCATCGACAGGGAATTGCACTATGTGCCCACAACACGTCCCGGCGCGCGTATCCCCCACGTCTGGGTGTTCGATCACGCGGGCAAACAGCATTCAACGTTGGACATCACCGGGCAGGGTGCCTTTACGCTGATCACCGGAATTGGCGGCGAGGCGTGGGTTAAGGCAGCCCAGGACTTTGCCAAATCAATGCATATGAAAATAAACACACGCGTTATTGGCCCGCGCCGCGATTTCGAGGATCACACGGGTGACTGGGCCCGGGCCCGTGAGATTTCCGACAGCGGCTGCCTGTTGGTGCGCCCCGATCAACACGTTGCTTTTCGGTCAATGTCAGCGTCATCGACAGCTGAAAAAGACTTGACCGCAGCCTTCAATGCAATCTTGGGAAAATGATCATGGCAAAGCAGCCAGCAAAGAAATCAGCAGTTAAAAAACCCGTGAAGAAGCTGGCTGGCAGAAACCAGGGCGCCAAGTATTTTTTCTCGCTGAAAGACTCGGTGAAGGTGGTGCAGGATCGCGCCGGTCCAAAGGCCGATCAACGTGTGAGGGAAATCACCAATTCACTGGTCAAGCACCTCCACGCCTTTGTGAAGGAAACCAACATCACGATGGATGAATGGCTTTATGGCATTCAGTTCTTGACCAAGACCGGACATTTGTCCACAGACTGGCGACAGGAATTCATCTTGCTGTCAGACGCATTGGGCATCTCGATGCTGGTTGAAACCATCAACAATCATAAAATGTCCGGAGAGACGGAATCAACAGTACTCGGTCCCTTCTATATCGAAAATGCGCCCCGTTATCCCAATGGTGCCGACATCTGCCTCGATGGCAAAGGCGAACCCGTCTGGATTCACGGCAAGGTGACCGACGCCAAGGGCCGCGCCATAGCAGGGGCCACGCTCGATGTGTTCCAGGCCAACGACGAGGGCTTTTACGACGTGCAGCAAAAAGGCATCCAGCCAGACATGAACTTGCGCGGTGTCTTCACCACGGATGCAAAAGGCAACTATAGCTTTCGCTCTGTCTACCCACGCTATTACCCAATTCCATTCGACGGCACCGTTGGAAAAATGCTGCAAGCCCTGGACCGCAACCACAACCGTCCTGCCCATCTGCATTTCATCGTCTCTGCACCGGAACATGAAAAGCTCATCACGCATATTTTCACACCCGACTGCCCCTGGCTGAAAGACGACGCTGTGTTTGGCGTGAAGGAGAGCTTGATTGCTGATTTTAAAATGGTCGACGATCCGAAGAAGGCAGCCACACTCGGCATGCCAAATCCGTTCCGCATCTGTGAATGGAACGTGGTCTTGAGCAAATCGTGAGCGAAAAGCCCTCTGTAAAAAGTCCTTGCATCATCTGTGTAGCCATTACGGGGTCTTTGCCAACAAAGCACAACAACCCGGCGGTTCCCATCAGCATTGCCGAGCAAATCGAAAGTACACAGGAGAGTTTTGAAGCCGGTGCTACTGTCGTGCATGCCCATGTGCGGGATGACGAGGGAAAGCCGACGTCCGATCCCCAGCGGTTTGCGCGTCTGATGGAGGGTATTCAAAAACACTGTCCGGGTATGATCGTGCAGTTGTCCACCGGTGGACGCAGCGGAGCTGGCAAGGTCCGCGGTGGCATGTTGCCGCTCAAGCCGGACATGGCTTCACTTTCCGTTGGGTCAAATAATTTTCCAACTCGGGTCTATGAGAACCCACCAGATCTTGTAGATTGGCTTGCCGCCGAAATGCTCACGCACAAGATCAAGCCAGAGATCGAGGCCTTCGACCTATCCCACATCATTCAGGCCGCAGCGATGCAAAAGGACGGTCGTTTGCAAGGCCCTCTCTATGTCCAGTTCGTCATGGGCGTCAAAAACGCCATGCCTGCCGATGAGCGCGTGCTGGATTTTTACATCGAAACCCTGAAACGCTATTCGCCTGATGCCCTATGGTGTGCTGCAGGCATTGGCCCCGCTCAAATTGTCATCAATGAATGGGCCATCGTCCGCGGCGGCCATACCCGCACCGGCATGGAAGACAATGTGCGCTTGGATAAAACCACACTCGCTGCTTCCAATGCAGCATTGGTCAGTCGGGCCGTTGAAATTTGCCATCGACACAATCGCCCCGTTGCCAAGTGGCAACAGGCCCGCAGCATCCTTGGACTGGACTATCTCCAGGCCTGACTGCCGCTGCTTTGCCACGAGGGTGGGGTAGCTCTTGAAACATCAAACCTCTCCCGCAACTTTTAAGTGGTTGGTGCACCGCGCTGTTTCAATGGCGCTGCCTTTGCAAAAGCCTCGATCTGGTCAAGTCTTGCCATGATTTGCGTGATCATCGGAATGCCAGGCACTTCGATATTGAATACGCGCATCACCACAATGATGCTGGACAGACAGACATCAGCCAGTGTGGGTTCATGGCCATGGCAGAATGTTCCCGTGCTGCTTTCGCTGGCAAGCCGCGCTTCAAACGCTTGTAGGCCGGTGGTGAACCAGTGGGTTTGCCAATTGCGAAACGCCGCATCATCCATGACGCCTTGGCCCACCAGGTATTTCTTGATGCGGCCCGTCAGCAGTGGATGGGTGTCCGCCACCAACATAGAGGCAAGCGAACGCACCCGTGCCCGGCCATGCAGGTCTTTCGGCAAAAGCGGCGTTGCAGGGTAGGCTTCTTCGAGGAATTCCAGAATGGCCATGGATTGCGTGATCGAGGGTTGATCCTTCGCCTCATGGTCGATCAGTGCAGGAATGGCCCCCATGGGGTTCAGCTTCAAAAACTCCGCACTGCGATTTTCACCAGCATCCAGATTGATGAAGGTCTCCTCTGCAGTGAGGCCTTTGAGATTCAGCGCCACGCGCACCCGGTAGGTGGCAGATGTGCGCCAGAAACCATAGAGTTCGAAGCGATCAGTCATTGTCGTATCCTTGTTGCAAATGAGCAGCCCGAAATTCCGGGCCGGGGAATATTGATGCGTTAAGTTTCTGACGCTGCATGCCACTGTTGCATGTTGCGACAAGGGGCAGTTTCAACCGGGCGTTCAAACGCGAACGCCATCAACAAAGACCCGGAGTTTGGCGGCTGGCAATGTGATCCTGACGTCAGGCGACGAAGGTATGGCCTCGCCGCGCGGCACTTTCATCTTGATCATGTTGTTGGCCAACGCCAAATCAACAATGCGCACATTGCCCAAGTCTGACACGTGGGCAAGGCGTGCGGATATTCCGGTTGTTTTGGTTTTCGCGAAGCACACATATTCGGGCCGGATGCCAAGTTGTATGCGGCCCTGTTTTCGAAGGTCAGTCTCAGCCAGGACTTTTGCACCTGCAACTGCAATGCCACCAACTATCCTCTCCGCATCCAGAAAGTTCATGCCGGGAGACCCGATGAAGTTTCCGACGTAAGTGTCGGCAGGATTTTCAAACAGGTCTTCCGGCGTGCCCCGCTGCACGACGCGACCCGCTTTCATCACCAACACTTCGTCGGCGAAGGTCATCGCTTCGTTTTGGTCGTGCGTTACGTATATCACAGTCTGCCGCGTCTGGGCATTTGCCAGCTTGATCTTGCGGCGCAGTTCAAATTTCATTTGGGGGTCAATGACGGTCAGCGGCTCGTCCATCAACAGGGCGGCCACATCGTCGCGCACCAATCCGCGCCCCAATGAAATCAGCTGCTTTTCATCGGACGTCAAACGCCGCGCTGACTGGCCGAGCTTGGCTGTGAGACCCAGAAGTTCTGCAATGTCTTGCACACGATTGTCAATTTTGGCCCGGTCCCAGTTGCGACATACAAGTGGGAAGGCCAGGTTTCCGTAAACCGACTTTGACTGATAAACCACAGGGAACTGGAACACTTGGGCAATATTGCGTTTGGCCGTGGGTACGTGCGTCACATCATTTTCACCCAACTTCACGCGGCCATCTGATGGAAACAACAACCCCGAAATGACATTCAGCATTGTGGTTTTGCCACAGCCGGAAGGGCCGAGAAGAGCGTAGGTTTTGCCGTCCTCAAAATCTATGTCAGCCTTTTCAAGCGCATAAACCGTGCCCGCATAACTGTGGCCAACGCCATCTAGATGAATACGGGCCATCAGCGCTGCCCTCGGTTTGGCGCTGAGAGCAGCCGGCCATCACCATCGTTTGCAAACACGAAAAGGCTCTCAGTGGCAACCGCAAGGGATACATCGCTTCCCAACGGCGCAATGTGTACGCCCGCAACTTGCGTGACGGTTTGCCCAAGGGCCGTTTTCGCATGAATGAAAGTTTCGGAACCCGACACTTCAGAGAATGTCACCTTGCCGGGGATGCCGTTGTTTTTCAGACTGAGGTCATGGGCGCGAAGGCCAAAGCGATAGGCACCGTCGGCCAACCCGTTGAAGCGGGCAGGCTTTGGCAAACGAACACCGTCGCCGGCCACAATGTGTTTGCCAACCAGATGGCCGGCAATGATGTTCATCGGAGGGTCATTGATGATGGCTGCCACAAGCGCAGACGCAGGTTGTTCAAAAACTGTTGCGGGCAAGCCTGTCTGTAAAATACGCCCCTCGTGCACGACCACTAACTGGTCGCCCAACATCATGGCCTCCGAGGGCTCAGTTGTATTGTAGATGATAATGCCTTGCCGTTGCGTTTTGAGAAGACTGCGAAAATCGTCGCGCAACTGTTCGCGCAATTTGTAGTCAAGGTTGACCACGGGTTCATCGAGAAGAAGAATATCAGCTTTTCGCACCAAGGCGCGGGCCAAGGCGACGCGTTGCTGTTGTCCGCCAGAAAGCTGCGAGGGTCGCCTTTCAGCAAAGGCCGCAAGCCCCAATTGTTCCAGCATGGCGCGGACTTGCAGTTTGATGTCAGTCCCAGCCACGCGCTTCTTGCGCAACGGAAACGCAACGTTTTCAAACACGTTGAGATGCGGGTAGTTGATGAATTGCTGATAGACCATGGCCACATCGCGCTGCCAAGCGGCGTGGGTGGAGAACGGCTTTCCATCCAAGGTCAGTGTTCCACTGTCGGCATTTTGCAATCCCGCGATGACCCGCATCAGCGTCGTCTTGCCGGCAAGGGTGCGTCCAATCACCGTTGTCAACTTGCCACGCTCAAATGTTGCGGAGAGGGCATTGAGGTGTGGCACGCCGCGTGTGAGTTCAAGTGACTGGGCGACAAGACTCATCGGATGGCTCCGGCAAGGGTGCCGCGTGACAGGAGTTTTTCAACGAAGAAGGCGATCACAATCAGCGGCAGCACCGACACAAGGGCGGAAGCCGAAAGGCTCCACCACGGCGTGACCGATGAGTTGAGCGCTACAACAGCGACCGGCAAAAGTTGTGTGTCGGTGAAGGTTAGGGTGAATGCAAAGAAGAAATCGTTCCAGCCAAAAATCAGGCAGAACATGGCGGCCACCAGAATACCGGGCAGGGAATTGGGCAACACCACTTTCCAGAATGCCTCGAAGGGTTTCAATCCATCAAGCATGGCCATCTCGTCGATCTGCCGTGGTACGCCATCAAAGAAATCCACCATGATCCAGACGGCGATGGGCAGCAGCAGCGCCACATAAACCAGGATCAATCCCAACTTGCTGTCGAGTAGTCCGAGGAACTGCAACATCAGAAAAAACGGGATCGACAACACGATGGGCGGCATGATGCGTTGGGAAATGAAGAAAAAGACAATGTCGGAGTTTTTCACAAATCCCATGCGATAGTCGTAGCGTGACAGACCGTAGGCTGCGAGTGTGCCGAGCACAATTGAAATCGCGGTGGCGCTGAGTGTCACGATGATACTGTCAATATAGGGGCCGACAATGTCGATACCACCTGCGCCACCAAACAATGTGCGCCAGCCTTGCAGTGATGGCTCGTATTGCAGCCAAGGTATGTAAGTGGGTCCGCCCGTCACGCCGTTTGCGGTTTTGAAACTTGTGGTCACGGCCCACAGCAGGGGTGCAGCCACAAACAGGCTCCACACTGCAATGGCGGCATATTTCAGAAACGAGACGAGACCATTCATTGTGGTTTGTCTCCCAACATGAACTTCACCAGCAACTTGGCAATGAGGGTGAGCAGGATCATCATGATGACAAGATAGGTGATTGAGAGAGCCGCCGCATAGCCGATATCAAAATCCCTGAGGCCCTTGATATAGACATAATAGCCTGCCGTCTCTGTTGCAGTGCCGGGGCCGCCGGACGTCAGCACATAGACGGTTTCAATCAGCTTTGAAGCTTCAATCAGGCGGATGATGATGGCCCCGATTGAAACTGGTGCAAGAAGCGGAAACGTGACATTAAAGAATGTGCGAATTGGGCCTGCTCCATCAATCGCGGCGGCCAGAAAAGGTTCGCGCGGCAGGCTGATCAGCCCCGCCAATAGCAACAGAAACATGAAGGGCGTCCATTGCCACACTTCAACCATCATGATCGCCGCTATGGACCAGGCAGGCGATGTCAACCATTGATAGGGACCAAGCCCGACAACACCCAAGAGATCGTTGGCGGGGCCGAGTGATTCATGCAGGATGGTGCGCCAGATCACCGTCATGATCACAGGTGTCGTCATCATCGGGATCAGAAACAGCACACGGAAAAAGCGCTTGTATTTGATGTCGCGCCACACCAGCAAGGCAAGTGCAAAGCCCAACACATATTGAATGAGAACACTGCCAACAGCCATGCCGCTGAGCCGCAGCATGGATTGCCAAAAACGTGTGTCGCCAAAAACATTCAGGTAGTTCTTGATCCCCACCCAACCAAGACCCGGCGTAATCGCATCCCAGCCCGAAAGCGACACGCGAATTGTGAACAGCAAGGGAAACAAGATGATGGCCAGCAACACAAGGAAGCCGGGCAGCAAAAAACTGAGCTTGTAAAAACGGGTGCCGATCTGATCCATCGTATGTTTCGAAGTCAACTTGCCAAAGTAAAGGCGCGCGCCGGGGGGGAGCGCGCGCGCCGTTCAGGTCTGCCATTCGGCAAACCCTTCTGCTCATACTTTAGCGGCCCTGGTCTTCAAGAGCCACGACATTTGCATAAGCTGCCCGAACTTTGTCCTTGCCAATTTTCTCGACAATTTCAGCCCATTGCTTGGCCACATCGTCAAGGGCTTGCTGCGCGGTTTTCTGGCCAGCCATGGCTTCTGCCACGCCGTTGGCCATGGTGGACATGAACTGGTTGACGCCTGGTACGCGCAAATCGAACACGCGATTGTTGCTCTTGTCCATGCCACTCAAGGTGTTGACATAGGTTTCGGCAACCTTGGCATCCCAACCCAGTTTGTCCTGCCAGAATTTCGGATCAAAATGCGCAGTGCGATAAGGGTTCACACCGAAACGTCCGATTTGCAGGTCAAGCGCGGTATTGGCTTCGTTGGAGAAGAAGCAAAGATAGTCAAACGCCATGTCCTGGTTTTGCGAGGCCTTGGCCACCGCCGATGTCCAGCCCCATGTAATGTAAGGAGGCGCGTTCGGCGTGTCGAACTTGTCCCACGCCTTGGTCATGCGGTTCCACACTTCCTTGGCACCGGGCAAAGGTGCTGCACCAACCTTGTTGCGGATGGGGCTGTCTTTTTCCTGGGCCTGGATGAAAGCGTCATCCCAAGAGTAGCTGAACAGGGTTTGTCCGCCGCCGAAGGAGAAGATTTCATCGCCGAGACCGAAGTTTGCACCACCGGGCGGGAAGGATTTCTGCGCCGCCATGAACATTTCGAGGCCCTTGACGAAGCCAGGATTGTTGATTTGTGGTTCCATGGTTTCAAGGTCAAAGAAGAAGCCGCCCTTGACGTTCGGGTTCTTGGCATAGGCCGCAACGCGGCTGATGAAGGCCGAGAACATCAAGTCGTCTCGCTTGCTGACTTCGGCACTGCCGAAGTGCACCACACCGTCACCGAACCAGTCCTTGTTGTTGAAGTATTCGGCCAACTCATTGTATTCTTCCCACGTCGCAGGAAGTGTCAAGTCACGGCCCTTGTCAGCTTTGAATTTTGCTTTGAGATCGGCATTGTCAAACACGTCAGCGCGATACTTCACATAGTGACGGTCACCGTCGATGGGGTATTGCACCATTTGCGAACCCCAGGTCGCGACGTCCTTGTAGTTGACAGTCACGTCCTTCATGCCGCTCACATCCATGTAGGCGGCAGGAACGGGTGCGAGATGATCGTGCAAGTCACCAATCCACAGCGAGCCATAGAACAACACATCATAGGCGGCCTGCCCGGTTTGGAACGGAATCATGATACGCTGATAAAGATCACCGAACGGAATGTTGACCACGTCAACCTTGGCCCCCGTCAAATCCTCGAATTGCTTGGCATGCAATACCGTGGGTTCACCCATCACCGGCACGGCGTGGGTGATGATTTTCAGTGTGCGACCTGAATAATCTTTCTTGTCGATGCTCTCATAGGAGCAAGCGCCGGCAACATCGGTCGCAGAGCCATACTTGGCATAGTCACCATACTTGGCGTAGTCGATCTCGGCAGCAATTGCCGCTGAGCTGAGCGTCATCGCAAATGCGCAGACGGATGTTGCCAGTTTTTTCAGGTTTGTCATTGTCGTTTCCTCCCTTGGGCTTTGTTGATCTTGACTTGACTGCGGAACGTGAAATTCGCTGCCGTGGTTTCTGCCGTTTTGCCAATCATGCAATGCCATTGGTTGGCCTGCTGCTTTTGCCAAGTTGTCCGCACCGATTTTCCCGCGGACACTTTTTGCGCAATTGGATTTGCCAGACATGCCGACATCGGCCCCATACATTGTCTTGAATCCGCACAGAGACTTGGACATCCTTGGTACGGTTGTCACAACGCGCAATGAAGATCTTGGCTTTCAAACCTACCTACTCCGAACCCACAAACTTCCGCTGTTAAGTATTTGTTAAGCACAATCCATGCCAATACAAAAACTCTTGAAGAACAGTCAATTGAGGGTGGTTTCGGAGAGGTTGTGTGTTCAACAAGTGAACAGTTCGGATGCAGATTTGTTTTGAAACTGCACAGTGCAAGAAGGCCTTGCAGCCAGAGTTTTCCGATTCGTGTCAAGGCGGGAAAGTTGCTGTGGCAATCGATTTTTGCAAATCTTGAAGCAAGCCCATCGTCGCCATGCAGTTGGACCAAGGCCGTGGCTGGAACGGCCTTGTCGCGCAAAGAAAAGATGGTTACGAAACAGAAGCTCAAAGGACTTCGACACACAGCAGGTACCATACTGAGTGAAGCGGGATTGGACGATAAAACGATTGCTGCCGATGAATTGGAAATCGCGTTGAGCGCAGGGAGAACAAAAACAGCCAAACTCGTAGGCAGAAAGTGTCAAACCGTAAAACGCAAGCCAACGAACTTGCCATCAACTCTTCGCAGACTCGTCCGCCACGCGATGTCGGCCCAACTTCACGGGACTATCACCTGCGACTGCGCGGCAGAGGGCGTTGCTGTGAAGTTAAAGATGAACAAAAAGCGGCTTGAGGCACAACGAAGTTTTCGCGTACGCTTGCGGGCATTCTCGCTGACTTTTGGGCTATCGCGGGAGCCAATCGCAAGTGCTGAGGGCAACGCATTCACAAGCGCGTCAAAAAAATCCGAGTAGATAAAGTACGATGATGACGGGAATGGGAATACCTACCAACCATAACAGAGCTCCGCGCATTTTCAAACTCCTTCCGTGTGTAACAATCGACCTTAACAACGCATGGCACGAGAATAAGTTCCGCAGCGCAACCTGCCTTTCAATGCTGTTGCCGGTTGGAATGAAGAGGAACAATTCCCCCAAAAGAACGTTTCTACATGTGAAAAGCAACGCTTCACGTGGAGAATAAATGTGACCCATTCCTCAAAAAACCAATTACACGAATTGCTCGAAGACTTTGACACAGCAATGTTGATCACACATGTGGCAAACGGGTCCATCAATGCGCGTCCCATGGGCGTTGCAGAAATTACAAAATCCGGTGAAGTCTACTTTGTGACATCAGCACCTTCTGCCAAGGTGAAAGAAATTCAAAATGACTCGGACGTCACCCTGATCTTTCAGAACAGCAAGACTTTTGTGTCATTGAATGGAACTGCTGTCGTTGTGAAAGATCCTGCACTTGTTGAAAGATTGTGGTCAGAAGCGTGGAAGGTGTGGTTTCCAGAAGGGAAAACTGATCGTTCAATTCGCATGCTGAAAATTTCACCTGTGGATGCCGAGTATTGGGATAACTCGGGGCTGCAGGGCATCAGTTACGCATTTGAAGCGGCAAAAGCTTACATCAAAGGCAAGAGTCCCGAAGTGTCCGACAAGCAACATGGAAAAATAGCGCTCTAATCAACTGGCTTGAAAAGTTCGTCGTCGGAATCGGTAATTCCCTGGATATCTCGCGACACGAGTTGTGCGGCGAGCATGCTGAATGTAATGCCGTTTCCACCAAAACCCATGACCGTGTAACTACGCTTGAACCCCGGAATGAGGCCAATTGCTGGTAGACCATTTGGGCTTTCACCGAAACACCCTGCCCATTGAAAGTCGGGGGTGAAATCAATATTCGGGAAAAGGCGTTTGGCTTTCCGCGCTATCGCTTGGACTTTTGTTCCAGTCATTGCATCGCGCTTTTCATCATCTGAAAATGGTTCGTCCTCGCCGCCAGCCATGATGCGTCCGTCGCGTGTCGTGCGTAAATACAAGTAAGGATCAGCGGCCTGCCAGATTAAACTTTTTGCGGGCCACAAAACTTTCTTTTGTGGTTTTGTCGCCAAGACCCATGTTGATATGACTTTGAAGCCCTTCGGTTTGAAAAATGCCAGTCGTTCATAGCCTGTGCAGAAGACTGCGTGTTGGCATTGAATTGTCCGTCCCTCGTCGGTTGTAAGTTTCACGCTATTGCGCGTTTCATCAATTTCGGTGATTTCGCAGTCTGATACAATCGTTCCGCCGCGTTTGACAAAACTGCGCCAGAGTCCGGCCACGAGTTTCACCGGGTCCAGTTCGCCATTTCCTTGTGTATAAATGGCCCCGGGTTGCGACAATCCACTCAAGGTTTGAAGATTGCTCTTGGACATGAAACTCGAACGAAAGCCAATTTTCACGCGCTCTCGGGCTTCCACCTTGAGCTCAGAAACATCAAGGATGTTTCCTGGCAAATAGAGTGTTGTGCGTGGAACAAAGTCACACTTGATATTCAAATCTGCGATACGATCAGCGAGTGATTGTACGGCTTGCGCCGAACGAAGCCATGTCCGCGCAGCGTCTGACCGGCCAATTTTTCGTTGAAGTTCTGTCAAGGGCATGTCGAGTTCCGACTGTATCAAGGCGGTACTCGCAGGGCTGGACCCTGACATGGATGAGCGGCGGTCCACTGCAAGAACTTTAAATCCTGCATTCAACATGGCATCGCCCGCAAGGGCACCTGACACGCCAGTACCAATTACCACAATGTCTGGCTTCTGTGGAGCAAGCCGCGTTACGTGTTTCAGTCGTGGCACCGCATTGGCCAACCATATCGGCTTGCCAGTCCTCAAATCGCGCTCTTCAGTAATCACCGACGACGATCTCTGGTGTTGCGATCTGATGATTTGGCAATTTGCTCGTCTGAACCTTCATCGCGATGGAACACACCTTCGCGCAATACCTTGGTGGCCGCACTTTGTATGATTTTTGGGTCTGTTGGCACGGGCGCTGTTTCCTGATCTGCAGTCAAGCCTGGCTGCGCACATTTCTTGCGGTCACTGCGTGCGCTTTTACCAAATTGAACCAACGCTTCGGGTTGCGCCAATTTCTTTTCAGTATTTTTCATGGTCGCTGTCCTTTTCACGGGTGTGAACTGCAACGAATGGGGACAGAAAATGTTCCACTGGTCTCCCCCCAAATGACTTGCAGATTCAACTCAAGTCCATTGTTCTATTCCTGAGTTTTGTTGTCCTTAAAAATCGGGAGGAACTTCAGGGTGACGAATGTAAATACGGCGATTGTGACTGCAACATCGAAGCTTCCGAGGCCGACCGCTGTGCCGATAGCACCTGTGGCCCAAATGCTGGCCGCAGTTGCAGTACCACGCACTGAGGCGCCGAGCTTGAGAATGGCACCACCGCCAATAAATCCGATGCCGGTGATGACGCCTTCAACGACACGCGCCGTACCCTCAGGCGCGTTGATGAGTAGCGTTTCTGTGGCCTGAATAAAGCCGCAGCTTGCAAGAGCAACAAGGGGAAATGTGCGCAGACCAGCGCTTCGACTTTCCTTCTCCCGGTCCCATCCGATCGGCAATGCCAACGCATAGGCCGTTGCCAGCGCCAAGACGTGGGGAACAATTTGGAAATTGTCCATCGTGGGTCACGCGTTCATTGCGACAACAATGAATGCCAGAATGACGAGGCCTAAAGATATGACAAGCACTTTCAACATTGCGCCGCGACCAAGAATGACGGCACCACGTGCTCTCACCGCAGAAATGCGCTTTCCCATTTTGAAATTCTCTCCAGTTGTAAATTTACGTGTGGAATATTTGACGACCACAACGGCGTAATACTTCGTCACATTGCAACGTCGTCGTCGGCAAACTGGTTCCTATATAAGTACATTATGAAGGAGCAGTTTCCTTTGATCCTGTTCTGAATTTCTTGGAACCAAATTCGGAGTTAGCCGTTTCACACCACGGGATGAAATCTCAACGCAATAAGCCTGTCAGGGACAAGGGATTCATCGCAGGCTGATTTTCTGGGCCGCGAAATTTGAGGTCATCCCAGCTGTATAAGGACTGATTGGTCAAAGACAATTTGAGAGACACAACATGAAAAAGAGCAATGTTTCAGTGCCCGTCACTCAGGCCTCAGGAAACGCTGGAGAGACTCACCAGCAATTGCCAGCGCCGTCGCTGACTGACAATTTTGGTCATCCCGTGAGCGACAATCAAAACAGCTTGAAAACCGGCGAGCGAGGGCCAACCCTGCTGGAAGATTTCATACTTCGCGAAAAGATATTTCACTTTGACCATGAGCGCATTCCAGAGCGAATTGTGCATGCGCGAGGTTCAGGTGCCCACGGCACCTTTGTATGTACGCACGCTATTCCAGAACTCACGCGCGCGCACATTCTTCAAAAGAAGGGAAGAGAGTGTCCGGTATTTGTGCGTTTCTCCACCGTGGCCGGTGGTGCGGGGTCAGTCGATACGCCTCGCGATGTGCGAGGTTTTGCCACAAAATTTTATACAGAAGAAGGCAACTGGGATCTGGTTGGCAACAACATTCCGGTCTTTTTCATACAAGACGCAATCAAGTTTCCAGACCTTGTTCATGCAGTGAAGATGGAAGCTGACAAGGGCTATCCCCAGGCCGGCAGCGCACATGATACGTTCTGGGACTTCATTTCACTCACGCCGGAATCGATGCACATGATCATGTGGGCGATGTCAGACCGCACCATCCCGCGTAGTTTGCGCATGATGGAAGGTTTCGGCGTGCATACCTTCAGATTTGTGAATGCCGAAGGTCGATCAAGCTTCGTGAAATTCCACTGGAAACCGCGCCTCGGCCTCCAGTCAACAGTTTGGGATGAAGCTGTGAAATTGGCGGGTGCCGACAATGATTTTCATAGGCGTGATTTGTATGAGGCCATTGATGCAGGCGATTTTCCCGAGTGGGACTTGGGTGTGCAAGTGTTCGACGAAAAATTCGCGGCTACACTTCCCTATGATGTTTTGGACGCGACAAAACTCATTCCGGAAGAGGTGTTGCCAATCCGGCCTTTAGGCACAATGACACTCAACCGCAATCCCGATAATTTTTTTGCAGAAACAGAACAAGTGGCGTTCATGCCAACCAACATTGTGCCGGGTATCGACTTCAGCAACGATCCGCTGCTGCAAGGCCGATTGTTCAGCTACCTCGATACACAGAAGTCGCGTCTGGGAACAACCAACTTCCATCAGATCCCGATCAACGCCCCAAAATGCCCGGTGATGAACTTCCAGCGGGACGGCATGATGCAAACCCAGGTTCCAAAGGGCCGTGCGAATTATGAGCCAAACAGTTTGGCTGAGGCTGGCGAATTGTCGGGACCGCGCGAAGTCAAACAGGGTTTTGCAACGTTTGACGAGAACGCCGAACGCAACGATCCACGCCACAAACTGCGGATTCGGCCTGAGTCATTTGCCGATCACTTCAGTCAACCGCGCATGTTTTATAAATCCCAAACTGAAATTGAACAGGCGCATATGGCTTCCGCGCTGGTATTTGAATTGTCGAAAGTCATACTTGCCCACGTTCAAGACCGCGTATTGGGACAGCTTCGCAATGTCGACGAGGGGCTGGCCAAGCGTGTGGCCAAGGGCATCGGCGTCGATTTGCCAAAGCGTATTGAAGCCGCCGCGCCGATTCACGATATGGAAGTGTCAGACGCGCTTTCGATTGTGAAGAATCACAAGTCGACGCTGAAGGGACGCAAAGTTGGCGTGTTGATTGATGATGGATCAGATGCAAAAATTCTGAAGGCATTGAAAACTGCGATCAAGCGGGAAGGCGGAAAAATGGTGTTGATTGCACCAAAGCTCAAAGGCATAAAGACCACCGATGGCTTGATGGATGCTGATGGACAGTTGGCGGGCACACCGTCTTGCACCGTTGACGCCATAGCTCTGGTGCTGACGGAAGCGGCGGCTCAAGCCTTGTGCAAAGAGGCCGCTGCAGTCCAGTTTGTCATGGATGCCTTTGGCCATTTGAAAGCCATAGGTGCCGTGCCTGAAGCGCAATCACTCCTGACGAAAGCCGGCGTCGTCGCTGACGAAGGCGTGACCGATCTTGGCAAGGATTTCATAGCGGTGGCGGCTCAGAGGTTCTACGCGCGCGAACATGGTGTTCGTCGTCTCGCCTGACTGGCGCGAATATATAAAGATGTATGGCAACAAGCTTTGGACACCCTATTGCGGTTCGGCACCTTCACCTGCCGAACTGCTTTCGCGTTGGAATTTTGACCCAACACTCCTGGTGATTTTTGCACTGGCCTTGTCTGGTTGCATATTGGTGGTTCTGCACAGGCCACACGTCATTCAAAGCAGATATGGTTTGGCGCTAGCTTATGTGTTGATGGTCATTCTTTTCATATCTCCCTTCTGCGCATTGGCCTCAGCGTTGTTTTCCATCCGGGTGGCGCATCATGTTATTCTCACCAGTGTGGTTGCTCCACTGATTGTCTTTTCACTCCCGTTGACTGAATCCAAGGGTGCCTTCTTCTCAATTCTGTCAGCAGCATTTCACGCCATGATTTTTTGGGCTTGGCACTTTCCATCAGTTTATGGTGCAGCTTTGGCCAGTGACGCCATATATTGGGTCATGCAGTTCACACTCGCCGGCAGTGCGGCGCTGCTGTGGCTTGCTGTGAGAAAAGCGCCACCTCCACTGGCAATTCTTATACTTCTTGTGACGATGATGCAGATGGGGCTGCTTGGAGCTTTGCTGACATTTTCGACCGCGCCGCTTTATGCGCCACACATATTGACCACGGACGCTTGGGGATTCACCACTCTGGCGGATCAACAGCTTGCTGGTGTTGCCATGTGGTTTGGCGGGTCGTGCATTTACCTCGTTGTAGCGCTTGTCATGTTTAGAGGTATTCTGGACCGCCGTGAGCCTGTTCACTGATGCTAAAGAAAATTAGGGCTTGGGCCAAAACCCATACATCAAAACGCCGTTATTCGCCGGTTGGAGTTGTATTCCATTGGGGAATGGCGGTTATCATTGTTCTGATGCTGGCGATAGGGTGGCTGATGGGGCGCCTTGATGTGGGAGCATGGAAACTCTCAATGTTCGAATTTCACATGGCATTGGGATTGGTAACGCTGGTGCTTTCGGGCTTGCGGTTGGTGTGGCGGATACTCATTCCGGGCCCGGTCAATGACGCTGATGCCCTGGGTTTGCAAACGACGCTATCGCACATCACGCATAGCGCTTTTTATCTGTGTTTTGTCGGTTTGCCGTTCAGCGGATATCTGACATGGTCGGCATTTGCTGAAGGTGACCGCATCGACCTCGGCATTTTCCACATTGCGCCAATTGCATTTGATGGCTTGGCGTTTGAAACCAAAAGCCAAATTCTATATTGGGCGGATGCAATCCATCATGCTTTGATTTGGCTTCTGCTGCTCATTATTCCAGTGCATGCGGGAGCTGCACTGAAGCATCATTTTTGGGATCGGCATGATGTTCTTGTGGGAATGTTGCCTGTGTTGGCAGGTGACGATTCCCCGGTAAAGCCGACGCATAAGCGGCGAGTTTCCCGATCTCAGCGGCGGTCAAAAACTGGCTGATCAAAAGCATGACGTGAAGCGGATCATTTTGCCTGTCTCCCCGTTTCCATGAGTGCAATTGCTCTTCGATGTATTGCGCAGGCTGTTGCGCCAGAGCAGGATTTGCGGCTCCCACGCCTTCACCGTTTTTTCCATGACATCCGGCACATGCGAGTAAACCACGGGTCGTGTCGCCTTGGTGGTACAAAACATTGAAAAGAACTTTGGGACTGAACGATGCATCGATTGGAATTGCCAATTCTGAATAGTAGCGCGCCACACTGGCGCGGTCGTCGGGTTCCAAACGCTTCGCTGCCTCTGTCATAACGGTGTGCCGCCTGCGTCCACCGGCGTAATCATCAAGCTGCTTACGCAGGTAGCCTTGGTCCAGGCCAGCCAACCGTGGGGCAAGGTGGTTGTCACCTTCACCTTTCAACCCATGGCAACCACTGCATGCGTTTTTAACACCCGCGCTGCCGCCGCCATAGGCAATGACCTCGCCGGACTGTGCCAAGACTGGTGCAGCGAATGCGAATTGTGCAATAACCGACAAAGCCCAACTCAAGCGCCTTGGTGTTTGAATTAAGTCCATGGGGTGGAACTATTTGGCGCCTTTTCCGTTCCCTCTTTCAAACAGCTGATTTGAAGGGACTGCATGTGCGCATTGCAAAGCGAGTGTATCTTTTGCTTGCGACACTTGGCATTGCAGGGTGCAGTGACGTGCAAACATCCGGGTCTGCACGCAGTGGCGACACGGGGCTCCTTGCCATGGAAGACTTGGGTTGTGGCGTTTGCCATGTGATACCCGGTGTGTCGTGGCCGCAATCTGATGTTGGTCCATCTCTCGTCGGCTTTGGCAATCGGGCCTTTGTTGCAGGCGTGCTGCCCAACAATCGCGACAATGTCGCGTCCTTCATTCAGAACGCGACCGCCTATGTTGACAAGGGCGCAATGCCGCCAATCAAAATGACGGGGCAACAGGCCCGTGACATTGCCGATTATCTGCGCAAATTGCAGACGGAGGCATCACCATGAATTGGCCGCTCGTCCTTGACCCTGCAAGTGCAGATGCAACACAAATTGCCAACCTGTCGTGGACGTTGCTTGCAGTTGTTGGCGTGGTGTTTTTGGTCGTCTGTGCTGCACTTCTGGTTGCCGTTTTCGGCAGCAGCACGTGGCGCAGTGCCCTCGCAAAGCATGGCACGATATTGGTTGCAGGTTTTGCTGTGCCCGTTGTCGTTCTCACAGCTTTGCTGGCTTACAGTCTTGTGCTGACGCGAACGCTTTCGAGTGGCGCTGATGTGCCAAGTATGCGTGTACAAGTCACGGGTGAGATGTGGTGGTGGCGAATTGATTATCTTTCCAGTGATGGCCAAACCATATTGCGCGAGGCCAACGAGTTACATATCCCGGTCGGTCATACCGTTGCGCTGGAATTGGTTTCGGCTGATGTGATCCACAGCTTCTGGGTGCCGCAGTTGGGTGGCAAGAAAGACATGATTCCGGGACGCCGCAACATTCTTCACCTGTCGGCTGATACGCCCGGCATCTATCAAGGGCAATGCGCAGAGTTTTGTGGTGGTCCCCATGCTCTGATGGGGCTAACAGTCATCGCCCATAGCCCAGTTGATTTTGATCAGTGGCTATTAAGAAGGCAGAACGCCCCGCAACCGCCGAAAGATGTTTTGGCGCAAAAAGGTGCTGAACTGTTTCTCACGACAGGATGTGCCGCATGTCATGTGGTGCGCGGCACGGCTGCCAACGGAGAGGCAGGACCAGACCTCACATTTATTGGCGCGAGACACAAACTCGGTGCAGGCATACTGCCAAACAATCGCGGCACTTTGGCGGGCTGGGTGGCTGACAGTCAGGCCATCAAACCCGGCAACCGCATGCCGCGTTACAACATGCTGACCGGCGAAGAATTGCAGGCAATTTCTGCCTATTTGGAGCAGCTGCGATGAACGAAAAGCACACGTTCGACGAGAGACTCTACGACCGCTTTCCCACTAAAAAACCCGGCACCAAAGCGGATCTTGCGGAACTCGAAAAGATTTGGTGCGCGCCAAAGGGCTGGCAATACCTGACCGCCGTGAGCAATAATTATATTGGCTTCTATTACCTGGTGACAGCCTTTGTATTCTTCATTTTGGCGGGCGTGCTCGCGTTGTTAATGCGTGTTCAGCTTGCAGCACCTGCGCAGAAATTCATGTCGCCTGAAGTTTATAATCAGGTCTTTACCATGCATGGCACGGTGATGATGTTTTTGTTTGCGGTTCCTGCGGTGGAAGCAGTGGGTGTTTTACTCCTGCCGCAGATGATTGGTGCGCGTGATCTGCCATTTCCCAAAATGTCGGCCTATGCTTTTTGGATTTATCTTTTTGGCGGGACAGCCTTTTTTGCGTCGATTTTCATTGGGCTCGCACCTGATGGTGGTTGGTTCATGTATCCCCCACTGACAGGGCGAATTTATTCACCCGGCATCAGCGCGGACTTCTGGTTGTTGGGCATTGGGTTTATTGAAATTTCTGCCATCGCCGGGGCCATTGAGTTCATCGTCGGCATCATGCGAACCCGAGCGCCGGGCATGACTCTTGACAAAATGCCTATACTGGCTTGGGCCTTGCTGGTCATGTCCGTGATGATCATCATCGGCTTCCCGTCGGTGATCCTCGCCACACTGCTGCTGGAATTGGAACGCGCTTTCAATTGGCCATTTTTTGACGCGACGCGGGGTGGCGATCCTCTGCTGTGGCAACATCTGTTCTGGTTTTTTGGACACCCTGAAGTTTACATTATTTTTCTGCCGGGTGCTGCCATGCTCACCATGGTGATCTGTGCCATCTCGCGCAGCGATGTGATTGGCTACCCCCTCGTTGTTCTTGCAATGTTGGCGACGGGCTTTATCAGTTTTGGCGTGTGGGCCCACCACATGTTCGCAACAGGTATTCCGGACGTATCGGTCGGCATT
Organism: Hyphomicrobiales bacterium; assembly: GCA_031418195.1. Lineage (GTDB taxonomy): Bacteria > Pseudomonadota > Alphaproteobacteria > Rhizobiales > Aestuariivirgaceae > Aestuariivirga. The sequence goes on along the minus strand of JANOXA010000135.1, from coordinate 15,962 downwards.
TTCTCAGCCGCAAGCACAGCCGTTACAATACCTGCAGGCACACTCGTGTTTTCATGGATTGCGACACTGGCGGCTGGCCGTCCCAATCTCAATGCGCCGGGACTGTTCGCAATTGGCAGTGTCGTTGTCTTCGTCACGGGTGGTCTGACGGGTGTCATGTTGGCGTTTGTGCCGTTCAATTGGCAGGCCCATGACACCTACTTTATCGTTGCTCACTTGCACTATGTGTTGTTTGGCGGAATGGTATTTCCATTATTTGCGGCTATCTATTTTTGGGCTCCAGCGGTGAGTAGGTATCCACTCTCGGACCGCACTGGAAAATGGGTGTTCTGGCTGATGTTTGCCGGAATTCACGTTACATTTATGCCCATGCATTTTGCTGGATTGATGGGCATGCCGCGCCGCGTCTATACATATCTTCCGGCCCAGCAGGTTGAAACGCTGAACTTCTTGGCCACCTGCGGTGCGTTCCTGTTGGCTGTTGGCGTCGGGGTATTCATTATCGACGTTATCCGCAATTTCCGTTTCACAGCGGGAGGCGGCAACGCGGGCAACGTATATGGTGGCGGAACCATGGAGTGGTTGCCATCGGGCCTCTATTCGACGCGCAGCATTCCCGTGGTGAAATCCCGTCAGCCCTTGTGGGACGACTTGGAACTTTCAAAAAACGTGGAGCAGGGCCGCTATTTTCTTCCCCGCTCCGCCACCGGTTTGCGTGAGACAATTATGACCAGCCCCATACTTGCAGAACCACAACAGTTGCTGGTGCTGCCCGGGCCTTCGGTTTGGCCGATCACGGCTGGCCTGTTCACGTCTGGATTTTTCTTGCTGTTGACGGTCCAGGCGAATGTTGCGGCACTCACCAGCGGGGTTTTTGCTGTTGCGTCAATTCTCATATGGCTGTGGGAAACGGATCGCCCCATTCAGATGAAAACGGCTGATATTGGCGCTGGTATCGAGGTTCCTACTCACAGCGCAGGCAGGCTCAATCATGGTGTGTGGGCGACGTTTGCAATGCTTGTAGTCTTCGCCATGATCTTTAGCATGGCGGTGTTCGCGTTGTTATTTCTGTGGACCAACCAAAACAAATTTTGGATCAATCCGCCCACATTTGTGAGCTCCAGTGGTGTATTTGTGTTGGGTATGGTGGCGCTTTTTTTGTCAATTGGCGCACGGTGGCTGCTGCTGAAGTCTGAGAACGTCTTGATCGCTGTGGGCTGTTTGGCATCAGCATGTGTTTTGATTGTATTGGGCCAGCTGTTTGATTTTCTGAGTTGGCGTCAAGCTGGGTTGTTTCCGGAAGCCAGCGGCCAAGGCGCTATTGTTTATGGCATGATGGCGCATCAAGCGTCGTTGATTGTCTTATCTGTGATTGCAGCGTTTTACGCTGTTGCCCGCGCATGGGCCGGATTGGTCACAAAGCCGAAAAGTGTGGTTGTTGATATTTGTGGTTTGATACTCGCCTATACCGCTGCCCAAGGGTTAGCCGGTTCTGCTATCACGCGCATGTTGATGGCAGCCAATTGACATGAAAACCTGGGGGTATCTTTTGGCGCCGCTGCTTGTGTGGGTGATGCATTTCGGTTCGGTATATTTATGTGCGGAATTTGCTCCCGCGATACTCAAAGCTATCGTGCCAATTCTTACTGGCCTTGGTCTTTGCGCCAATCTGTATTTCTTCATCCGTGCGGCAGACTCCCGCTCATGGCACACAACCATTTTGCGCAGGGGGAGTCTGATATCGTCCATCGCCATTGTCTGGCAGGCCCTGCCGATTTATCTTTGATCGCTTTACAGGGAACAACAGGGCTGGAATGGCGTTAAACCATATGGGCTGAACACTTGGAGTGCAGAACACCATGGGAAAATTGCTTGTTGCAGCGCTGTCGGGCACCGCACTTGTTGTGGTTGGGATTGGACTTGTCTTTTTGATCTCACGGGAATCTGCGAGTGTGTCGGTCGAGCAGGGTTATGGACCCAATCCGGTTTTGCCAGAGCCAAATGCAACGCTCATTCCCACTGTAAACATTGCGCCAGCAAGTCCATGGCCAGCGGGCACCAAACCTATCGCCTTGACCGGACTTTCAGTCAATGAATTCGCAGGCGGTTTGGATCATCCGCGTTGGATCCATATACTTCCAAATGGTGATGTTTTGGTCGCGGAGTCAAATGCCCCGCCTCGCCCCAAAGATAATCAAGGTATCAAGGCTTGGGTGATGGGCAAAGTCAAAGCCCGCGCGGGAGCTGGTGTGCCAAGCGCCAATCGCATCACTCTACTTCGTGACGTTGATGGTGATGGCGTTGCAGAACTCAAAACATCATTCTTGACCGGATTGAATTCTCCGTTTGGAATGACATTGATTGCGGACAGGCTTTATGTTGCCAACACGGACGCCATCGTTGCATTTCCCTATGTCACGGGTTCGACAGAAATTACTGTGGCAGGGGAAAAACTCGTCGATCTTCCGTCAGGGCTGATCAACCATCACTGGACCAAAGACGTGATCGCCAGTCTTGATGGTACCAAGCTTTATGCAACTGTCGGGTCAAACAGCAACGTGGCGGAGAACGGCATCGAAGCGGAAACAAATCGTGCGGCTGTTCTTGAAATCGACATTGCAACCAGGTCGACGCGGCTGTTCGCATCTGGTCTGCGCAATCCCAACGGTTTGACGTGGAACCCGGTCAGCAAAGAGCTTTGGGTCGCCGTCAATGAACGCGATGAAATCGGCAGCGACTTGGTGCCAGACTATATGACTTCTGTCAAAGATGGCGCATTCTATGGCTGGCCCTACAGTTATTACGGTCAAAATGTTGATGTACGTGTTTCACCGCCTCGGCCTGACTTGGTGGCGAAAGCGCTCATGCCGGATTATGCACTGGGCGCTCACACCGGTTCGCTTGGTCTGAGCTTCAATACAAGTGATGCCTTGGGACCAGAATTCGTCAATGGCGCTTTCGTTGGGCAGCATGGCTCGTGGAACCGCAAACCGCACAGTGGCTACAAAGTGGTGTTCATCCCGTTTGCAGGCGGCAAGCCCGCAGGCGTCCCAAAAGATATTCTCACCGGCTTCTTGTCGCGTGAAGAGAAAGCCTTGGGAAGACCCGTCGGCGTGGTCATTGACAAGAATGGCGCTTTGCTGGTTGCCGACGACGTTGGCAACAAGATTTGGCGGGTTTCCAAATCAATCGCCGCAGCGGATGCCTCCCCTTGAAAACGCAGTCTGCGGACGGGAAAGAAACTCGACTGCCATTTCGTTGGCCAAAGCAGGAAACCGGAAAAACCGCTTTGTTTTTCATACCGTCGCGTCCGGCTGACACGCAGACTGCATCAATCGAACGGTTGAAAGACAGCGAATGTTCCAGGATTAAAAAAACCTTCGGGTATCATTCGGGAACTTTTGAAACAGCGCGGCGTTTGATTTCAGTCAAACACCGATGAACATGCCAACTGAAGGGAATACGTCATGAAAAACCAAGCTGTACACGCGGAAGTCAACGCGGCCCCAATTTTTAGTCGCCCTGCGGCGGCAAGTGATGACACAATCTATCTGAGCGAACGGCGGGTCGAAGAGATGGATCCGGTTGAAATCAAGGTTCCGGATGAAGAGAACATTGACCCCAAGAAGATTGAACCAGTTGGAAACTATGGCAATAACGAAAGCCCGTCGAACGTCGATGGCGCCTTGCCCGGCATTGACGACAGCCAGGCGGGCGACGATGAAGATACCTTGCACCCCCTTACACCGCAAATGCGTTGAACAAACTCTGAAATTTGTTTCCGTTCTTGGGAACAAAATTGGGTTTTGTTCATTAGATGTATTCTTCAAAGCGTTCTCTCCCGTAGCGGCGCTTTGAAGGTTTTCCCTAGACTTGCCTCCAACCCTTGGGTTGGAGGCTTTTTTGCGCAAAACCCTGGTTTTTCAAAACATGTTACGCTGATTTGGAACTTGTGGAACGGCGCCGCGTTTAGAATGGTCCAACCTGAATTTATCAGCGGATGAGGGTCGAAACATGGGCAAACACGTCATCATCGCCAAGAAGTCTGTCACGCCGCGAGAGGGCATGCCCAGCCCTGAACTTTCCAAAGCGGCGTTCAAGACCCGTTATCTCAGCCAGTTTGCAGACCCGGAATTTGAAACCGCAAAAGCAGATCTCGACAAAGTCGCCAATATTGCCTGGACCGCTTATCATGAAGGCCGCAAAAGCCCGGTCACGCGGAAAGCCGGCACTGGATTTTCCAATCCTGACCATGACCTGTCAGTGGATTGGATTGCAGCCCATGAGGCAATTGAGGCTGCCAGAAAACGCCATGACGCCAAACGGAATACGCCACGCATATTGATGATCAACGGGTCATCGAGAAGCGAGCACACGTGTCCCGGCGAAATGTCCAAAAGTTTCAGACTAGTCGAGGTTGCTCAAAAAGTCATCGAGAAGGAATTTTCGCTTGCGGTGGACATATTGGATTTGTCCCGGCTGGCGTCGGAATATGGCCGCAACATTCATCCCTGCAAAGCCTGCTTTTCAACTGCTGCACCGCTGTGTCATTGGCCATGCTCTTGCTACCCAAACCATGGACTGGGACAAACGCAGGACTGGATGAACGAAATTTATCCGCTTTGGGTGGCAGCTGACGCCGTGATGATTGTCACTCCGGTCAATTGGTATCAAGTGACGTCGCCGATCAAGCTGATGATGGACCGGTTGGTGTGCGCCGATGGTGGCAACCCGGACCCTACATTGACCGACGGCAAGGACGCGTCTCTCGCCAAGAAAATTGAGCTTGAGGGCTGGTCCTATCCACGTCACCTTGAAGGACGCTTCTTTTCTGTCGTTGTGCATGGCGATGTTGCAGGCGTTGAAAACGTGCGCCGGTCCTTGTCTGACTGGTTGCAGTTCATGAAAATGGTGCCGGGCGGCATTGGTGCCGAGATTGATCGCTACATTGGTTACTGGGAACCCTATGCCACCAGCCATGCGGCATTGGACCAGGACACCGACATTCAAAATGAAGTCCGCAATGCCGCAAGAAGCCTCGCGGAAGCTGTGATTCAAACCAGAAAAGGCATGTGCGTGACGCCGGGATCGACTTTGGTTGATGCACGCCAGAAATAAAAAGAATTGATGCTTTTAAATCTTGGAAAGAGAGTAGGTTGGGAACTCAAGACACAAAAGGTCTGAATATGAACGTTTACGATGGTAAGAGCGCAGTTGTTGGAAAGTCGACTGTTCCTGCTGTTGACGAAAAATCCGACCCTGTTTCGGTGACCAAAGCCACTTTGGTGGTTGGCATTGGCGCATCGGCTGGCGGCGTTGAAGCGCTCAGCAAGTTTTTCGATGCCATGCCGCCTGACAGTGGTGCAGCCTTTGTTATTGTGTTGCACCTTGATCCCACCCGCGAAAGCCAGATGGCGCATGTGTTGAGCAGCTACACCAAGATGACGGTGGTGCAAGTGGCTGATGACATGCCAATCCACGCCAACTCGGTTTATGTGATTGCGCCCGACAAGGATTTGACGGTGAGCAAGGGGTTGCTGCAACTGGCGGAACCTGCGGAAAGCCGCGGTCACCGCCACCCGGTTGATGTGTTGTTCAGGTCACTTGCCGCTGACCAGGGCGAACGCGCCATCGCCATCGTTTTATCAGGTACGGGAAGCAACGGCACCGACGGATTGAAAGAGGTCAAGGCGGCGGGTGGCCTCATTCTCATACAAGACCCAGCCTCAGCCAAGTTTGACGGCATGCCGCGCAGCGCCATTGCAGCCGGAATGGCCGATCACATTGTAGCACCTGAGGCGATGCCAGAGATTTTGGTGCGCTACATCAACCAGGAATACATTGCCGACCCCCACAACGGTGAAACAGCAGACTCAATCGCGCAGCCCACGATAGACCAGATCCTGACGTTGCTGTTTACCCGCACCGGAAATGATTTCCGCAACTACAGGCGGAGCACGCTTCAGCGCCGCATCCAGCGGCGGTTAGGCCTTAAAAACATCGACATGCTATCTGATTATTTGAATGACCTTCGTGCCAATGCCGAAGAAGCACCACTCCTGGTGAAAGACCTGCTGATCAACGTCACCAGTTTCTTCCGTGATGCCGAAGCATGGAAAACCCTTGCAACTTTGGTGATTGCACCATTGGTCGGCGGGCGCGACACCGGGGCTTCAATCAGGGCCTGGGTGCCCGGCTGCTCAACCGGCGAAGAGGCCTATACGCTGGCCATGCTGATCAGCGAACAGGCTATCGCTGCCGGCAAAAAATTTGACGTCAAAATATTTGCAACCGATGCACGTGAAGACAATCTCAAAACCGCGCGGGATGGCATTTATCCCGCTGCTGCAGTCACCGGGCTGTCATCCACGCGCCAGCGCCAATTTTTCGACAAGCTTGACGCCTCCTATCAAGTCAAAAAAGAAATCCGCGGCATGGTGGTGTTTGCACCCCAGAATCTGTTGCGTGACCCGCCATTTTCACATCTCGATCTGGTGTCGTGCCGAAATTTGCTGATTTATCTGGAGCCCGAAGCGCAACAAAGCATCATCGCCCTGTTTCATTTTTCGCTTGAAGAGGATGGCACCCTGTTGCTTGGCAACACCGAAACGCTAGGCCGCCATGAGGCCATGTTTGAAATCATTTCTAAAAAATGGCGCATTTTCCGAAGGGCCGGCCCCGCACGACTTGAGATCATAAATTTCCCCGTGCTGCGCGGAACAGCCCATCTCTCAAAAAACAGCGATGTAACCACACCGCATTTGACCAATGGCATCTCTGCGCCAGCCGGTGACATTGCGCGCCGTGCCTTGCTCGAACATTTTGCACCCGCCGCCGTGCTCATCGACCGCAATTGCCGTGTGGTTTATTTTCACGGTTCAACCGGCAATTATCTGGAGCAACCAACGGGGGAACCGTCCAAAGACCTTTTCCTCCTGACCCGCGACGGCCTCACCGGCAAATTGCGTACAGCTGTTCGAACAGCGATTGCTGAAAACCGCAACATTCAGGTCAGTGTCAACATCAAGCACGGCACCACGCTTTCCCCGGTTCAGGTCACTGTATCTCCGCTGGCGGCGGGTGCCAATGCCCATGGCCATATCCTCATCAGTTTCGCGCCGGAAACAATGGTGAATGCCCTAGCTGGCAATGGAGCGCCAAGCAATCAAGTGGCCGACACCACCTTGCAGGACGAGTTGAAGGCACTCCGCAATGAGTTGCAAAATACCATTGAACACCTGGAAACCACCAACGAAGAGTTGAAGGCTTCCAACGAAGAAGCCACCTCGATGAACGAGGAATTGCAATCCACCAACGAGGAACTTGAAACCTCCAAGGAGGAAATGCAGTCCTTCAACGAAGAGCTTCACACCGTCAACAGCCAGCTCCAACACAAGGTGCGGGAGCTGGAAGACGGTGCCAATGATCTCACAAACCTGTTGGCCGGAACCGAATCAGCTACCTTATTTGTTGATGGAAAACTTTGCGTCAAATGGTTTTCACCCGGCACCCGCGAACTGTTTGACTTCATCATCTCTGATATTGGCCGGCCGCTCAGTCATTTCGCCCGCAAGTTTGACGACGAGAAACTGTTGCCGGATGCAGAGAGAGTATTAAGCACTCTTGTTGTGCTGGAAGCCGAGATAAAGGCGGCCGATGGCCGATGGTTTTTGCGGCGCATGTTGCCGTATCGCACATTGGACAACCGTATCGCGGGCGTTGTCATCACCTTCATAGATGTGACGGCTCACAAAAAATCAACCGACGCCAGCAACGAAGCCCGCATTTATGCGCAAGCCATCATTGAAACTATCCGGCAACCGCTGTTGGTGTTGGACGAAACCATGCATGTGGTTTCAACCAACACGTCTTTCCAAACCATGTTTGAGGTGGGCGAAAGCGAAGCCATTGGCAAATTGGTTTTTGACTTGGCAAAAGGCGACTGGAATTTTCCCAAACTGCGAAATTTGCTCAGTTTGCTGGTCGGTGAAAACCAGCATTTCAACGACATCGAAATCGAACACGAGTTTGGCTCTGTCGGCCACCTGTGCATGCTGGTCAATGGCCGAAAGCTGGTCAGGGGCAATGGCCGGCCCAGTTTGGTTCTGATAGCCATTGAAGACATCACGCACCGCAAGATCGCAGAATCCGCACTGCGCGAAAGCGATGAACAGTATCGCGACTTGTTTAATTCCATTGACGAGGGCTTCTGCGTTTTGGAAAAAATAGATGGCACAGCAACCACACCAATAGACTTCCGCTTTGTTGAAGCGAACCCTGCATTTGAAAAGCAAACTGGCACTGGCAACGTGTTGGGAAAAACCATTCGCGAAACGTTTCCCTTCGAACCCGAAGACTGGTACACAATTCATGATCATGTACTGAACACCAGACAGCCAATCCGCCATGAGCGTAAACTGGAAAGTGCGGGCCGCATTTTGGAACTTTATGAATTCCCGCTCAATAATGCGAAGCAAAACCGCTTGGCCGTCATCTTCCAGGATATTACCCAACGGAAATCAGCGGCCGAAGTCGGGTTGAAGTTAAGCGCCTTGGTTGGGTCGTCGGATGACATGATTGCAAGCATCGATGCGGAAGGCAACTTCACCAGTTGGAATGCCGGGGCGGAGCGCATGTTTGGCTACAAGGCGGAAGAAGTTCTCAGCAAGCAATCGTCAGTCTATATGAGTCCGGGGCGAAATTTTTTTATAGGTGATATCCTCGATGAGTTTAAAAATGGCAGGACCAACGTTCACGTTGAAGCGGAACGGATACGGAAAGACGGCAGCCCGGTTTGGGTTTCAGCCACGGTTTCGCCCCTGATTGAAAAGGATGGCAAAATTGTTGGCGCATCCATCATTGCCCGCGACATTTCCCAGCGTCGAAGTGCTGAAGCCCATCGCGAAATTCTGGTAGCGGAGCTCAATCACCGTGTCAAAAACACTTTGGCCATTGTCAGTGCCATTGCCTCGCAAACCTTGACGGGTGCGGTATCTGTGAAAGCTGCAAATGAAGCTTTTTCTTCGCGGTTGTTTGCCCTTTCGCGTGCACACGATCTGTTGATGCATGGCAATTGGTCCGGCACCGATCTGACCAGCGTCGTGAGCACAACAATCGAGCCGCATAACAGCGGGCAGTCGCGTTTTCGGGTAGAAGGCGCCTACGTCCCGCTGCAACCCGCACTGGCAGTAACCTTCAGTTTGGCATTGCACGAACTTTGCACCAACGCCGCCAAATATGGCGCATTGTCTGTGCCGGAGGGATCTGTACATATTGCCTGGCACATCCATGGCGACATCAGGGATGCCAGATTGCAATTGACATGGACGGAAAGCGGGGGGCCGCCTGTGGTTGAGCCAACCCGTAAAGGATTTGGGTCTCGTCTCATTCAAAAGGCGTTGGCCATGGAACTTGCAGGTGAAGTGCGCGTTCTATACGAGTCCTCTGGTGTTGTTTGTACAATCAATGCCCCACTCCCGGCAGGGCATCTGAAAGTTGAAGCCATCAATGCAAAAGTCCCTCAATAGCGCACTGCGTGTTTTCATCGTTGAGGACGAAATGTTGCTCGCCATGAATTTGGAGGACATGTTGCAGGAACTTGGACATGAGGTGGTAGCAGTTGCCTCGCGAATTCCGCAAGCGCTGGCCATCGCAGCCGACGCCGAGATTGATTTGGCCATTCTTGATGTCAATCTTTCGGGTGCCTTCTCTTTTCCGGTAGCCGATGTGTTGCGCAAGCGCGGAATTCTATTCATGTTCGCAACTGGCTATGGTTCACACGGCCTCAAAGAAACTTTTCGCACCGACCTCGTGCTGGCAAAACCCTACGGCATTCGTGAGCTTGAGAAGGCAATCACGCACGTTGTTTCAGTGCCCGCTGGCTGATCACAAGCCGCAATCTGCCATTGGGAACCATTCACGATCTCCAAAGTTAATGGCATGGTGAGACATCCGTTTTGCCTTTGACCGGAGAATGAAAATGCGAGTGAAAAATAAAAACACGGACGTACCAAAAAAATCGTCGCGTCGAACCATGTTGAAATGGTCCGGTGGGGCCGTTGCAGCCCTTGCCATTTCAGGCGGTGTATTGCCAAATTTTGGAATGAGTTCTGCACTGGCGGCAGATTTGGGCAGCGGTGATATTGGCGTTCTGAACTATGCGTACGCGCTGGAACAGCTTGAGGCGGCGTTTTACACGAAGGTCATGGAGAGTCCTTACGCCGAAATGACCGACGCCGAGAAGCAGGTGTTGACCGATATACGCGATCACGAAGTTGAGCACCGCGAGTTCTTGAAAAAAGCTCTTGCCGAGAAAGCCATTCCCGATCTCGAAGTCGATTTTTCAAAGGTCGACTTCACCAAACGCGAAAGTGTTTTAGGCACCGCCAAGGTATTCGAGGATTTGGGCGTTTCAGCCTATAACGGAGCGGGCAAGCTGATCAAGAATCCAGAATATCTTTTGGCGGCAGGCAAAATCGTCTCAGTCGAAGCGCGCCATGCCGCCACGATTCGTGATTTGCTTCAGCCAGGCACTGTGGCCTTTGCCGGCGCAGATGTGGTCGATGAAAACGGTCTCGACGGCGCAAAACCACCTGCGGACGTTTTAAAGGCCGCCGGCCCGTTTATCAAAACCGAAGTCACAGCCAACAGCATCGTAGGAATGAATTAATCATGAACAGTCAATCAATACTCGGCCAATTGGATCCTGAACTGGTTTCACATCTCGTTGGCAGCCGTCGCGGCCTCTTTGCAAAAGCTGCAAGATCGCTAGGTATTCTTGCGTCTGCGCCTCTGGTGCTGGCTGCCGCTTCAACTCAGGTTTTTGCTGCTGGTCTGCCAAAGCAGATTGTCGACACGTTAAACTTTGCATTGACGCTCGAACACATCGAAGATGCATTTTACCGCTCGGCACTGGAAAAAGACTTTATCCCGAAAAAGCACAGGGACGTGTTCAACAGTATTGGGCTGCACGAGGCTCAACATGTAAAGTTTCTGTCGGCTGCATTGGGAGACGCCGCAGTGAAGCGACCAGAAGCCGACTTCACAGCAGGTGGAAAATACCCTGACGTGTTTTCGAACTTCGAAACCTTCCTCACTTTGTCGCAAACCTTTGAGGACCTGGGCGTGGCGGCTTACAAAGGCCAAGCCGGCAACCTGATGGAGAACGACGACATTCTCACGGCAGCACTTCAAATCCATTCTGTCGAAGCCCGACACGCGGCCATAGTGCGCCGTATGAGTGGAAAGAAAGCCTGGGACGGAGCGTTTGATGAACCCAAGTCCAAGGAAGACGTTTTGGCTGCCGCCAAGCCATTTTTGAAGGCTTGATTCCAATTCATGATTCCCTGCCGCATTGAACCTGCGGCAGGGATTTTCGTTTTCGATTGATCATAGGAAAAAGTGACATGACAAAAATCAAAACCCGCGATGGAACCGAACTTTATGCAAAAGTTTGGGGTAGTGGACGCCCTGTGATCATGATGAGCGGTTGGCCGCTGACGTCGGACAGCTGGGACGATCAAGCCATGGCAATCGCCGATGCGGGAATGTGCGCCATTGCCTACGACCGCAGAGGTTTTGGCAGATCCGATCAGCCTTGGACTGGCTATGACTATGACACACTCAGCGATGATTTGGCAGATGTGATGAAAGCCTGCGAGGCCAAGGATGCAACCATCATGGGCTTTTCCATGGGTGGCGGCGAAGTGGCGCGCTACATGTCTCGCCACAAGGGCAAGGGCGTGAAGCAGGCCGTGCTTGTGGCATCGGTGGTGCCTTTCATGCTCAAAACCTCCGACAACCCTGACGGCACGCCGCAATCAGCCTTCGATGCCATGGAAAAAGGCATGAAGGCTGATCGCGCGCATTTCTTTGCCGCATTCTTCAAAGACTTTTATGGGATGGGTCATTTGGACAATGCGGTGAGTGAAGAAGTTCTTCAGTGGTCGCGCAACACAGCAATGATGGCGGGATTAAAACCAACATTGGCCTGCGCAGCCGCGTTTTCACAAACTGATTTCCGTCCTGACCTCAAGGCTTTTGATGTGCCGACACTGATCATCCACGGCACAGCCGATAAAACCGTTCCTATTGATGCGTCGAGCCGGGCCGCTGCCGCAGGCATCAAACACTCACAGTTGATCGAGTATGATGATGCTCCGCACGGATTGTTCGCCACGCACAAGCAACGGTTGACCAGGGATCTACTCCAGTTCTTGGCGAAATGAGTTTTAGCAGGCTGCTGAAAAACCCACAAATAACGATCTGATTTTCTGATTTGATTTTTTCTTGTTCTGGCATTTGGTTTGTTGTCCGCTTGGTGCGCGGTTTTTTGGTTTCCCACCCTGGCTCTTCACTTGTCAGGCTGTTGCGGCCAGCAGTTTTGGTGACCTGATGAGGTTGTAGGCGATCATCTGGAATGTGAAGAAGCCCTTGGCCTTGACGAAGCCCCTGAGTTTCAGCTTGGAAAGCCCGCCGATGGTCTTGGTCCAGCCGAAGCTTTCTTCGATGCGCTTGCGGCAACGCTGGCTGATCTCATGGCCCTTGTGTCGTTTGGTTCTGCCATCAACGGCAGTCTTGCGGACCTTGCCAGTCTTCGAGACCATGCCATTGATGGCGATGTGCGGTGTTACTTTCTGGTCTTTGAGCGTGAACACGAAGGCCTCCGCATCGTAGCCCTTGTCGGCTCCGAGTGTGACACGGGTTTTGGCGACAGTCCGCTTTGCCGTCTTGCGGCTGCGCCTGATCATGGCAAGTGCGGCGTCGCGCTCGGCGGTGCCTGAGGCTTTGGTCAACTCGCAGTCAACGATCAGCCCGTTGCGGTTCTCCATGAGCGCATGGCCCATGAGGGCTCGACTGGCCACTGCCCTTGCGGAACAGCTGCGCATCGGGATCAGTCGTCGATGCGTGGCTTTCGTTGGAGCGCTTCACTTTGCGGAAGTTGCGTGTCCCGTTGCGCCCTGGTGCTGGCGGTTCACCTGATCCATCCTTCGGCACAAAGCCCTTCATCGACGCCCCATGAATCCAGGATGGCATCAATCAGCGTGCCATCCACCGGGAAGTGCTCCGATGACAAAAGCCCCTTGACGTCCGGCAGGTTCAGCAGACGCGACATGAAGCTCTTGGCCACATCCGCCTGCATCAGGCGTTCCCGGTTCTTCGAAAGTGTCGAAGCGTCCCAGACACCGTCATCCATCGAAAGCCCACAAACCAGCGGAACAGGATATTGTAGTTGATCTGCTCCATCAGCTGACGCTCGGACCGGACGGTGAAGAACGCCTGCAACAGCGTGGCCTTCAGCAGATGCTCCGGTGGCATAGAGGGGCGGCCCGTATGCGAATAAGGCTTGGCCAACTCCCGCGACAGACCGTCAAGCACCAGTTCAACCAAATCCATGATTGCGCGCAACGGAGGATCACCAGCAATCCGCAAACAAGATGGGGATAGGCAGACCGGCAAAATTGCCTTGGCCCAGATTGGTAAAGCCTCTTTCATATGACGCTGAGACTGATTGCTTGTTTGAAATAAGGAGTGCTGATCCGGATGCCGCAAGCATGGTCGCGAGTGTGGCAATGAATGGCATGATTCTGAGACGCGTGATTACAAGCGCATTGATCGATCCAACGACAAGGCCAGCACCAACACCGGCCGCCAATCCTGACATGATCCCATACGGACTTGCGAATGCAGCCGCAACCCTGCCCAATGCCGCTGTTGAGCCAACAGAGAGGTCGATGCCACCCGCCATGATGACAAGGCACATACCCAGCGCGATGAGCGCAAACATGGAATTGTAGCGGAGCACACTGGTGATATTGAACAGGCTGAGAAAGTTGTCGTAGCGCAACCAGCCAAAGATAATGATGAAGGCGAGTGCAGCAAACACGCCGTTACGAGACAGCAGAGTGCGGTTCACGGTCATCGGCGGCGCCCCTGCTGTTGCAGCCATACTGCAAAAACAATAATTCCGGCCTTCACCACAAGGGCAGCGGCGTCGGGAACGCCGACCTTGCAGGGTGATCTCACCTGTGCGTTTCCGCGATGAACCAAAAAGTGTTTGGGCAGTTTCAGTGCGTCCAGAGCCGAGAAGACCTGCCAAAGCCGTAATCTCGCCTGGCCGCAGTGTAAGACTGACGGATTGCGTTAAAAGCCCATCACCAATATTCATTGCGCTGAGAAGTGCTGGCTGGGCAACATCGTGTTGATTGGTCGCCTGAAATCCAGTTGCTTTGCCCTTTGATTTTGTGATGTCGCGGCCCAGCATGGTAGATACGAGCTCAAGCTTCGACACGTCATTCATGTTTTTGGTAACGACTGTTCGACCATCGCGCATGATCGTGACACGATCACAGATGTGATAGAGTTCATCGAGCTTATGGCTCACATAGATGACTGCCACACCGCTCTCTTTGAGCTTTCTTATCACATCAAACAACACGTCTGCTTCGCGCGCATCGAGTGAAGACGTCGGTTCGTCCATGATCACAAGTTTCGCGTCAAAGCCAATGGCGCGGGCTATGGCCACCATTTGCTGTGTGGCCGTGCTGAAATTGGAAAGAGGTGTGCGCACGTCAATGGTAATGCCGAATTTACCCAGGAGCCGCTTGGCTTCTTCATAGCGGCGCATTTCGCGTCCCAGACAAATGTTTTCCGCCACGGAACGCATCGGCACCAGATTGATCTCCTGGTAGATGGTGCTTATGCCTGCGCACTGTGCTGCCATTGGCGAATGCACGTCAAACGGATTGCCACCAAACTTTATGTCGCCCCTGTCCTTCCAAACATAGCCGGTCAGGGCTTTGATCAGGGTCGACTTGCCAGCACCATTTTGTCCAATCACGGCGTGAACTTCGCCTGGCTTGACCTGCAAATCCGCACCGTCAATTGCTGCGATGCCTGCAAATGATTTGGAAAGCTTTGAAATTTCGAGCAAATATTCTGACATGGTTAGACCAACCGTCATTTGAATCCACCCTTCTTCTCCCTCCCCCTTGTGGGGAGGGTCGGGGTGGGGGTCGCTCCGGCGATTGGATTGTGGATATAATTTCTTGCAAAATCAAAGGTCTGAGCGACCCCCACCCTAACCCTCCCCACAAGGGGGAGGGGATTTCTGAGCGAGTTCAATCCAACAGTATGAGTCAATTCATACTGCCGTTGGTATTAGACCAAGTATAGCCAACCTCTATTGGTTCGCCATGTTCTTGAAGGCGCAGATCAAGTCGCCACACTGTCTTTTTAAACTTTGAAATGTGCCGCGCACCAAGGTTTGACAACAGGGAGGAAGTCAAACAAGCGGCGCGCGGCAAGCTGTCATTTAGTAAGCGGTAGCCAACCGCTGTATCAATCGCCTTCGGCCCGAACATTGGGCTGCATTCGCAGACTGCCGCCACTTTACCGTCAATGACGAGTTGGACGATTTCCTTGCCACCATCGCTGGACAGGATCATCACGTCCTTACCCGCCACTTTACCAGCAGCTTCAATGGCAGAGATGGCGCCGATGGCCATTTCGTCATTGTGGGCGTAGATAATGTCTGCATCCGGGTGCTCCTGCAGCAGTGTTTCTGCAACTTGACGACCCTTGTCACGCGCAAAATCACCGGTCTGCGAAGCCAACATCATGAAAGCAGAGTTTCCGGCAATCGCGTCATCAAAACCCTTCTTGCGCTCATTGGCAGGCGATGAACCCGTGGTGCCTTCAAGCTGAATGATCTTCGACTTGCCACCGGCATTTTTGATCATCCATTCAGCCAAGCGTTGGCCTTCGGAGATGAAGTCTGAACCAATAAAGCAAACATAATCTTCACCAGCTTCCGCCAGAGTTTGGTCAACATTCCGATCAAGCAGGATGACAGGAATGCCTGCACCCTTTGCCGCAATGATGGCCGGGATCAACGGCTTTTCTTCGCGAGGTGCAAGGAAAATCAAGTCGACGCCTTGAGCAATCATAGAGTTCACGTCGGC
>JANOXA010000134.1:0-2316 GCA_031418195.1 Hyphomicrobiales bacterium | reverse complement strand
TGCGGATTTGTTTGTTTGTAACGCTGTTTGGCTCGGAATTTTCGCTATAGGCAATTTTTACAGCTTTGCCACCTTTGAGAACAGCATCGGAAATCTTGTCAATCTTGACCGCACGGCCTTTTTCGATTTCGGGTGCCAAAGTCTGCTTGGCGTAAGCGAGATCAAGCGGCTTTGCCAGATCGCTGGTAATCACTGCCACCAAATCATATTTGTTGGCAAATGTAGTTGTTGCCCCATTGTCTTTGCGGGCCCAACATTCTGGTACTTTGATGGAAAAGCCTACGGGTGATTTGTAAGTTATGAAGACTTGACTATCGGGAATATCTCCTGGTGGCGACACTTCCGGCGTAACGGGAACTTCGGTTCCCGCGAATGCTGTCAAAGGGAAAAGAAAAATCGCAGATGCCAAAATAAGACGAAGTTTCATAGGTTTATCCTCTCAAAGGTTAAGAAGCAGACCAGTGGTAGAACTTAAAAGAGCTGGAGTTGTTCCTAGATTTTCTCAAACTTACAACTAAGTATAGCGGTGGATTTTTTAATTCATGCCACTTTGAAACTTGTCAAACGCAACGATCAACTATTGAACCCACGAACATTTATGGCTGATTCAGTATTTTTAGGATCATGTCCCTCCGCGTGGTGTAACTTGTCGGCCACGCTGATGCCCTGAGAGGGTTGGGCTGGTCATGTTGCTGGCACCGCCGACAGCATGATGTTTGGATCATCGCTCAATGGGGCCATGGTTTCAAGGCTCATGTAGCGTTCGCGTTTGACGGCCCATTCATCGTTTTGTTCGAGGAGGATTGCGCCGACGAGGCGGATGATGGCATCGTCGTTGGGGAAGATGCCGACGACATCGGTGCGGCGCTTGATCTCGCCGTTGAGGCGCTCGATGGGATTTGTGGAGTGCAGCTTGGCGCGGTGTTCCCTTGGGAAGGTCATGTAGGCGAGAACATCAGCTTCGGCCTCGTCCATGATCGTGGCGAGTTTGGGAACCTTGGGCCTGATCTGATCGGCGACGGCACGCCATTGGACGCGTGCGGCGTCCTGTGTCTCTTGAGCAAAGGCCGTGGCGATGAAGGCCGAGACAACGCGGCGTCCACTTTTCCCGGCATGGGCGAGGACATTGCGCATGAAGTGGACACGGCAACGCTGCCAGGTGGCGGTGAGCACTTTGGTGACGGCGGCTTTGATGCCTTCATGGGCATCCGAGATCACCAGCTTGACGCCTCTGAGGCCCCGGCGTGTCAGCTTGCGCAGGAAAGCAGTCCAGATGGGTTCCGATTCAGAGGTTCCCACCTCAAGCCCCAGAATCTCGCGCCTGCCGTCGGCACTGACACCGATGGCGATGATGGCGGCAACCGAGACGATGCGGCCACCGCGCCTGACCTTGAGATAGGTGGCATCGATCCACACATACGGCCAGTCACCCTCGATGGGCCGGTCGAGAAAGGCCTTCACCTTGTCGTCGATCTCCTCGCATAGCCTGGACACCTGGCTCTTGGATATGCCGCTCATCCCCATGGCCTTGACGAGATCATCGACCGAGCGAGTCGAGATACCCTGTATGTAAGCCTCTTGTATCACAGCCGTCAGCGCCTTCTCGGCCATCCGGCGCGGTTCCAGAAAGCACGGGAAGTACGAGCCCTTGCGCAGCTTCGGGATACGCAGCTCCACGGTTCCAGCCCGCGTCTCCCAATCCCTGTCGCGGTAGCCATTGCGCTGGGCCAGACGCTGCGGGTTCTTCTCGCCATGGGCCGCACCCGCAAGCACCCCCACCTCCATCGCCATCAGCTTCTCAGCGGCAAAGCCGATCATCTCGCGCAAAATATCAGCGTCGGGGGTCTTTTCCACAAGGCTGCGAAGGTTCATCATGTCGTCGGTCATCGTCGTGTCTCCGGTTTGAGTTGAATGTTGCAACCCAACCCTAACCCAAGAATCAACAATGACCACCGCAAGCCGCTCGCTCGCTACGGCGCTCCCAAAGGGCGCGCTTCGCGAGCGGCTTGCTCTACCGAGCTACACCACGAACGGGGACACGACCCAGATTCACTTAGCATTGTGTCCGTGAAACCGGCAGCAGATCACAACGTGATGGTCCTTCGTCCGCCTCTTCAGAGATCACAAGGTTATAAAGTTCATGCGTGATAATTTGCAGCGGCGGAATGGTCCGCCGCCGCACCGTTTTCATTTAAGCGCTCAGTATTTCTGCCATGCGATAGCCGATGTGAACGCAGGCGGGCATCGTGGGCACAGCGCAGATACGTGGCATGATGGTGCTGTCGGCGATGCGAAGGTTGCGCACACCGTTGACGC
>JANOXA010000133.1:0-3501 GCA_031418195.1 Hyphomicrobiales bacterium | reverse complement strand
CCTCGCAGCCCTTCACCTCGTGTGCGCGCTCACGTGGCTTAAATGAGGACAGGCCCTAGCCAACCACCGCCTAAAAACATGCCATACTCCTCGCTTTCCAGCACATCATATTTCCTCTCGCCCACGATGTAAGCATAATAGGGTCGCATAACCGCAAATTTCATTGCTGGCGGGGCCACGCCAACCAATGTGAGGAGTGCAAACAGAGCGTAGGAAATCAATGGAGCGATTAAAACAGAAAGGAAGTTACGCCATTTGCGTTGCCGCACTCGAAGCGCGAGCAACCAGAAATATCCAAAGATAATCCCTGCTGCACCCCCAAGAACCAACATGATAGAATCTGCTTGCGCAATAAAAAAAACAAACAACACAGCAAATAAAACCAAACCGTAGAATGGCGTATATCTATCAAATGAATTGGGGCTGGTTTCTTGCTTCGTCATGCTGATGAAAGTTGGTCCAAAAGCCAGCAAAATAATGTTTCATTTCCCACCATCGTATGAATTCCTGTAACCTATGCCTTCGCTCGGAAGACAAACCCCTTTGCTCTGCCGCTGAAGTAGCTATGTGGATAAATTTTGGCTTGCACGATTGCCTGTCATTCCGCAGCCAGATGGCTCTTCAAAACACCATCACGTTCAATTTCCATGCGCAGCCAATCGGGGCACATGTCGTAGCCGTTGGGCCACGTCAGTGCGCCGCATTCGAGAAATACCCGCGCGAAATAGTCGGGGTCTGCCAATGGGGCGGCGACGTTGTCGTGCTCATTTTTGAAATATGCAAAGTCATGAACCGCTGAAAACCCGTCGCGATAGGTCACCCGCAGCACATGCGGGGCGAGAACTTTTACTTCCACAATCTTATTCAGCATCAAGTCCTCCAATAGGATTTGGAAGTTTGTTTTGTTGCGCCAGGTTCCAGTCTTCGATCAATGCCGCTCGATTGATATCAGTCCATTCCTGTACCAATTTGGTAGCAGTTCTGGGAAACTTGCCTTTCAGCAGTTTTCCAGTCCCAATCGAAAACGTCGCTTCGAACTCTCCGTATATAGCATGAAAATGCGGCGGGGAATGGTCCGCGAGAAACATGCGGATTGCAATGCCATAGAAAATTGAAATCGTTGGCAATGACTCCCCCTCACCTCCCCCATCCTCCTTCGCCAAGGGGCTTCGGCGGACGGGTCCCCTTCCTCTCCCGCTGAAGAAGCGGGCGAGGACGTTCAGTTGTCGAGGAAGCTGCGGAGTTTGCGTGAGCGCGATGGATGCTTCAGCTTCCTTAGCGCCTTCGCCTCAATCTGCCTGATCCGCTCTCTGGTCACCGAGAACTGCTGCCCCACTTCTTCCAGCGTATGGTCGGTGTTCATGCCGATGCCGAAGCGCATTCTTAATACGCGTTCTTCGCGGGGCGTGAGAGATGCCAGCACGCGGGTTGTTGTCTCGCGCAGGTTGGCTTGGATGGCGGCGTCGATGGGGAGGATCGCGCCCTTGTCTTCGATGAAGTCGCCCAAGTGTGAGTCTTCCTCGTCGCCCACGGGGGTTTCCAGCGAGATTGGTTCCTTGGCGATTTTCATCACCTTGCGGACTTTTTCCAGCGGCATCGACAGTTTTTCTGCCAATTCCTCTGGTGTGGGTTCGCGGCCGATTTCGTGCATCATCTGGCGTGACGTGCGCACAATCTTGTTGATGGTTTCGATCATGTGCACCGGAATACGAATGGTGCGCGCCTGATCGGCGATGGAACGCGTAATGGCCTGACGAATCCACCATGTGGCATAGGTCGAGAACTTGTAGCCACGGCGGTATTCAAATTTGTCGACGGCTTTCATCAAGCCGATATTGCCTTCCTGAATCAAATCGAGAAATTGCAAACCACGGTTGGTGTATTTCTTGGCGATGGAGATGACGAGGCGCAAGTTTGCTTCGACCATTTCCTTTTTGGCAATGCGGGCTTCCCGTTCACCCTTCTGCACCATGCCGACGATGGAGCGGAATTCCTGGATTTGCAGGCCGGTGGCGGATGCGAGTTCATAGATCTCGTCACGGATGACGCGGATCGATTCCTTCTCGTCATTGGCCCATTTTTTCCAGCCATGCTTGATCAGACGACCAACCCGTTTCAGCCATTCGCTGTCGAGTTCGTTGCCCTGGTATTCTTTCAGGAATTCTTCGCGCGGAACGCGGTAGGTTTCGGCCAGCCGCATCAGGCGGCCTTCGAGCTGGTTCAAGCGCTTTGAAATATCATAGAGCTGATCGACAAGTGCTTCGATACGGGCATTGTTCAGCGACAGGGATTTCACCATGCCGATGATATCGTCGCGCAGTTTCTTGTAGCGGCGTTCCTGTGATGGCGAGAGGTTTTCGCCTTCCTGCACTTCCTGGTCTTGCAACTTGCGCAAGGATTTATAGAGCCTTGCAATTTCGTCGAAAACTTCAAGCACCTTTGGCTTCAGCTCAATTTCCATGGCGGAAAGTGACACGCCAAGGTCATCGCCCTCGTCGTCTTCTTCTTCCTCAACATTCGGCTTGTCGAAATCTTCGGGGCTCAAGACGTCGGAATAATCATCATCATCGCCGCGCCGCATGGGGGGTGGCGTGGGGCGCTTGGCTTCGATTTTCTTGGCAGCCTCACGCTTTAATTCAGCTTGCTTGCGCACCTCTTCCTTGGGCGGCACATAGGGCATGGGCGTTTGCACAGCCTGGTTCTGCTTGGCATCAGGTCCGGCGTAAGTCGCTTCCAGATCGATGATGTCGCGGAGAAGGATTTTGCCTTCGTTCAATTCATCGCGCCAAATGATGATGGCCTGGAATGTGAGCGGGCTTTCGCAGAGGCCCGCAATCATGGTTTCGCGGCCGGCTTCTATGCGCTTGGCAATGGCGATTTCGCCTTCGCGTGAGAGCAGTTCCACTGCACCCATTTCGCGCAAGTACATGCGCACCGGATCATCGGTGCGGTCGGCGGGAAGCTTCGGCGCATCCACTTTCATCAAGGCGGTTTCGGAGGATTCTTCCTCAACCTTGGAAGCAACGTTTTCGGTTTCTTCTTCGCTCTCAACCACGGTGATGCCCATTTCGGCCAACATGCCGTAAATGTCCTCGATCTGGTCCGAGGTCACTTCATCAGACGGCAGAACGGCGTTCAGCTCGTCAAGCGTCACATAACCCCGGGCCTTGGCCATCTTGATCATCCGCTTGACAGCGGCATCATTCATATCAAGCAGCGGTGAATCCTGGCCAGCATCAGGAACTTCAGTTTCCTGGGTGTTGTCCTCGACAGGCTTTTCTTCCGGCTCGGTGGGTGGCTTTTCGGTTCCGGTGGGTTTGCGGGCCATGGGCTTTATTCCTTTGATCCGGGTGATTCGCCTCACCCTTCAATGCGATTCGTGCTTTCACCTAGCGAGAAGCCCGTTAATTGCGGCTTAACCATGAGACTTGCCAAAACCAGCAGAAATGCCAGAAACCACCCTCAGTCGCTGCCCTCCGTCATCCGTCCTGAGGCGGCCCC
>JANOXA010000132.1:0-64326 GCA_031418195.1 Hyphomicrobiales bacterium | reverse complement strand
GCCATCCTCGCAGCAGCAGGCTACAACTTCCGCCTCCTGCTCAACTGGTTGAGGGATTTATTGTGCCTGTTGCTGGCCATGATTTTTGCGCAGCAAAAACTTCAAGCCGCGTGAAAATGGGGTTCTTCACGGGCGACTATTGAAAATCCCGTAGGCCCCAAATTTGTTCCTTCTCCATCGTAGATGGAGAAGGTGGCGCAACGCGCCGGATGAGGTCCCTTTGGCGATAGGAGTAAAAGCGGAAAGTATTGTGCGCCGTCTTTCCGCATGTTTGGGATGTGCAGTTTGCATAACCCTGCTCAGCTCTGGAAGAATCACCTAAAGTGGAGCCATGAAAAAATTCATCTGCACACTGATCGCAACCATTTTACTGTTCTGCACGTACGGCCAAACAGCCCTGGCACAACAATCCACAGCCAAGCCACCTGTCATTACCGTGACACATCCGCTTGATGCCTTGACGCCAGACGAAATCAAGACCGCCGCTGAATTGTTGCGCACCTCCAGCGCCGCCGACAAGCATAGCCTGTTCGGTGCCATCACTTTGCTGGAGCCTCCGAAAGCCGACGTGTTGGCGTGGAAAACTGGCATGCCGATTCCCCGCAAGGCGCTCGCGATAATTCGCAATCTGGGTTTGACGAGTGAAGCGATTGTTGATTTGTCGGCGAACAAGGTGGTGCAATTGACCAAGCGGCCCGGACAGCACCCGATGATCATGGACAGGTTATGGATCCGCGCCCGCGATGCCTTCATGGCCGACAAGCGTTTCGTGGCAGCCCTTGAAAAGCGCGGACTGAAAACTGGAAAGACAATTTTCTGCACGCCCAATTCCGCCGGTTACTTGCCAGAAGATGCCTACCAAGGCCGACACATCGTCAAAATTCCGTGTTTTACTTCCGAAAACAAATTACACCCATCGATTGCCCGGCCGATTGAAGGCTTGATGGGAATTGTCGACGCTGAAACAGGAGAAGTCCTCGCCGTCCATGATCGTGAAGCGGTAGCCCTTCCCCCGGCACCACCGGGATATGGCGAAGATTTACCCAAACCCGATGCCCCTTTGAAAGCAGTGACCATTTCAGTTGATGGGAATGGCAATGTCAAAATCAGCGAGAATTTCAAAATCCAGTGGCTGAACTGGTCTATGCGGGCCAGGGCCGACAAACGCGCTGGCGTCATCATCTCGCTGGTCAAATTCAATGACCAAGGCACATTCCGCGACATGGCCTACCAAATGAATGTCGCTGAAATGTTTGTGCCCTACATGGACCCCAATCCCACCTGGGCCTATCGCACTTTCATGGATGCTGGAGAATTCGGCCTGGGCTATCTCATGTCATCAATGCAACCCGGTGTCGATTGCCCGACCACCGCAAACTTCATTGACCTGACTTTCCCCAATGACTTGGGCGGCACTTACACCCGCCCCAAAGCCTTGTGTGTTTTCGAGCGCCCCACCGGCGATCCCGCTTGGCGGCATTATTCAGCCAGCCGAAAGCATGTGACGGGACAACCCCAAACCGAACTTGTGGTGCGCCACACGCCAACCCTCGGCAACTATGACTATGTCATTGACTATGTATTCTCCCCGCAAGGCACCATAAAATTGCGCATTGGCTCCACCGGTTTTGATGCCGTCAAATCAACTGCGGCAACTGACATGGAAAGCCCGACGGCAGAAGCCGACACGGAATTCGGCGCGCTCATTGCCCCCTATCTGATTGCACCCAACCATGACCACTATTTCAGTTTCCGCCTTGACCTTGACGTCGATGGCCAGGCCAACACCCTGCTGCAGGACAGTTTCCTGCCAACGCCAATCGGCGAAGGTGGGCGCAAAAGCCTGTGGACCGTCAAGACCCGACGCTTTCTGAAAGAAGGTCCGGTTTCCGCTGATCATACAAATGGTGGAAGGTTGCTTCGCTTGAGCAACGGTAAAACCAGAACCAGACTCAAACACAATCCCAGCCTCTGGCTGAATGCCCACCATGATGCACAATCAATTTTGGATCTGGCCGATCCGCCGCAAATCCGCGCGGGCTTTGCCAGCAACCAGTTCTGGATCAGCAAATTGAAACCGGATGAATTATGGTCTGCGGGCCTTTATCCCAATCTCTCCACCAAGGACGAAGGCCTGCCGCAATTTGTCGCTGATGGAGAAGCCATTGCCGGTGAAGACATTGTGGTGTGGTATACCATGGGTTTCCGCCACTTGACGCGGCCTGAAGACTTCCCGTTTCTGCCGACTTTCTGGCATGAGATGACTATCCGCCCTGCCTTTTTCTTTGACAGGGATCCATCAATGACCTTCAATCCCGGTATTGATCGTCCCAAACAATAAGGTGTCCCCATGAAACTCTATGGCGCAGTTCTATCTCCTTTTGTCCGTATGTGCCTGGTTACGGCGCATGAACTTGGTCTCAAAGACAAACTCACGCATGTGCATGCCTCTGTTTCACCAATTGCCATCAACCCCGATCTGGCCAGGCTTTCCCCCATTGGCAAAATTCCGGTATTGGAAACCGACCATGCCCATGCCATCTATGACAGCCGGGTCATCATGGAATACCTTGCCCATGTCGGCGGTAGCCGCAGTTTCATTCCTGATGATGGCGTCAAGCGGTTTCGCGTGTTGACGCTGCTGGCCCTGTCTCAAGGCATTGCCGAAGCCGCCGTTGCGTTGCGTTACGAACAAGCCCAGCGCCCTGAATCCGCCCGCTGGCCGGAATTCATGGAACGCCAGAAAGCCCGCATCATTGATGGATTGGATGAAGTTGAGAAGAATTGGCAAGGCGATCTGACTGGCGTATCGGCCGGAAGTGTCGCGATGGCTTGTGCCATTGGCTACATCGACCTTCGCCATGCAGAATTGGACTGGCGCAAATCAAGGCCACACACCGCCCTCCACATTGATGCATTTGCCACTCGCCCAAGTATGCAAACCTGGCCCATTGCATGAGTGGGCGGCTTGCCAAGGTGGTTGTCGCAGGTGCAGGCCCCGCAGGTTTGGTCAGCGCCATTCTGCTCGCTCAAGCTGGCGTGGCAGTTGTTTGTCTGGCCCCAACGTCAGCTGAGGATCCGCGCACCGTTGCCCTCATGCAGCCCGCCCTCAAGCTGTTGCGTAACATCGGGGTTTGGACTGCGGACTTGCAAGAACGGTCGGCCCCTCTCAATCATCTGCACATCATCGATGATACAGGCAACATCGTGACGGCTCCCGATCTTCACTTCGCAGCAAAGGAAATCAACCTTGAAAGCTTTGGCTGGAATGTGCCACTCACTGTTTTGGTTCCCCATCTCCGCGAAAAGGCAAGTCAATGCGGCGTGCATTTTCTGACCAACAAAGCCACCAGCGCCGCTTGCGCAAACACGTCGATTGCTATCAACCTCGATGATGGCACGGTCGTCACCGCTGAAGTTGTCATTGCGGCAGACGGCTCAAATTCCGTCCTGCGCCAATCAGCTGGGATTGATGTTGAACCCTGGTCATTCGATCAGGAAGCCTTGGTCACGCAATTCAGCCACAGTGTCCCCCATGAAAACATCTCCACCGAATGGCACAAGCGCGGTGGTCCCTTCACAACTGTCCCCCTGCCCGGTCGGCGCTCAAGTCTGGTCTGGATGGATAAGCCAGCTGTCATCCAGCGTCTCATGCAACTGTCACCCACTGCTTTGGCCAGTGAAATACAACTTAACAATCACGGCAATCTCGGTCTGATCAGCAATGTTCCGCCCCCTCGCAGCTTCACCATGAAAGGGGCCAAGGCCAAAAAGTTTGCCAGCGCACGAACCCTGCTTGTCGGCGAAGCAGCCCATGTGTTTCCGCCGATTGGTGCCCAAGGCCTGAACATGTCGCTGCGTGATGCGGCATTTGCCGTGGAACTGATTGCTCGCGCTGATGATGCTGGATGCGAAGCGCTGTTGACGGACTATGACCGTTTGCGCCGCAGCGACGTGGGCCCCCGCAGCCTGGTGATCAACATGATGAACCAGTCTCTGCTTGCCGATATGTTGCCACCCCATCTCATGCGCAGTGCTGGCCTGGCCGCTGTGGCGAACATTCCGTTCTTTCGCCGATTGGTCATGCAGCAAGGCCTGGCTCCGGGTGCCAACCTGCCACTTGCCATGCGCTGAAATTGGCTATTGCCTTTGCGCCAATCCAGGGGCAAGCCTAGGGGATGAACAAGTCTATCGCCCAGCCCACGGCCAAATTCGGCATCGGACAAATCGTCAAGCACCGCCTGTTTCAGTTTCGCGGCGTGATTTTTGATGTTGATCCGACTTTCAACAATACCGAGGAATGGTACAACTCGATTCCCGCTGAAGTGCGCCCCAGCAAAGACCAACCCTATTATCATCTCCTCGCCGAAAACGAGGAGACCGAATATGTGGCCTACGTGTCGGAACAGAACCTGCTGATCGACGAGACGGCAAACCCGGTCCGCCATCCCCAGGTGCGGGAATATTTTGAAGGCTATGACCAAGGCAAAAAAAGCTACCGGCCACGTGGCGGCAGGGCGCATTGAAGTTCCGGAAGAGCCTCACTCCACCGTAACACTCTTTGCCAGATTGCGTGGCTGATCAACATCCGTGCCGATGATGACTGCTGCGTGATAAGCCAAAAGCTGCACGGGTATGGCATAAATGAACGGGCTGATAAAGGCATGTGCCACGGGTACCCGAATATGCCGGAAGGTTTTTTCCGCATTGTCCTTGTGGGAAAGATCATCGGTGATCAGAACAATCTTGCCGCCCCGAGCTGCCACTTCTTCCATGTTTGAAATGGTTTTTTCGTAAAGTTCATCGCGCGGTGCGATGACGATAACCGGCACATGCTCATCAACCAGAGCAATCGGGCCATGCTTCAATTCACCAGCGGCATAGCCTTCGGCATGGATGTAGGAAATTTCTTTCAGCTTCAGGGCCCCTTCAAGCGCCAGCGGATAATTGATGCCACGCCCCAAAAACAACACATCACGCGCCTTGGAAATTTCCTTGGCCACATCAGCGATGTTTTTTTCTTCCTTGAGAATTTCCGACATGTGCCGGGGAGCTGCTATCAGCGCACCCACCAGTTCCTTTTCCATTTCAGGCGTCAGCGTGCCGCGAGTTTTTCCCGCCAGCAGGGCAAAACAGGCCATGACCGCCAATTGACAGGTAAACGCCTTGGTCGAAGCCACACAAATCTCCGGTCCGGCAAACGTGCGCAACACCATTTCAGATTCACGCGCAATGGTGGATTCCGGCACGTTGACCACAGCTACCGTATGCTGGCTTTGGGATTTGGAATAGCGCAGTGCTGCGAGGGTATCTGCCGTTTCACCTGATTGCGAAATCACAATGGCCAAACCGTTCTTGGTCATCGGCGCTTCACGGTAACGGAACTCCGACGCCACATCCACATCAACAGGAAGCCGCGCCACTTTTTCAAACCAATACTTTGCGGCAAGCCCCACATAGGCCGACGTGCCACAAGCCGTGATGGTGATGCGGTCCAGCTTGGCAAAATCAAATGGCATTTTTTCAGGCACGCGCACCGTGCGTGTTGAGAAATCGATATACTCGGCAAGCGTATGGCCAACCACTTCCGGCTGTTCGGCAATTTCCTTGGCCATGAAATGGCGATGATTGCCCTTGTCGACCATCATCGACGAGGCCTGGCTGAAACTCATCGGCCGTTTGATCGGCTGGTTGTCGGCACCATAAATCTGGAACGAATTGCGCGTCAGCACAACCCAATCGCCATCTTCAAGATACGTCACCTTGTTGGTGAAAGGCGAAAGTGCAATGGCGTCCGATCCCAAATACATGCGGCCTTCACCATGGCCAATCGCCAATGGTGGACCATTGCGGGCACCCACCATCAAGTCGTTTTCGCTCTGGAACATGATGGCCAAGGCAAAGGCACCACGCAATTCTCCCAACACGTTTTTGACGGCATCAATTGGCGCAACACCTTTTTGGCGTTCCTGCGCCAGCAAATGCGCCACAACTTCCGTGTCGGTTTGCGTAAAGAACTTGACGCCTTTGGCCTCCAGCTCAACCTTGTGTTCATGAAAATTTTCAATGATGCCATTGTGCACAATCACGACATCGCCCGAGATGTGGGGATGGGCATTGGTTTCATTCGGCACCCCATGGGTGGCCCAGCGGGTGTGGCCAATGCCGCTGTGACCGTTGAGCGGTGACACCTTCAACAAATCTTCAAGATTGCGCAATTTGCCAGGTGCGCGGCGGCGCTTGATGGCACCATTTTCAAGCGTGGCAACACCGGACGAATCATAACCACGATATTCGAGGCGGCGCAGCGCTTCGACGATTGAAAGCGCCACCGGCTCATTTCCCAAAATACCAACGATGCCACACATCTGAGATTCTCCTTGAGCGAATACGTGTAAGATTATGATTTCTTGAATTTTTTGGCCATCTTCATGGCCCGGTATCGCTTTGCCCAACCCTCTTTAGCGATTTGCGGCGCACGGGTCATTGACAAACTGTCTGCCGCAACATCGGTGGTGATTACACTACCCGCCGCAATATTGGCACCCGCCCCAATCGTCACAGGTGCCACAAGTGAAGTATTGGAACCGACAAACACATTTTCACCAATCCGCGTCAAATGTTTTTCATAGCCGTCATAATTGCAGGTGATGGTGCCAGCTCCAATATTCGACCCGGCTCCAATTTCTGCATCACCAATATATGCCAGGTGATTGGCCTTGGCCCCTTTGCCGAGCCTGGCCTTTTTGATCTCAACATAATTGCCCACATGGGCATTTTCGCCAATGTCGGCACCGGGGCGCAACCGGGCAAAAGGCCCAATGCGGGCACCCCTTGCCACCACAGCCCCCTCGATATGACTCGACGCCAGGATTTCCACATCATCACCGATGACAACCTTTGGTCCAAAAAATACATTGGGCTCAATGATCACATCGCGGCCAATCTTTGTGTCGGCGGAAAAGTAAACCGTCTCCGGTGCCAGCAGTGTGGCACCTTCGAGCATGGCCTTGCGGCGCAAGCGTTTTTGAAACTCGGCTTCAATGCCGGCCAGTTGCACCCGGTCATTCACCCCCGCCACATCAGCTTCAGCGCAAGAAGCAAGCGCGCAGGAATGTCCAGCCGCCGCCATGTGTTCAACAACATCCGTGAGGTAAAGTTCGCCTTGCGCATTGGCAGGCGTCAATTTGTGCAAGGTCGTCCAAAGTTTGTCGGATGCGACCGCAATAATGCCTGAATTGCAAAGCGTGATGGCCCGCTCGCCAGCACTCGCATCCCTGTGTTCACGAATGGCGTTGACTTTGCCATTGTCCAAAAGAAGCCTGCCATAGCCCGTGGGATCAGCGGCTTCAAAACCCAGTACCGCCATATCAGGAGCCTGGGTTTTGGCCAACAAGTCTTGGAGCGCATCAGTCTGGATCAGCGGCACATCGCCATACAACACCAGTACCGTGCCAGAAAAATCCAGGAGCGCCTGCTCTGCCATCATCACTGCGTGCCCCGTGCCATTTCGTTTTGCCTGTTCGGCAAAACGACAATCGGAAATGATCTTTGATGCTTCGGCCAAAACAGAATCATGCCCCGGCCCATGCACGACGACAAGCACCTTGGGATTGAGCGCCTTGGCCGCATGCAAAACATGTCCGAGTAGACTCCGCCCCGCAGCCTTGTGCAAAACCTTGGGCAAAGCCGACTTCATGCGCGTACCCATGCCCGCCGCCAGCACCACAACCGCCAAATCCGTCATAAATACCCCGTCAACTTCCCACAATTGGCCCGCAGCGCTGGACTCAGTTAGCCATTACGCGCCTGATTAGACCTTTAACTACGGCATTTTTGGGTAAAACTGGTTAAGGAATCGTAGGAAGATTTTGGGTTCAGAAAAGCTTGACCCCCCGGCCACTCCCCCCTATGAGACGCAAACCGGAGCAATCCGGTGGTCGGGCCCATAGCTCAGCGGTAGAGCATCTGACTTTTAATCAGAGGGTCGTGGGTTCGAATCCCGCTGGGCTCACCAATGTTTTCAGGTTGTTTCAGGCAGCGCCTTTGCAACAACCCTTGCCCAGAACGCGACACCTTTTTCCAGCAGTTCGTCGTTAAAATCATAGCCTGAATCATGCAGGCTTTTGCTCGCACCGTTGCCGATGCCGAAGAAGCAGCCGGGAACTTCTTGCAGCATGAAAGCGAAGTCTTCGGAGAACATGATGGGGCCATGCAGGTCGATATCTTCAGGGTATTGTCCAATTTCAATGGCGGCTTCGCGCACCAGTGCGGTTGCAGCTGCGTCATTGATGCCGACCGGATAAACCACGCAGTCGCCATAGTCGATGGTGGCTGTGCAGCCAAAGCTGGCGACTTGGCCAAGGATGATTTCGGGAATGCGTTTCAGCAAAACATCACGCGAGGCCGCACTGGTGGTGCGTAAGCCACATTTCAGCGAAACCATTTCCGGTATGGCCGTGGCCAATGCACCGCCGTGAATTGACCCCACCGTCAACACCGCCGCATCAAGTGCATCGTTGTTCCTGGAAATCGCGGTTTGCAAGGCCATCACCAGTGACGATGCTGCAACAATCGGATCAGCAGCCAGATGCGGCAATGCGCCATGCCCGGCAACGCCGCGCACTGCGATGTTGATGATATCAACAGCCGCCGTGATGGCCCCTGCCCGCACAATCACCTGGCCCACGGCAAGTCCTGGAATATTATGCAGACCGAAAATCTGGTCAACCGAAAAGCGCTTGAACAGGCCTTCGTCAATCATCCGCTTGGCACCTGAAATATCTTCTTCGGCAGGCTGAAATATCAAATGGATGGCGCCGTTGAAGGTGCGGGTTTCAGAAAGATATCGTGCAAGGCCCAGCAGCATGGTGGTGTGGCCGTCATGTCCACAGGCGTGCATGACGCCTTCCGACAACGATGCGTGGGCAAACCCCGTGGTTTCGGTGATCGGCAAGGCATCCATATCTGCCCGAATGCCGATGGCGCGGTTGCCGCTGCCATGCCGCAACGTGCCGACAACACCGGTGCCAGCAAGTCCTGCAGTGACGGAAAAGCCTAAAACCTTCAGTTCATTTGCGACAAGGGCGCTGGTGCGATGTTCCTGAAAACACAGTTCGGGATTCTGGTGGAGGTCGTGGCGGATGGCTGCGAGATCATCCCGCATTCCCGCGATATGTGTGGTGATGTGATCCATCAGTGCCGCACTGGAATTTGGCGCTCGATATGGCCGAAAATGCGCGTGATGATAAACGTCAGGATGAGATAGACCATCATCACCATGATCAGCGGTTCGTAGATGATATAGGTTTCCTGCCGAACACGGTCAGCGACACTGAATATGTCAACGACGGTGACCAGTGCTGCAAGTGGCGTGGCTTTGAGCGTCAAAATGGTTTCACCACCTATTGCGGGCAACGCATTGCGGAATGCCCTTGGCAACCATACCCGCCGTAAAACTTGGAACGGTGACATGCCATAGGCGCGGGCTGCTTCCAACTCGCCTTTTGGGACTGAGAGAAAAGCGCCACGCATGATCTCGCCCATGTAACCTGCTTCGTTCAATACAAAAGCCAACACAGCATAGTAATAACCCTCACGCAAAATTGGCCAAAATATCGATTGGCGCAATTCCGGGTAGCTTGAGAACACACTGCCCAAACCATAGTACAAGAGGTAGAGTTGGATCAACAGCGGTGTGCCACGCAAGAGAGTGCAATAGCCGCGCGCCAGTGATGCAAGCCATTTGGGGCCGGTCACTTGCACAAGTCCAAGTGGAATGGCCAGCAACACGCCGAACACCATGGTCAGTACCAGCAATTGAATAGTGACGAATATTCCATGTGGCAGAAGTGGCAAGAATTTGGGGAGCCATGACCAATCCATTTTTTCGCCTCACGCCAACTTGGATTGGCTGCGGCGCACATATCGCTCCAAACGCACCAAAAGAAAATTCGAGGTCAATGTCAGCACCAAATATATGATCCCTGACACCAGATAAAACAGGAAATAGCGCTTGGTAAAGCCGGCTGCCGTTTTGGTGGCCTGAAACAATTCGCCACCGGCCCCCGTTACCACAATCAAGGACGTATCCTTGATGACCGACAACCACAAATTGGCCAACCCGGGTATGGCGTTGGGAAGCATTGCTGGAAAAATGATGCGATAAAATGTTTGGAAACGCGACATTCCAAAGGCTCGTGCCGCTTCAATCTGACCGATCGGGACAGCAAGAATGGCGCCACGAAATACTTCCGTAGAATAGGCACCTTGCACGAAACCCAGAACCAGGATTGCAGCAAGCGTTCCGTTGACTTGAATTGGTCCATAGCCGACAGCCTGCCCAACCGCGCTGATGCCGCGGGTTCCTGCAAAAAACAGAAAGAGGATCAACACAAGTTCCGGAATTCCGCGAATGACGGTAGTGTAAAACCCTGCAACCAGCCGGGATATGGGCCCGCCATAAAGCTTGGCCATGGCACCGAACTGCCCCAGAAACAGACCAAGCATGAAAGCGGCCGCAGCTATATAGACTGTCATCAAGGCGCCACGCAGAAGTTCGTCAGCAAAGCCAGTGCGACCAAATGTCAGGACTTCTGGAATCATGTTTCCGCCCGGTTGAAAGACGGCCACCATTTCGGGTGACCGCCTTGCTTATGTTATCCCTTGGCGGCCGTAAGCATGAGGCCTTCAAGCTTGTATTTTTTGCTCAAGGCTTCAAAACCACCCTTGTTGGCAAAGGCCTTGATTGCTGCATTGATCTTTTCGAGCAAGGCCGTATCTTCCTTGCGCAAGCCCACACCGACGCCATTGCCGAGAATGGCAACGTCCATTGGAACTGCACCAAGTACATCACAGCATGCGCCCTCCGATGAGTCCAAAAACGGCTTCAACGCTACCGCATCTGCAACAATAAAGTCTATGCGGCCCGCCAAGAGATCAGCATTCACTTCATCTTGGCCTTTGTAGGCTTTCACGATAGCGCCAGTCGGCACATAGTATTTTTCAACATAGTTGGCGTTGGAGGTTCCGGCTTGAATGCCAATGGTTTTGCCATTGAAGGTTTCAGGCGTGAAATTCTTTTCACCACCTTTTGGGCCTATGACAACTGTCGTTGAATCATAATACATCTCAGAGAAGTTGATTTGCAGCTTGCGCTTGTCATTCATAGCCATTGAACCGAAAATGCCATCAAACTTCTTTTCCAGTAGCGCTGGAATGATGCCATCCCAGGCAATGGGGACCATCGTGCATTTTTCGTTCATTTCAGCACAGACGCCGAGCATGGCTTCATATTCCCAACCTTCCCACTCACCAGCAGCATTTTGCGAGGTGAAGGGCGGATAAGGTGCAGCGTCAGTGCCAAACACAATGTCGGCCATTGCGACTGAACTGAATGCAGCGAAAGCGGCGGCAGCGATCAATAGAGTTTTAAATCTTTTCATATTTTTCGTTCTCCCTAGTTTACCGGGCACTTATGGACCATTTCCGGCCCTACACAAGGAATTAAACAAAAAGGCAGCGAGATGTTCAGGCTTCACCGTCGCACCGGAATATAGGATTCAAAATAAGCAAACAGGCGTGTGATGAAGAAGGTGAGGATGAGATAAATCGCCGCGAGAAACAGTAGCGGTTCATAGGTGAGATAAGTATCCTGCCTGATTTTGGAAGTGACACTCATCATATCCATGACTGGCACCGTGAAAATCAGCGGCGTTGACTTCAGTTGGCCGATCACCTCACCTGCCAGCGTGGGCAGCACCTTGAGTACTGCACTGGGTAGCCACACCCGGCGCAATACCTTCCCGGAATTCATGCCAAAGGCGCGGGCTGCTTCCAGTTCACCTTTCGGCACAGACAAAAAAGCCCCGCGCATGATCTCGGCTTCATAACCCGCAAAACTCAAGGTGAAGGCCAGCAAGACATACCAATAGGCATCCAGCCGGATCAGCCACATGTAGTTTTCCCGCATGCCGGGGATCAGGGGAAACAGCGAACCAATGCCGTAATACAAAAGCCAGATTTGGGTGAGCAGCGGCGTGCCGCGAATGTAGCTGCAAAAGCCGCCAGCGATGGTTTTGGAAAACCTGCTGCCGTTGACTTGCGAAAGTCCGACGGGAATGGCCAGAAGAAAACCCACGACGACTGAAATCACCAGAATTTGCAGCGTGATGCCCAGGCCAAACATCAGGTTTGGCAAATATTTTGGCAACCATTCCCAGCGCATTGGATCACCTCACGCCAAGTCAGGCTGGCCCCGGCGCAAGTTGCGCTCAAGGCGGCCAAACAGTTTGATCGAACTCAGTGATATGGTGAGATAGAGCGCCTGCATGATGAGATAGAGCAGCAAATACTGCTTGCTGACACCAGCGGCCTGGCGCGTGGCCAAAGCCAACTCGGTAAATCCGACAACCGAAATCAACGCAGAATCCTTGGTGATATTGAGCCACAGATTGGCAAGGCCTGGCACAGCATTGGGCAACATGGCGGGCATGATGATGCGGCGAAAGGCACCTGTCCGGCTCATGCCAAAGGCCTTGGCGGCTTCAACCTGCCCCGTGGGAACGGCTTGAATGGCGGCGCGCAGCACTTCGGTTGAATAGGCGCCCTGTACGAACCCCAAAACCAAAACAGCCGCCACCAGACCGTTCACATTGATCGGCTCATAGCCCAGTGTCACCAGCAGGCCATTGAAACTGTCAGTGCCCGCATAAAACAACAGCAGGATCAAAATCAGCTCCGGCACAGCTCGAAAGACAGTGGTGTAAAAATTGAGAACGCCCCGCAGCAATGGGCCACCCGACAGCTTGCCGATGGCCCCCAACAAGCCCAGCGCAAATCCGCAGGCATAGCCGAACACTGAAATTTGCAATGTGCGCAAGGCACCCCATAACAACTCATCACCATAGCCCTTGGGGCCAAGCGACAAAAGTTCCCACGTGAATGCTACCGCGTACATGTTGAAAAATGCTGATCAGAAATGAGAGCCGAGCGGCAACAATTGCCGTTCGGCTCCAGCCCGATTACTTCATGCCGGGGAACACGACTTTGCCGTCGAGGTTCCAGGTGGTGGTGATTTGTTGCAAGATGCCTTTGTCGCCCAAAGCCTTGATGCCGGCATTGACCTTGGCGAGCAAGGCTTCATCTTCCTTTCGAATGCCAAATCCAACGCCAGGTCCAAGTACATCGATGTCAATCGGAACAGCACCCTTTTGCTCACAGCAAGCGCCCTGATCCGATGTCATGAATGCATCCAGTGCCACACCGTCAGCCATCACATAATCAAGACGACCAGATGCCAGGTCATTGTTGGCTTCGTCCTGCGTGGCATAAGTTTTTACCACCGCGCCCTTGGGCGCATAATACTTGTCGATATAGGCCGAATGGGTTGTTGAAACCTGCACACCAACATTTTTGCCTGACAAATGTTCAGGCGAAAAATCCTTGTCGTCGTTCTTGGGTCCAATGATAACGGCGGCCGAGTTGTAATACATGCTGGAGAAGTCAATGGTCTTTGCCCGCTCTGGCGTAATCGACATCGATGACATGATGGCGTCAAATTTCTTGGCTTGCAGGGCAGGAATGATGCCGTCCCATGCCACTTCTTCAATGGCGCATTTTTCGCCGATTTCAGCGCAAAGGGCGTTCATGAAGTCAACTTCCCAGCCCACCCAGACGCCAGACGCGTCCTTGGACGTAAACGGTGCATAAGGTTCTGCAGCCACACCCATTTTCAAATCAGCAAGGGCTGGCGTTATACCCAGCACAGCGAAAGCTGCCGCTGTCATCAGTAATTTTTTAAAAGTCATTTTTTTGCTCCCTGTTTCGACTTTTTGATCATTCCGGCAAATCCCGATAAATCAGTGAATGCCGGATATGAACTGTTTGCAGCGCGCACTTATTGGCGCACCGAATACTTGTTGGGGCGGTCCCTCTTCTTCAATTGTTCCCTTGTGCAGATAAATCACGTGGCTGGACACATCCCGCGCAAACTTCATTTCATGGGTGACCAGAATCATGGTGCGTCCTTCTGCGGCCAGATCGCGGATCACTTTGAGAACTTCACCCACCAATTCAGGATCAAGCGCTGATGTTGGTTCGTCAAACAGCATGACCTTGGGGTCCATGGCCAAGGCCCGGGCAATCGCCGCCCGCTGTTGTTGGCCGCCGCTCAGGAAGGCTGGATATTGATCGCGCTTTTCAAAAAGTCCGACTTTCTGAAGCAGCCCCTCAGCCTTTGCAATGGCTTCGGCTTTTGGCACTTTCAACACATGCACCGGCGCTTCGATGACATTTTGCATCACTGTGAGATGTTGCCAAAGATTGAAACTCTGGAATACCATGCCAAGCTGGGTGCGAACCCGTTCCAATTGACGGCTGTTGGCGGGATGCAGATTGCCGTCCTTGCCCGGTTTCAGCGAAATTTCTTCGCCTCCCACAATGACGCGGCCTTTGGTCGGTAATTCCAGGAAATTGATGCAGCGCAAGAATGTGCTCTTCCCTGATCCCGATGCGCCAATCATCGACACCACATCGCCTTCACAGGCAGTCAGGGATACACCTTTCAGGACTTCGAGGGGGCCAAATGACTTGTATAAGTCATCGACTTCGACGGCCTTGATACGCTCAGCAGCCAAATCAACTGATTTGGCAATTTTCGATTGTGCCAATTTCCCCACACCCCGTTTTATTAAACTCTAGCAGGAGTTTTGCAGCATAAGCAAACGCTTTGCGTCAGGGCATTTGTCAGGGGGTGAATTTCCGTGGCTTTACGGGTGACAAAATTTGTTGCAGTCTACGACATGGCCTTGGCGCACAAAAGAACAAAAAGGTTCTGTGCCCGCAATTAAATGACACGACGGCCAGGTGTTCAGGGAGACTACACAATGAAAAACAGTTTTAAGATTTCTGCGTCACTTCTTGCAGCAACAGCGATGTTTACCACATCGATTGCCCCGGCTTTTGCTGACATGTTGACAGCCATTGGCCCCGGCGAAGGCCAGGTCGATATTCTGGCTTGGCCCGGCTACATTGAAAATGGCTCGACCGACAAAAACTATGATTGGGTAACGGCCTTCGAAGCCGCCACAAAATGCAAGGTCAACATCAAGTCAGCCGGCACCTCAGACGAAATGGTGGCCCTGATGAATGAAGGTGGATTTGATCTGGTGACAGCATCGGGAGATGCCAGCCTGCGGATGATCGCCGGCAAGCGCGTGCAGCCTGTCAACATCGATCTGATACCCTCATACAAGAAAATTGATGAGCGCCTGCAAAATGCGCCTTGGCACACCGTCAAGGATGTTCACTATGGTGTTCCCTATCAATGGGGTGCCAATGTGCTTGCCTACAATGCCAAGGTATTTCCAGAAGCGCCCAAAAGCTGGTCCGTGGTATTTGAAGAGCAGACTCTGCCCGATGGAAAATCCAACAAGGGCCGCGTACAAGCCTTTGATGGCCCAATCTATATCGCCGATGCTGCACTTTACCTGATGAAGAAAAAGCCGGAACTTGGCATCAAGGACCCCTATGAGCTGAACGAGGAGCAATACAAGGCTGCCCTGGATTTGCTGCGTGGTCAACGCGCCCTCGTCAGCCGCTATTGGCATGATGCCATGTTGCAGATTGATGATTTCAAGAATGAAGGCATTGCCGCATCGTCATCCTGGCCATTCCAGGTCAACTTGCTGCAAGCCGACAAGGCGGCCATGGAAAAAACCCCGGTTGCTTCAACCATCCCGGAAGAAGGTGCAACAGGCTGGGCAGATACAACAATGCTCCATGCCGAAGCAGCCCACCCGAATTGCTCTTACATGTGGATGGAACACTCCATTTCCGCCAAGGTGCAGGGCGATGTTTCGGCGTGGTTTGGCTCAGTGCCGGCAAATCCCGAAGCTTGCAAAGGCAATGAACTTTTGACCGACACAGGATGCGAGACCAACGGTTTGGGCAATTTTGACAAGATCCATTTCTGGCGCACCCCTATCGCCAAATGCGCCAGCCAGGCAGCGGGCTGTGTGCCCTACTACCGCTGGGTCAGCGACATGATCGCCGTTTTGGGTGGGCGCTGAACTTTAATAAATTGCCATCCCTGGGGAGCGGGGATGGCAATTTTCATACGGTGGATATATGACAGTTTCCGGCTCCAACGCCGTCAGCTTTAAAGGCGTGGCACGGCACTTTGGCAGTGTGCGCGCAGTTGACAATGTAAATCTCGATATTGCCGAAGGCGAGTTTTTTGCCATGTTGGGCCCCTCTGGCTCTGGCAAAACCACATGCTTGCGACTTATCGCGGGCTTTGAACAACCGTCCGCAGGTGAAATCAGCATTTTCGGATTTGAAGCCCAAGGTGTTCCGCCCTATCGGCGCAACGTCAACACTGTATTTCAAGACTATGCCTTGTTCCCCCACATGAGTGTTTTGGACAATGTGGCTTATGGCCTGATGGTGAAGGGCGTGGCCCGCAATGTCAGGTACAAGAAGGCCAACGATACACTTAATCTTGTGGCTCTTGGCAGTTATGGCGAGCGCAAGCCCGGTCAATTGTCCGGCGGCCAACGCCAGCGCGTCGCCCTGGCCCGCGCCCTGGTCAATGAACCGCGCGTTCTGCTGCTGGATGAACCGCTGGGCGCACTTGATCTCAAATTGCGCGAGCAGATGCAGGTGGAATTGAAAACCCTGCAACGTCAACTCGGCATCACCTTCGTCTTCGTCACCCATGATCAGGGTGAAGCCCTGTCAATGGCCGACCGCGTGGCCATTTTCAACCATGGCCAGATCGTGCAAGTCGGCACCCCTGAAGAAGTTTACAATCGGCCGCGCAACCGCTTCGTTGCGGATTTTGTCGGCTCTTCGAATGTGCTCTCTCCAGCCTTTTGCCAATCGCTTGGCCTTCTCGAAAAATGGGCAAGTTTGCGACCCGAAAACATAACCATTTCGACAGTCAACGCCGCTCATTCCAAAAACCGGCATTCAATTACCGGACGTGTCATGTCCGTCCACTATCAAGGTGCCGCAACCCGTCTGCATGTTGCAACACCAGACGGCACCGCGCTGACGGCAGTTTCGGCAAAAAACACTTATGCCACAGGCGACACCGTGAAACTCTCATGGCCGGACAACGCCCTGCACTATCTGGACGATGCCCCGTGAAAATTTTTGCCAGCGGTACTATACAGTGAGTCTCCCCGTCCGACGGAATTTGCACCGAAATCCCCTCCTTCTTGTGGGAAGGGTTTGGGTGGGTGGCCAAAGGAACCTCATCCGCCCCGTTGGGGCACCTTCTCCACGAAGGCGTGGAGAAGGGACGACTCTGCTTCATGTCCCTTCTTCATCGCAGATGGAGAAGGTGGATCGGGCGAAGCCCGAGACGGATGAGGTCTCTTTGGCGGCCACATGCAGTAGCGTTGCCCTTGTGAAGTGGGTTAGGGTGGGGGTCGCGCAGGCCCCAGTTTTTAGCAAAGAATACTTTCCATGACCAAAGCGTCGGAGCGACCCCCACCCCGACCCTCCCCACATGGGAGAGGGAGAGAAGGCATTGCCGATTACGATTTTGCACGCGAGAAACGAAACTTCGGCGGCAAGCTGTCTGACTGGCTGATCAACAATCCCGGTCCTTTCCTCATCTTGTTGTTCATCCCGCCCGTGTTGTGGCTGGGCGTCATCTATATCGGCGCACTGCTGCTTTTCCTCGGCCAGGCATTTTTCTCCATCGATGAGTTTGCAGGCACCATTATTTATGAGCCAACATGGAGCACGATTGTCCAGCTCTTCCAGCCCGCCAATTTTGATATCATCCTGCGTACCTTGATAATGGCAACGGCGGTGACAATCGCCTCAGCCATCATTGCCTATCCCTTCGCCTATTTTGCTGCCCGCTATGCCAAGGGCAAATGGAAGGCGGTTTTCTATTTGCTGGTCATGCTGCCACTGTGGTCGAGCTATCTGGTCAAGGTCTATTCCTGGAAATTGCTGCTCGCACAGGAAGGCATTATTCCATCAGTGCTGAAATATCTGAATCTCACGCCTTTGCTGGACGCATTCCTGCAGCTGCCAATCATCGGCGGCAACAGCCTTTCCACCAGCTATTTCGGCACATTTATTGTCTTTGTTTATATCTGGCTGCCCTACATGATCTTGCCAACACAGGCGGCGCTGGAGCGTGTTCCAGTAAATCTTCTTGAAGCCTCATCTGATCTGGGGGCATGGCCCGGCCAGACACTTTTACATATCACGTGGCCCCTCGCCCTTCCCGGACTGATCGCCGGATCAATTTTCACATTCTCGCTCACCTTGGGCGATTACATCGTTCCCCAAGTGGTGGGCAGTTCAACGCTCTACATCGGCAATGCGGTTTACCTGCAACAAGGCACCGCAGGAAATTTGCCACTGGCGGCGGCCTTCACATTCGTGCCCATCACCATCATGCTGATCTATCTCGGCATCGCCAAGCGCATGGGAGCCTTCAATGCGCTCTGAAAATCCGCGCCCGCCCCTATTACTGAGTTTGGCTACCATCGCAGCCCTTCTCTTCATCCACGTGCCGTTGCTGTTAATTATTGTCTATGCATTTTCAGCAGATGTTTCGTTCCAGTTCCCGCCCTCGGGTTTTACGACGAACTGGTTCGTTGTTGCATTTGGCCG
The DNA here is from genome assembly GCA_031418195.1 of Hyphomicrobiales bacterium. Taxonomy (GTDB): domain Bacteria; phylum Pseudomonadota; class Alphaproteobacteria; order Rhizobiales; family Aestuariivirgaceae; genus Aestuariivirga. The sequence goes on along the minus strand of JANOXA010000132.1, from coordinate 45,684 downwards.
TGCCGATCTCTGGAAAGCTATAGGCCTGTCTTTGCGTGTCGCCTCCATCGCCACGGTGATTGCCTTGTTGTTGGGCACAATGGCAGCTGCTGCCCTGTGGAAGTCCCGTTTTTTCGGGCGCGACTATGTTTCACTGATGTTCGTGTTGCCGATTGCGCTTCCCGGCATTATCACTGGCATTGCCCTGCGATCTGCATTCAACCTGATGGATATTCCTTTTTCGATCTGGACCATCATGCTGGGCCATGCCACATTTTGCATCGTCGTGGTTTTCAACAATGCACTGGCCCGCTTCCGGCGTATTTCCGGCAGCATGATCGAAGCCTCCATGGATCTTGGCGCCGATGGCTTCCAGACTTTCCGCTATGTGGTCTTGCCGCAAATTGCTTCGGCCCTGTTGGCGGGTGGCATGCTGGCCTTTGCCTTGTCGTTTGATGAAGTCATCGTCACCGTCTTCACTTCAGGTCTCGAAAACAAGACACTGCCGATCTGGATCTACGAACAACTGTTCAAGCCCCGCGAAAGACCCATTACCAATGTCGCTGCGGTCATCGTCATGGTCGTCACCATCATCCCCGTCCTCGCTGCCTATTTCCTGACCCGCGATGGTGAGCACACGGCAGGGGGAGGGAAATAGAGGGATAAAGGATTCGTCGGAATTGGAAGCCGCCAAAGGGACCTCATCCGGAGCGTTGCGCCACCTTCTCCATCTGCGATGGAGAAGGGACAATATTCAAGACCTGTCCCTTCTCCAACGAAGTTGGGGAAGGTGGCGCGAAGCGCCGGATGAGGTCCCTTTGGTAGCCAAATCCAAAAGAGCGGCGCCCAGTGGAAGAAAAAGGAGAAGTCAATTCAAGCAACCGATGATCTTACTTCTTCGCCTTTTTCTTCGGAACAGCCTTTTTCAAAACCGGCTTTGTCGCTTTCTTGGCTATCTTTTTGGCCACTTTCTTGACTGCCTTTTTTGCTACAGCCTTCTTAGGCTTCACCGCAGGTGCCGCCGCAGCTGCAAGTTTGGCGAACTTTTCAAAGAACTGCCCTGCCAGACTACTTGCTGTTGAATCAATCAGCCGTGACCCCAGCATCGCCATTTTGCCGCCGACTTGCGCATCGACATCATAGGTCATGCGCGTGCCCTCAGGCACCGATTCCAGATTGACCGACGCGCCACCTGAGGCGTGTCCGGCAATGCCGCCTTCACCTTTGCCCTCGATGCGATAACTGTGGGGCGGGTTTAAGTCCTTCAATTGGACATTTCCATTGAACCCGGCCTTCACCGGACCCAGCTTGATGACGACGCGGGCCGTCATGGCGGTGTCCGAGGTTTTGGTAATCGACTCACAGCCGGAAATGCATTGCTTCAGGATATCAGGATCATTCAAGGCCGCCCAGACAGCTTCAATAGGTGCTGCAATGATTTCTTCGCCGCTCATTTTCATGTGTTCAACTCCGTGTTTGCAAATCTAACTCAGATATCACCGCGCTGCCATTGTGCCTTGGTCGCAAGCCTGAATTCCTCAAAGCGACCTTCTTCAATGGCCAGTCTGATGCCCTGCATGAGCGATTGATAATAGGCTATATTGGCCCAGGACAACAGCATCATCCCCAACAATTCTCCTGACCGCATCAGGTGATGGATATAGGCCCGCGAATATTGTGACAAGGCGGGGCATGGGTGTGATTCATCCAGCGGGCGCATGTCAGCGGCATGTCTGGCATTGCGCAAATTGATTTTGCCAAAGCGCGTGAAGGACTGGCCATGGCGGCCAGAGCGCGTCGGCATGACGCAATCAAACATGTCAACACCCCGCGCCACGGCTTCCAGTATATCATCCGGCGTGCCAACCCCCATCAAATACCGGGGCCTGTCTTCAGGCAACATCGGCGTAGTGAAATCAAGCGTGTCGAGCATCAGCTTCTGCCCTTCACCCACCGCAAGACCACCAATGGCATAACCTTCAAAACCGATTTTCTGCAATCCTTCCGCACTGCGGCGGCGAAGAACTTCGTCCGTGCCACCTTGTACAATACCGAAGTTTCCTTTTCCCGGCTGCGAACCAAAGGCCAGACGTGATCTTTCAGCCCAACGCAATGAAAGTTCCATGGCTTTCACAGCTTGTTTTTCGGTGTGTGGAAATTCGATGCATTGATCGAGCTGCATCTGAATATCGGAGCCCAAGAGTCGCTGGATTTCCATGGCCCGTTCAGGTGTCAACTCATGCTTGCTGCCATCGATATGAGACTGGAACATGGCACCGCGTTCGGTGATCTTGCGTATCTTTGACAGCGACATGATTTGAAATCCACCACTATCCGTGAGTATCGGTCCATCCCATTGTATGAAACGGTGCAACCCGCCAAGTGCCGCCACTTGCTCAGCCCCCGGCCGCAACATCAAGTGATAGGTATTGCCAAGAATAACATCAGCACCCGTATCTTTTACCTGACCCAGATATAGTCCCTTGACCGTGCCCACGGTTCCTACGGGCATGAAGGCAGGGGTTCGAATATCACCGCGTCCCGTATGAACCGTGCCAAGTCGCGCAGCACCGTCCGTATTGTGAAGGGTGAAGCCAAATTCTTTCATGATGCTGCGGGCCATAGCAGGCTGGCATCGCCGTAGGAATAGAAGCGATAATCACTCGCTATGGCGTGGGCATAGGCCTTCTTCATCCGCTCAAAACCTGCAAAAGCAGAAACCAGCATGAATAGCGTAGAACGTGGCAAATGGAAGTTGGTGACAACGCCGTCGACAGCGCGAAACGTGTAGCCCGGTGTGATAAAAATATCGGTGGAGCCTTTGAATGCCGTCAATCCGGATGCCTCCAAAAGCCGCAACGAGGTTGTGCCAACGGCAATAATGCGGCGGCCTTCTGCCTTCGCATTTTGCAGTCGACTTGCCGTCTCCACCGAAACTTCACCCCATTCATGGTGCATTTTGTGGTCTTTCGTGTCGTCCACTTTCACCGGCAAAAACGTCCCTGCCCCAACATGGAGGGTTACATATTCCTGTTGAATGCCAATGTCTTGCAGCCGTTTCATTAAGTGAGGAGTGAAGTGCAGTCCGGCGGTGGGTGCGGCAACGGCCCCATCATGACGCGCATAGCTGGTTTGATAATCAGTCCTATCCTGCCAATCCTGCGCCCGCCTGCCTTCAATGTAAGGCGGCAAAGGCACACGCCCCCATTTTACGAGGGCTGCATCAAGTTCAGCATTGCCAACTGCAAAACAAAACTTGACTTCCCCAGCTTCACCCTTTTCCGCCACCACGGCCTCAAGGTCGCCAAAGCGCACCATGTCTCCTTGGACCAGTTTTTTTGCAGGTTTCACAAATGCCTTCCAGCAAAATCCATCGATCCGCATGTGCAGCAACGCTTCAATCTTTGGCGTGGTGCCAAGCCGCCCGATGCGCTTGCCTGACAAAGCTGCCGGAATGACCCGCGTATTGTTGAACACCAGCACATCACCTCTGCGCAAAAGCGACGGCAGATCGGCCACAGTTTTATCAGAAAATCCTTCACCAACCACCAACAACCTGGCGGATTCTCGAGGCACCGCCGGCCTCAAGGCAATCCGTTCAGTCGGCAAATCAAAATCAAAATCGGAAACGCGCATGGCCGTTTAGAGCCACGCGCGTTCGCAAAATGCAAGCAATTTTGATCAGGTGGCGTCGGCCGCCACAACCATCTTGGCAATCTTGTCAGGTTGTTTCACGGGTTCGCCGCGCTTGATCTTGTCAACGATGTCCATGCCTTCGGTGACTTTGCCCCAATAGGTATATTGCTTGTCAAGGAAACTTGCATCGCCAAAGCAGATGAAAAACTGGCTGTTGGCGGAGTTGGGGCTGGAGGAACGAGCCATGGAGCACGCACCACGGGTGTGCTTTTCAGCCGAAAACTCGGCTTTCAAGTCCGGCTTCTTGGAACCGCCCATGCCAGTGCCGGTCGGATCGCCACCCTGCGCCATGAAGCCTTCGATGACCCGGTGGAACACCACGCCATCATAAAAACCTTCGCGGGCCAGTTCCTTGATGCGGCCCACATGGCCAGGGGCGAGATCGGCACGCAAGGCGATGACAACCCGGCCTTTTGCAGCGCCAGCATGGTCAGCGATATCGAGATAAAGTGTGTTTTCCAGATCAGCCATTATTGCACAGTCACCTTTGTCATTTTATCGGGGTTCGCCGGAGGTTCGCCCTTGGCAATTTGGTCAACACATTTCATGCCTTCTGCATCAACGCTTCCCCAAACCGTATATTGCCCATCCAGAAAGCCGCCGTCGGCCAGCATCACAAAGAACTGGCTGTTGCCAGAATCAGGGCTTGCTGAACGCGCCATGCCAACGATGCCGCGGGCGAAATGCTCTGCGTTGAATTCAGCTGGCAAATCAGGCTCTTTCGATCCGCCCATGCCTGTGCCTGTGGGATCACCGGTCTGGGCCATGAAGCCATCAATCACGCGGTGGAAAACAATACCGTCATAAAAGCCCGCAGCAGCCAGTTTGCTGATTTGCGCAACATGCTTGGGGGCCAGATCGGCGCGCAATTTGATATTGAATGCGCAATTCTTGCTGGTTTCAACTTTAAGTATGTCTGCACTCAATGCAGGGCTGGCAAGGGCGGCGAGGCACAGGCCTGCCAGAAGTAGTTTTTTCATGGGAATCTCCAATTAACGCCATCCCCCTAGCCCACTCCGTTCATTGGCGCAACTTTGCTTTCAGCCCGTTTTGGCCAAAGCCGCACGGATGGCACTCTCGGCCTCTTTCGGCAGGAACAGCGACGTATCGCCCCCCATTTTGGCAATCTGCTTGACCAATGATGATGCAATCATGCGCGTTGCAGGCGAAGCCGCCAAAAACACAGTTTCCATGTCAGGAGCCAATGCCCCATTCATTTGCGACATCTGCACTTCATAATCGAAATCAGACGCGTCACGAATGCCACGAATGATCACCGAGGCATGGGCACGTTTTGCCGCTGAAACCGCAAGATCGTCGAAGGTGACGACGGAAACCTGCAAATTGCTGTGGTCAACAATCGGGCGAGTGGTGGAGAGAATCAATTCGGCCCTTTCTTTGGCAGTCAATAACGTGCGCTTGCCTTCGTGAACCCCGATCCCGATCACCAGATTGTCAACAAGCCGCGCAGCCCTCGCAATAATGTCGAGATGCCCATAGGTGACGGGGTCAAATGAACCAGGATAAAAGCCAGTCTTTTTCATGCCATCTGAACTTGGCATATCCCACCTTCCCTTCCTAGCAATCTGTTTGCGACCCAGACTTGTAAACAATACCTTAACAGGCTATCTGGATTCTCTGGGGGCACAGGAAGCACATGATGATTTTATCGAGAATTCTGCTTGCAACAGCGTTTTTGCTGCCGCTGATGTCCATGTCCTGGGCGGCAACGCCCATGGGTCAGGTTGCGGCAGGAGCTGGCTCGGCATCAGGACCGGGTGGTTCTCGCAATCTTCAATCTGGCAGCGACGTGTTTGAAGGTGACAGTATCAGTGTGTCAGGCGGCGGCAACGTACAAATCGTGCTTGACGATGGAACCAAACTTGTCGTTGGCCCAGCCTCGAAACTACTGCTCAAAACCTATCTCAGGCGCAATGCCTCATCAGCCAAGAAAGTAGGCATCAAGGCAGTCAAGGGTACCTTCCGTTTCATCACCGGCAATAGCGACAAGCAGGCCTATGATGTGCAAACCTCAAACGCCACAATTGGCATTCGCGGCACAGGCTTTGATTTTGCAGTCTTTGGCAAAACCCTGGTTGCCGTTCACGAAGGTGAAGTAAAATTGAAAGGACGCAATGGCAAAACCGTTGTGATCCCGTCGGGATGCACAGTTGGCGAAGCTGGGTCAAACAAGGTGAAGGCCCGCATTCTCGACGGCAAACCAAAAAAATCTGCATTGACCCGCGATTTGCCCTTCATCATCAATCAACCCAAGTTGAACAGGGCTTTTTATTTGCCCGTGGCCAATTGCCTGCCTTTCCTCGCTGACGCGGGTTCTGGGACCGCTCCTTCAGCCTTAGGCGGCTTGTCACCATTGACAACTATTCCTTTGGTGATCGCGCCCCTCGCGGCAGGCGGAATTATCGTGCTAGGCAATTCCAAGGACGAACCCGTTTCAGCCGATGGCCCGGTTTGTGAGGCACCGCTATTCGACTACCCCACTTGTTTTGATGTTTGTGACAAATATTGCGGAACAGGCGGACCACTGACAACAGGTCCGTAGTCATTGATTGCTTTCCGTCCCCCAGACTAGTGGCTTGCAACATCTGCTTTCACCGCGCCCGCAACACCATCCACAGTCCGCCACCAATCAGACATACTCCGCTGAAGATTTCCAGTCCCCGTATGCGCGACCGGGAAAGTCTGGCCCCGGCTTTGCCAGCAGTCAAAGCGTAAAGACTGTCCACGCAAAAGGCGATTACCATAAAACTGCTGCCCAGTAGCAGTGTCTGCACCATGGCATTGCCCGATGGTGCAATGAAAGGCGGTATGATTGCCCCAAACAAAACCAGCATTTTTGGATTTGAGACGATAACCACAAACCCCTGCCAGAAAAAACTGCCGCCGGGCCGGGAACGCTCTGTGGCGATTGCAAGATTGCCATTGGATCGCAGCATCTTGATACCCATCCAAAACAGGTAACCAGCGCCCAGCCAACGCAGGATTTCAAAATACACACCCATCACAGAAATGGCAGCTCCCAACCCCAAGGCAGCCACCGCCAGCCAAATAATGAAACCGGCCTGCGTGCCCAGCACATTGCCAAGCCCGGCCTTGCTGCCAAATCGCAAGCTGTTGGCAATGATAACCGTGACGGTTGGCCCTGGCACGATGGCAAACGCCACGCAGGTCGCCAAAAAAGTCAGATACGCATCTGTCGAAAACAAGTTCTGCATTAAACTCTCCTTCCGGCGAAAAATCCCGCGCCAAATGATTGCTGATCAACTTCATCAATACAATGCTGGAAATGAGTTGAGGCCCAATCGCATGCCGCCAATGAAGCTTTGTGGTTTTCTGCCAATCTGTGCTAGGTGCCGCTCAATCCATGCGCTGACCCGAACAAAACGCGGATCGCACGTTCCAATTCCTTTGAACCTGAAAAGCAGAAAAACCCTTGCCCTTTCCCGCAACGTTAGAACCCTTTGCCCGCGCCCTTGCCGATCGAAAATATGAAGAACCAACGCCTGTTCAAGTGGCTGTCATGGAAGACAAAGCCGAAGGACGCGATCTCGTTGTTTCCGCCCAGACTGGCTCCGGCAAAACCGTGGCTTATGGCTTGGCCATCGCTAAAACCTTGCTGGGCGACACGTTGCGCTTTCCCAATGAAGCCAGCCCCGTTGCGCTGATTGTAGCCCCCACCCGCGAGCTTGCCATGCAGGTCGAACGTGAACTGGAATGGCTTTATGCCCATACCCATGCTCGTATCCTTTCCTGCGTCGGCGGCATGGACCCGAAGCGCGAGCGTCGGCGCCTTGAAACTGGTGCCCATATCATCGTCGGAACGCCAGGCCGCTTGCGCGACCACCTGGAACGCGGCGTTTTGGATATCAAGGGCATCAAGGCCGTAGTGCTGGATGAAGCTGACGAAATGCTCGATCTGGGCTTCCGCGAGGATTTGGAGTTCATTCTCGAAGCCACGCCCGCTGAGCGCCGCACCTTGATGTTCTCGGCCACCATGCCAAAATCCATTGCGGCATTGGCCAAGAACTATCAAAAGAATTCCCTCCGCATCGAAACGCTTGGCAGCACCCGCGCCCATGCCGATATTGAATATCGTGCCATGCGCGTGGCCCCCAATGAAATTGAACATGCTGTGGTCAATGTGCTGCGCTTTGTCGATGCCACCAGTGCCATCGTGTTTTGCAACACCCGTGAACACGTCAAACATCTACATGCCACCTTGTCAGAGCGTGGCTTTGCCGCTGTCAATCTTTCGGGCGAGCTTAGCCAGGGCGAACGCAACCACGCCCTGCAAGCGCTGCGCGATGGTCGGGCCCGCGTCTGTGTTGCAACCGATGTGGCAGCGCGCGGTATCGATTTGCCAAATCTCGGCCTCGTCATTCACGCCGATTTACCCAATGATGCAGAAGTTCTGCAACATCGCAGCGGTCGCACCGGCAGGGCTGGTAAAAAAGGCATCAGCGTTGTGCTCGTTCCCCTGTCGCGCCGCCGCAAGGCGGAGCGCTTGCTGCATGAAGCAGGCGTGGCACCCGTGTGGAGTGGCGTGCCGCAAGCTGACGATATCAGAAAGCTCGATCAACAGCGGATGATGCTGGACCCCATCCTGATGGCACCCAGTTCTGAAGAAGACATGGACATGGCCAAACTGGTTCTCGCCAGCAAGTCCGCTGAAGAAATTGCAGCCGCCTTGGTCCGGCTTTATCGCGCCAGATTGCCCTCCGCCGAAGAGGTGTTTGATCCTGGCCCCGGCGACACGGCAAAATTCACCAGCAAGAAGTTTGAGCGCGAGGCTGGCCCCCGTGAGTTTACCTGGTTCAAGATGGATATCGGCCGTGCCACCAATGCCGATCCAAAATGGCTGCTGCCAATGATTTGCCGCCGTGGCAAGGTCACCAAACCTGACATCGGCGCCATCCGCATTTCTGAAAAGGAAACCTGGGTCGAAATCAGCAACGCCGTCGTCGAACGCTTCAGCAAATCTGCAAAGACTGAAGACGAAGCCGATGTAAAGATTGAACTTATGACCAGCGGTCCGGCATCATTGTCGAGTGGACCTCGAGAAAAGCGCCCCTTCAAGCCAAAGGGCGACAGGCCGGATTTTAAACCAAAGGCTGAGCGATCAGAATTCAAACCACGCGGTGAAAAGCCCGAATTCAAGCCACGCAAGGAAATCGGCAACTACGAAGACCGCCAACCCTATGCAGCCACCGTTGAAAAACCCAAATTCGAAAAACCGAAGTTTGACAAGGCAAAGAAACGCGGCGAACCCTACAAGGGAAAATCCGACGGCCCCAAACCTGTGAAAGCCAATCAAACCGAATACGAACGCGCTCTGGCCGACATGATCAAAACCGGCAAAGCCCCGCCAAAGAAAGAAAAGCCCGCCTGGAAAAAACGCGAGCAACCATAGTTCCTGGCCCGATGTTTCTAATCCGTATTCGACGCGGCGGCAGAACCGGCATACGTCAGTATGCCATTGGTCTGCGCCAGTTTTGCTGCCAATGAACGATTGAAAAACGACATGACCAGGGCCGAGAGGTCCCATGGATCGCACGCAGACGGTTTGACCATTATTGGTAGGTAGATGAACGCCAAGTCTGCCGGATGACAGAAAATGGACATCCACAGCGGGCTGCAAGGCTCCAATCAATTTTTCGACCGGTGCAAAATGTTTGACATCCATCAACGCCAGCAAGTCGGCACCGCGGGGATGGCTGCGGCCCAGATCTTGCAACAATCTGGCGATATCTTCACTTTCCTTGTCATGGCCCAATTCGGTCAACAATGTTGTTTCAAATGTTCCAACGCCTCATCCAGGCTGGGCAAAGGGCGAAACGTTGTAACGGATTGCCTTTCACTATTGCCTGGCAATGGCAGGCCCCATTGCTTGAGTACCGCCAACAGGCCCGAAGACACCCCGGTGACATGCGCCAAATTGCTTTGCGATCCCATGATATGAACGAGTTTATCCAAAGCCGCGCAGGCCGATGAATCAAAGCTTTTCACATCGGAAAAATCAAGGTTCACTGATTGCATGGCAGGCCCTGCCCGCATGTAACCGCACGAAACGGCCGAGCCCCAGCCAGCCAAAGAGCAAAAACACCAGGCCTGATGCAATCGCTGAAACGCCAATCACGGCCAAGGCCGTCGCCACTTTGCCTTCGACGGGACCACTGACAGCATTGGCTGACAGAACGACCAAAGGAGCCAAAATCGAAATTGTCGTGTCCTGGCTGATCGCCAAAGGACCGGACTGATGGCCCTTGGGCTAAACACTGTTTTGTAGCAAATCCCCTCCGGATTGCATGGATATTTCCTGTCAATCCGGTTTTAACTCAATGGCACCCGAACGCAAGCCACAGGGCCGACATCGCTATAGCCAGAAAGTCCGTTCAAGGAACATACTGTAGCCAAAGGGTCTGCCCAAAGCTCGTCTTTGGATCAAGTGGACCGCCCGTCGCTCCAGATAACTCATCCGGAGATTCCAAAGAAAAAACACCTCCATTTTCATGCAGGTGTTGTATTCAAACTTGACACATTGATCAGAAGCCCAGCGACAACCCAATATTGCCACCGCTGCCGATTGAGATGCCAATCTTCGGAACAACCACGGGGCGTCTGGTTTTCTTCGCAATCACCACCGGCTTTGGTTCCTTGACAATAGGTCGTTGCTTCACAATTTTTTTGGCTGGCGGAGCAGCGGGTTTGACTTTGCGTTTCACCACAGGCTCCACGATCTCGACAGGCTTCAAATTTCTCCGCTTTTGCGGTGCCACAACAATCTTCGGAACGGGCGCCTTGTATTTTTTGACGGGCGGTGGTTCCACCACTTCAACTTCCGGCAATTTTTGTACGGGTTGAATCACTTCTGGCAATGGCGCTCGCTCATCATCATCATAGAGCAATGCTTCGTACTGGAACTTGTTCAAAAATCCTGTGACAGGATAGCCGCGGGCTTCCTGCCACTTGGCAAGGGCAATGCGGGTTGCCGCATCAAATTCCGCACTGAGCGAGCGCGTTGCAAAACCCAGGGAACTCAGCTTGATCACCAGAATTTTCTTGTCCGTCTTGCCGAGGTCGAGTTCACTTTCCGATGCCGAAGAAGCTGCCGTTGTCATGATGGCTGGATCAGGCTGAAATGACTTCGCCTTGGCTTTTGGTGGATCAGCTTTCTCAAGCGATGCCGACTGCACGGGCTCCTGATTGGCATTCAGCGCATCAATACGCTTGCGTGCCGTATTGGCAAAGATACCTTCATCTCCATAACGATCGATGTAGGCTTGCACTTCAACCGGATCCGTTGAATCTTTCACGGCCTGCCAAAGAATAATTTCGCCGCTCTGCGCTGTATAACTTTTTGCACTGGGGTCGACCTGCTCTTGCAGCCTCGGGGCAACGGGTGTTTCTGCCGCCACTTTCCCACCAGCATCGACGGGTGCCAGGGGCGCGACCAGATAATAGTCACTGGTCAGGTTCTTGTTTTCCCATGGCAATTGAGAATTGCCGGTATCTTCATAAACAGCTTTGCGTACCCGCGTCATGGCTTGGCCAATTTCAAGGCCAGGTTCTGGCAGATACTTCAAAAGTGCAGTCGTGAAGGGGCTATTCTGGGTTTCACCGTCCAGCGCCACTTCTCCCGGACCCGTTGCATAGGCAATCATGGTGCCAAATGTCGGCTTCATTTCAGCCAGACCATTGCCAACAGCAGCAGACCGCGTTTTTCCCAATGAACGTGCAATGGCCGCCTTGAAAGGATTGTTGCGGCAAGCATCCAGCAACACCAATTTGACCCGCGCCGTCACCGGCGTTTGCTGCAGCATCAAATCAATATCAAGCGTTGACAGCTTGACATCCATTTCTGTGGACAGGTCAGCATCAACCGGAATCAGGTAATTCTGGCCGTCAACCTGAATGCCATGTCCGGCATAAAAATACAAAACCGTGTCGGCATTTTCAGCTTTGGCAGCAAACAGCTTCATGGTGTCTGCCATGGCCTGACGGTCGAGGTCAGTTCCCGAAACTACCTGGAAACCAATCTTCTCCAACATGCGCGACATGGAACGTGCATCATTTGTTGGGTTGGGCAACGGCGTCGCATGCTTATAGTTGGAGTTGCCAATCACCAATGCAACTCTCTTCTCAGCCCATGCCGGAGACACTAAAAAAGCCAGAACGGCCAAAACTGCAAATAACCAACGTGCCATAGCGATCATCCAATTCAATGGAACCTTCGCCCCCGGAGACTATTTAATCTGGGCGAAGCCGGGAGTCAATTGCAATGCGCGGCAGTTCGCAGCCCATGGTTGACGGTGATCGATTCCACCTTCCGTCGGTGAACGCCTGTTGCAGCAAGGTACTGGATTTGCAAGTTCGCCCGTTGTCAGCCTATCCTGCCGCCATGAAAGCCTCAAGACTTCCAGCTCTTATTCCCATAGCGGCAATTCTTGCTTTTGCGTTGATCCTGCTGTTCATGGGACGTGAACCTATCTGCAGATGTGGCACGGTCAAACTCTGGCACGGCATCGTCAACAGTTCTGAAAACTCCCAGCATATTACCGACTGGTATAGCTTTTCCCACATCATTCATGGCTTCATCTTCTATGGTTTGCTGCATTTTGCAGGCCGCCGATTCTCTTTCGGTACAAGGCTTTTGGCCGCCATTTTGATTGAAGGTGTGTGGGAGGTTTTCGAAAACACCGACTTCATCATCAACCGCTACCGGGAAGCCACGATTTCACTCGATTACTACGGCGACAGCGTGTTGAACTCGGTTTTCGACATTGTGGCCATGGTTGCAGGATTCTACGCAGCATCCCGCTTGCCCGTGTTGGCCACCATCATTATCGCGGTGATTTTTGAACTTGTGGTGGGTTACCTGATCCGGGATAATCTCACTCTCAACATCATCATGCTGCTCTGGCCCCTTGATGCCATCAAACAGTGGCAGGCCGCCGGATAAAAAAACCGCGCCCCAAATTTGGAGCGGTTCTTTACCTGAATTGGTTAAGTCATTTTTCCTTGCGGCAGACGATCGATTTGAAGCCAGTACACTCCAATCCATCGCACACCTGCCCGGTGCCAAGATAGCGCGGTGCCTTGAGCGCGATCAACACCGTGGATTGCTGATACGACAGGGCTTTTTCATAGCCGACACCCTTGCAATAGAAATCAGCCGTTTTTTGCCCACAAGCTTTGCCAGGCGCATAGCAGAAGTGGATGCGGACCCCGTCGACAGAAGGCTTTCTGAAAGGTGTGTCAATGTAGACAGGCGTGTCGTCTTCATCTTCTTCATCTTCGCGCTCACAGGTGATGTACTTGAAACCATCGCAGGTCTCGTCATCGCAGATTTGTCCCGAAGACAAAGCCTTGGTTGGAAATTCATCCCCAATGTCATTGGCTTTGATGAAATCTGTTGCGCTGTCATAACCCTTCGATTTGCAATAGCGGTTCGCCGCCACTTCACCGCATTGGCTGCCCCATTTATAGCACCAGTCCACGCGATACTCGCCTGACTTCGGCTTTTTAAAAGTCCGCTCCTCTGCAAAAGCTGGAGAAACAAAAAGCGTGGTCAAAACAACCGCCCCCGTCAGTAATTTGATCATGTCATAACTCCTAAAGTTTGCGCAGGTTCCCGCGCCATGCAATTCCCCCAACCCCTGCATAACACACCGCAAATAATTTTGGGACCAGTCGGTTGGAAAATATCGGCTTCTACCAAATACCAAAGACCGCCCTGTCCGGCTTCCCAGACAGGACGATCAATTGTTTTGCAACCAACTTCTATTCGCAGCTGATGTACTTGAAACCATCACAGCCCTGGTCGGTGCATTTTTCACCGGTTTTCAAATTGCGGGTCTTGCCGTAGTCCTCATCTTTTGCGAAGTCCTTGGCGTGGGCATGGCCCTTCGACTGGCAATAATATTCTGCCGCAGGCTTGCCACAGTCAGCTTGATAGCTCAGGCACCAGTCCAAATGCCATTTGCCGGAACGCGGATAATCATATCTGACGGCTTCATAACCACCATCACTGTAGTCACCATCACCACCCTCAGCATTGTCACCATACTCGCCTTCGCCAGCTTTTGGTTCTTCAACATGATCAGCCTTTTGACAAATGATTGACGAGAAGCTGTCGCAACCCGCCGCATCGCAAATCTTGCTGTCACCAATGACGCGCGTCGGATATTCCACGTCTTCGGCCTTGGCATATTTGCTCGCACTTTCCCAACCCTGGCTGACGCAATAGGCATCAGCCGCCGGCTGGCCGCAATCCTTCTGCCATGATTTGCACCAGTCCAATGCCACATGCTTGTATTGTGGAGCGTCAAATTGCTTGAATTCAGCAAGCGCAAAATTCGATGAAACAGCCAAGGCGAAAAATGCCGCTGTTGATATCAGTCGTGTCCTAGACATGTTGTTCTCCTGTGGAAATCACATGCCCCCTTCCGCAAAGTGTTGCACTGTTCTGGCTGGTCGTCAAGCAAGCAGTCACCGTGCTGGGTTCCCGTTGGACCTAATGGGCGTATTTGCGGGCCTTGAAAGCTTGCGGATAGACCGGTTCCACCAGATAGTAGGGTATCAACGAAACATAAATTTCACCCGTAGCCACGATCCGGCACAAGTCGCCGGACTTCGACATCACCTCGCCCTCCCGGCCATCAGCAATCATCACGGTGTAACCCACCGGACACCAGTTGTTGTCGCCAACAACAGGATTTCCTGGCGACGGTTGCGGAACCATCGATAGACTTGCCACCAACATGCTGGTCAAGATTTCATTCATCGTCGTTTCAGCCTGCCTCCTGTTGAAGGTCTAGCGCCTCATCGCCTGCACGGCAAGCTGTGGAAAAGCCAGTTGCCGCAAATCAGCCAACCCATGCCGATGTTGCACTCGATTTGCTTGCCAGTTTGCGGCTATCCTGTGTCTGGAGGAAATGCCCATGCAGTCAAAAGTCATCATCACCTGCGCCATTACGGGCGCTGGCGACACCGTGGGCAAAAGCCCCCATGTTCCCGTCACGCCACAGCAGATTGCCGATTCAGCACTGGAAGCCGCCAGCGCCGGGGCAACTGTGGTGCACTGCCATGTGCGCAATCCAGAAACCGGCAAGGGGTCTCGTCGCGTCGATCTCTATCGCGATGTGATGGAGCGCATTCGTGCCAGGAACACCGATGTCATCATCAACCTCACGGCTGGTATGGGCGGCGATGTTGTGATTGGTGATGGTGAAAAGCCATTGCAATTTGGCGATGGCACGGACTGTGTGGGGCCTTTGGAACGATTGTTGCATATCGCAGCGCTGCGGCCTGAAATCTGCACGCTGGATTGCGGCACATTGAACTTTGGCGATGGTCAATCCATCATGGTGCAAACCCCAACGCAATTGCGCCAGCAGGCAGCTCTCATAAAGTCCTATGGCGTAAAGCCCGAAATGGAGATATTTGATTCCGGCAATCTGTGGTTCGCCAATCAATTGGTGAAGGAGGGCTTGATTGACGGCCCTCCCCTCTACCAGCTTTGCCTCGGCATTCCCTGGGGTGCACCCTACAACACCGAAACCATGGCCTATCAAAAATCACAATTGCCCGATGGCGCAGTCTGGGCAGCATTCGGGATTGGCCGCAATCAAATGTCAGCCGTGGCACAAGCCACGATTCTGGGCGGGCATGTGCGCGTCGGATTGGAAGACAATCTCTATTTGAAAAAAGGCGTGCTTGCTACAAATGGATCATTGGTTGAAAAAGCCGTGCAACTGATTGAAATGCTGGGAACCAAGGTTGCCACTCCAGACGAAGGGCGTGCAATTCTAGGATTGGGAAAATGACCATTAAAACTGTCGGCATCGCAGGAACCGGATTGATCGGCGCAGGCTGGGCGGCAAGGCTGTTGTTTCGCGGCTATGATGTCGTAGCGTTTGATGTGTCCCCGATGGCAGAAGCCAAGTTGAAAGCCCAAATCAAAACGGCTTGGCCTTCGCTTGAAGCCTTGTTGGGCAAGCCCATTGAAAAAGGCAAACTCGCTTTCACAACCAGCTTGGCTGAAATGGCGTCGAAAGCCGACTTCATTCACGAATGCGCACCTGAACGTGAAGACCTGAAAATTCGCCTGTTTC
Source organism: Hyphomicrobiales bacterium (assembly GCA_031418195.1). Taxonomy (GTDB): domain Bacteria; phylum Pseudomonadota; class Alphaproteobacteria; order Rhizobiales; family Aestuariivirgaceae; genus Aestuariivirga. The sequence goes on along the minus strand of JANOXA010000132.1, from coordinate 29,875 downwards.
GTGACATTGACGCGGTGGCAAGGCCAGAAGTGATCATCGCGTCATCCTCCTCAGGCTTCTTGCCCACCAATTTGCAATCCCAATGCAAACACCCCGAACGCGTCATCATCGGACATCCCTTCAACCCGGTTTATTTGTTGCCATTGGTTGAAACCGTGCCGGGTGAGAAAACTTCCGTCGAAGCCATGGACCGCGCTGGTGTTTATTTCGAAGCCATCGGCATGCAAGTGTTGCGCCTCAAAAAAGAAATCATGGGCTATATCTGTGACCGCTTGCAGGAAGCCCTGTGGCGCGAGAGCTTGCACATCCTCAACAAAGACATTGCAGGTACGGGAGATATCGATGATTCCATTGTCTATTCCGCTGGCATGCGCTGGGCCTTCATGGGCTCGTTCATGACCTATCACGTGGCAGGCGGCCCCGGCGGCATGCGCGATTTCATCAAACAGTTTGACCCCACATTGGAATTGGATTGGACTGATTTGAAATTTCCGCAATGGAATGAATCCTTGGAAAAGCGCTTGGTTGAAGGCTGTGAAACCCAAGCTGAGGGTCGCGCGGTTGCCGCCATCGAAGCCAAGCGCAACGCTATATTAGTGGATATGATGAAACTATTTCGGAAGCACAAAATCGGCTCCGGCCTTGTGCTGGACCGGGAATTGAAGGCAAGAAAGAAGAAGTTGAAATAAACTTATACACCCCCTCCCCCCTTCGTGGTACTCCCCCGGCTATGAGGCCGTGGGTGGAATGTTTGTCGTTTCTCCCTCGGCATCTTGGCCGGGGGAGTACGGCGTAGCCGGGAGGGGGTGTTAGTCAAAGGAACGAACCCTATGCCCCAACGCGTTATGATCACTGCAGCAGCTTCCGGCATTGGCCGCGCCATTGCCAAAGCCTTTTACGAGCACGGTGCACAGGTCCACATTTGCGATGTCAATGAAACGGCACTTGAGGCCTTCCGCGAGGAGTTTCCAGAAATAGCGGCCACACGTGTTGACGTGCAGAGCGAGACGGAAGTTGACGCGTGGTTTGATGATGCATTGGAAGATCTTGGCAGCCTTGACGTGATGGTCAACAATGCAGGAACCAAAGGCCCGACCGCCCCCATCGACGACATTGAGCTGGCAGAATGGCGCGATTGCATTGCAGTTTGTCTGGATGCACAATTCCTCTGCGCCCGCCGTGCAGCACCTGTGATGAAGGCTCAACGCTCAGGGCTCATTCTAAATATGTCATCCAATGCCGGACAATTCGGTTTCGGCAACCGCACACCCTATGCCGCCGCAAAGTGGGGTGTGATCGGCCTCACCAAATCCTTGGCCATTGAACTTGGCCCATACAACGTGCGCTGCAACGCCATCTGCCCCGGTGCCGTGCGCGGCGACCGTATCAATCGCGTGATTGAAGGCGAGGCAAATTTGCGCGGCGTAGGCACGCAAATTGTTGCAGCCGAATTGGTGCAAGGCCAGTCCCTCCCCCGCTTCACCGAACCAGAAGAAATCGCCAATCTCGCGTTGTTCCTGGCCTCACCCCAAGCCTTCATGATCAATGGTCAAGATATCGCAGTTGATGGCCACATTGAAACTTTTCACATAAAGTAACATCATGGATTTTTCCCTTTCCGACGAACAACACATGATCATCAAGACCACGAAGGAATTCGTGGCCAATGAGCTTTATCCGCATGAGAAGGAAGTCGAAGAAACAGGCATTCTCCGCCCGGAACTGCGCGACGAACTGAAAGCAAAGGCCATGGCTGCGGGCTTGTTCGCTGCCAACATGCCGGAAGAAGTGGGCGGTGCAGGGCTCGATACTTTCACCTGGTGCCTCTACGAAAAAGAACTGGGCCGCGCCAATTATGCCTTGCACTGGACCTGCGTGGGCCGCCCCTCAAACATCCTGATGGCCTGCAACGCCGAACAGCGTGAACGCTATCTCTTCCCCGCCGTGCGTGGTGAAAAAGCCGATTGCTTGGCGATGACCGAACCCGGCGTCGGCTCAGACCTGCGCGGCATGAAGACCTTTGCGAAACAAGACGGCGATGATTTTGTCATCAATGGTGTGAAACACTTTATCAGCCATGGCGAGGAAGCACATTTTACTGTTTTGTTTGCAGCAACGGGCGAAGAAGACACGCCACGCGGCAAGAAGAAACTCATCACAGCTTTCCTGATCGACAAAGGCATGCCGGGTTTTGATGTGCGCCCCGGCTATAAAAACGTGTCGCATCGTGGCTACCCCAACAGCATTTTGGAATTCAACGATTGTCGTGTGCATAAATCCCAAATGCTGGGCGAGTTGCATAAAGGATTTGAAGTTGCAAACTCTTGGCTTGGGGCAACCCGACTGCAAGTCGCCTCCACCTGTCTGGGCCGCGCTGAACGCGCCATGGAACACGCCTTGCAATATGCAGTGGACCGCCAACAATTCGGCCAACAGATTGGAAAATTCCAGGGCATCTCCTTCAAACTCGCCGATATGGCCATGGAGTTGAAAGCTGCTGAACTCCTCACCCGCGAAGCCGCCTGGAAATACGATCAGGGCACTGTCACCGAAATGGACATGGCCATGGCGAAACTCAAATCCACCGAAGTCCTCGCCTTCATCGCCGACGAAGCCATCCAAATCCATGGCGGCATGGGCCTGATGAGTGACCTGCCACTGGAACGCATCTGGCGCGATGCAAGGGTGGAGCGGATTTGGGAGGGAACGTCAGAAATACAAAGGCACATTATTTCGCGCGCCTTGCTCAGACCTCTGGGAGGATAAAATGAACCCGGCCCTCACCTGCCCCTTCGGGGCGTCCTCTCCCGCAAGCGGGAGAGGTGAAGAGACTTTACTTCTCTCGCTTGCGAGAGAGGGTGGATCGCGCGCAGCGCGAGTCGGATGAGGGACCGAGTCACTTGGCCCTCTCCCGCCTCATCTTCCCCAAATCCATTGCCTTCATTGGTGGCAATGAATGTGCAGTGGCTATTGAACGCTGCAAAGAGTTCGGCTTTGCCGGAACCATTCACGCTGTTCACCCCAGGCGATCCGAAATCGCCGGCATCAAAACCGTAAGAACCGTTGCTGAAATCGAAGGCCCAATCGACGCCGCATTCATCGCCGTCAAACGCGAGCCGACGATTGAAATTGTCCGTCAACTCGGCGCCAGGAACTGCGGCGGTGCTGTGATTTATGCTTCGGGTTTTGCTGAAACCGGTGATGATCATTTGCAGCGCGAACTCCTCAGCGCCGCTAACACAATGCCCTTGCTCGGCCCTAATTGTTATGGCTTTGTCAATGGCTTGGGACGCGTTGCTCTGTGGCCGGATGAACATGGCATCAAGCCTCTGGAGCGCGGCATCGCCATCATCACTCAGTCCGGCAACATCGCCTGCAACATGACGTTCACCCGCCGCGCCCTGCCGCTGGCAGCCGTCTTTGCCATTGGCAATCAGGCCGATGTTGATATGGCCCGCATGGTGGAATTTCTCGGTGCCGATGATCGCATCACGGCAATCGGTCTGCACATTGAAGGCCTTGCCGATCTTCCCGCCTTTGCTGCAGCCTGTGAAGCTGCACGTATCCGCCGTGTGCCCGTTGTGGTATTGAAAACCGGAAAATCTGCACAAGGTGCTGAGGTTGCCTTAAGTCACACCTCATCGCTGGCCGGCGCCGACGGCCTTTACGACGCCCTGTTCAAACGCCACGGCGTGGCTCGCTGTCACAGCATAACCTCGTTTGTCGAGACCTTGAAATTCCTGCATCTAGGTGCCACAACGGGTTCAAAGTTGGTCTCCCTTTCCTGCTCTGGCGGCGAAGCGGCATTGACAGCCGATCTCGCCATGAACCACAGCGTCACCTTCCCGGAATTTGAACCAGAAATCGCACAGCGCGTGCGCAACACACTTTCCGAACTAGTCACAGTTTCCAACCCACTCGACTATCACACCTTCATCTGGAACCAGATGGACAAAATGACCGCAACTTTCGCCGCCACACTCTCCGGCGGATTTGACGTCGGCATGTTGATCCTCGATTCACCCCCGCCGCCGATGAATTCGGCTGCCTGGTATGTCGCGGCCCGCGCTTTCAAACAGGCCGCCTTCAACACGCCTGCGCGTGCCGCCGTCGTCGCCACGCTGCCCGAGTGCATGCCGCTGGATATGGCAGAGGAATTGTTGGCCGCAGGTGTGGCCCCCATGCTGGGCCTGGATGATGCACTGACGGCTTTTGAAAACGCGGCAACTGTTGGGAAATTCCAGAATCAAACAACAACGCTACCCGTATTAAAGCAGCCCGTATTGCGCGAAGGTGCGTCCCGCCTGTTGAAAGAGCGCGACGCCAAGTTGCTGTTGAATACATTCGGCCTGATCATTCCTGAAGCCGTGGTTTGCAAAATCGCGGATACCGCCAACCTCGCAGACGCCATCGGTTATCCCGTTGTATTGAAAATTTCCGCTGACACCATTGCCCACAAAACCGAAGTGGGCGGTGTAATTCTCAACTTGCGTTCCCGCGCTGAAGTCAAGGCTGCTGCGGCAAAACTGGCACCACTCGGCGACGAAGTGCTGGTCGAACAAATGGTCACCGGAGCCATTGCCGAACTCATCATCGGCATCACACGCGATCCACAATTTGGGTTAGGCCTTGTCGTCGGCGCAGGCGGCATTTTCACTGAGCTGTTGCAAGACTCGGCCACGTTGTTATTGCCCACCAACCGCGCCGAAATCGAGACTGCACTGAAGTCGCTCAAAGTCTGGAAACTGATCGAGGGCTATCGCGGCAAATCTGGGGACGCCGAAGCCGTGATTGCAGCTGTCGAATCCGTAGCCCGTTTTGCAAATGCACACTTGGACACATTGGAGGAACTCGACATCAATCCATTGTTGGTGTTGCCAAAGGGTGTTGTGGCGGTGGATGCGCTTGTTAAAATGCGGTGACAGGCATATACAACTCACAGAAAAGGATTGACCATGAAACGCACATTTTATGTCAAGGCCCTCTGGGATGATGAAGCAAAGATTTGGACATCAGAAACTGATATTCAAGGCTTGTTCATTAATGCAAAAGACTTGATCGAGTTCGAGGAAGTCGTCAATGAATTCGCTGGCGAATTGGTGCTGGAAAACCATTGGAAAAATGAAGGCATTCCTCCTGAAGTCGCTGGAAACACAGTTCCAATCATTCTTTGGCAAAAGCCTGATGACTCGCGTCAAGCAGCCTGATGCCTGACGGATATTATCGTGATGTGATCAAAGAATTGAAAGCCTTTGGGTACACTTATTCTGATCATGCAAAGGGTTCACATGAAAAATGGAAAGCAGAAGGTCGCGAAATTTTGATCGTTCCGCATAACCTTGATAATCGCCATACAGCAGATGCAATCTTGAAAAAAGCAGGCAGCACAAAGAAATTTTGATCATGACCTCCCCCATTCATACCACACGCTACGGCCCAATCCTCGAAGTCACTATCGACCGCCCCAAGGCCAATGCCATTGATGCTGCGACATCGCGCATCATGGGCGATATATTCGCGTCGTTCCGCGATGATCCGGCGTTGCGTGTTGCCATTCTCACGTCGACGGGTGAAAAGTTTTTTTGTCCTGGTTGGGACTTGAAGGCGGCTGCCAATGGTGAAGCGCCTGACTCCGATTATGGCGTCGGCGGTTTTGGTGGCTTGCAGGAATTGAAGGGCCTGAACAAACCCGTCATATGCGCCGTCAACGGCCTCGCCTTTGGTGGCGGCTTTGAAATCATGATCGCCTGCGACATCATCATTGCTGCCGAACACGCAACATTCGCCCTGCCGGAAATAAATTCCGGCACCGTTGCTGATGCTGCAACGATTAAGCTCCCGCGTTTCATCCCGCATCATGTCGCCATGGAAATGCTGTTCACCGGACGGCGGATTGATACAACTGAAGCCAAACACTGGGGCATCATCAACGAAGTGGTTGCCGCCGATCAACTCATGCTCCGCGCCCGCAGCCTTGCATCTCAACTCGCTGAAGGCCCGCCACTGGTTTATGCTTGCATCAAGGAAATCGTCCGCGAGACCCAGCACCTCACCATTCATCAAGCCTTCGACAAGGTGACAAAACGCAGACTGCCTAGTGTTGACATGCTCTATTCATCGGACGATCAGTTGGAAGGCGCCAGAGCTTTTGCAGAAAAGCGCAAGCCCCATTGGCAGGGCAAATAAAAAAATGCCACCCAAGCGGGGTGGCATTTCAAGGGACGGAGGGGAGTGAAACGCCGCCAAAGAAAACCCTGCTCCAAAAATCAGTTGCCGCCAAAACGCGAACTGAGAGCCACTTGCACATAGGTTTTTTCCAACATGCGCGTTGCAATAGGATCAACCGTAAAAGCTTGCCGCAACGATACAGCAGCAGCGGTGAAAAACTTGTTCATGGGCGTTAACTTTCTTTAACACATTTGTATGAGAATTTGTTGATGTTCATTTTCTACCCAATCATGTTTGACAAGACAAACGACTAATTCTTGTGGTAACTTCAAATTTTATTTGATGATCGACACACTTCCGCCATGCTTGAAAATTTTCCCGGCCTCCGCAGTTTGCGTGCCTTTGACGCCGCCGCCCGGCATTTGAACTTCACCAAAGCGGCTGACTTCATGGGCGTAACCCCGGCGGCCATCAGCCATCAGATCAAGGAAATTGAAGATCAACTGGGGGTCTCATTGTTTATTCGCACCAGCCGCACCATGCGGTTGACCCGCGAAGGCGAAATCCTTCACGCTGCCGCCCATGAGAGTCTGGAAACCTTGGCCCGCGCCTTGCATCGCTTGAAACGGCTGGAAAACCGCAATCAGTTGCGGGTATCCTCAACACCTTCAGTTGCCGCCAAATGGCTGGTGCCGCGACTAGACCGTTTCCTGGCAGTCGCACCCGGCGCCGATGTTCGCATCGATGTTTCAAGCAGCCTGGTGGATTTCGATCGTGATGATGTCGATGTGGCCATTCGTTTTGGGACTGGCAAATATCCAGGCCTGGCTTCGTCGCCGTTGTTTCAGGACTCCCTGTCACCGGTCTGCAACCCCCGCCTGATCACCAGGGAAAAACCACTTCGAACGCCCAAGGACCTCCTGCGACACACCTTGATCCATCTCGATTGGGATGCCCAGGGCCAGCCCTGGCCCAACTGGCGCATGTGGATGCTCGCCGCAGGGATCAAGGATTTTGATGATCGTTCCGGATTGCACTTCGGCCAAACCTCACTGACCATCCAGGCTGCAATCGATGGCCACGGCATTGCCCTGGGTGATTCCAATCTGGTTGCCGATGATCTTGCAGCGGGACGCTTGGTCAAACCTTTTGAACTCTCATTGAAAGCACCCGCCGCTTTTGGCTACCACGTGATCACCAGACTCGATGTTTCGGAAAACCCGCTGGTCAACGCTTTTCGCGATTGGGTTCTGGCCGAAGCAAAAAACACCGAAAACCGCATTTCTGCCGCAACCCCAAACTAAGGGCCGCTGATGTTTATACGTCGACGATTTTTCAAATGGATCGCGGGCCTGACGGCCAGCGGATTTCTGGCTGGCACCTATGCTTTGGCCATTGAGCCGGGCTTCCGGCTGAACACCACGGTTTATAAATTCACCCCGCCGCGCTGGACCCCCGGTCTGAAGCTTCGCATCGTCATGCTGGCGGATCTGCATTGCATCGAACCGCACATGCCTTTGGCACGCTGGAAACGCATTGTCGTTGCCGCCAATGCGTTGCAGCCTGACATGCATCTGCTGATGGGCGATTATATTGCAAGCCACCGTTTCAGAACCGGCCTCGTGAGTTTTGAAGATATCGCGAATGTCGCCAGGGATTTGCGCTCCCCCCTTGGCACCTATTCCATTATGGGCAACCATGATTGGTGGGAAGACAAGATCGTCAGCCGAAATGGAATCGGCAATCCGCATGCTCAAACAGTCTTTACTTCGGCAGGCTTGAATGTGTTGGACAACCAAGCGGTCATGTTGAAACAGAACGACATGCCTTTCTGGCTGTCGGGCACCAATTCGCTTGTTGCCATCCGAAAGGGCCGCAGCAGGTTTGAAAGCCGCGCCAATCTCAAAGGCACTTTGGCGCAAGTCACAGACGACGCACCCATCATCCATCTCGCCCATGAGCCCGACATGTTTGTCGAAATACCCGACCGCGTTTCACTCACATTGAGCGGTCACACCCACGGTGGCCAAATTCGGCTTTTTGGTTACTCACCCGTCACGCCATCGTCCTACGGAAATCGATTTGCCTATGGCCACGTTATCGAGGACGGCCGCCATTTGGTCGTCTCAGGCGGTCTTGGCTGCTCAATTCTGCCCGTTCGCTTTGGCATGCCGCCCGAAATTGTGGTTCTGGAACTGGGCTGAGGAGTGTGTCAGGCAGACTCTATGCATGGCCCGAACTCCTCATTGAGCACGCCAGAAATATTACCCATGTCTTCGAACAGATGTTACCTGCGTCTCCGGACTGAACAGGGTGTGCCCCCCTAATCCTCTGCCGCTTCCCCTTCCAAAATCCGCTCAACACTCACCACATGCTCATCATCTGCCGTATTCAGCACGATAACGCCTTGGGTGTTGCGGCCGGCTTTTCGAATGTCGTGGACGGGACAGCGGATGAGTTGCCCACCGTCGGTGACCAGCATGATTTCATCATTCTCATCAATCGGGAAAGAAGCCACCAGTGGACCATTGCGGTCATTGACCACCATGGCTGTGATGCCTTTGCCGCCACGGTTGGTGGTGCGGTATTCATAGGCCGATGTGCGTTTGCCATAGCCATTGGCGGAAACCGTCAGAATCACTTGCTCTGCTGCGCCCAAGGCGGCATAGCGTTCCTGGCTCAAAATATCGACGGTCGCCGCTTCTTCATCAATCTCTGTAACCTCGGCAGCCGAGTCTTCGCCAGCCACAGCTCGCGACATTTTCACGAAGGCCTGCCTCTCCTCCGCTGTGGCTTCCACATGGCGCAGGATAGCCATGGAAATAACCTTGTCAGCTTCGTCCAGCTTGATCCCGCGCACACCCACGGAATTGCGCCCCTGGAAGATCCGAATATCTTCCACCGCGAAACGGATGCACTGGCCCAGTGCTGTGGTCAGCAACACGTTGTCTTTCTCCGTACACAGATCAACACTGATGATATGATCGCCTTCTTCCAGCTTCATGGCGATTTTGCCACCGCGATTGATCTGTTCAAAATCTTCCAGATCGTTGCGCCGCACCGTGCCGCCATCGGTGGCAAACATCAGGAACGGCTTGTCGGCGCCTTCGACGGTTTCCGGCAAGGGCAAAATGGTGGTGATCCGCTCTTTTTGATCGAGCGGCAGAATGTTGATCATCGCCTTGCCGCGCGATTGCGGCGTCCCAATCGGCAAGCGCCAAACCTTCATGCGATAAACCATGCCTTCCGACGAGAAGAACAAAATCGGCGTATGGGTATTGGCCACAAACATCTTGGTGACAAAATCCTCGTCGCGCATCTGCACGCCTGCCCTGCCCTTGCCGCCACGCCGTTGGGCCCGGTAGGCCGAGAGCGGCACACGTTTCACATAACCCGTGTGGGAAACCGTGACGACCATATCCTCTTTTTGGATTAGGTCTTCGTCTTCAACTTCACCTTCGTTTTCAACAATCTCAGAACGACGCGGCGTGGCAAATTCAGTTTTTATGGACGCCAGTTCATCCCGGATGAATTGCCGAATGCGGTTGCGTGAACCCAATATATCCAGATAGTCCTTGATTTCAGCCGCCAGCTTTTCCAGCTCCGCTGTTATTTCGTCCAGCCCCAACTGCGTGAGGCGTTGCAGGCGCAAATCCAGAATGGCGCGGGCTTGCTCGTCCGACAACCGATAGCTGCCATCCTCTTTCAGGCGATGCCGGGGATCAGCAATCAATGCGATAAGCGGCTCGAGTTGCCGCGCTGGCCAGTCTCGCGCCATCAACGCTTCACGTGCTTCGGCAGCATCCTTGGAAGCCCGGATCAACCGGATGACTTCATCAATATTGGCAACGGCAATGGCAAGCCCCACCAAAATATGCGCCCGGTCCCGGGCTTTGCGCAGCAGGAATTTGGTACGGCGGGTAATCACTTCCTCGCGGAAAGCAATGAAGTGCTTCAACAGGTCAATGAGATTGAGCTGTTCCGGCCGACCATTGGCCAGGGCAATATTGTTGATGCTGAACGATGATTGCAGCTGGGAAAATTTCCACAACTGGTTCAACACGATCTCAGGTTCCGCATCACGCTTCAGCTCGATGACAACTCGCATGCCCTCGCGCGAGCTTTCGTCGCGGATATCGGAAATGCCTTCGATCTTTTTATCGCGCACCATATCCGCGATAGCTTCGATCATCTTGGATTTGTTCACCTGGTAGGGAATTTCGGTGACGATCAGCGCCAGACGATCCTTGCGGATTTCCTCGGTTTCCACCCGCGACCGCATGACAATGGTTCCACGACCCGTTGCAAACGCACTGCGAATGCCGGTGCGTCCCAGAATAATGCCAGCCGTCGGAAAATCGGGCCCGGGAATGAGTGGCAGCAAGTCTTCCCACTGGATTTCCGGATTGTCCATCACGGCAATGGTGGCATCAATCACTTCGCCCAGATTATGCGGGGCCATGTTGGTGGCCATGCCAACGGCAATGCCGCCTGAGCCATTGACCAGAAGATTGGGGAACTTCGCCGGAAGAACTGCCGGTTCCTGCTCCGAGCCATCATAGTTCGGGCGGAAATCAACCGTGTCCTTGTCAATGTCATCCAGCATCGAAGACGTGACTTTGGCCATGCGTGATTCAGTGTAACGCATGGCGGCTGGAGGATCGCCATCGACTGAGCCAAAGTTGCCTTGTCCATCAATCAGCGGCAGCCGCAGCGAAAAATCCTGTGCCATGCGCACCATGGCATCGTAAATTGATTGGTCGCCATGGGGATGGTATTTACCAATGACATCGCCCACCACACGGGCCGATTTACGATAGGGTTTGTTCCATTCATAGCCATTTTCGTTCATCGAGAACAGGATACGCCGATGCACCGGCTTCAAACCATCGCGCACATCCGGCAAAGCGCGGCTGACGATCACGCTCATAGCGTAATCGAGATAGCTTCGGCGCATTTCATCTTCGATTGAAATCGGGCTGACGCCAGAAGGATTAACGGGCGTCAGACCGCCTTTGTCGTTGGTTTCGTCGCTCACAAATGGTCCCGCCTAAAACACCAAAAGCGCGTCAAATACCGACTCGCTTTTCCGTATCCGAGCATAGGCGCGCAAGCCCTCTAGGGCAACGGAAAGTGACTGATTCAGCGGGATTTTTACCCTTGTCCCGCCATCAGATGCGGCGCATGGAAAGGCCACCGCCCTGATAGGCACCATTGCTGCCTGACAATTTCACGCAACGGCGTTTTCCGCTGTACCAATTGTTCCAGGAAACACAGAGCTTTTGGCCCTGCACCAACCATACGCCACTGTCGCGCTTGCCTTTTGACTCACCCAGAATCACCCCGTTTGCCCGCATGGACACGGTCATGCTTACAAGTCCCATGAGGTTGACTGCATAGCGGCCGGGCGCAAGGTTCTTGATGTCCTGTCGCGAAAGTGCGCCGCCCGCAACAGCCGGATTGATCAGTGTAAAAGCTACCAGAGCCGCTGTAAGCGACGTGAAAATTTTCATGAGTGCCTCGTTGTGTTGTGTGTCGTGTTGTGTGTCGCAAACCCGCATCTGCAACTGTTTATGTTGCGCTGCACAAACTCGAAAATCGGGGCGAGATTATGACGTCTGGCCAAATGAAATGTCGCAACAGCACTGGCGGAAAACTCTGACCTCACATAGTCTTGCAGAAATGCTGCGTCGACAACACATTATCGGCATCATCCTCGTTGCCTCATCTGCCCTGCTGTGGAGCTTGGGTGGATCGATTTCGCGCTTCATCACAGTGGACAGCAGTTGGACAGTGGTGTTTTGGCGGTCTTACTTCGCCACGGTTTTTCTGTTGATTTTCATGGTGATCCGCGAAGGGCCTGACAAAACACTTCAGCTTTTCCGCGCCATGGGCCAGCCAGGTGTCTGCGTTGCCCTCTGTTTTGCAATTGCATCAACAGCTTTCATTGTGGCGCTGTCCTACACAACCGTCGCCAATATCTTGCTGATTCAGGCAAGCGTTCCGCTACTTGCAGCTTTATTGGCCTGGCTGTTGTTTGGCGAAAAATCCAGCAAGGCTACCTGGATCGCCATCGCAGCAGTTGTTGCGGGTATCGGAGTCATGACTTCGGAAACTTTGACGGGCAAAATTTCGCCGGTCGGTGATGGTCTTGCGGTCTTGATCGCGTTTTCATTCGCCATTGCAACGGTGCTGACTCGCCGCCATGCCCATGTCCAAATGCTGCCGGCAGTGACGCTCGGAACAACCATTGCAGGGCTGGTCGCCATGATCTTTACGACAAGTTATGTTGTGAGCATCCAAGACCTCGGCTGGCTTGCTGCCTTTGGCGTCATCAATCTCGGCCTCGGCCTTGCTGTGTTTACCCTTGGGGCGCGGCTGGTGCCCGCTGCACTGGCCGCCCTCATTGGCACATTGGAACCCATACTGGGTCCTGTATGGGTCTGGCTCACCCATGCCGAAGTTCCAAGTGCCCGCACCTTGATCGGGGGCGCAATTGTTTTCGTGTCACTCCTCACCCACCTCATCCTGGACTGGTGGCGGAGTTCAAATCTGCAGCGTTAAGACAAATCACCTTGTCGTCGGCGCTTCTGCGCTGAGGAGAATTCCTACCAAAGCTGATTGGCTGCGAACCCCGGTCCGGTCAAACAGGCGCTGCAGATGTGTGCGCAAGGTGTTGATGCTAACTCCTGTTTTTTCGGCGGCTCCTGCAAGATCATGGCCCTGGGCCAAGATCTGGGCCAACTGGGCTTGAATTGCAGTCAGACCATAGATGCCTTGCGCAATGGCAATCCGGCGTTTGAGCAATTGATCGTCATTCAAGGACACCAGTATCTTGCCATCTTCAACCAATACCCAACAGAACAATGGTGCAGAATCTTCGCTTTCACCAAGGATAACGGCACGCGCCAGCCGACTGAGCGGTTCCTCTGTCCAATGGGCGCGCAGCTTGCTGCTTGCCCATTCAACTGCTTCTTGCAGGCTCGTTTCATGAATGCGGTTGCGTGCCCGCAACCGATTGCCACTGATGATCAAAAACGGATGATTGCTGATTTGTTCATGGGCGAGACCATTCATCCAAAGCACATTCTTGTCTGAGCTGATTTCGATTAACGGACAGGCCGCCTGATCAACTGAACGCTGCATGACAACGATACAGGCCATCTTCCATTGCCCGCCCAAGCGTTGAAAAATTTTCAGTTCGTGGAATGTGCCGCCCAATTCAAAATTGTCGTCACCCTTGTCACCGACCTGGTCATAGACGGCCCATGCCGCATCTCCGCAAACGACGATGTTCAAGCGTTGCCAATGCATGCGCGTAGCCGCCTGGTTTTCCGGGAACTGCGCAATCAAATGCCGATAGTTGTCTTTGATCGCGTCCCAGCCCTCAAAGACATGGGTGCCGAGATTTGGAACCGAAACCATGCGCCGAGAATCGGGGGAATGGACCCAGTGGGATGCAAGGCCTTCAAGGTCGCGCCGCAAAAATGCTTCGGTTTCAGCCTGGATGACGGCCAGGATCGCTTGTTTGTCATTTTCCACGCTGGTGGCCATTTCTTCTTCCTCCTGAAACATCCATTGCAACATGCTATCCGTTAAAGACCAAAACCCACTCATCCGTTTAGATGAAAGTCCAATTTGATCTCAGTTGATATTGCTCCTCCCCCAAATTACTTGCCTGTGGATAGGTCGCAAAGTCATTCGGCCTAATCCGCTGCTGACAGGTACTGTCAGCAACCACCCATTGTCATTGTTCACTTTTTGATCTAGCTCCTCACCATGGCCGACCATAAACGCGTAATTTCGATTCAGGGTGCCCGCGAGCACAACCTGAAAAACATCTCCATTGAACTGCCGCGGGACAAGTTGATTGTCTTCACCGGGTTATCAGGCTCCGGCAAATCATCCCTCGCCTTCGACACGATTTATGCCGAGGGCCAGCGCCGCTACGTCGAAAGTCTTTCGGCCTATGCGCGGCAATTTCTGGAGATGATGCAGAAGCCCGACGTTGACCAGATCGATGGTCTGTCCCCGGCAATTTCAATTGAACAGAAAACCACATCGCGCAATCCCCGCTCTACCGTTTGCACGGTGACGGAAATCTACGACTACATGCGGCTGCTGTTTGCCCGTGTCGGCGTTCCCTATTCACCCGCAACCGGACTTCCCATTGAAGCGCAAACCGTGACGCAGATGGTCGATCGAGTCATGGCCTTTGAAGAGGGTATGAGACTGTTTATCCTCGCCCCCATCGTCCGGGGCCGCAAAGGCGAATACCGCAAGGATTTGCAAGATTTGCAAAAGAAGGGCTTTCAACGCGTCAAGGTCGATGGCGTCTTCCATGAGATCGACGCCGTTCCAGTCCTCGACAAGAAATACAAACACGACATTGATGTGGTGGTTGATCGCATCGTCGTAAGCCCCGACATTGCCACGCGCCTTGCTGACTCATTTGAAACCGCCTTGAAACTGGCCGAAGGCTTGGCCATCGCTGAATTTGCCGACAAGCCCCTGCCCGCTTCGCAAACCTCCGAAGAAAGCGCCAACAAAAGCAAAAACGAAACCCACGAACGCGTGATGTTTTCGGAAAAATTTGCTTGTCCGGTTTCTGGTTTCACCATCGAAGAAATCGAACCAAGACTTTTCTCGTTCAACAACCCCTTTGGGGCATGCCCGACCTGCGATGGCTTGGGCACTGAATTGAAATTCGAAGCCGAACTTGTGGTGCCTGACCCGGCACTTTCCCTGCGTGACGGCGCCATTGCCCCTTGGGCAAAAACCGGAGCCACCTCACCCTATTACATGCAAACCCTGGAAGCCCTTTGCAAACACTACAAGGCTTCGATGACTTTGCCCTGGAAAGACTTGTCGAAAAAATTCCGCGATGCGGTTCTAAACGGCACTGGCGAAGAAGAAATATCCGTCACCTATGACGACGGCTTGCGCAGCTACAAAACCAAAAAGGCTTTCGAGGGCGTCGTCGGCAATATTGAGCGGCGCTGGCGCGAAACCGATTCTGAATGGATGCGCGAGGAATTGGCGCGCTATCAATCCGATCATCCCTGCCATGTCTGCGAAAGCTATCGCTTGAAGCCACAGGCACTTGCTGTAAAAATCGCCGAATTGCATATCGGCCAAGTCACACAGTTTTCCATCCGTCAGGCCGATGCCTGGTATGGCTCCCTCGAAAGCAAACTCACCCCCAAACAAAAGGAAATCGCCGCACGCATATTGAAGGAAATCCGTGCCCGCCTGAAATTCCTTATGGACGTTGGACTGGATTACCTTTCGCTGTCGCGTATTTCCGGCACCCTGTCTGGCGGTGAAAGCCAGCGCATCCGCTTGGCCTCACAAATTGGCTCCGGCCTTACAGGCGTGCTATATGTTCTGGACGAACCATCCATCGGCCTGCACCAACGCGACAATGCCAGGCTGCTGCAAACCCTCACCCATCTCCGCGACATCGGCAATACCGTGATTGTTGTGGAGCATGATGAGGATGCCATCCGGCTTGCCGACTATGTGGTCGATATCGGTCCCGGTGCCGGCATCAATGGCGGGCATATTGTGGCGCAAGGCACGCCGGATCAGGTGATGAGCAACCCCGCAAGCCTCACCGGAAAATATCTGACGGGCATTGAACAGGTTCCGATGCCGCGCCATCGTCGCAAATGGGAGAAGAAGCGCTCGATCCGCGTGACAGGTGCCCGCGCCAACAATCTAAAGAACATTTCGGCAGAAATACCGCTTGGCGTCTTCACCTGCATTACCGGCGTATCGGGTGGCGGCAAATCAACCTTGATCATTGATACAGTTTATCGCGCTCTTGCCCGCAAACTCATGGGTTCTCGTGAAGCCCCGCTGGAACATGATCGCATCGAAGGCATTGAACACCTCGACAAGATCATCGACATTGACCAATCCCCCATTGGTCGCACGCCGCGCTCCAATCCGGCAACATACACCGGAGCTTTTACCCCCATCCGCGACTGGTTCGCCGGATTGCCGGAAGCCAAGGCCCGGGGCTATGAAGCGGGCCGCTTTTCATTCAACGTCAAAGGTGGCCGCTGCGAAACCTGCCAGGGCGACGGTGTCATCAAGATCGAAATGCACTTCCTGCCCGATGTCTATGTCACCTGCGATGCCTGCCACGGCAAACGCTATAACCGCGAAACCCTGGAAATCAAATTCAAGGACAAATCCATCGCCGATGTGCTGGATATGACGGTTGCCGAAGCCGCCGAATTCTTCCGCGCAGTGCCCTCAGTGCGCGACAAGATGGAAACTTTGGAACGTGTCGGCCTCAGCTACATCAAGGTCGGCCAGCAGGCGACCACGCTCTCTGGCGGCGAAGCCCAGCGTGTGAAACTCGCAAAGGAACTGTCCAAACGCGCCACGGGCCGCACCTTGTATCTGCTCGACGAACCCACCACCGGCCTGCACTTCCATGACGTGCGAAAACTCCTCGAAGTGCTGCATGAACTCGTCGACCAGGGCAATTCCATGGTGGTCATCGAACACAACCTTGAAGTCATAAAAACCGCCGACTGGATCATCGACCTCGGCCCCGAAGGCGGCGACAACGGCGGCGAAGTCGTGGCCGTGGGAACGCCAGAAGATGTGGCGAAGGAGAAGCGCAGTTATACCGGACAGTATTTGCGTGAGGTGCTGAAACGGGGACGGAAAGAGGCGGCTGAGTGATGCCAGCCAGTTTTCAACATTTCCATTGGGTAGCAGAGTAAAGGTCGCTGGAAAATGATCGAGCTAAACGCTGAGTACAATCGGTTTGAAGTGGACATTACGGCCTTTAACGAATCACTTCAGTTTTTGAAGGGCCAATTTGTTGCTCAGTTGCCGCTTAATTTGGATGAGGCAGGAACAACAAGTGCTAATTGCGCATTTGTCTTTGACTGGGTACGTCGCGCCTACTTGAGTAGAGCCATAAACCTAGCTGAGAACTACGCGACGTTGTTAAACAACAAAGAAGCATTGGCATCGGCTTTGCTTAGTAGAGCATTACTTGAAACTATTGCGCAGTTCCATCTCTTGCTTCGAAAAGTGGAAAATAACCTCGGTTCTCACCAGCATGCACAAGTGTATTTTTTGCTTGGCCGATTCATGTTAGGCGGGGACCACAAGTTTGAGGGAAACCAAAAAAAGTTGAAGAAAATTCACGTTAACGACGGACTTGATGCAATGGATAAGACGTATAAACACACGTCTGACACGTACAATTGGTTGAGCGAGTTTTGTCATCCCAATTCATTAGGCGCATGCCTAATGTTTTCAAAAATGAACCGACAAGATCAACTACTAACGTTTCTATCAGTGCCTCAAATTGACGAAAGCCTTTCGCCGGCATTTGAAGGCTCAATCTACTTTCCAATCTTTCAAGAAGACTGGATCAAGTCATTGGATGTTCGTGTGCGGATCGAAAGGGAGTGGAAGTTCACTGAAGAAGCTTTCGATATTTTTGAGTAAAACATAAAACAGATAACAGATAATAGTGTCGATAACGGGACGATAACAGTGACAGTGCATTAAACTAAGAGATAAGTTCTGCTGTTGCAGGACTACCTTGGAAAGCCCGTGCATGTGGTTTGGGGATTGGGGATTGGCGCACGCACAACAAGATATTGCAACGTTGATAACAGCCTATTTCCCCGACCCTCAGAAGTGGTATGATACCTTTATCGAAAGGAGATCAAAATGAGTGCCACAATCACAAAGCGATTGCGTCAAGGAAATTTGATGGCGGAAGTCAAAGTAACCTCGATCCCTGATGATGGCGCTTGGGGTCCCTATTTGTCGTTAGATGATGCGAGCAAACTTGAACGTATGAATCGAGCCTTGAAGTCAGGAGACGTTGAAGCTGCGTCGAAAGATGCGACGGTATTTGAAGTGGTTCAGGTTGTGCGGGCTGCGGCGGAATGAAGGCGTAACCCAATTTCGTGTCTGCCATCACCGCAGACGGGCTTGCGGTACTGATGCATCAACCGCCTACCGCGACAATATCTACATTGCTTGGTACGGCGTACGAAAGCTGGCTCAATAGAAAAGCAATGGTGGCTCACGAATTTTTATAGCCGAGATTTCGAAGCGAAAGCGACTGTCGAGTGACGTCGAACCGGACGCATTCTTTGGGCTATTGCACAGTTATCTCGATGCAACAAAACAAGGAGTTGCCAAACGAAATCTACTCCTCATGGCGCAGGTGTTGGCTGGCCCATTGGAACAAGATTGTTCTTTCCAACCGGACAAGTTGGCGTCATTTGCAGAACTTGTTGCGTACTTGACGAGGGATGAAATCAAGTTCCTTGCTGTTTTTTGGTCTTCCCATATTGAAGCAACCAATTCTCCTTTTGCATCGGTTAATCCGGAAGTTCCCGCAGAACAACGTATTCGCATAAACACACAAGCACTCGCGTTGGAACGACTTGTCCCACGTATTATCCAGAGCGAAATAGAATTTTCGGCGCTCGCGGGAGCGCTCACTCGAACCGGTTTTATAGTTGCACAGTCGGTCTGGGACGGCACGCGTTTTGACATAACGCCTAGGCTTGCCGAGCTTGTTTATTTGTGTGATCTCGAAAGTGTTTCATTGGACGAGCAGTAACATATGTTCACTACAATCCAACCCTTTCTCATCCGCGCCAAAAAATCCACCTATGTTGCGGGTGGTGCGAAAAACCCGTCCTCCCGCCCCGGCTCCCATGATCTTTCTTTCTGCGATGGCGATTGGACCTAAACTAAGGGCTATTTGAATTGACTGTTTATGGTTGATCAAATTTGCTCAGAATCCTCTCCAACTTGTGGCAGGGCTGTCGCATGTGGCCGTCAAAGGGACCTCATCCGTCTCGGGCTTCGCCCGAATCATAATTTGGGCCACCTTCTCCAACTTCGTTGGAGAAGGGATGATATGTTGGGTTTTGTCCCTTCTCCAACGAAGTTGGAGAAGGTGCCCCAACGGGGCGGATGAGGTCCCTTTGGTTCGTGATTCAAAGTACTTGCACTTTGCTCTGGCCCTGAGTTCACCAAATCACCTTCGCACCCAAATCAGCAATGCGCTGGTCAATCGTCATGATCGGCAGGTTTTCGACGATGGATTGCGCGGCAAGAAACCGGTCAAACGGGTCTTTGTGTTCTCCGGCCAATTGCCCCGCCATTTCCGCGTGACGTGGCGAAATGCTGAGCGGTGAAAAATCATAATCCGTCAATAGCAAGCCCGGAGAAACTGCATAACGGTCCGGCAAAATCAGTTTGCCGATGCGGATCTTGTTTGATATTTCAAAAAACGATACCGAACTAACGTAAACAGTGTTCGACAAATCCCGCAACAAATCTATTTGGTTTGGTGGCAGTTCATTGCTTCCAATCATGAACCAGATGATGACATGGGTATCAACGAGGAGGTTCAATTGGATTGTCTTCCCAAAAACCCAACTCGGCATCAGTCATTGGTTCAACCAGGTCACCGACGACCGTAACTTGACCTTTCCAATCGCCCCACCCCCGCCGCTTTTTTGGGACTGTTGCTTCCGGCAAAGGTGCCAAAATCGCCACCACCTTGTCGCGGCGGGCGATTTGAATGGTTTCGCCTTTTTCGACACGGGCAATCAGCTTGGACAGTTCGGTCTTGGCTTTGTGGATGGTTACAGCAGTCATCAGAGGATATTAGCTAACTACTTAGCCAACGTCAACTTCCGTTCCAAAAACAAAACGCCCCACACGTTTTCTGAGGGCGTGCAGGGCTCATTTATTTTGATCAATGTGTTTTTTGATGTGTTGGCCTTTCGCCCCGCCCCCAAACGCAACCGGGTGGCTAATCAGCTGTTGACGGCCTCCTTCAGCAATTTACCCGGTTTGAAACGTGCCCGCCATGAAGCGGGCATTTTGATGATTTTTCCTGTCTTGGGATTGCGGGCCTCGCCGCCTTTGCGCTGCGTCACCGTGAACACGCCAAATCCCATCAGCCGCACATCATCGCCCTCGCCCAGAGCCTTGATGATGTTTTCGATAGTGGACTCAACCACTTCCTCCGCCTCGCCGCGGGTCAGCCTGGTATCGGCAGCCACTTTCTTGATCAACTCGCTCTTGTTCATATCCAAACCAAAAACCGACTCAGCCATTCCAGGTGCCAGTTGAAAACCAAACGCCGGGAATGGCAACTTGTGTTTTTTGCAGATGGGCAAGTCTTTATTCAGTGATATGACATCGCCATGACATTCCTTCCCGATACGACAACCCTGCTGGCTTATTCCCTCGCCTCCATCTTGCTGTTCATCACACCAGGACCTGATATGTCGCTTTGGCTTTCGCGCACTATTGTTTCAGGCCGTAAAGCCGGCTGGGCCGCCATGGCCGGCACCAATCTCGGCTGTGTTGTGCACACGTTGCTGGCCGCCTTTGGTGTGTCGGCCTTGATCGCTGCTTCTGCAACGGCCTTCACCGTGCTCAAAATCGTCGGTGCCGCCTATCTGTTGTGGCTCGCCTATGATGCCATTCGCAATGGCTCATCGCTGAATGTGAAATCAGAAGGTGTGGCACCAGCCAGCAACATTTCCAGTTTCCTGCTCGGCATCACTGTGAATCTCACCAATCCCAAAGTGGTACTTTTCTTCATCACCTTCTTGCCGCAGTTTGTCTCGGCTTCTGATCCAAATGTGACTGGAAAGCTGTTGTTTCTGGGCTTGTACTTCGTGGTTCTCAACACGCCACTCGCCGCATTATTAATCTGGTCGGCAGAAAAATTCGTGCGCTGGCTGAAAGCCCGTCCCCGCGTGTTGCGTGGTGTTGACTATTCCTTCGCCGGAGTCTTTGCTTTCTTCGCCCTGAAAATCGCTTTCACGCAAGGAAAATAATGATGATCCTCATCGGTCAGTATGATTCCCCGTTCGTCCGCCGCGTCGGCATTGCCATGACGCTTTACGACATCAAATTCGAACACAGACCTTGGTCAACCTTCGGCGATGCGGACAAACTCCGGGCCTATAACCCTTTGGGTCGTGTCCCGACGCTGGTGCTTAATGACGGGACGTCTCTTCTCGAAAGTGCGGCCATCCTCGATTACCTTGACAGTCAGGTGCCCGAGGAAAAAGTTCTGATGCCGCGCCATGAACCTGATCGCCACCGCGCCCTGCGCCGCGCCAGCCTGGCCTGCGGTCTGGCCGACAAAGCCGTCAGCATGTTCTATGAATTGCGCATGCACACTGACCCTTCGCAGGTCTGGTTGAAGCGTTGCCAAGAACAAATTGCAGGCGTTATTGCCACTCTTGAGGCAGAACGTGCGAAAGACAAGCTACACGATTGGTTGAAAACAGATTTCGGCCACGCCGACATCGCCGAAGTCTGTGCCTTGCGCTTCCTCGGCGAAGCTCATCCCCAGATGTTTGACATGGCAAAATATCCGGCACTGGCAAGAAACGCCGCCATGTTGGAAGCTTTGACGGTGTTCAAGCAAATATCGCAACCCATTATTCCTCCGAAATAGTCGGCTGAACTAAAAAACTCCCCCGTCACCGGAGGAGTTCCGAGATCGTCCAACTCAATACTGTCAGTGAACAGCGCTTTCGCCATCTACAACCGGAGCCTTGCCGCGTGCCGCTGCTGCAGCGGCTTCCTCGGCGAGTTCATCCCATTCAATGGCAACGGGCTGGCGCACCAGGGCGTGCTTCAGCACATCATCAGCATGGGCCACGGGAATGATTTCCATGCCGGATTTCACATTGTCGGGAATGTCCGCCAGGTCTTTCACGTTCTCTTCGGGGATCAGCACTTTCTTTATGCCACCTCGCAATGCCGCCAACAGCTTTTCCTTCAAGCCGCCGATGGGAAATACGCGTCCCCGCAAAGTGATTTCACCGGTCATTGCCACATCCCGGCGCACCGGAATACCCGTCAGTACTGACACCATGGCCGTGACCATGGCGATACCTGCCGATGGACCATCCTTGGGCGTGGCACCTTCTGGCACATGCACATGGATATCACGCTTGTCGAAAAGCGGCGGCTTCACACCGATGGAAAGTGCCCGCGACCGCACATAGGACGAGGCAGCCGAGATCGACTCCTTCATCACATCCCGCAGATTGCCTGTCACCGTCATCTTGCCTTTGCCGGGCATCATCAGGGCTTCGATGGTCAGCAATTCGCCGCCCACTTCTGTCCAGGCCAAACCTGTGACAACGCCGACCTGGTCTTCGCGCTCAACTTCGCCATGGCGGAATTTCTGCACACCCAGATAATCGTTGACGATTTTTGGCGTCACCTTGATTTTCTTTTTCTTGTCCTTGGCAACCATCAGTTCTTTGACAGCCTTGCGCGAAAGCGTATTCATTTCGCGTTCAAGATTACGCACACCAGCCTCACGAGTGTATTTCTGGATGATCTCGCGAATGGCCTCATCCGAAACTTCAAATTCCTTTTTGTCCAGACCATGGTTTTCCATGGCCTTTGGCACCAGGTGGCGCTTGGCAATTTCGGCTTTTTCATCTTCCGTGTAACCGGCAATGCGGATGATTTCCATCCGGTCCAAAAGGGCTGGCGGAATGTTCAGTGTATTCGATGTCGTCACAAACATCACATTTGAAAGGTCATATTCCACTTCAAGATAGTGGTCCATGAACGTGCCGTTCTGTTCCGGATCCAACACTTCGAGAAGAGCTGATGACGGGTCGCCACGGAAGTCCTGGCCCATCTTGTCAATTTCATCGAGCAGGAAAAGCGGATTGGTTTTTTTGGCTTTCTTCATCGACTGGATGACTTTGCCGGGCATCGAGCCAATGTAGGTGCGACGATGACCACGGATTTCAGCTTCATCGCGCACACCGCCCAGAGACATGCGGATAAACTCACGCCCCGTTGCCTTGGCAATGGACTTGCCAAGCGAGGTTTTGCCCACACCGGGTGGACCAACGAGGCATAGAATGGGACCACGCAGTTTGTTGGTGCGGGCCTGAACGGCGAGATACTCTACAATGCGTTCTTTTACCTTTTCGAGACCGAAATGATCAGCATCAAGAACGTTCTGGGCATATTCCAGATCGGCCTTCACCTTGCTCTTGGTGCCCCAAGGTATCGACAACAGCCAATCCAGATAATTGCGCACAACAGTGGCTTCCGCCGACATCGGGCTCATCTGGCGCAGCTTCTTCATATCCGATTCAGCCCGCTCACGGGCTTCTTTGGAAAATTTGGTTTCCTTGATGCGCTTGTCCAATTCGCCGAGTTCATCACGCTCTTCGCCGCCATTGCCATCACCAAGTTCTTTCTGGATGGCCTTCATCTGCTCATTCAAATAATACTCGCGCTGGGTTTTTTCCATCTGGCGCTTGACGCGGCCACGGATGCGCTTTTCAACTTGCAACACGGAAATTTCACCTTCCATCAGGGCAAAGGCTTTTTCCAGCCGTGCATCAACAGAATCAAGTTCAAGCAATTCCTGCTTGTCGGCAATTTTCAGGGCAAGATGCGCTGCTATGGTATCAGCCAACTTGGCAAAATCCGTTATATTGCCGAGTCCCGCCAGCACTTCCTGCGGTACTTTTTTGTTGAGCTTTACATAGCTTTCAAACTGCGCCGCCGTGCTTCGGGCCAAGCCTTCAGTTTCCTTTGAATAGGTTTTGGGCGGCGGCATGGTTGTCACAACAGCCTCGAAATATTCGGCACGTTCCGTGAAATCAATCACCCGCGCCCGTTCGATGCCTTCGACCAAAACCTTGACCGTGCCATCTGGCAGCTTCAACAACTGCATGACTTGCGCCACTGTGCCAACTTCATAGATTGTATCCAGCGCCGGATCGTCATCACCGGGGTTTTTCTGGGCCACCAGTAGAATGCGCTTTTCCTCACGCATCACTTCTTCAAGTGCCTTGATGCTCTTTTCACGTCCCACGAACAATGGCACGATCATGTGGGGAAACACCACGATATCGCGCAACGGCAATACCGGGATAACTTCTTCGACGCCCGAAGGCGTGGTCGCACCAGCCGGTTTTTTTGCCATTTTCTATCCTTCTGCAGGAATGTCCTGCTTGATTATCGTTCACCCGTTCTCTTGTTCAGTCAAGAGATACGTTCGCGGCGACACCCGGGATTTGGCGATTGCCAAACACTTCTTCAAGTGTGCGTCAAAAATACAATCATGCTGATGCTGAAACCGCCTTGGCACTTTCCCGGTCGGCATAAATCAACAGCGGCTTGGCCTGTCCATCCACAACTTCCTTCGAAATCACCACTTCTTCAACGCCGCTCATGCCAGGAAGATCATACATGGTGTCCAGCAGGATGGTTTCCATGATGGAACGCAATCCACGTGCACCGGTCTTGCGCTCAATGGCGCGGCGGGCAATGGATTTCAGCGCTTCGTCAGGAATGGTGAGTTTGACGCCTTCCATTTCAAACAGCCTTTGGTATTGTTTTACAATGGCATTCTTTGGTTCTGAAAGAATCTGCACCAGCGCCACTTCGTCCAAGTCTTCCAATGTAGCTGTCACCGGCAAACGACCGACGAACTCTGGAATGAGGCCGAACCGCAACAAGTCTTCTGGCTCAAGTTCGCGCAAGACTGCGCCCGTGCGCCGATCATCCGGCGAGCGAACGGTGGCGCCAAAGCCCATGCCAGTTCCTTTTGATCGCTGGTTGATGATCCGCTCAAGTCCCGCAAAGGCACCGCCGCAGATGAACAAAATGTTGGTTGTATCAACTTGCAGGAATTCCTGCTGGGGATGCTTGCGGCCGCCCTGCGGTGGCACGGATGCAACCGTGCCTTCCATGATTTTCAAAAGCGCCTGCTGCACACCTTCGCCCGAAACGTCGCGGGTGATCGACGGGTTGTCAGACTTGCGGCTGATCTTGTCGATTTCGTCGATATAGACGATGCCGCGCTGGGCCCGCTCAACGTTGTAGTCGGAAGCCTGCAGCAATTTCAGAATGATATTCTCAACATCTTCCCCCACGTAACCGGCTTCAGTCAATGTCGTGGCATCGGCCATGGTGAACGGCACATCAAGGATGCGGGCCAGCGTTTGCGCCAGCAAGGTCTTGCCCGAACCGGTTGGACCCACCAACATGATGTTGGATTTGGCCAACTCCACGTCATTGCCCTTGGTGCCATGGTTCAAGCGCTTGTAATGATTGTGCACCGCCACCGCCAAAACCCGCTTTGCATGATCCTGACCGATGACATAGTCATCCAGCACCTTGCGGATTTCTTGGGGTGTTGGAACACCATCCTTGGATTTGACAAGCGCGGATTTGTTTTCCTCACGGATGATGTCCATGCAGAGTTCCACGCATTCATCGCAGATAAACACGGTTGGTCCTGCAATCAGCTTTCTGACTTCATGCTGGCTTTTGCCGCAGAAGGAACAATAAAGCGTGTTCTTGCTTTCACTGGACGTCGGTTTGCTCATCTCTCATTCCTCAAAAAAGGCGCGAAAACGGGGGCGCCACAACAAACGCTACTCAACAAACACGCCGACAAATCAGCCACCGCGCCGAAGCGACCACTATACCCCAACACTGCGACTCAAATCCAGATTGCGCCGTGGCAGGTTAAGCAATTCTTTCAGCTGTGGCAGGTTCGCAATGGTCGAAATTAACCTATTGAAATAAAACAATTATTTCTTTCCTTCTTCAGCCTCAGGCCGCTTGTCGAGGATTTTGTCGATGTGGCCAAATGCCAAGGCCTCCTCAGCCGACATGAAATTGTCGCGTTCCAGGGCTGCTTCCACCTCCTTGATGGAGCGCCCGGTGTGCTTCACATAAAGTTCGTTCATCCGCTTTTTGATGCTTTCAACATGTCGCGCATGGATCATGATATCAGTCACCTGGCCCTGATAACCGCCTGAAGGTTGGTGCACCATGATCGACGAATTGGGCAAGGCAAAGCGCTGGCCCTTTTCGCCAGCCACCGCCAGAAGGGAACCCATCGAGGCCGCCTGCCCCATGACGATGGTAGTCACCGGGCACTTGATGAACTGCATGGTGTCGTAGATTGACAAACCAGCCGTCACCACGCCGCCCGGGGAATTGATATACATCGAAATCTCTTTCTTGGGGTTTTCCGCCTCAAGAAACAGCAGCTGCATGTTGATGGAAGCAGCCATGGTGTCCTCCACCTGCCCCGTCACAAAAATAATACGTTCCCGCAGCAGGCGTGACGGTAGATCATAAACCCGTTCGCCCCTGGCCTCTTGCTGGATAACCGAAGGCCAGAACGCGGCATGGGGAGTGTTGGAATCGTATATGGACATGAAAGCTCCAAGCGTGAATCAGTTTGACTGCTGTTCCCATAGATAGGTGAGCCATGGCGAAAGGGAAAGGGGTGGCAGAATTACAATCGAATCCCGCGTCGCTCGAATCCTTGACAGGGTTACAGTCCCCTGCTCAACCTCGGCCATGAACCGCCAGATTCCCGTTGCAGTCTTGTATGCGTGCCTGGTTGCAAATGCTGAGGCAGCCAGCCAGTCCAGCATTTCCTATTATGCAGTGGCGGGAAAAACCACCCATGACATATATGAAATAATCAAAACCACTGCGCCGCGCGTAGCAACCAACGCGACCTTTGCCTTTACCTTGCCCGCAACCAAAACCCAATCCAAACTGGCCAAGGCCAAGAACTCCTGCAAGTTCAGCGCTTTCAAAACATCAGCCTTTTATGTTTTTTATCTGCCAAAACACATCCAGCCTGAAACCATGTCAAAATCCACGCGGTCCAAATGGCTGGCCTTTGTGGACTATTTGAAAGTCCACGAACAAGGCCACGCCAAAAGTTGGGATACCTGCTTTGCCGATTACGATCAGCAAGCCCTGAAGCTGCAAGCCAAAACCTGCCCGCAACTGGACAAGGACCGGGAAAAACTTTTCACCAAAATCAAGCGGGCGTGTTTGGCAATCGACGAAAAAATGGATTTCAATTTCCGCAAAGATGTTCAGCGCGTGCCATTTCTGGCAGAAGCGCTGCAAAAAAAATAGCGACCGCCGGGGCGGTCGCTGTACTTGGCACCAGCGAGCGGAAGGCTTATGCGTCGTCGCTTTCCATGTCTTCTTCAACCATGGCCTGGAGTTCTTCCTTGCTCACGGTTTTGTCGGCAACGGTGGCCTTTGAAACAATGTAGTCAACAACCTTCTGCTCGAAGATCGGTCCACGCAACTCGATCAGAGCATGGGGGTTCTTGCGGTAGTGGTCATAGACCTGCTTTTCTTGGCCAGGGAACTGGCGCACCCGGCCAATCAGGGCCTGCTGCAATTCCTTTTCATTGACCTGAATGCCTTCTTTTTCACCCATGGTGCCGAGTACCAAGCCTAGCCGCACACGTCGTGCTGCAATGGCCTTGTATTCTCCGCGGGCTTCTTCCTCAGTGGTCTCTTCATCAGCAAATGATTTGCCTGCCTTGGACATTTCGTTGGAGAGAGCGCCCCAGATGCCATTGAATTCAGCTTCAACCAGCTTTTCAGGCAGATCGAAAGCATATTGCTTGTCGAGAGCATCCAAAACGTCGCGCTTCAACTTCATGGCTGTCATCCGGCCAAATTCACGTTCCAGGCCAGACTTCACCATGTCACGCAATTTCTCGACGTCTTCAAAGCCAACCTTCTTGGCAAATTCGTCGTCGATCATCGCATTCTTGGGCGATTCAACCAGACTTACCTTGGTCACGAATTCCGCAGGTTTGCCCGCCAGATCAGCCACACCATAGGCTTCAGGGAAGGTGACACTGATGGTCAATTCATCGTCAGCCTTCTTGCCAGTGAGTTGCTCTTCAAATCCGGGGATGAACTGATTGGAGCCAATTTCAAGCGGAATGTCTTCGCCCTTGCCACCATCAAACTCAACACCATCCCTTTTGCCGACGAAGCTGATGGTAACGCGGTCGCCTTTTTCAGCTGCACCTTCCTTGGTTTCCCAGGATTTGTATTGCGAAGCCAAACGATCAAGGGATTCACCGATATGGGCATCACCCGCTTCGACGTTATGCTTGGTAAGTGTCAAGCCCGTGGCATCCTGAAGTTCGAATTCGGGAATGATTTCTGCTTCAACATTGAAAGTCAAATCCTGCTTGCCTTCAATGACGGCATTCACTTCGCCTTCAGCTTCCGGCAGCTTTACATCGGGCTGGTAAGCAGGCTTCAACTTGCGGTCCGCAAATACGGCACGTGACTGATCGTCAACTGTGGCTTGGATGATTTCAGCCATGACCGACTTGCCATACAGACGCTTCAAATGGTCAACCGGCACCTTGCCAGGGCGGAAGCCCTTGATCTGGGCTTTGCCAGCCATGTCTTTCAACTTGGCTTCAGCCTGCCTGGTAAGATCGGCAGCGCTTACCACCACTTGGAAGCCGCGCTTGAGGCCGGAATTTTGTGTCTCTGTAACCTGCATGGTTCTCGCTCTGTCTTTTCAATTCAGTTCACAAGCTTCCGGGCCCTGATCCGGGCCATGAAGCATGGTGCGGGCGGAGGGACTTGAACCCCCACGAGTTGCCTCACAGGAACCTAAATCCTGCGTGTCTGCCAATTTCACCACGCCCGCGTCATGACCAGTTCCCAAAAAAATCAACGATCATTCAGGGTAGCCGGGAGCTTTAATCGTGGCGGCTATAGCAGAGGGATTTTTATGATGCCAGCATGAAATTAGCGGATCATTTTGCGCGGTCTGTCGACAAAATTTGCGAGGATACCAGCAATGATCAGTCCAGCCCCCAGCCAAACCACAAGTGGATAGGATTCGTCCAGCAAACCAACCCCGGCAAGCAATCCCACAGCCGCCGCGATATAGCCTATTTGACTCAAATATGTTGGGCCACCAATGACTTGCAAGCGAAAGAACAAGCTGAACATGAGTAGTGAAGCAAGGCATTGTGCAAGGACCAACACCGGATGTTCGCCAAACGGCGAAAAATCCAGCTCCCCGCCTTGCAACAGGCAAATGCCAAACAACAGTGGTGCGGCCAGCAAGTTGGACGCGGCGCCAACCTGGGTGGGAGTGGCCCGCACCGGCCAGCGGGCCGACCGATAAACATTGCCGATTGCCAGCGACACCGGAATGATCAACGCCAGCAACAGCCAATTGGCAGCTGACGGCAACGACAAGGATTGTCGGCCCGCCACAATCAAGATCGCCCCGACAAAACCAAATCCCACGGCAATCAACAGACTCCGGCTGGGCGGCCTGACGCCAAGCGCCAAGGAGATCAGCGCCGTGACGACAGGTGAAAGCGCAAACATCAATCCCGCAAGACCACTACCAATATGCGGCATGGCAGTGAACAACACCGCATTGGGAATCACATAGGCAAAAAACCCTGAACCAAATCCAAAACGCGCCAAAGCAGTCCACGAACAGGCAGGGCGTCCCGCCAATGCTGCAAGGCAAAGTCCCGGCACCAGCGCAATCATCGTGGCCCACAGCAGCGGATCAAAACCAGCCGCACCCGCCAGTTTGCCAAGCGGCATGAGGCAGCCGAGAAACAATCCCGTACCAAGCAGCAGAAACACCGGATTTTTCAGGAGGTCTTTCATCCGCGCACTATGACATTCTTCCAGCCAAGTTGGAAAGCCGCAGTCTAGAGCGTTTTCCGAACTGTCTGAATCGAGAGGGATTCCCAAATCAGTTTTAAAGTGATTCAAGCTGTCTGCCGGGCTTGGAGGCGGCAGTTATGGCTAGAGCTTACTCAATTGATCTTCGGACACGTGTTGTTGGGGT
>JANOXA010000131.1:0-5367 GCA_031418195.1 Hyphomicrobiales bacterium | reverse complement strand
AGCTATGCGGCGTGGAAAGATCGAAAGCCGGTAACCACGGCCCTCAAGGATATCTACCGGGCCAGGGATGCCGAAACGGCGCGGCAAAATCTGGAGGCTTTTGATGCCGGCCCGTGGGGACGGAAATATCCTGCCATCGCCGTGAGCTGGCGCCATGGGCTGGCGGCACAATTGGAGCGAGGTCATTCCGTTCTTTGCTTTCCCCGAAGCGGTGCGCCGAATTATCTACACCACCAACGCGATTGAGAGCCTCAATGCAAAATTGCGCAAAGCCGTCAGGGCGCGCGGCCATTTTCCCAACGATGACGCCGCCCTCAAACTGTTGTTTTTGGGCTTGCGTCAAACCGCCAAAGACTGGAAAATGCCACCTTGTGAGTGGACCGAAGCAAAAACCCATTTCGCCATTATCTTCGAAGAAAGGTTCTCCGAAAGATAGTGGCTAAATCGGCACCACACACAAGATTCCTGACACTACCAGCGGGCTTTGAGGAACCGCCACAAGGTGTCGAGACAAACGCGCTTGCCCTTGCCATTGTCCTTGGCACGCAACTCAACAAGCAAGGCGACAAGCGTCAAGTCGGGTTTCTCAGCCACTCGCTTCATCAGCCATGCCCGCTCTGCTTCCAGCAGTTTGGGCCGCTTGCCGCCCATCCAGGAGGCTGCCGCACTGCCTGTCTTGCGTTTGCGGCGCGCCCATCTGATCGCGCTTGATTCACTCACGCCAAAACGCAAAGCCGCTGCCTCACACGACAGACCGCCCAAAACTGCACCAACAACCCGATCTCGCAAATCCAGTGAATAAGCTCGTGCCATGCCTGCCAACCTCTTTCGGCAAACAGTTTGAATCAGGCATTCTCTGATTTGGGAAGACCCAAAGAGTCAGTCTCAGTCAGAGGCACTCTAGCCAGCAAACTTAACCCGCGAGACTTTCGCCTGAACAGGACAACATTCTGTCCAACTAATGGGGTCCACCTCAAAACCCAAGCAGATAATCAGTGTCACTGATGTGATGATTGCCAGCAAGGCAAATGGTCCGAGGGCTGCCACCTGATCTGTCTTCATTCGAAATCCAAGTAATGCAACTCCAATCCGCAAGATTGTTGCGGAGGAGAACACGATGAATTTAAACGAGAGCCCCAAAAGGAGTGCAAAGAGCATGGCGGGGGCAGCATAGTGCTCGTTCAGAAATGTTGCGGCAATGGCGACCCCGGGACTTGCCATTACTCCGGGTGCGAGGACCCGGAGTTGTTCGACATGAGAAAGTTGCATAATTCTATGCGCGGCCCTTCCAGGGAACAAGCCTGCGTTCAAGGAAACGCATCAATAGATCAAATGCGTAGGCAATTGCGGCGATAATAAAGATACCCATGATCACTGTTGATGTCTGCAAGAACTGTGACGCCGACAGAACCATGAAGCCGATGCCACTCGTGGCCGCAACCATCTCGGCAGCCACCAACGTCGTCCAACCAACACCCATGCCAATACGCACCGCTGTGATGATTTCCGGCAGTGCTGCAGGCAAGATGACTTGCATTAAAACTTGCCAAGGTGTGGCACCCAGAGAGTAGGCCGCATGCACTTGTTCGATGGCGGCGGATCTTACGCCAGAACGCGTGCCTATGGCGACGGGCGCAAAGA
Organism: Hyphomicrobiales bacterium; assembly: GCA_031418195.1. Taxonomy (GTDB): domain Bacteria; phylum Pseudomonadota; class Alphaproteobacteria; order Rhizobiales; family Aestuariivirgaceae; genus Aestuariivirga. Next base: position 3,726 of record JANOXA010000131.1, on the reverse strand, counting down.
TTGAAAGGAAAATCAGCAAGACTTTTGCCAATTCTCCGATGCCAAACCACACGATCATGAGGGGCAGATAAGCCAGCGGTGGAACCGGGCGATAGAACTCAATGGGCGGATCAAAAATTCCACGCATGACGCGGCTCATACCCATGGCAAGTCCGACTGGAATTGCCGTGGCGCAAGCAAGTATCAAGGCGCCAAAGACGCGAAGCACACTGATCCATGTATGTTGGAGAAGTGTTCTATCTGCAAAACCTTCGGTCGATACCTGGATGAACTTATTGAAAATCGCGAGTGGCGAAGGCAGGAACAATGGTTTGATCCACCCCGCCCGCGTTGCCAGTGACCAGAAACCAATGAGGCAAAGCGCCGATATGGCGCTGATGAGCAAGCTGTCGCCTTGCCCAGGCACCCCATAAACTTCGCCGGGTTTTGTCGGTTTGATTTTAAGAAGCGAACCGAAAAACGAGGTTGAAGCTGGTTTCTTGCCGTTAGCCATGATCGCGTCCGCCTGTTTCTTCATCACCAAAAATTATTTTCAAAACCTGCTCTCGCATTTTAATAAATTCTGGCGATGCTTTCACGGTGCGGGCATCCGTCCCAGCAAGAAATTTCTTACTGAAATCGAGATCAAAGGTGTGGGTGATGCGGCCGGGGCGTGGCGACATCACAATCAGTCGCGTTGCCATAAACAAAGCTTCTTCAACGCTGTGGGTGATGAAGAACACCATTTTAGACGTTTCTTTCCAAATTCGGATGATGAGTTCCTGAGCTTTTTCGCGCGTGAGTGCATCAAGGGCGCCCAAGGGCTCGTCCATCAATAGAATTTCGGGATCGCTTGCGAGTGCGCGCGCGATGCCAACGCGTTGCTGCATGCCACCGGAAAGTTGATATACGGGATGCGCTTCAAAAGCCTCCAAGCCCAGTTGCTTGAGATGCTTGCGCGCAATTTCGTGGCGTTCCGATTTTCCCATGCCGCGTAGTTTAAGGCCGAACGCAACATTATCAATAACGTTGAGCCAAGGTAGCAATGCATGTTTCTGAAACACAACTGCGCGGTCTGCACCGGGGCCTGCGACGACAGTTCCGTTGAGTTTGATTTGTCCCACCGAAGGCGAAAGAAATCCAGCCAGCAGATTGAGTAGTGTTGACTTGCCGCAACCTGAAGCACCCAAAGCAACTACAAATTCGCCGGACTGAATTTCAAGATCAACATCGGATAGCGCCTTGACTGATGGCGTGTTGGGGCCAAGCGGAAATTCGACGGTGACGTGTTCGACGCGAAGACTTCCCATGCCTTGCCTGCTCAAAAATAGAGGCCCACTCCGCAAAAAATAGCGGAGTGGTGGTTTACTTTTAAATTAATCTGCGGCGATGGACTACTTCATTGCCGCAGCAATGTAATCCCCGTTCACAAACTTGGAGTAATCATCAAGCACGGCATCAACCCGCTTGTTTTCCATGAGGAATTTTGCAGTTGCCAGCATGTTGGCTTGATTTCCACCACCCAGCCATTCGGCCGAAGCCATGGTTGCAAGCGATGGGAACGTATAGTCCTTCAACGCTGCTGGAACTTCTGCGGCAGGTGAGCCGGTGCGTTCGGCGATGGCTTTGACCTGCGCTGAATCTGCGGTCCAAGCATCCGGATTGGAGTTGTAAGCAGCGTTGGCGGCTTCGATGGACTTCAGGAACTTGGTCATGAAGTCCGGGTTGGCCTTGGCGAATTCGGTATTCACAACCCAACCATCAAATGTCGGGGCTCCCGTAACCTGATTTGCGGCGATGATCATTTTGCCGGTCTTCATGGCTTTGCCACGGGCTGGTTCCCAAATAAAAGTCGCGTCAATTTGACCTTGATCCCATGCGGCAGAGATTTGATCTGGCTTCATGCCAATCACTTCTACGTCGGCAGATGTGAGGCCCGCATTCTTCATTGCACCCATGAGGGAATAATGTGCAGTTGAACCCAAAGGAACGGCTACTTTTTTACCCTTCAAGTCTTCAACCTTGGTAATGTCTGAACCATCACGGGCGATCAGCGCTTCTGCGGCACCGATGATGTCAGATATTCCAAACAGCTGATAATCGACGCCTTGCGAAGCACCGATGGCCAATGGCGAAGAACCGATTTCCGAAATCTTGAGATCACCTGAAGCCATTGCCGCAATGACTTCCGCGCCAGACGCAAACTTGCGCCACTCAATTTCCATGCCTGTTGCTTTATCAATGTCACCAGCGGCGATTGCTGCTTGCATTGGTGTTGGTGTGCCGAATGTGCCGATAATTATTTTCTCGGCCATTGCTGCTGTTGCCATGGTGCCAGTCAAAAGCATGGCAGCCATTGTGGCGAGTATTGTGCGTCTTATGATCATTTTAGTACTCCCTTTGGTTTTGTTTTGAGTTTTTGGTTCGATCTTCGCCGAATTTGGAATGTCGTGCTGTTTAGCTTGGCCGCGTTGCGTCAAACAAGTCATTGTAGCCAAACAGGCCGACGCTGCCGCCTGTGTGGAGGAATACGACGTTTTCTGATCTTTTGAAATGCCCCTTCCGAATGAGATCAATCAGGCCAGCCATGCCTTTGCCGGAATAGACTGGATCTAGCAGAATGCCTTCAGTGCGAGCCAGCAAATTGATGGCTTCAATCATTGCATCCGTTGGTTTGCCATAACCGGGTCCCACATAATCGGTGTTGGCGACGACCCGGTCGCGGGCAACCGCTCCTGTCATCCCCATGAGATCAGCCGTGGCACAAGCAAGTTTAAAAACGTTTTCTTCTTGCGCCGGACGTGCAGCACGCACGCCAATGCCGAGCACTGGAATGTGACTACGTAATCCCTCCAGGCCAGCCACAAGTCCTGCCTGAGTTCCGGCACTTCCCGTCGCGTGCACCAAGTGATCAAAACGCAGGCTCATGTCATTGGCTTGCGCCACCAGTTCAAGCGCACAATTTACATAACCAAGGGCACCGATGGCATTCGATCCGCCGCCGACGATGATATATGGCTTGCCGCCTTTGGAGCGGACTTCTTCGGCGACGACTTCCATTGCAGCATTCATGTCTGTTCCGCCAGGGAATGCGCGGGTTGGCGAGCCATGGATATGATCAAGCAACACGTTGCCAGAACCGCAATAATCAGGGCTCTGGCTGCCGGTACGGTTTTCAAGAAGGATTCGGCATTTCATGCCGAGTTTGGCCGCAGCAGCTGCTGTCTGACGGGCATGGTTAGACTGGATCGCACCTTGGGTGATGACGGTATCAGCACCTTTTTGCAAGGCATCGGCCATCAGGAATTCAAGTTTGCGGGTCTTGTTGCCCCCAGAAGAAAGTCCCGTGCAATCATCACGCTTGATGTAGAGTTTTGGCCCACCCAGAAGTTTTGTGAGGTTTGGCATAGGCTCGAGTGGAGTGGGCAAATGACCAAGGCGCACACGTGGAAACCGGGCGAGATGCATATAAAAACTCCGATACACTTCAAACAGTGGCGAGAGGCTACGAAAGCCGCAACGCAGTGGCCAATGCCAAGAACGAACCAAACCATGCCGCAGCGGCATAGAGATCAACTGGAGGGGGAGAAGCGCGGATTGAATTTCTGCTAGAGCGTTTTCCGAACTGTCTGAATCGAGAGGGATTCCCAAATCAGTTTTAAAGTGATTCAAGCTGTCTGCCGGGCTTGGAGGCGGCAGTTATGGCTAGAGCTTACTCAATTGATCTTCGGACACGTGTTGTTGGGG
>JANOXA010000130.1:0-8330 GCA_031418195.1 Hyphomicrobiales bacterium | reverse complement strand
CTTGGCAAAAGCAGATCACCTCTGGCAAACTGCTTGCGGGTGGTAGCTGTCCACATGTGAAACTCCATCGATGCTTCGCAACACCGATTGAATCACAAATGATTGATATCACCCAACTTCTTTTTCGGTCAGACACTGAGATTGCCCAATTTGAATCTACTCACGCATTGGGCACCCGCGCCCGATTGGCTTTTGCGCTGTTGCTCTATACTGGGCAGCGCCGTTCCGACGTTGTGCGCATGGGAAGGCAACATATCAAAGCTGGCAAAATCGAAGTGGTGCAAGACAAGACGGGCAAGCGCCTGATTTTGTCAGTCCACAGTCGGTTGCAGGAAGCAATTGAGGCCACACCCTCAAATCATCTCACGTTCCTAACAACGGCAAACGGGAAGCCCTTCACTGCCAATGGGTTCGGCAATTTCTTCAAAGACTGTTGCCGGGAAGCCGGATTACCGGAAAATTGCGCGGCCCATGGGTTGCGTAAGGCAATGTCAACACGCTTGGCCAATGCGGGCAATTCCGCAAACCAAATTGCAGCCGTTACAGGCCACACCACACTTAGCGAAGTGTCTCGTTACACGCGGGCGGCAAACCAAGAATCCCTCGCAACTGAGGCGATGAAGTCGATCAAATAAAGAAAAAAAAAGTGTCTAACCCCGGCGAAAGGTTAGACACTTTGAACCATAAACCATTGAAAAGATAAGGCTTTAAAATGAAGATGGCGACCCCGGTTGGATTCGAACCAACGACCTAGCGCTTAGAAGGCGCTTGCTCTAGTCCAGCTGAGCTACGGAGTCGGGAATGGATCAGTGCGTCCAGTTTTCGGTGCGGCCGAATTTGAAATTATCGGAATAGGATTTCTTTTGGGTGCGCACGGGGCCTTCGACTTGCACTGAAAATGCAATGCCTTTGCGGCTGGCGTAGCTTTCAGCTTCTTCGCGGCTGGCGAATTTGAGTTTGACTTGAATGGCAGTGTCGGAGGTTGAGGTCCAACCCATCAGCGGATCAGCGGCGCGGGGGCTTTCCTGCTCGTACTCCAAAACCCAATCCTGGCTTTTGCCTTTGCCAGACTGCATGGCACTGCGGGCGGGCTTGAAAATACGTGCGGGCATGATTGTACCTCGAAGATCTGTTCTATTCAGACAAATAGCGAAAAAATCATTTTGGCCAAAGTCTTTTGTTGGCGAGGGCTCGGCCGGAGCCGGATTTGAGGTAAATTTCGAAATCGACGGCTTGTGACTTGTCCCGCAAAGCATGATAACCGATCAGCTCCCAAGGCATATGCTTGCGCGTATGGGCGCACTCGCCACGATTGTGCGCAGCCAAACGGTTTTTCAGGTCTTCAGTGAATCCGGTGTACCGTTCATTGGGGACTGACAGACTTTGCAGGTGATAGACATAGTACATTAATGCCTCGATCAGTCCTCCTACGCTCCAAGAGGAGCTACGGCGGACAGCCTTCGCCAAGGCTGGTCGGGGCGGCGGGATTCGAACTCGCGACCCCCTGCGCCCAAGGCAGGTGCGCTACCAGACTGCGCTACGCCCCGACAATTCTTGCAGGGCGGTGCTTAACCGATTTATGGTGAGACCTGCAAGCAGAATAGATGAAAAATTTCTATTGTTGTTCAGTCTTGAAAATCCGGTGATAAACCTTGTCATTGCGCTGGATGCCAAGCCGCTTGGCGGTTCCTGCGGCCAATTCCACAACGCCGCGCACCGGTTCATCAACACTGATGGTTTGCAATGACAGGGGTTCGGTGTTTTCTGCAATCGCCGCAATGGTGCCGTCTTCGCGCACAAACAACATATCAAGCGAGATATAGGTGTGCTTCATCCACATGGCTGCGGGGCGAGGCTTGACGAAATCAAACAGCATGGCGCGGTCCTTTGGCATGATGTGGCGAAACATCAGGCCACGGGAACGGGAATCATCATTGTCGGCGATTTCTGTTGTGAAAATGGTAGCTGACTGCGACGTTACAATCGAAATTGGCTCGATCGGTGCCAGCTGTTGGGCAACGCTGCCATGTACATCTGAAATCAGCAGCAGAACCGAGAGCACAATTTTCAAAAGGACTGATCGCATCACAATCCTATCACTGGCGATTGCAGCGAAAACTTGGCGGACAATTGCCAGGCACCTGTTCAGTTGGTATGGGCAGGCCCGCCTTCTAGGCTCAAGCGGATTTCCGAAGCCATCTTGCCTTTTGGACTGTCTCCATAGCGCAGATAGATCCAGGTATCGGGGATCAGTTCTGGAATAGCGGTCTTGCGCATCACTTCCATGTGCACAAATATATCACCGAGGCCTTCGCCTTCCGAGGCAAAGCCAAAGCCGCGGGCCCGGTTGAACCATTTTACTTTTGCGCGGACCCAGCCCGTTGATGGTGCTACTTCATTATGGGTGCGGGCCCGACGTTCCACCGGGTGTATGGCAGTTGAATTGTCAACCGAAAGTACCCTCAGGCATTGGAAGCCTTTTTGCCTGGCCACAACTTCGCAGGTGACGCGTGTGCCTTCAAGTGGAGCGTCAAAGCCATCCCGCTTCAAGCATGAAAGATGCAGCAAAATATCCGGCAAGCCGTTGTCAGGAATGACGAAGCCATAACCGCGGCCAACGTCGAACCATTTTACCAGACCATCGATGTGAATCACATTTGGTGTTGGAATTGTGTCCAGCGGCAATTGCAGATTTGACCGCTCGCCCTCATTGTCTCTTGTCGTCATCACTCACTAAGCCCTCTGCGGTGCTGCCCAAGCACCGCCCCTGTGACGAATATGCGCAAAAATTAACGGTTTTGTACAGTCTGAGGTTTCGAAGGCGTGGATAAAACTTTGCAGGCTGTCATTGCAGTGCAGCCGTATGCCACATAATTTCAAAAATTGCCTTATACTGCACACACTTGTGCCACATATCTTCAGCAGCGCTGATGACTGCGACGAACCCTTGATGAGCAACGTTCAATGTTGTTCACACAATCTTTCCATCGCTACATTGCAAAAAACTGGACGAGTGATTCGAATTGTGGATAGATCGCCAGCAACAGCAATCGAGAAACGGACTTTAAAAAATGAAGTATCTTCACACCATGATTCGCGTCAGCAACCTTGAACAGTCGCTGGATTTTTTCATCAACAAACTGGGCTTTGTCGAGCAGCGCCGTCATGAAAGCGAGAAAGGAAGATTCACCCTGGTGTTTGTGGCCTGCCCGGAAAGCCCGGAATGTCCGGTGGAGTTGACCTACAATTGGGATCCGGAAATTTACACGGGCGGTCGCAGTTTTGGTCATCTGGCCTATCAGGTCGATAACATCTATGACTATTGCGAAAAGCTGATGCAGCATGGCGTCACCATCAACCGCCCGCCACGCGAAGGCCGCATGGCCTTCATCAAAACGCCTGACGGTATTTCGATTGAGGTGTTGCAGAAGGACAATGAATATCTGCCGGTGCAGGAGCCTTGGCAGAGCATGCCGAATATCGGGAGCTGGTGAGGTTCAATACAATCAACTCAAAACCCGTCATTCCAGCCAAGCGCAGCCCTTGCGGAGCGCGAGCTGGGACCCCGCTTTGTTTCAACAAGTTTTGCTTGTTGTTGGCAAAGCGGGGTTCCAAATCGCCCGCGATAGAGCGGGCGTTTGGAATGACGTTGCAAGAGGGTAGCCAATTCTTGGCTCACCACTTCCCCGCAACCTGAAACGCCTCATCCATTCCCGGCCACGGTGGCATGGTGACGCCAACAGCTTTGAGAGCATTGTTGCCCGTACAACGAAACTGGAAATGCGTGGCCACGGGAATCACAAGCGAAAGACCAGCGCGCAATTCAATGACTGATTCAGCGTCAGCAGATTTGCGCCACATCTGGCCCTGCCCTGCTTCGATATACCAGACTTCCTCAACAGTGCGATGAGCCACCGCCAGTGATGTCTGCCCCGGTGGCAATGTAAAATGCGCCATGGAGCCGCGCTCGCCTGATGCCAGAATGCGCACTTCAGAGCCATCAGGGGCCAGCACATCGTAATGGTCGGGCAAGTGGCGATCGGCACTCATGCCATCAGTTGCCCGCCGTTCACTTCTATGACCTGGCCGGTGACGTAGGACGAGGCCTTGTCGCTGGCGAGATAAAGGAAGGCGCCAGTGCAATCGTCAGCCACGCCCAGCCGCTGCATGGGAATGGTTTTTGCGGTGGCGGCGCGTTTTTCGGCTGTTGAGAAGCGGTCATGGAAGGCTGTGTGAATGGTGCCGGGGGACACGCAATTGACCCGGATGTTTTTGTCCACCAGTTCGCGGGCCAGAGACTTTGTGAAGGCGGAAACGAAGCCTTTGGCCCCGGCATAAACACTTCCGCCGGGACTTGCGCCAATGCGGGCGGCGATTGACGTGACGTTGATGATATTGCCTGAACCCTGTTTCACCATGTGATCAGCGGCAATGCGGCAACAATGGATGAGTTGGCGGCAATTCAGATCAAACACCTTGTCGATGAAATCATCCTGGAGTTCGGCAAGCGGCGTGCGCGCCACCAGACTTCCAGCATTGTTGACCATGACATCGATGCGGCCAAAAGTTTTTAATGCATGGTTGATCAATTGTTCGGGCGCATCGGGCTCCGTCAGGTCCATTTTCACCGTGCTGATTCCCGCCGCTTCAATGGTCGCCAATTCCGGCCCGCCACCAAAATATTGCGCCAGAACCTTTGCACCAACGCTGGCAAAACCCAACGACGCTGCCCCACCAATGCCGGTGACACCGCCGGTGACGACGACGACTTTGTTTTTCAGGTCAGTGAACATGAAGGCTTACCTCGTCGGTTAAATTGTGGTGAAAGTTATGGGCGATGATGTCACAAAAGGAAAGTGTCGGACGTCGCGTCATGGTCAAATTCTGGGTCAGGATGTTAATTTTGGTTCAGCCCCTATTCACACCACAAAGACTTTACTGATAAATATCTCCCCAAAGAGGCCCATTTTCGACCATTGAGGAACTTCTGTTCATGCGTCTTGCTATTTTGTTATTTGTCTTGCTCGGGTTTTTTACACCCGTCCATGCCGCCAAACGGGTTGCATTGGTTATTGGAAATTCTGCCTATGTGCATGCCAACCCTTTGCCCAATCCAAAAAATGATGCGGACGATATCGCCAAGAAACTTGCCGAACTCGGCTTTGCGGTGACAAGCGGCAAAGACCTCGACCTCAATGGCATGCGTGATACGGTGCGCGGCTTTATAAAGAATTTGGAAGGGGCCGAAGTGACAGTATTTTACTACGCTGGTCATGGCCTGCAGGTGAATGGCACAAACTACATGGTGCCGATCGACGCCAGGCTGGCAACTGAGGATGATGTCGGATTTGAAGCCATGGCGATGGAAACGGTTCTCGGACCGATGGAGCGCGTGTCCCGCACCAATCTGGTGTTTCTTGACGCATGCCGCGATAACCCGCTGGCCCAAAATCTCGCCCGCTCCTTGGGAACGCGCTCTGCTGTAGTTGGCAAAGGTCTGGCCCAACTTGGTAGTGGGGTCGGAACTCTGATTTCATTTGCCACGCAGCCTGGCAATGTTGCGCTCGATGGCGGTGGACGGAACTCGCCGTTTACAGCCGCACTGCTGAGATATTTAGGTACCCCGGGTCAGGACATTACCCGTGACATGGTATTGGTGCGGCGTGATGTGTTGGCAGCAACAGATGGCAAGCAAGTGCCTTGGGACAATTCTTCTTTGACAGGTGATGTTGTTTTGAGAGCGGGCGACGGCGCACCAGCAGTTGCGCTGCCGGAATATAACAGCGTTGAAACAGCCTACTGGAATTCGATACTGACCGAGAAAGAATCTTCATTTTTTGAAAAGTATCTCGAACGCTTTCCCAAAGGCCAATTTGTTGATCTGGCCCGCATGAAAATTGAACTGGTGAAGCGCACAGCTGCTACTCCCATAGCAATCGTGTCGCCAAAGGCACCAGTGAAATTGGCTTTGATAGAGACTGAAACCGATACGCCACGCGGACTCACTGCTTTCGACGGCAGATGGTCCCTGAAACGCACGGCCAAAAAAGGTATCTGTGGCTGGACTTCGATATTCAGCTATCTCGAGATCACAAACGGCAAAATTGATCTCGAAGAATGGAAAGGCACAGTCAAAGAAGATGGAACTTTAAGTTTGACACACTATTTTGGCGACAACATCACCAGTGAAAAAGGCCGTAATATTCTGACTGGCAAAATGACTCCTGACGGCGGCATTGGAAAATTTTACCAGCCAAACCGTGAATGCAAGGGTGCATTCTCAATGGTGCGCAATTAGGGCGGTCAGATTGGAAATTGGTGCGCCCTACGGGAGTCGAACCCGTCTTTACAACGTGAAAGGCTGTCGTCCTAACCGATAGACGAAGGGCGCACTGGGATGCAGTCAGCCCAAATCGGCTGGTGCGGGCCGTTCTATAGGCAGCTTCATTCCGGTTGGCAAGCGGGGAAATGCGGTCCCTACCCCAGCCGCGCCGCGTCCTCAATTTGCACACTCGGCACGCGTTTTGCGCCCCATTCATCGATCACTAATCGGCCTGCGATATGCAGGGGGTGTTGGCGTTCGGAGAGGAGGAGTTCGCCGAGTTCTGTGCCGATGGCGCGAAAGGCAATGGCTTTGATTCTTGTGCCGTCACTTGCGACAAGTGTGCAACGTACATGATCAGCTCCCACGGCATCGGCATAGACGACGCGGTGGGATGGGAAGACGAACATGGGAGATGGATGGGCCGCGCCATAGGGGCCTGCCTGTTCCAGCAGTTCGATCAAGTCCAGTGTTGCGCCGCTGGCTGACAAGGCCCCATCGATCTTCAGGGAATTATCGCGGGCTTTCTCAACGCTATCGACCAGTTCCGCTTCAAAAAACTGGCGGAGGGCTTGCAGGTTTTCGCGATCGACAGTGAGGCCTGCCGCCATGGCGTGACCGCCGCCTTTTTCGATCAAGCCTTGCTCCAGGGCTTTGCGCACGGCTGATCCCAAATCAACGCCCGTGATGGATCGGCCTGACCCTACGGCGCGACCCGTTGTCTTGTTGATGGCGAGAGCAAAGGCTGGAATGCGAAAATGTTCTTTCAGCCGTGCTGCAGCCAGCCCCACCACGCCGGGGTGCCAATGTTCTGATGCGGCGATGACGACACTGGGGCGTTTGTCTTTTCCCATGGCGGCTTCGGCCTGGGCCTTGGCGTCTTCGACGGCGCGCATTTCGATGGCTTGACGCTTGCGGTTCAATTCATCAAGGCCACGGGCGCGGTTGATGGCTTCGCTTCGGTCGTCACACATCAGAAGGGCCAGAGCTTCATCGGCATGGCCGACGCGGCCTGCGGCATTCAAGCGTGGTCCCAACATGAATCCAAGCGCATAGGCATCGGGGCGGCGCTTCAGTCCTGCGACATCGGCGAGTGCGGCGACGCCAGCATTTTCCCGCCTTGCCATGATTTTCAGGCCTTGGGTGACATAGGCGCGGTTCAGGCCTTTCAATGGCACGACATCGCAGATGGTGGCGAGGGCCACGAGTTCCATCCATTGCAGCATGTTGGGTTCGGGTTGTTCTGGTGTATAATAGCCGCGCTCGCGCAAGGCCCGGTTGGTTGCGACGACCAGCATCATGACAACGCCAGCGGCGCAGAGATAGCCGAGGCCGGATAGATCATCCTGGCGATTGGGATTGATCACGGCATGGGCTTGCGGCAACTCAGCGCTTGCCTGATGGTGGTCGACGATGATGGTTTCGAGGCCGAGTTCCGCTGCATGGGCCAGGGGATCGTGGGACATGACGCCACAATCCAATGTCAACAGTAGTTGCGCACCCTGGCTTTTCAAACTTTTGACGGCGGTTTCACTGGGGCCATAGCCTTCGGTGACACGATCGGGAATATAGGCGTTGGCACTGTGGCCCACGGATTTGAGAAAGCGCAGCATGATGGCGGCTGAAGATACGCCATCAACATCATAGTCGGAAATGATGCCGATGGCTTCGCGCGATTGAATGGCATCGGCCAGCCGCTTGGCACCCTTGGTCATGTCGCGCAGGATATCGGGGGCTGGCATGAGGCCGCGGATGGTGGGGTTCAGAAAGTTTTCAGCATCATCCAGCGCCACGTCGCGGGCGGCCAACACACGGGCAAGAATTTCCGGCAGGTCGTAGCGTTGCGCGATAGTTTCAGCCAATCTGGTGTTTTCCAGTCGGGCTTCCCAACGCTGGCCCTTGGCGGAGCGGGTGATGTTGAGGAAGGCTTCAGTCACCAAGGGACCTCATCCGCCCCGTTGGGGCACCTTCTCCACGAAGGCGTGGAGAAGGGACCAATCGTTCGACC
>JANOXA010000129.1:0-6583 GCA_031418195.1 Hyphomicrobiales bacterium | reverse complement strand
GTTTATGTATTACCGGGCTATGAAAACCTCACCCCCCCCCCCCGCCCCCCCCCCGCATGGGGGTGGGGTTTAGATACTTTCCCCCCCTGCCCGCTTGGGGGGTGGGGCCGGGGGTGGGGCCTTCGGGTTATGCCGCCTGCGCAATATTCCGCAGCACATAATGCAAGATACCGCCATTCTTGTAATAGTCGATCTCATCCAGCGTATCGATCCGGCAGAGGGCGGTGAAGGATGATTTTTTGCCATCAGCTGAGGTGACTTCTACCGACATGGTTTCACGGGGTTTGAGACCATCGGCGAGGCCGTTGATGGTGATGGTTTCATCGCCCTTCAAACCCAGGGACTGCCAGTTCTGGCCTTCCATGAATTGCAGGGGAATGATGCCCATGCCGACAAGGTTTGAACGGTGGATGCGTTCGAAACTTTGCGCGATGACGGCACGGACGCCGAGCAAGTTGGTGCCTTTTGCTGCCCAATCGCGCGAGGAACCGTTGCCGTACTCAACACCAGCGAACACGACCAACGGTACATTTTCAGTCGCATAAAGCATGGCGGCGTCATAGATGGCCATTTCAACACCTGAGGGTTGGTGCAATGTGAAGCCGCCTTCCTTGACGTTGCCATCTGGTCCCTTGACCATGAAATTCTTGATGCGGATGTTGGCGAAGGTGCCACGCATCATCACTTCGTGGTTGCCACGGCGGGTGCCATACTGGTTGAAGTCGATGGGGCGCACGCCGTTGTCGGTGAGATATTTTCCGGCAGGGGATGCGGCCTTGATGGAGCCTGCGGGCGAGATGTGGTCGGTGGTGATCTTGTCGCCGAAGAGGCCGAGGATGCGGGCCTTCTTGATGTCAGTGACGGGTTTTGGCGTCTTGGTCATGCCCTGGAAGTAGGGCGGGTTTTGCACATAGGTTGAGCTGTTGTCCCAGGCATAGGTCTCGCCCATCGTGGTAGTGACTCCACGCCAGTTCTCGTCGCCCTTGAAGACGTCGGCATAGCGCGTCTTGAACATTTTCGCCGTGATGTTCTTGCGGACGAAGCTTTCGATTTCCTTGTTGGTGGGCCAGATGTCTTTCAGGAACACGGGTTTGCCCTTTTTGTCATGACCCAATGGTTCGGTTGTGAGGTCAATTTTTGTGGAGCCTGCGAGGGCATAGGCGACGACCAGAGGCGGTGAGGCAAGATAGGCTGCTTGCACGTCTGGCGAGACGCGACCTTCAAAGTTGCGGTTGCCGGAAATGACCGCTGAGGCGACGATGCCGTTGTCGCTGATCGCCTTGGAAATTGCAGGATCAAGCGGTCCGGAATTGCCAATGCAGGTGGTGCAGCCATAGCCGACGAGATAGAAGCCGATTTTGTTCAGCTCTTCCTGCAAGCCGGATTTTTCCATGTATTCGCTGACGACTTGTGAGCCGGGGGCGAATGAGGTTTTGACCCATGGTTTTGATGTCAGGCCAAGTGCTGCAGCATTTCTGGCCAGAAGGCCAGCGCCGATCAGCACCGACGGATTCGAGGTGTTGGTGCATGACGTGATGGCGGCAATCACCACGTCACCGTGACTGATCTCGAAGTCTTTGCCCTCGACTTTCACGCGCTTGTCCTGTTCGCCGGTTTTGGCAAAGCCGGCCTTGTCTTTGGGGGTATCAAGGGCTGAGATAAAGCCTGCCTTGATGTCTTGCAGCGGCACAAACTTTTCCGGGCGGTTCGGACCAGCCATGGCGGGCACAACGGAGGCGAGATCGAGTTCCAGCGTATCCGTGAACACCGGATCGGCACTGTCTTCAGTGAGGAACATGCCTTGGGCTTTGGTGTATTCTTCAACCAGTGCGATGCGCTCGTCGTCGCGGCCTGTAAATTTGAGGTAGTCCAAGGTCACGCTATCAACGGGGAAGAAGCCGCAAGTCGCACCATATTCAGGTGCCATGTTGGCAATGGTGGCGCGGTCGGCCAAGGTGAGGGCGGGAAGTCCGGGGCCGAAGAACTCAACAAACTTGCCGACCACGGCTTTTTTGCGCAGCATCTGCGTGACCAGCAAAACAAGGTCTGTGGCGGTGACGCCTTCCTTCAGCTTTCCGGTGAACTTGAAGCCGATGACTTCCGGCAGCAGCATGGATTGTGGCTGTCCCAGCATGGCGGCCTCGGCTTCGATGCCACCAACTCCCCAGCCCAATACGCCAAGCCCGTTGACCATCGTCGTATGCGAGTCTGTGCCCACAAGTGTATCAGGATAGGCGACAGTGATGTTTTTGCCTTTGAATTTTTCTTCGCGCGTCCATACGGTTTGCGACAAGTATTCGAGGTTCACCTGATGGCAGATGCCAGTGCCGGGGGGAACCACGCGGAAGTTTTCAAACGCGCCCTGCCCCCATTTCAGGAACTTGTAGCGTTCCATGTTCTGTTCGTATTCACGCGCAACGTTGGCGGCGAGAGCATTGGAATTACCGAAACTGTCAACGACCACCGAATGGTCGATGACCAGATCAACAGGCACCAGCGGATTGATTTTCTGGGCGTCGCCTTTCAGCAGCTGCATGCCATCGCGCATGGCAGCCAAATCGACGACTGCGGGAACGCCCGTGAAATCCTGCATCAACACGCGGGCCGGACGAAAGCCCACTTCGGCGTCGGCCTTGCCCTTGTTGGTGAGCCAGGCGACGAAGCCTGAGATGTCCTTCTTCGTCACCGTGCGGTTGTCTTCATTGCGCAAAAGATTTTCCAGCAGCACTTTCATGGAATAGGGCAGTGCTGAAATGCCTTGCAGTCCGTTTTTTTCCGCCGCTTTCAGGCTATAGTAAACATATGTCTTGCTGCCAACTTTAAGCGTCTTGCGGGATTTAAAACTGTCGAGCGACATGGAATGGCCTCTTCTGCGGAATAGCGGGAAAGTTGACGGGATCAACGTGGCTATAAGCCAGAAACCGGGTCAGCACAAAGGGGAGAAGTTCAAATTCACTTCAAATTTTAGCGGATTGCAAAACCTGACTGTAGTTTCTGCCTGATAACAGGATGCCAACCAAGGTGGAAATTTGGTTGGTTATGGTTCGGGAGCTTGTGTGATGCGTGTTTTGGATTTGGGTAAATATCTTGCGCTGGGATTGGTCGGCGTGGGTCTTTCTGCCTGTGGTGGCCCTAGCCAGGAAGAAATTGACGCCTTGATCAAGGCTGCCCAACTTTCGAAGACGGAACTGGCTGCCTATAAAGTTTGCACTACCGATATGGCTGGCACGTCACCGGTGTTCGTGACCACCAAGGGACTTTGGAAAATGGCGCGGGTGCCAGTGGAGGTCTGCATTTGCCAGTCACGCACTTTGGCCGTCGTTTTCAAAGAAGACAAATTCACCTCACATCCGAAGTTTGTAAGTTATGTCAGCAAGGTTAAAAAGAAGAAGCTGCCGAAATTAAACCCGAAAGAGTTAAAGCCCGGGTTTTCGGCCGAAACAGTGGCTGGAAAATTAGAGACTTCCTTGCTGGGTTGCACGATCAAGTATCAACAGGAAAACCAGGAAGCCTCCGCCGGCCTTCTGGAAAAAGTCATCGTCAAGGTCAAAAAACCGAACGACGAAAAGGACGGCAAGGCAAAGGTTGCCAGCAACCATTGATGACGGCAGTCAGGCTTTGCAATTTTGCGCGATGTGCTGAAGCCGCAACGACAAGCGTTGGCGTTCGTCGGCAAAACCCTTGTAAGTGATTTCGGCATCGGTCAACGACATGATTTGCTCATCAATGGCATGGGCCAATGTTGAGCCATTTGGCAGTTTTTGCAAAACTTCCAGCGGATCAAGATGAATGCGGATGGTGAACAAAATGTCGCCAGACTGCGGGAGCTTTCGCAAAGTCTGGCGTTCGAGCCGCAAGGTGATGTGTTCCGCCAAGTTGCCATCGCCAAAACGCTTCTTCATGCCATGGTCCGAGGCGGGGTGATAAAGTTCTGCATCGCCATAGAGCGACCAGTTCCAACGCATGACGGAATGATCGGGGCGCAGATTGTCGAACATGCGGTCAATCAGGCCAGCATTGCGGGTGCCCGCACCGAAATTCGGCACGGGCTGGTGAATAACATGCAAGGGCTTGCCGAATTTTTCGCGGAGATTCCAGGCCGAGGGAAAACACAATGAAGCTGCTACCAAACGCCAACCCTCAGGCGATTTCCGCATGAGGACGAGGTCTTCTTGCACAAGAAGGGCAGCGCGGGCGAGTGGGCCATCGACACTTTCATCGGGCTGGCGGGACATTTCAGGGAAGTGATTGGCGAGATGTTCCACCAGCAAAACAAGCACTTCTTGCTGCGCCGCTTCGGTGTCCGGCTCAGTGACCAGAACATTGTGGGTTTCCTCGCGGTAGAGGCGGTGCTTTTCGGTGAGGTAATGGGCGAGATTGTCGTCCACCTCAATCCATTCCGCATGGTCAAGTTGGCTGAGGCCGATGGTGAAGGGCTTGTGGGAACCGTCGTAGGGTGTGTGAAGCAAGATCACATCCGGCGTTCCACCATCATCTTCTTGATCTCGGCTATGGCCTTGGCGGGGTTTAGACCCTTGGGACATGCTTTGGCGCAGTTCATGATGGTGTGGCAGCGGTAGAGTTTGAAGGGATCTTCGAGATCATCGAGACGATCGCCCGTGGCTTCGTCGCGTGAGTCGATCAGCCAGCGATAGGCTTGCAGCAGCACGGCGGGGCCGAGATAGCGGTCGCCGTTCCACCAATAGCTGGGGCATGAGGTGGAGCAACAGGCGCAGAGGATGCACTCATAAAGGCCATCAAGTTTGCTGCGATCTTCTTTCGATTGTTTCCATTCGGTTTGCGGTGTGGGCGTGGTGGTTTTGAGCCACGGTTGGATTGACTGGTGCTGGGCATAAAAGCGCGTCAGATCGGGGACGAGGTCTTTCACCACCGGCATGTGGGGTAAAGGATAGATGCGGACTTCGCCCTTAACGTCGTCACAGGATTTTAAACAGGCCAACGTGTTGGTGCCATCTATGTTCATGGCGCAAGAGCCGCAAATACCTTCGCGGCAGGAGCGGCGGAAGGTCAGCGTCGGGTCTTGCTCGTTCTTGATCTTGATCAGCGCGTCGAGAACCATGGGACCGCAGTCGTCCATGTTGACATGATAGGTATCAGTCTGCGGGTTCTTGCCGTCGTCCTGGTTCCAGCGGTAGATTTTGAACGAACGCAGGTTGGAGCCCTGCGGCATCGGCCAGGTCTTGCCTTGCGAGATTTTGGAGTTGGTCGGGAGTGTGAATGTGGCCATGGGGTATCTTGTTTCTGTTTAGGCGAATGGTAGCTTGGACACCCGCATGCGGGTTGATTTTATAGTGACAACTGCTCCGAGAGTGAGATGCGACGCGCCAACTGTAAGCGCTCGCGCCACTAAAATACCTTGCGCATTTGGCAAAAGGTCTTTTGCTCGCAGCTGAAGAACGCTTGGCTTCGTCGATTTTTCTAATGCATGGATTTCAGCAAAGTCCATGTCACCAGTTAGAATGACCGCATCAACTCCCGCGCAATGCCTCATGATTTCGCGATCTGTGGCATTGTGCTTTCCGACGTTTGACCAATGTTCGACCTCGTGTCCATGTTCTTTCAAGTAAGTCACCCAAAAAGCGGACAAGTTCACATCTACGATGACTTTCAATTCGATCCCGCCAAGTCGTATTCCGTGCTCGACGCCGTTGCGCCTGCATAGCCAATTGCTTGTAAAATATCCTCTTTTTCAAGATAGGTGAAATGCCGAAGCAACTCATCGATAGATGTGCCGACTGACAGTTGGCCAGTAATCATGCCAACAGTCACCCGCATTCCACGGATACATGGCTTTCCACCCATAATTCCTGGTATTCGCGTAATTCTTGGAAAGTCGCGCTCTGACGAAGTGTCTACACTCTGTCGTTTCTGAGTCAGTTCAAGTTTACTTCCTACCATGAAATGCATCAGAGGTGTTTCGTTCTCACTATTGTTGTTCTCCGGCACTTTAGACTCCTAACGTTGCTATAGCACTTTTCGAAAGTACGTACAAATTGGGAACACTTCAATACACCCGCGCCTTTGGCTTGATGTAGTCGATATCTTTGCTCATCGTATAGTCATGCACGGGCCGATAGCCGAGTGTCACCGTCTTCTTCGCATCATCCGTCCACGCCAGTGAGTGTTTCATCCAGTTCTTGTCGTCGCGCTTCGGGAAGTCTTCTCGCGCATGGGCGCCGCGGCTTTCTTTTCGGGCGGCGGCTGAGTCTACTGTTGTGGCGGCCTGGATGATGAGGTTGTCGAATTCCAGGGTTTCTATCAAGTCGGAGTTCCAGACCAGTGAGCGGTCGGTTACGGCGATGTCTTCGACGCCGCGCCAGATTTGGTTGATTTTCTTCGAGCCTGCGGCGAGGGTTTCTCCGGTGCGGAAGACGGCGGCGTCGTCTTGCATGGCACGTTGCATCTGGGCGCGGAGTTTGGCTGTTGGGGTGCTGCCGGAGGCGTAGCGAAAGCCGTCCATTCTGGTGATGGCGGCTTCGCCTGCTGTAACGGGAAGGTCGGCATGGGTGCCGCCGTCTTTCAGGAGTTCGACACAGCGGAGGGCTGCGGCGCGGCCGAAGAC
>JANOXA010000128.1:0-15571 GCA_031418195.1 Hyphomicrobiales bacterium | reverse complement strand
GTGGGAAAACAACACTATAAAGTTTCAATCCCCTTGAGAAGCGGGGCGTCCAGTGCACATGAAAATGGGTACGGCGGTACGCAAAACAGTTTCAATCCCCTTGAGAAGCGGGGCGTCCAGTGCACGCAAGACGAATTGGCTCGACATGGGCTGGAGGTTTCAATCCCCTTGAGAAGCGGGGCGTCCAGTGCACGGGAATAATGACCGAATCAAACGTGCCGGCGTTTCAATCCCCTTGAGAAGCGGGGCGTCCAGTGCACATAAATTGATTTTGGCTATTGAAATATTGCAGTTTCAATCCCCTTGAGAAGCGGGGCGTCCAGTGCACTCATCATTGAGTCGCCAGGTGGTGACGCAGAGTTTCAATCCCCTTGAGAAGCGGGGCGTCCAGTGCACTCAGTACTCGCTTGGGCAGCTGGTCAACTGGCGTTTCAATCCCCTTGAGAAGCGGGGCGTCCAGTGCACGCACAGGATGTTCTAGGCTACACGGGTGGCGTTTCAATCCCCTTGAGAAGCGGGGCGTCCAGTGCACGTCACTTAACCTGCAAAGGATGACTGGGTGAGTTTCAATCCCCTTGAGAAGCGGGGCGTCCAGTGCACAGGATACAGAGCTTGTATGACGGGACATGATGGTTTCAATCCCCTTGAGAAGCGGGGCGTCCAGTGCACACATACATGACTGCGGGACGTATTATGTTGTTTCAATCCCCTTGAGAAGCGGGGCGTCCAGTGCACGGCAAAGGAAGGTATCGAACACTGATTTATGGTTTCAATCCCCTTGAGAAGCGGGGCGTCCAGTGCACATCACCACATGGCTGGGGGCGTTCAGATGAAGTTTCAATCCCCTTGAGAAGCGGGGCGTCCAGTGCACTGACCCCACTCTTTTTTCTCAATCCTGTCAATAGGTTTCGGTTGTAGTTTCGACAAATCAGGCTGAGGCATTTTCTAGCTCCCAATTTTAATGTTAAGTACCGTTTTTGTTCACATCCGCCAAGCCATTGATACGGCCGGTGTTGAACGTGATCTAGCGACCAAGACCAGCCTGTTTTAACAGACTTTCACGCAGATGGGCATGGGCATGATTGAGGTTGGCCGAGGCGCTGTCAAACGCTTTGAGGCAACGCAAACGATCCCCAGCAGCTCCGGCAACTGCGTGCCGGGACTTGCGCAAAACCTGTTCTGTTGTTTGTGGCAGACCCGCAAGGCAAGCCGTGCACACTAGGCTTGCGGTGAGGCTGGCGATGGTCATCAGTGGCAGTGACAAATACCACGCTGCCAAAAGCATTGCCCACGTAACGGCAACGACTGCCACAAGCAGCACAGCGCGCATCAACACGGCAGTGGTGCGCCACACCGCACCTGTGGCATAGCCCGCCCCGCCAAACAGTCCGGCAAGACCAAGACTTGCCAATGCGGTAAAGCCGCCCAGCGGCAAGCTTGTCGAAACCGCGAACCAGGCAAAGGCCGTGGGCATGGCAACACACAGGACAGGGCGCAACCAGCGCGACGGCAAGTGCCGATGGGTCCGGGTATGGCTGCGCTCTCGCATGGATGCGGCAGAAAGTGCGCGGGCCGCAGCATCTACGCTTGAGAGGTGACTGGCGAAGGTGCGGGCAGCGTTGGTGACTGGACCATCGCCCAGAGGCGCTCCCGAATCTGGTCCCCGTGCAAGGGCAAGCCCATCTGCATCGTCTTCCGATTCGGGCGAAACGTGAAATGGTGAGAGGTATGAGGTTGGCATGATAGCCTCCTTCTTGTTCTTGTTAAAACCGATATTGGAAGCCTCGTGTTCCACTTCAAGAGGCAAACACAAAAATCTTGCGCACAAGCTGCTGCCTTCCCACATGCTTCGACATGAACAAGCAAAAACCAGACTGGTGTAGCGAAGCAGCACTCACCACTGCCTATAAAAAGGTGCGCCGCAATGGCGGCATGGCGGGCCGTGATGGCGTGAGCATACAGGACTTTGCGAGTGGACTGGAGGCACGGTTGCATCGCCTTTCAGTGCAACTCAGGCAAGGGCGACTCGTTCTGCAACCACACCTGCTTTTGTACAAAGCCAAACCGGACGGGCGCAAGCGACGCATTGCTATTCCTGCAGTGGTTGACAGGGTGTGGCAGACGGCGCTTGCCGAAAGCTTGGCGCAAGCTTGGGAACCCGCCATGGCGGGGTGTTCCTTTGCCTATCGTCCTGGCCGCTCGGTGGAGGATGCGGTGCTGCGCGCCACGCTGCATCGCTTGCGCGGCTTCACTTCTGTTGGCCATGCCGATATCGCGGATTTCTTTGACAGTATCCGCCATGCGGATGTGAAGGCGTTGCTGGCGCGAGGATTTGCCTGCCGAGTGGCACAGCGCATGATAGGTTTGTGGCTGCACACATATGGACACGATATCGGGCTTGGAGGAATGGGCATCCCCCAAGGTTCGCCGCTTTCACCGATCATGAGCAACCATGTGTTGACAGATTTTGATCGTTCATTTGAAGGCCAAAAGAAGTGGCGCTACCTGCGCTATGCCGACAATCTGTTGTTTATGGCAAAAGATGCGGGATCGTTGCATATAGCGATGGCCCAGGCAGAAACAGAATTGCGTTCGCTGGGATTGCGGTTCAACAGGCAAAAATCGCAAGTTGCAAACCTGGCCATAAGCGGCGGCGCGTCCGTCACCTTCCTCGGCTATGCGCTGGACGGCGACCGGGTGAGAAGTGCTGCCGCCTGATCCTAATTTGGTTTCAGGTGAGCCCGCAGCGCCTTCTGCTGCCAGAGGCGCGGCAATGCCACCTTGCGCTGATCCTGTCCTTCTGTCCGCTCATTTTGAACAAACCATGCAAAGCTTTCGGGAACGGCCTGCCCCCCGTTTTTGACCGCAAAAGGATAGCGAACTTGCACATCATCTGCCGGCCCGGTACAGGCGCGTTCGAAGGCAGTGAGAATGTTGTCGGCATCATTTTCCTGCTCGCAGATTTGCCGCAGATTTTCCAGGTGCTTGTCCACAAGATTTGGAACGTCACTGAGCGCCAGCCGCGTTCCCTTGCTGTCATCTCCTCGTCCCAACTGCATGAAGTCAGCCCGCATGGCTGCGCCGTCACGCAGTTTCATGTCTGTCAATGTGACACGCACACTGCCGAAACCGAGGGGCTTGCCACCGCCAACTTTCAGGCAATGCTTTCCGTCACTGCCAAGGTTCAAAAGCCACAACAATGCCGCAAGCTCGGCTTCGTGCAAGTTGGTCAAGTCGATGCGTGCTTCGAAAACGGTGCAAGGTTTCACCCAATCCTTGATGGAGTGGTTCTGGTTCGTGCAGCTTTCATGATTGATGGGTTGAATTGCCCAAGGTTTCCGTGGTTGGGTCAAATCCCAATGGGTGGCCGTCCTGTCATGCAGGTAAAATTTTCGCCCGCGCAGACCCTTGACGTAACCGCTCTTGTTGTAGCCTATGTCGTTCTTTGGTTTTCCATCGACAAGCGGCGAACCACGTGAATCAATCGCGCCATAAAACCGCGTCTGTTGCGGCTTGGGCGAACCCAGAATGGCCAGTGGCACACTGCCATTGTGTGGCACAGCGTCAACGCCACCCGATTTGAAATTGATGGAGTGAATGCGCAGCTGGCCCCGATAGGCCGTACGCCTGTTCTTTGTCTCCACGTCGCTTGCCTTCGGATGCACCCAGCCAAACACCCGTTCGGCAGGAGAGAGCGTTTCGAAGGATGACTGCAAAGGCTGCATATGCGGCGGTAAAAGCTCACTGGGTGCAGAAGGCATCAGCTCACGCGCAATCATGACAGGAAACAGTCCGGTGATTTTGCCATTGTCGACCCTCGCATAACAAAGCGTTCCCGGCTTGAGTTCTGCTTCATCACCTGCATTCAGGACGTGCCTAGACATGGCAGGCTTCTTCTTGTCGTAGAAGGTCCGCTCGCCTTCGCTCTTGCTCTTGCGGCGTTCCCGTTCGGGCTTGTTGGCAGCCGCATAATCTTTGATCAGTGTGTTCCACTGCGAACGCCAGCTCGGATCAATGTCCTGGGTTGGACACGAGATCACATCCAGTTCTTCATCAACGGGTACAAAAAATACTCTCTCGTCATGCTTGTTTCCGATATTTCGGTTAGATATGCAGACATAGCCCCAGCCATCTATCATTTCTTGCAGGGACTCGTGAGTGCCCTGTGACTCGGGCGTTGCTATCGATTGCAGAACGGCCGCAAACTCATTAATTCGCGCTCTGTGCTCATGGGGTACGATGGCAATAACGCGCCAGTAGAAAAAACTTGCGCCGCCTCGTACGTATTTCACTTTTTTAAAGCGGCAAAAGACCTTATCTGCATGAGCAGGCACACGCTTATCTTCGCCCACCAGTTCCTTCGGATAAAGTACCGTGCTTGGTGTCTCAGTATTCGTGTCATCCCTGTTTCGGCCTACGTTGAATTTGGAAAGCTGGTCATAACGGGGAAGCCAAGCGGCATAGACCATGTTTCCCGGAATGCTTGGCACGAGCTTGCCCATGTGGTTTGGGGCGAGGCACGGTAAAAGTTGCGTTATTGTTTTCGATGTCTCAAGCAAATGGCTTCCCAATAAAATTTCGAGCTTTTGACCATTGTCAGCCACACGGACTGGCACCAGTAACTGCCCTTCTTCCGCTTCCATGCGGCGACCGAGGGGCGCATCATATTTTCCAAACACACCAAATCTAGAATTGGTAATTGCTTCAAATGCCGCACGCAACGGACCTTTCAAGGCAGTGGGTTTGAGGACGGGGTTTTCGTTGGCGTCACGCAGAGTTTTGTATGTGCCATGGTCTTTTTCGTTCCATGTCGTTCTCGAAGTATCGGGCAGCAGCAGCGGTGTTTTTGCTTCGATTTTCACAGTGATGGAGCCGGTGAAATGCCCGTCAAAATAAGCGTGGTGCCCCGTAGGAGCCATGCGTCGTAAGCCGCTGTTTTCGGGCGGACGGGTTTTCAATGGTACATAGGGAACGAAGTTAGAGGGGTTGTGAAAAAACTTTGCGCCGTTTGCCATTTGTTGTTGCAAGTCCTGTATGTATTGCGCCTCTGCATCTGCGGCGGCCTTGGCCAGCATCGCCGCTGTAAGTACCCGCGTAATTGAAACGATTTTTTTGCTTGGCGTTTCATAGTTGAACGTGACTTCAATTTTGTTATCTTCAGCGGTTTCAAAATTTAATTTCTCTACAACGGCAAACACTACCGACGGACCAAATTTTTGACCGTCCTTGAAGATACGGAAATTCCTGCGTTTGAATTCTGCTTTGGGATTTGGATCTACATCCCACGTCAGAAATCCCTTCTCGTTTTCAATCACAGGCATGTAAGTCCTCCGCTTTTAAGTCCTCCGCTTCTGCTTCGATCCAGCCAAACCCCATCAGCCGCTGGCCAGAGATGTAGGCATTGCCGAATTCACCGAATGCCACGTATTCCCGCGCCTGCAACACCACATGGGCATTTTTCGGCTTTTCTCCCACAGGTTTGGGTACATGCAAGGTTCCGATGCGCGCAGCTCGCAGTTCCAACCAGCCAGCTTCTTCTTTTGGGTCTTTGTCACCCCAGAGAATATAGGACTGCTCGATCGTTTTAGTGGTGGATGACACATCTTCCGTTTTTGTCAGGCAATCAAACGCAGCGCCGTTGCGGATGGCCGAAACTTCCTTTTCCGCGCTGAAGGCAACCCAATGATATACGGATGCCTTATGGTCAATGAAATCTTCCGTCTTGGTGATGATGTCACCTTTGTCAATTTCAAAAACAAAGAAGCGGGCGGGTGCCATGGCCATGCCAAAGACGCGGGGCGCTGAGTCTTTGAAGCTTTGGATGATGAAAGCTTCTGCATCTTCTGAGGTCGATGGAACAATTTTCAGTGCGCCGCTCATGACCCAGCCCCTATTTCTTGCGTTTTAATAATCTGCGTGGCCTTTGCAGCCCAGGCGGTCGCCCAGTTTGTATGAGAGGCAAGGTTTTCAAAGTCAATTTCAGTGCAGGTGTTTTCCTTGCAAATTTGAACATTGGTGAGATGCAAAGTGCCGCGTCCACGGTTCACGCCAAAGCCAAAGGCAATCCGCCCCTGCTTGGCTTCGCGTAGAAGCAGCAGCAGAAAACCGATTGAAGCATTCTCGTCGTCTCCCAAACGGGTGCAGTCGAGTTGCCACTCCATTTCCAGGGTGAGATCTTTCGGTGGCTCAAGCACCGAATAGAGCGCACCGTCAGCAGAACCTCCGGTCCAGCGGTCTATGCCAACGTGCTGGTAGGGTAGAAAGTCCTGCCACTGGTTGTTGTCTTGAAGATGCTTCCTCATGTCACTGAGGTGCAGTTTTTTGAAGTCAGTTTTATGCTGCGTTGTCCCTTCCAGGCCGAAGAGTTTCTCGTACACACCGTTCGCCACCTCCGGCCCGAAAACCGTGTCGTCGCAGATCAGCGTGCCTTGACCGGCATTGCTATTTTCTTTCTGCTTGGCTGTTCCAAATATCCCGTCAACAAGGCGGTGGTCTGAAATCTGCTCCAAGAAGTTCGGTTTAAGTGTGTGCGGAGGGGCTCCCTTCAAGGTCCGAATGATGCGTTCGCCATGACTGCGGAACACACCCTTCACGCCAGCTCCCGGAAGCACAAGCCTGGTTTTTCCATCCACGCCTACCGCTGTAAGTGGAATGGTATCGACAGCCACGCCTGAAACACCATGTGCGGAGAATGTTGGCAACACCGCAGTCCAACTGAGTTTGAATGTAAGTTGATCGCTTAGCGTAGCCGCTGGAGTGCTCAATGCGCCAACAGGATTTTCAATGCTGGCGATCAATTCCTCGATGGACCGGAAATTCGTTATGTTGACCGTGGTGTTTTGGAGCTTGACTCGACCAAGGCCCCGGGTTTTTGCCGCACCCACGCGGATGTGCCCATTCTCCAAAGCTTGCAACAATGCGGCAAGCTGATCCTTGGCTGATGCATTGTCAGCTGTGACCTCAAGCACAAGTTTGAAACAGAAAGTACTGCCAGCTGGCACAATCTGCCGATCATATTTGATCTTGTCGGCGGCAGCACCTGTCATGCGGTCGATGCCGACGCCATCGCGGATTTCAAGGCCCTTGTATTCGTTGGCAGGAGCATCATGCACGTAAAGAAAACTGGCGGATTCAGGGTCTTTGGCCTTGATGCCCCAGACGCTTTCAAGACTGGTTTCCCCAAACGCCCGCCGCCACCATTTTGCCATGGCCCCTGCAAGAGAGGTGCCTGGAATATAGGTCTTGCCCTCGCCGTTGATGGCAACCGGCATATCGATTGAAAGATCATCCAGTGCCGCGCCCACATGCAGGGGAGTGAGTGCCAAGAGTGTACCTTTGACTTCAACGAGTTCTTCAATGGCCCGCGACATCAGTTAACTCCTCTCAACTGGAATTTCATGGCACTATGCACGAGTGCTTTGAGGGCATAGCGGCGATCTTCCGCATCCTCGATGGCGCAATTCTTGAGTTGGGCCGACAACTTGTCTTTCTCTAGCAAGAAGGTCTTGCAGGCCTCAACAGCCCACGGTTTTTTTTCGGATTTAGCCCATGCCAGAAGCAACTTCCGAACTGTTGTCTCCCGGCTCTCGTCGAAGTTTCCCATTACAGAGCGCAAACTGCCCATCTGACTAGGTGACATTTGTTTGTCCCATCCAAGGAGTGTTTCGCGTTTTATGCTGACACTTGCAATTTGTTCGACTGCAAGTCGGATTCCTGCCTCGCGCTTCAATCGTCGGAGCCGCGCCAACAACGGATCATCTTCCGCCGTTGCGGTGTCCGTACGGCCGTTTTTCATTCCATCGCTCTCAAGCGGGTCCCAACGATTTTGAGAGGGGCACAATATGGTATCATCGACAAGTGACAGTCTGCCATAGCCTTCACCCCTTCGCCGTCCTGCACCACTCAAGAGCAAGGTTTGAATCTTTGACAGATCTTTTACCGCAATGACGCTTCCTGCCCGCAGTGCAAAGAGGCTGGGTTTCGGCAGATGCCATGCACCGCTCCAGCCGTCAACGCGGGTGTATCGAAGCATTGACTTCTTCAAATCTATATCGTCTTCGTCAAGTCCCAGACTAGCTGCAACCGCCTCTGCAGGCGTCTGATGTTGATCCAATAAAAGTGGTGATTCACAAACAACAGAGCCTTCACCACTCATCTCAATTTGTTTTAGTGTTTCACCGGGCGTGACTGAAAGTTCTGCCAAGCCATAACCCGTATATTTCGCCCGGCCCAGGAGTGCAGTTCCCTGCAAGTTTTTCCATACTGTATTGGCCTGTGCACTCACCAGCACGCGCGCTACAAAGGTCTGGCCAGCCGCCAAGTGTTCATAAACAAACACGCCACCCGCGTCATCCGGCTTCTGTTTTTCATCATCGACTGTATTGCGGACGGCAACTGAAATTGCAGGCTTCGCAAAAGCAATTCCCGCCTCGGAAGAAAGCCGGTATCCAGCTGGCAACGGCTTCAAAATGTTGCCGGGGACAGCGTTTTCGCCGTTTAACGTGATGGTTTCACCCGCCTTGACAAAGATTTTTCCCTTGCCTTGTGGGCCACCAGTATCGTCCTTTTGGTTATGCCAAAGGGCAGGCACTACTCTGGCTCTCTGGTCCGCAATCTGGATATAAGCAGGCTCGATGATGATTTCACCGGCAGCTACATCAGCCATTGCTTGTTGCGGATTTGCCATCATGGCTGTCACAGCAGCGATCAAAAATGTTCCAGGGATGTGATCGAGGCTTGTGACGACGTTACCCAGTACATCCCGAGGGATGACAGCGGACTGCTTCAGCGTGACCTGCAGGTGACTTGCGTGGTAGTCGGCCTGACCATTTGAGCTTGGCCGTATTTGCCATTCTGGTTTCGGTTTGGAAATGGATTGAAGCAGTGGAGCTTCACTATCTTTCAGCCTTTTTAGAGTGTCCAGTAATTCGTCGGTGCCAATTTTCGTGACAACAAGACCTGAGCCACGTCTGCGGTTGCCGCCAATGCTTTTGATCAACTTGAAAGATGCCCAGAGTAAATCGGTGACTACTTTCGCCTCTTTCGCATCGATATCGTCAAGCAGAACTTCGCCTTCGGCCTCAAGTGTGACCCCGCCTCGCGCTACTTCCTCAAACCGCAAGTGGTCATGCTTGGCCAGGCCAGTTCCGTGATCGATAGCCACGCCCGGTTTCACGAACGTCAACGTGCTTTGCAGCTTTTCTTCAAGAATTCCATCACGGAGGCCCTTCGGCAACTGGCCATCATTGATACGCAGCCGAGCGTGTTGCGGGGCCGGACCGAGTTTGAACCTCTTTGACCGCGTGTCTTCGCCAAAAAGCTTGTCCACAACTGCGTGCCAGTCACCTTTTGGCGGTTTATTCAAAGCGTAAGCCAACCTCTCCGCTGAATCACGCCAGATGCCCCTGATGGTCGTGAAGGGCAGAGCAGGCAATCCGTCCGCGTCTTTGAAGACCACGCTGTCGAGTGCACCTTGATGCACACTGCCTGTGCTGACCTGCCAGTCAGACAACATAGCGATAGAGCATGTGAACTTCATGATTGTGTCTTTCTTGCTTCAGCTTTGCCGTCAAACATAGGTTCTTTTGAAACATCAAGAAATTCGAGCGCGTCCAGAAAACGGGTTTTCTTTACTTTTGCGTTGCCGTCGAAGAGAGGTTCTTCTTCGAAGAACAAATCTCCCTGCCAGCAAAAGCCGTCATCGGGCTTTGATGATCCGTAAGACTTTTGGAGAACCGCAAAGCGAGCTTCGGCAATGTCAGCGCCTAGAAAAAGTGCGTCGCGAAGTGATTTCTGCTGGCCACGCGGCATGCCAGTGCTTCCGGGTTCACCGCGCCCCGCTTTGTGGGCGAGTGATTGGCGATCTTTTCCAAGTTGTTCGAAATCGTGCGCTAATATCCAAACTTTCTCCGCCGGATCGCATTTCGACAGGTCCAAGGCCGCGCCAATCACGACGTAAGGCCGTGCTGTCAGGGTGCAATCTGGCTGCACCCAGACCTTGCGGGCGCGGTCGAGGTCAATTGCGCCATCTCCAAACACGACTTGATAGTCAAGTGAAGAAATTTTCTGTTTTGAAGGAAGCCGTTTGACCTTCTTGGCTGACTTGAGCAAGGCCTCTGACAATTCATAGGCACGATAATATGGAAAATGCGGCTTGACGATGGCTATACCTGCGCAAGCCGTAAAAATTTCGCCACCAGCAATTTTCAGCAAGCCATTCTCAACGCCTGTTTCGTTATCTTGTGGGCAAAGATATTTGGTCTGGACAGCTTCTTCAAAAGCCCGGAGATAGGCCGCTGTGAAGTCAATCGCACGGGGACCGGCACAAGCTATTGTCAGATCATCACCGCCAATCACCAATGGCATGGCGAGTGGCTTGCCAATACGTTGATCGTACAGCAAGGGGAGCGTTTGCCGTGCTGCGTGAATGGCACACAAATCCAGTGAAATTGAAACTTCGCGCAACCGTTCAAAAAAGTCACTTGCGCTTTCGTCTTTGAGCTTTGCGCCCATCTCCAGAAAGAATTTGCCAAAGCCATTTCCATCCGCATGGATGATGGCAATCCAGCCGCTGTCATCAATGGCATCGATGAATTCCTTGAACCGTTTTCGCTTTTCTTTTTTGTCCGTTTCGTCACCGATCAGGTCAATTCCCAAGTCTGCTTTCATCCGCGCGTAGGCTGCATCCTGATAGCGTTCCTTTGCCACGGTTTCGGCGGCGACAGTTTCGGTTTTCTCCTCTTCGGGCCTTTCATCACCTTTAAATTCGCGGTTATAGACAAAACCCTGCGTCGGCATCCCGGTGCTACTGCACGGCAGCAGAATGGGCCACATGGGAGCGCGAAAATCGCCCGGCGGCAAAGTGTTTTTCAAGCGATCAAGTTCAAGATGGACTTGGGACGTCACCTCTGACGCTCCGGTTGCTCCCGCCGAAACAAGACAGACTTCAGCAATTGCGCCTCTAACAACAAGATTGGGTGCACATTTAAGTGCGCGAAAAGTGACACTCTCAATCAGTTGCCGTGCCTTCGAATTCTCAGTAAACAATACCAAGGCTTTTCCGGAGGTTGATACCACAATTTCAAAGCCGTCAGAATTCAGAATGCCTCTGTACTCCTCCATACGCAGCTTTTGAGAGCGTTCTGTAGCGGCGAGGCCGGATATTGCGAGATCACCAGGTTTAGCTTTGCTTGTGGGAAAAATTTTCGCCAAAACTTCCGGCACCCAGACCATTCCCACCTGTCGGACAATTTCGGAAGCGCCAACATTCTCACGCAAGCGATTGCTCGCAAAAATGAAATCTTGGTTTGATCCAGTTTCAATCAGCACCAAAAATGCCATGCGTGGAATCCCCGTTAACAGTTGCAAAGGCTTGGTTTGTAGCGAGCTTATGGCGCAGTTCTTATACTAACAAGAGAAAATCCTCCGTTACTTCGACGTGAAATACATCGTCTTTAGTTTAAGTGCCAGTAGCCCCATCAATCCGTGCAAATTCCTTTTTCTCAATCATAAGGAACAAGCACTTCGCGCCGGATCGTTCAGCCCAAAGATCGCCGATCAAGCGCTTTTCCTTGGAGTCGTCGTTCGTGAAATAGGGTGCGCCTTTGTATTCGATCACCATGATGCGCCCGTCGTTCAACAGTGCAACGAAATCCGGATAGAACTTGTCCGATGATGTTTGCAGCCAAAATGATTGCGGTTGGCGCGATGTGTTGCGCACCCATGCCTTGATGTGGGGATTTCGTTCAATGGCGATGGCGCATTCGTGTTCTTCGCCCGACGCTTCAAGATCGCCAATCACTGGGAAAAGGTGCTTTTTGAAATCCATGCCGCCTTTGTAGGGCTGATTATAGCCATAGCGGCTTTCATCGAACACAAGTTCAACGTCGGCGCTGGTTTGAAATTCTAGGCCGCTTTGCGGGAACAAGGCGCGTTCGAAAGCAGTCGCTTCGCGAATATCGCGGTGCTTGGAAACAACCTTTATGAAGGAATCGACAAGCCGGAAATTTGCCCGCGCTAAGGCTTCAAGTGTCATGCCGTGTTTTGCCGCAATCAAATCAAGCGCCTTGGAAATGAACAGCGTTGAAGACACGCGTGTAATGTCGCGACGCGATGACTGGGGCAATCGCCGATCAATCCAGTTCACAAGCGCATTCTTCGTCCAGCCACGAAGGGCAAGTGCGAGGGAAAGCTGTTCGTGCAAGGCATCAACGAACTTCACCCTCATTTCCTGTTTATCATCGATATCGATATGCGCCTCTTCGGCGGCGTTGCGCGGCGGAACAAAGAAATCAAGGATTGGCGCTGGATCGCTTTCTTCAAGCTTCCAAGGGATATCGAGAAAATGCGCCCGGTCGAACAATTGCCATGCTTGCCCCGCCCGTACTGTCAATTGAGGCACTGCAAAGCGAATTGGTGTTACGGTTAGATCGGGCGCTTTCAAACGCGCCCCGCGTGACCGATGAACAAGATCATCAATCGCTTTGGCAGCGGTTTCCGGAAGAACCAATTTAAGCGCAGTACGGTCGTAGTCGCTTAACGCACCGCTCACCCGAATAATGCGCGTTTCAGGATCGATATGGACTCGCCCACCAGTTGCGACAGTGATGTTGGTCATGTGCGCAGCTAGATCAATGTCGGCGGGAAGAACCTCTTCAAACGTGAAGGCCGTACCACCTTCTTCCATGCCGGGAAAGACAGCCACGGCCCGCACAAGGGATTGGGCTTCCACTTTCTCAAAACCGTTGTTCACAAGCCCGTCGCGCAAGGTGTTGGCGGCGTGTTGGAAGCTTGTGGTGGTGGCAAAGGCATAGGCGCGGTTCAGGTCTTCATTCTTCTTCCAAGAGGCACCGGGCAAGCGCAGCACGCGGCCTAGAAGCTGTTCCACAGCGCGGGGTGATTTCTGTTCGGCAACCGAACACAGAACATAGGCGAAAGAGCAATCCCACCCTTCTTTCAAAGCCTGTTGCGTGATGACGAAACGAACCTTGCAATCTGGATCAAATAAATCGACGCCTTCAAGTTCCTTGGTTTCGCCTGTTGCGACGATCACATGTTCTTTTGTGACCTTGAAATCATCGATCAACATTTTGCGCAGTTCTTCGGCGTGAAGCGTGGGCTTGTCTTTCGATTTGGGTTCCGATTGAAGCAGCATCACGGGGCGGATGAATTCGCCCGTGGCGTTTAGTTCCAACTTGGCAGTGTCGCCTAGTCCATCCAAAAATGCGATGGCGTCGCCGATGGTTTCGCGCGGATCGGCACGCCCACGAAGAATGATCGGAAGCTTGATCATTTCAGCCGCTTTGAGTTCGGCGGCGGACACTTGGTGCAAAACGTTGGAAGCGTAAATGCCCTTTTCGGGTTTGTGTTCTTCCGGTGTGACGGGTGTTGCCGTGAATTCGATGATCAACGATGGCTTCAACCGCGCCAAAGTATCAAAGGATAAATCCGTCCGCGCATTGTGGGCTTCGTCAACAATCACCATCGGGCGGCGCAAGCGCAGCACATTCGCCAAGGACTGTACCGGATCGCCGGAAGGTCCGATTTCCAGCGCATCGCGCAAACCGCCGTCAAGCCCGGTGAAATGATCCATCAATTCGCCGTTGGCTTCGTAGACCTTGCGGCCTTCGGTTTCTTCCACACGGAAGGCTTGGATCGTCGCCACGACCACAACAGCGCCGCCGTCATAATCGGCACGCTTCGCATAGAGCGCATCGGCAACCGTCATCACGCGGACGTTTTCACCGAAGCGATCCGCAAGGGCGCGGCGGTTCGGGTGCGCCCGGTCCTGAAGCGTCGCCAAGGTTTGTTCGCGGATCGTCTGCGATGGCACAAGCCAAAGCACGGTTGGCGTATCAGTGCGAAGATAGCTATCGGCGGCAACGCTGATTGAATGCGCCGCAAGAATCGTCTTGCCGCCGCCCGTTGGAATACGAAGGCAAACATAGGGCAAGCCATCAAGGTTCGGCGGTGGCACAAAGGGCCGTTTTGTCATGGCATAAAACGCGGTATCAGCGTCGTTCAGTTCCACCGTCTTTTCGAGAAACCTGCGAAGGGCTTGAAGTGTCTGAATTTGATAATCTTTGAGGCTGAACACGGGCAATGTCATTTGGCTTTGCCCTTCGACTTTGATTTGTCGCCCAACAGCTTTTTCGTGCTGCGATCAAAATCGCTAATGTAAGTCCGATCCTGTTCAACCCGATATTTTTCGAATTCCAAAAGCGCCTTCGTGTCGGCGTCCTTGCGGCTCACTTTGCCAGCGCCTTGCAGAATGTCGCGGTCGTTCAGTGTCAGGAACCCGTGTAACTTCGTGATCCAATCCGCCATGTTCATGGGGATGCGTCGCAACGCCTGATTTTCGGCGAATATGCCGTATTGATCGGCAATGTCTTCAAGCGCCCGCAATTCGGTTTCGCTCAAATAGTTCAATGCGCTGGTTGCATCATGTGCCGTTGGCACAACGCCTTTGAACGAAGTCATGCCCATAAGCGGTTGTGATGCGTCGGCACGGGCTTTGATGACTTCGGGGGCGGTCATGCCATGAATGGCGAAATGGAATTTGTTTTGAACCGTGGCGAAGAAGGTTTTGGTGATTTCGGCCTTCGCGTCATAGTCCATGCTGGTTGCGAATATGTCGGTGATCTTTTGATAGTAGCGCCGTTCAGAAACGCGAATGCGCCGGACGCGGCGAACCAGTTCATCGAAATAATCATGGCGGGATTGGCTAAGACGTTCATCGTCCATCGCAAAGCCCTTGATGATGTATTTGCCAAGCCTTGCATTCGCCCATTGCCGAAATTGCGTGCCACGCGTCGAACGCACACGAAAGCCAACGGCGATGATCATATCGAGATTGTAATGCTCAATTTCGCGCTGGATTTGACGCTTACCTTCGGTTTGAACTGTTGCATAGCGTGCAACAGTTGAACTCGCCAGCAATTCGCCTTCGCCATAAACATTTGAAATGTGGCGTGAAATGACGGATTTGTCCCGCTGGAAAAGTTCCGCCAACTGCATAAGTGTCAGCCAGACATTTTCATTTTCCACCCGCACATCAACACGGGTTTGCCCGTCTTCGGCGATATAGAGCAAAAATTCTGTCGGGTGATCCACCATGGTCAAAGCCCCTCAATTTGATAGGGGATTTGTTTGAACGTAACGCCTAGGCGGGAAAGCCTTTCGTCGGGCACGGTGCAACCTTCGCCGTAGACGATGCGTGCGCCCATAAAGCCGGGTTCCGGCAAGGGCAGTGCATCTAGTATGCCACCTGTGAGCACATTTCCGGTATTGGCGCTCGCAACGCCCACGGCTTCGGCGTTATGCAAGAGATAGATTGCCCGGCCTTGGAATGTGCCAATCAACGCGGTGGCAGCTTCGGCCCGGCGCGGAATGGGCGAACCCGTCTCGCAAAAGAACACATGGGAGGCTAAGTCCCCATAGGTGATGACGGCGGGACTGACATTGCCATCGGCATCAAACAACGGTTCGCCAAGTGTGCAGAAACGAAAGCCGCACCCCGATTGTTCAGTGCGCCCGTTGATAGCGAATTGAAGCCGCTTCTTTGTCACCTCTG
>JANOXA010000127.1:0-7240 GCA_031418195.1 Hyphomicrobiales bacterium | reverse complement strand
CCTGATCAAAACCATCTTCGATGCCAAAACCGGACGTCTGATTGGTGCCCATATGGTGGGGGCGGAAGTGACAGAGCTCATCCAGGGCTTCGTGCTGGCCATGGGTCTTGAAACCACGGAAGAAGAACTGATGCACACCGTCTTCCCGCATCCAACACTTTCAGAAATGATGCATGAAAGTGTGCTTGATGCATATGGCCGGGTCATTCACATGTAGCGACGCGGATGAATTCCACTTTTGGGCTGGATGCAAACAGCAAAATTGTCTTGGAAAAATTTGCATCAGGCGTGAATATAACTAAAATATCAAAACTAAAAGTTCAACAATGACTTTCGGTCTTTGAGAATGCGCAACTTGAGAAAAACCGCTATTTCAATACCAAATCAGGGGTAATTGCACTATCAGCACCTGAACTGTTGCGACATCACTGCGCAATTTTCACAAAAAGCAACTTTACAGCTAGATTTGGCAATGAACATTGGTATTTTCTAATTGACAAATAATCCAGATGAGTGCACATTTGTATGTGTTAAAAATCAAATGTTCAGACCGGAGCGATGAAGTCAAGCGGCGAGAGCATAGGGTGTTCACGACGAAATGAAGTGTTGGCTGGTGTGAGCGCTGAAATTTTTGATTGCCACGGAAAATCGGACTGACCAATCGGCAGACGGCAAGCCGGAACTGATGAAGAGCCATGGAGGCGGTGTGCTTCCGCCAAGACTGATTGAGCTTTTAGGGAGAACCACGTGAGAGTTCTGGAAAACATTGAGCCCAAGCAGGTCATGTACTTCTTTGAAGAGCTCAGCTCACGCCATCGTTGCTCGCAACACGAAAAGCAGGCCACCGATTGGATTGCAGATTTCGCCGAGGTGCGTGGATTGAAATATCATCGCGATGCATTGCAAAACATCATCGTGAAGAAGCCCGGCACACCGGGCTACGAAAAAGCACCGACTGTCATTCTGCATGGCCATCTGGATATGGTCTGCAAGCTCGAAGACGGCGTGACACACGACTTTGCCACACAAGGCGTGAAGCTGAAACTGGACGGCAATTTCATCCGCGCTGAAGGAACGACCTTGGGTGCCGACAATGGCCTTGGCATTTCCTATATGCTGACACTGCTCGATTCGAACGACATTCCACATCCGCCACTGGAATGCGTGATGACGGCGATGGAAGAGATGGGCAAGGTCGGCGGCGATGGTGTCGATATCAGCTTGCTCACCGGCAAGCGCATGATTGACTTCAACTGGATTGAAGAGAAGCAATTGCTTGCCGGTTGTTCCGGCGATGTGTCGTGCCGCATTGACGTGGCAGCCGACTGGCAATCTGCATCGAAAGATCGCGTTGCATTGCTGTTGGATGTGCGGGGCCTTCGTGGCGGACATTGCGAATTCGATATTCATTTCGAACGCGGCAATTCCATCGTTCTGGTGGGTCGCCTGCTGCGCCGTGCAATGCAGACCGGAGATGTTGAAGTTGCAACAATTTCTGGTGGCGTACAAAACAATGTCATCCCTGCCGAAGGCTATGCATTGATTTGGGTGAAGCCTGATCAGGCGGCAGCGATCGAAGAAGCCGTCAAAAGATTGGCTGCCGATATCAAAAAAGAATTCCTCAACGCAGATCCCGAAATGCGAATTGAAGTTAAGCGTACATCCGACAAAGTGGAACGTGTATTCTCTGCCCGCTCAGCCACCAACCTTGTGCGCACTATTCTGTTGCTTCCAAATGGGGTGCAGACGCAGAACCTCGAAGTCGCAGGAAACTGGGAGACATCAAACAACATCGGCCTCATGATCACGACCAACAAAGGCGTTGAGATTACCAGTACAATCACCAGTGCAGTCACATCTCGCAAGCATGCAGTTCTGGATCAGATGATGCTGCTTGCCGACGCCGCAGGCGAAGGCGTTACCGCCAAGCAGATTGGCCTTGATGCGCCTGAGTTTCCGTGGAACCCCAACTCCCACATGCTCGAAGTGGCAAAACAGAGTTACAGCCGCGTCATGGGCAAAGCGCCCGATGTATTGGTCTCTGTTTGCAGCCTTGAACTCGGCATGTTCACACAGCGTATTGCCGGCCTCGACACCATCGGAATCGGCACCAATCTCTATGACCTGCATTCACCGCGCGAGCACATGGATCACACGTCGGCAGCCCGCGTGTGGCCGTTGATCAAGGATGTGATGAAGAGTCTTGATCGGTAGTCGAAAAGATACCTGGAATTAGCGAAGCGGCCTGACACGCGGCAGCTTCGTGAAGACGTGCAGGCCTTCTCAAAAAGTCGGCACGAAAAACAGTCGGAAACTTAACGTTCTACTTTGGAGAAAACCATGGAACTGAAACACACGATATCAAAGGCCCGTCGCCGCTTCGGAGCAACCGTTGTTGCTGCCGTTGCCTTGGCTTGCATGGCAGGAACTGCCATTGCAGCTGAATTCAAAAAAGAAGAATGGGTGCTTGTCGCCTCGGTGATCAACACCACCAACCCCTACATGATTTCCAACATCGAAGGTGCCAAGGCGATGTCTGCCAAGCTCGGCATTCCCCTGGAAATCGTCAACTCCAACAACTCCTCGCAAACCAGCATTTCGAGCATCCTTGCCGTTCTTGCATCCGGCAAAAAGCCGATCATGTTCGTCAATACAGTTGCAAGCTCTGACGCGCCAACTATCGTTGATGCTGTCGGCAAGGCGGGTGGCTTTGTGACGATCTGGTGGAACAAGCCCGCTGATTACCATCCAGCTGACGTTGGCCCCCACTTCGTTGCTTTCCAGAAGCACCCCGGCGTGTCTTCAGGCCGTTGCGGTGCCAAGGCCATCGGTGATGCGCTTGGCGGCAAGGGCGGCGTGGTCATGCTCCCCGGCGTGCAGGATTCCACAACCAGCCAAACCCGCGTTGCGGGCTTTGAAGCCGAGATCAAGGAAAATTATCCCGGCATCAAAATTCTGGATTCGCGTCCTTCGAATTGGGATCCGCAGTTGGGTGCCAAGAACGCACGTGACTTGATCGTCAAGTTCGGCAGCGACATCAACGGCGTCTGGGCCGCTGATGATGGCATGCAGATCGGCGCCATGCAGGCATTCGAAAATGCAGGTCTTCTGGACAAGGTGAAGTTCGCTTCGGACGGCCTCTATCCAACCACACTGGAAGACATCAAGTCTGGCCGCGGCGGCAACGCCATTGTCGGCGAAACCTTCCATCGTGGCTACATGGCCTCAGCCGTTGGCCTCTACACCGCTTATCTCGCAGCAAGCGGCCAGATGGATCCTGCTACCCAGCCCCTGGACAAGCGTGAAAGCCTGTTCAAACTGAGCTGCCTGACGCCTGCAAACTACAAAGAGTACCTGAAGTACGACGAACCAGATGCTCCGGCAAAGTTCATTGAGCAGCTTGAAAAAGTTGGTCCGTGGGCTGCAGAACCGATGCCACTTGTTGGCGGTGGTGCGGAAGAAATGCCGAAGTAATACTGGCAACTTATGTTACTCTGGTCGGGACCAAGCGTCCCGGCCAGAACTTTCCGGCCCGACGCAGCACCGAAATCCGAGATCAGAACCATGCCATTTGCCCTGCCAAAAGAGTGGAAAGGCCCTGCCGCGCTGATCGGGTCTATTTTTGTGCTCGCCATTATCTTCACCTTCCTCAATCCGCGATTTGGAAGTGTCGAAAATTTCCGCAACATACTTTTCCAAGTTGCTGTCCCCCTCATCATCATCGTTGGCACAACCCTTGTCATTCAGCTGGGATCAATCGACCTGTCTGTGCAAGGCGTCATGGGGGCTGCGGGCATGGCGTGGATTTTGCTGTCCGCCAATACACGGCTTGAAACTGACTATGGTATCTGGGCCTGGGTGATTGCCATAGGCATAGGCCTGGCACTTGGCCTTCTTGCAGGGGCCCTTCATTCACTGATCAAAGTGCCTTCGTTTGTTGTCACATTGGGCACGTGGTACATCGGTCTCGGCATCGGCATCATTCTCTATGGTGACGACATGTTGCCCAGTCTCAAAAGTGATGTGTTGATGGCGTGGCCAACTAAACTGACTCTGGGGCTGCCGAATGCCTTCTGGCTCGCCGCTGTCATTCTTGGCGGAGGGGCATTGCTCAGCCGCTATACACATTTTGGTCGTGGCGTATTGGCCATTGGCAACAGCGAAAACATCGCAAACAACACCGGCATGCCTGTGAACACCATCAAGATGATCGCCTTCACCTTGGCAGGTGGATTGAGTGCGCTCGCTGGAATTCTTGCAACCATGCAGTTGGGAGCAGGTTCACCTGACTTGGGTTCGGGACAATTGTTCACGGTCATCCCTGCTGCCGTCATTGGCGGCACGGCATTGAGCGGTGGCGAGGGCGGCATCATGCGTTCTGCTGTGGGTGTGTTCCTGTTGATCATGTTGAACAACGGACTTGTGCTTGCCGGCGTCAATCCGGCTTATCAGTCTGGCGTATTCGGCGCGATCCTCATTGCAGCAATTGTTGCTGTGGCGCGTCCCGATCGCGGCATTCTGAAGATTGCGAAATGATCATGGAAACACCCACCGTACTCAAGCTCACGAACATCAGCCGAACTTTCGGCCATGTGAGTGCTGTCAGATCCATCTCGCTGGAAATCAAGCGGGGCGAGGTCATCGGCCTCGTCGGTGAAAACGGCGCGGGCAAATCCACAATGCTCAAAATCCTCTCAGGCGTTGAACAACCCGACGAAGGGACAATGGAAATCAATGGCAAGCCCGTGACGTTCCGCAGCCCCAATGACGCTGTGCGGGCAGGGGTCGGCGTGGTGCACCAGGAACAGTCCCTGTTCACGAATTTGACGGTCGCCGAAAACCTCGACCAGCGCAATTCAGGTCGCATTGGATGGAAGAACTGGAAACGCATCAACAGCGAATGCGTGGCGGCGCTGAAAAAAATCGGCGTGGACCTGGACCCTTCCGCCCGTGTGAGTGACTTGTCATTTGTCGACCGTCAGATGGTTGAAATTGCGAGGGCTGTGTCGATTGACCCCAACATGACAGGCACCCCCCTGATCATTCTGGATGAGCCGACTGCTGTTTTGGAACAGACAGAAACGGAAGTGCTGGAACGCGAAATCCGCAAGCTCAAGGAGATTGCCAGCGTCATTTTTGTCTCACACCGCCTCGACGAAATCATGCGGATCTGTGACCGGGTTGTCGTCATGCGCAGTGGCCGGATTGTCAGTGACAAAAAGACCAGCGAAGTGACGAAGGAAGACCTTTTCCGAGACATGGCGGGCGGTGTTTCCCAAACCGCCCACGCCGTCCGCAAGCGATTGCATGAAGGCGCAAAACCCGCCATTGAAGTGCATGAGCTTGCCAGCAAGGGCAAATTCAAGAACATATCGTTCACGGCGCGTCCGGGTGAGATCATCGCACTTGTCGGTTCCAATGCATCCGGCAGAGAAGCTGTGGCACGGGCCCTGTTCGGTGCTGAATCCTATGATGCAGGCACCATCGGCGTAAAAGGCAAACGGGTTTTGCGCTGGTCAATCCGGAAGGCCGTTCAGGCGGGTCTTGCCTACCTTCCAGCAGAACGCAAAGTCGAAGGCATGATTGCGGGAATGTCGGCAACGCGCAATGTAGCGCTGGTTTATCAGGGCGATGGCGCTTCGGGGCCGTTTCTCAAGCTCAGCAAATTGGCAAAAGCCGCGCAAGGCTGGTTTGATCGGCTTGATGTGCGGCCCAACACAATTTCAAAGCCACTCATCAATTTCTCCGGTGGCAACCAGCAGAAAATTGTATTGGCAAAGTGGTTGAACTCACCATACACCGATGTGTTGTTGCTTGATCACCCCTTGCGCGGTCTTGATGTGGGTGCCGCGCAAACAGTGAACGCAGAGATTATCAAGGCTTGCGAAAATGGTGCGGCGGTCATTCTGCTGCCTGACACAATCGAAGAAGCGCTGGAAATGGCTGACGAGATTATCGTGATGCGTGATGGCGAAGTTTCGGCACGCCATGACATGCGAACCAAGAACAACTTGACCGTACAAGATATTGTGGCAGAAATGGTATGACCCACGTGACCGGCAACCCTGTTGAAAACAAAACGGCACCCGTTATCAGCGAAAACGAAGCTGCGGCAATCAGATTTGGCCGGAACATTCCCTGGAGCGCATTCGCACCTCCTTTGGTGTTCATTGCAATGTTGCTTGCAGTGGGTGTTTTGAATTCCAACTATCTCGGCGCCCTTGGCATTTCCATTGCCACAGCAACGGCGGCCCCCATCATGTTCCTGGCGCTCGGTCAATCCATGGTGTTGAACACCGGTTCAATTGATTTGTCAAATGCTGCCATTGCGCTTCTGGGCGCCCTGTTGCTGGCCCTGGCGTTGCCACCGCTCGGGCTTGGGGCATATGTTTTGGTGCTTTTATTGGTGACAATCATTGGCGCCATCAATGGTGCGGCGATCAGTTATGCCCAAGTGCCATCTTTCGCTCTCACACTTGGAACACTTGCCATCCTGCAAACTGCGGCCCTGGTCGTCAGTGGCGCTGACACTATCTATGTGTCTGAAAATCGCGGGCTGGTTTCAACATTATACGAGACGCAAATTCTCAACGCGCCGCTGACGTTTTGGATTGGCATTGTTGCGGCGATCGTCTTGTGGGCTGTTCTGCGCTACACTATTCTCGGCCAGAACATGACCGCGATGGGAAAGAATGAACTGGGTGCAACGCTTTCCGCTGTCCCAACGCGCCGGGTTCGCATCATCGCCTATGCGCTTTCAGGGTTCATGGGCGGACTTGCAGGTCTCAGCATTGTGGCACAAGCCGGGTCTGCATCAGCCAGTGGACTTGGCAGCGATTTGCTTCTGCCAGGTATTGCTGCCGCCCTTATCGGAGGCACGTCGATTTCAGGCGGCCAAACCAATCCCTTGAATGTCATCTTTGGCGGCTTGACAGTTGCCTTCGTGCCGATTGCAATTCAAGCCATGGGCCTTGGCGCCCAGGCCCAAAGTTTGGTCTACGGCATTTTCATCATTCTGGTCGTAGCGCTGACAACCGTGCGTTCGCGGGGGTCGGTCATCAAGTAACTGCCATTTGGGCTTTCTCACGTGAGGCGTGGCACTGCTTTCCGCACTCGAAGCAGCAGGCCACAATCGCAGGCGATCAAATTCTACCAGTCGGAAAAAAGGATGCTCCCTTCTGGCGCAAGCTATCGACAGTGAGAGCTGGCTCGCTGCAGCAAGGCCATCCATGATGACTTA
>JANOXA010000126.1:0-22565 GCA_031418195.1 Hyphomicrobiales bacterium | reverse complement strand
TCCGCAATCCGCTCACGTAGATCCATGGAATGAGGTCGTGGCATCGCTATCTGGCCTCCTCGCCAGCAGCCATGTTGAATCACAAACCAGACTGATTTGGCAACAAAACCGATTCAAACAACAGAGGAACCGCTATAACGTTCAGAAGTAAGCTGTTGCCTGGCCTTGAAGACACTATCAGTCAAATAGAAATGGAAGCCGATCTCGATGACGATCCCGAAGGCCTGTTCGACAATTTAAGGTCTTCTATTGTGCAACTTGAAAGCTTGGGAGTTGATGACCTAGGCTCTGAACTAATTAACACCGCTCGACAACAAATCGAGCAAGCAATCCGAAAATTAGAAGAGCAAAAAGAAGAACGCGATAAAGAAAACGAAAGCGACATATATTGGTCCCATATTGTGACTCAAGAAAAAAGTGCGCCCGCACCTGAAGCACGTGATGCCAGCGCACGATCAGTATTCGAAGATGTTGATCGATAAATATTTCTCAATGACTGCTCAATTGCACACGAGAATCTATACAATGTGATTTGGCGGTTGCGTCAGCTCACGGTCAAATCCTGAAGTTTCAAAAATTTCATGCCGGTTCGTCTCTCGGATAAAGATCGGAAGGGCAAATTTACCAACTGCCCCATGACGCGACACACCAGACTTCCCGGCTTTTCTCGCTTATCCCAATTGAACAAATCGGCCCAAAGCTGTGATGATTGCGTGACATTGAGGCGCGCGACGATACCCTTCAAGCCACTTGCGGAGCTTAACCATGTCCGGACCTCGTCTGACCGTCTACCTCACCAACCCTGTCGCGGATCGTCTGGAGCTTGCCAGCGTCCGGAAACGGAGTCCGAAGTCCGCTCTTGTCAATGATGCGCTTGACCGGATGCTCAATGCCCAGCGAAACGAAACCCATGAAGCTGGGATGGCCCGCCGACTTGACCGCATGGCAAAACAGTTTGCCAGCTATGAACGCAACCAGTCTGTGGTGCTGGAAAGTCTGGCGATGTTCATCCGCTACTATATCACCCTCACTGCCCCGACGCCAAAGGCAGAACAGGATGCCGCGCGGATAATCGGCAATCAGCGCTTCGAAGCTTTTGTCACACAGGTGGGCAAACGGTTGGCAAGCGGCATACCTTCGATGAGCGAAACCACGGAGAAGGCTTCACAACAGGCCCTTGAAGTTCAGCGGCGCGATCCTGACAAGTCCGCACTGGAAATTTCAACCAATGGTTCGTCGCAACCTTCCGCTCACTTTGCAGCGGAACCTAAGGAGCCTGGACTTTGGGTAGAAGCCCATGAACAGAAATGATGGAGGCAAGATTGTGGTGGTAGGCGAAGTAACTTTTGGACGGACGCGTTACAGCCGATCCCGCAGCGACACTATTGCGTTATCGACACTACGGAGTGCATCAAGCAAGCGCGCACGAAGTTTCGAAAGCATTTCCGCAGCATTTGGTTCGTCATCAAGCATGCCCGGTGAAACATCCCGCGCAACAAGCGCATCAAGCCCGATCGATGCCAATTGAGCAGGTTCAGACA
This sequence comes from Hyphomicrobiales bacterium, assembly GCA_031418195.1. Lineage (GTDB taxonomy): Bacteria > Pseudomonadota > Alphaproteobacteria > Rhizobiales > Aestuariivirgaceae > Aestuariivirga. The sequence goes on along the minus strand of JANOXA010000126.1, from coordinate 21,024 downwards.
TGTCCAAGCTGTCGATTGAAACTGTCCCGTCCAGAGACATCAACAATTCAATTCCGGCTGTGTCTCGTTGAATCACATCCACAAATGACCGTGGCAGAGTAAGTCGCATGATTTCAATTTTGTCCGTATTTGAAAACACCAGTCAGTAAATGGTCTCAGAATCACCTTGCTTGCCTTGTTCGCGCTTCTCAAGCGCGAAGCAGTCAATGTGACTCAAGCCAATCTTGCCGAACAATTGGGAGGTTACCAATCGTTTGTTGCCCGCCTCGAAAGCGGACAGCGCCGTGTCGATGTCGTCGAGTTCACCCGAATTGCAGAACTGCTCAAATTCAACCCGGCCAAAACGAAATGCAGAATCTACGCGTCAACGTGGTGATGGGTTCGCCCGAAAAGCTGGATTTTGGAACGCATGGATCCTGTCCTTCTCACGTGTGCAGTTCTCATATGGCCAATCGCACAACGGCAACATCAAATCCAATTTGAAAAAGCTGGCACCAAAAACTTGATCGTCTCTGGCCGACTCGACAGTGAGCAAACATTGCGCCGCTACACCAAGACTTGCACTTCAATTTGCTTACATAGTGCTTACACGGCGGTGCGTTAAACAGCCAGTTTGCACAGCACCAAAAATAAAAACCAACAATATCAACTGAGTAAATGGCGCGCCCGAAAGGATTCGAACCTCTGACCCCTAGATTCGTAGTCTAGTGCTCTGATCCAGCTGAGCTACGGGCGCTTTCGTTTCGCTGTGGCACCGCAGTGCCGGAAACGAGGTCTCCTTAGCCCGCTGTTTTCAGAAAGGCAAGCACCTTCGATGTCAAGCAATCGCCCGTTATTTTCCCATCACTTTAATTGGCGTTTGGGCGCAAGTCGGATTTTTTCTTTCACTTGTCCAGGTGGTGAATCGGGAATGGTGAACACAAATACGCTGCCGCGCGACGATGATTCCCCAACGCTGATCTCACCGCCGTGGGCGTGGACGAGTTCTGCTGAAATGGCAAGACCGAGGCCCGTGCCGCCTGGTTTGGCCGCCGTTTGAAAAGCCTCAAACAGTTTGTCACGCACCGCAGCCGGAATGCCAGGGCCATTGTCAGCCACTTCAATTCTTGTCACATCGTCGTGCCGTGATCCGCGCAAGCTGACGCGCGGCGTCGGCTGTTGTGCAGGTGCTGCATCAAAAGCCTGAATGGCATTTCGCACAAGATTGGTCAGGATGCGGTTGAGGTGTTCCCGGTCTGCATCAACCAGCAAATCGCGTGGCACTTCATTTTCAAGATTGAGTTGGGTTGATGCCAATTGATGACTTTCAATCACTTCCTCAGCCACATCATGCACCAGCAATCTGGTGCGCTGCGGGCCCCGCTCCTTGGCCTGTCCATAGGTGAGGGTCTGGTTCAGAAATGAGATTGCCCGGTCAAGCGACGTAATCAGCTTGGGGGCAAAGCGTTGCACATTTGGATCGCGCACATCGCCCAGCCGGTCCGAAATCAGTTGCGCTGACGTCAACATGTTGCGCAGATCATGGCTTACTTTGGCCACAGCAAGTCCCAGGGCCGCAAGCCGTGACTTTTGTTGCAGCAGGCTTTGCAACTGGCTTTGCATGTCATGCAACTCATGTTCGGCGATGCCGATTTCATCAACACGGTTCGATGGCTTGATAATGCGGCTCTGGTCTTCCGGCTTGTCGCCAAACCGCGTCATGTTGCGCGAAAGATGTTGCATGGGCCGCACCAGCACGCGGTTGAGTGCGGCATAAATCATGGCTGCCACTACCAGTGACAGGACAATCGACAACAACAGGATGTTCAGGGCATAGGCCCGCATGGCCTTGGTCAATGGCCCTTCGTGCAGCGCCACATCAATCACCTCACCCGACATGTTGGGTGGAAAATCCGTGACCTTGATGATCCTGTCAGTGGTCCGAACCAGGGTTTTCAAGGCTTCAATCAAAGTCAAGTAGTAGCGGCCGGGGCGCAGGTCAAAAATATCTTCGACTGTCACTGTCTCATGGCTGCTGAGCATCAATTGGCGGGTGTCGCCGCGCTTCAGGGAAACCGCGACAACACCAGCTCCCATGAGAATTTCCTTGCGAAGAGCTTCATCCAGCTCGCGGCCCGGTGCCGCTTCTGCAGCCAGAGCCGCAATCTCGGCCATTGAAATCCGGGTCTTCATCCACTGGATGCGGAAGTTGGCGATGGACGGCAAAAAAATCAGCACTTCACCCAGCATCACGAAAATGATGGTGAGGGCGAGCACCTTGCCGGAAAGACCACCGAGGCGGGAGGGTAGGGGAGGTGAATTGACCATGGACAGGGATTAGCCGAATTTTTTCAGAAAGCCGATGGCCCTGCGGACCATGGGCTTTTTGGCAAGATCGGCGTAGTAGGTCACAGCGGCGCGTTTGCCGGCTTCGCCCAAAGTGGGGTAGGGCAGCACCATGCCGGCGATGGCCGAGACCTTGAGTTTCTGGCTGATGGCAAGCGTCCACATGGCAATCAGGTCGCCTGCATTGTGGCCGACGATCGACGCCCCAAGAATGACGCCTTTGCTGCTAGTGACAATTTTCACCAATCCCTTGGCCTTGCCTTCGGCGAGTGCGCGGTCATTTTCCCTGAAATGCCAACGCAACACGCGAATGCTGTCGCCATGGGCTTTGTGGGCGTCGGCTTCGGTCAGCCCCACATGGGCGAGTTCCGGATCCGTGTAGGTGACCCAGGGAATGATGTCGGTCCGGTTCTTGACGGGCAGGCGAAACAAGGCATTTCTGATGATCAAGCCCGCATGATAGCCTGCTACATGGGTGAACTGCAAACCGCCCGCCACATCGCCAGCCGCATAGACCCGGCGGTTTGAAACACTGCGCAATCCTGCATCAACGGTGATGCCGCGTTTTGTATGGTCAACTCCTGCGGTTTCAAGATGCAAGCCCTCTACATTGGGTTGCCGTCCGGCGGCCACGAGCAGATGTGACCCCGCGATTTTTTCAGCATTCGCGACGTGCACAACAATGCCGTCGGTTGATTTTTCGATACGCTCGATCTTGATGCCCTCGCGAATCTTGATGCCTTCGGCCTTCAACCCATCAAGTACAACAACCGTCAATTCCGGATCGTCCTTGGCCAGCGCCTTGAAACCTTCAAGCACTGTCACCTCAGCACCCAGCCGCCGATGCGCCAGCGCCATTTCCATGCCGATGGGACCGCCACCAATGATGATGAGATGCCGCGGCAATTGGCGGTTTTTGAAAATGTTTTCATTGGTGAAAAATGCCACTTCCGCAAGGCCGGGAATCGGTGGCACCCCGGCGCGCGATCCGGTGGCAATGACGATGCGCCGTGCCACATAGGTCTGCCCCTTGGCCTCCAAGGTGTTGACGCCGGTGAAGCGCACGGCAGCCCTCACCACCGTAACGCCCAGGCCTTCAAAACGTTCCTGGCTGTCAAGCGGTTCAATGGCTTTGATGACGGATTCGACATGGGCCATGGCCCCGGCGAAGTTGACTTCCGGCTCATCGGCCACCACGCCAAATGCGGCGGATGACCGATGGGCTTGTGCCGCCTTGGCCGCAGCCAGCAGCGCCTTGGACGGAACGCAACCCGTGTTCAGGCAATCGCCACCCATTTCAGCTTTTTCAAACAGCACAACTTTTTCGCCAAATTGCGCCGCCGCTGCCGCAATCGACAAGCCGGCAGATCCGGCTCCAATAATGGCGAGATCATACAGCATGAGCATTTTTCCACTTCTTCAGGGCAACAGGAATCAGCGATACTAGGCCCAAAACCGCAAATGCGATCAGCAGCTCTTTGGTAATCAGCGAGGAAACCGAAAGTTCAAAAGGACAGGCCGCCGCACCTTTGGCAACAACGCAGGCATCATGGCTTGCCGTCTGGGCCGTAATCAAACTGTCGAGGCCTTCACCCACGAAGGCAAAGGCAAATGTGCCGGGGATGATGCCAATCAGCGTGGCAAGGGCAAAGGTTCGTAGTTTCACATTTGCAAGCGCCGGCGCGATATTCACCAGCCAGAATGGGAAGGCCGGCACCAGGCGGAGGAACAGCAGATAGTTGAAGGCATCTGCCGCGAAGCCCGCATTGATGCGAGACAGCATGGGGCCAGCCTTTTTGACCAGGACATCACCAAAGGACGTGTTGACGATTTTGAACAGGATCACGGCACCAATCGTGGCGCTGATCACCACGGCAACCCCGCCCGCCAACCAGCCAAACAACAATCCCGCCAAGATGGTCAACACACTGGCACCCGGAAAAGACAGGGCCACTGCAGTGACATAGACCAACATGAACAAGCCCATAGCGAGCAACAAATGCTGGTCCGTATAGGTCTGCAACGCGGCCCGGTTTGCGGCGATTGACTCCAATGTCAAGTATTTGTGCAAACCCAAACTGAAGCCCAACGCCATCAGACAAGCGATGACTGCAGGGCCTACAAGTCGGCGCCACAGGGGTTTGGCAACAGTAACGGGTTCGTCCATCGGGTTTGCTTTCAATTCAGCATATGCGAAAAGCTTGCGTGTTTGGGTGATACTGAACCATACGCTGGAATCTGCTGATGAACAGGGGGCCTCACCACGTCGTGATGAGAGTTAAGCCCGCGTGTTCATCTGGTGATCGTTCAAGATTAAAACGTGATCACAGGTTTCTCGGCTGCCGTCGTTGACATTTCATTGGGCATTGGCCATAAGCCGCCCAACCTTAAGGATATTCAAGCCTTCGGCATGCGGGTTCATGACTTTTTCGTGAATTGAATGATGACAAATATTTATTTGTGATCAAAGGCTTATCCGAAGATTTTGGCAAATACGGAGTTTCGACGTGAAGCGCACTTACCAACCTTCCAAGCTTGTTCGCAAGCGCCGCCATGGCTTCCGCGCCCGCATGGCAACTGTGGGCGGTCGCAATGTGATCCGTCGCCGCCGTGCTGCTGGCCGCAAGCGCCTGAGCGCCTAATACCTGTAAATGGAACGGCTTCTGCGTCGGAGTGAATTCCTCGCTGCGGCCAAAGCCCCTTCTGCCGCTGCGACGGCTGTTGTCGTGCAAGCCCTTCTACGGACGGACGGCAAGGCTTTTCGGGTGGGCTACACCTGCACCAAGAAACTTGGCAACGCCGTTATCCGCAATCGCATAAGGCGGCGGATGCGCGAAGCCGCAAAACAGGTTTTGCCTGAAATTGCCAGGTTCCAGACCGACTATGTGCTGATCGGTCGTATGGGTGCTGAAAACCGCCCCTTTGAAGACTTGCGCAAAGACATTATATCAGCCGTTTCCCGCGTTCATTCCGGCGAGGGCCAAAAGCCCTTCCGACGCCACAAGGACAAGTCCAGACCATGAGCCAGAAACCCGTCATTCCGGACCAGAAGAACTTTATTCTGGCCATTGTGCTCTCGATGGCCATTGTCTTTGGCTATCAATATTTCTTTATGCCGTTGAAGTCGGCGATTGATCCGGCAAAACCAGTGCAAACAACAGAAGCAGGCCAGGTACCCGCAAGTCCTGTTGCACCTCTCGTGATTGATCGTCAAGTCGCTCTGACGACAAACAAGCGCGTGCCCATCGACACACCGGAACTGTCTGGCTCCATCAATCTCACAGGCGCACAGATTGATGATCTCAAACTTAACAACTACCGCGAACACGCTACCCCGCAAAGCCCGGTGATCACCCTCCTGTCACCTTCTGGCACGGCCAATGCCTATTTTGTCGAGCAGGGACTCGTCGCTTCAAAGGGGCAAACCCTGAAGCTGCCTGATTCGAAAACTCAATGGACGGCAGCTGAAGGTGCGGTGCTGGGCAAGGACAAGCCGCTGATCCTCACTTGGGACAACGGCGAGGGCCTGATTTTCCGCCGTGAAATTTCCATTGATGACGAATATGTTTTCACTGTCCGCCAAATCGTCGACAACCGCACTTCCGGCATGGTTTCGCTGTTGCCCTATTCCCGCGTGCAGCGCCAGGACACGCCAAAGGTCGATGGCTACTGGACCTTCTTTGAAGGTTTGCTTGGGGTACAGGATGGCAAACTGACGGAAGGGTCTTACTCATCTGTTGCCAAGGATGATGGCAAGATTGAAGTGCCCTCCCGCGGCGGCTGGCTGGGCTTTACCGACAAATATTGGGCAACTGCCATCATCCCCGAACAAACCCGCCAGATGACCGTGACCTATCAGCATCTCAAGCAAGGCGGGCGTGATGCCTATCAGGCTGATTACCTGTCAACCGATCCACTGATCGTGCCCGCAGGTTCAGCCGTCGTTGCCGAGGACCATCTCTATGCCGGGGCCAAGATCGTCGACACGATCAACCGGGTTGGCGAGAAATACAAAATCGAAAAATTCGACTTGATGATCGACTGGGGCTATTTTGGCTTCCTCACACGCCCCATGTTCAAGTTGCTGCATTGGGCCAAAAGCATCATGGGCAATTTTGGTTTGGCGATTTTGCTGGTGACGGTGCTTGTCAAGCTGGCAGTCTTCCCTCTGGCCAACAAATCCTATGCCTCCATGAGCCGGATGAAAAAACTTCAGCCTGAAATGGAAAAAATCAAGACACTGTTTCCCGATGACCGCATGAAGCAGCAACAGGCCACCATGGAGCTATACAAAAAGGAAAAGGTCTCGCCCCTCGCGGGCTGTTTGCCGATTTTCGTCCAGATCCCGATTTTCTTTGCGCTTTACAAGGTCATTCTCACAACTATCGATCTGCGTCACGCCCCCTTCTATGGCTGGATTCACGATCTGTCGGCACCAGATCCCACCAATCTTTTTACGCTGTTTGGCCTGATCCCATGGTCACCGCCGCATCTGATGATGCTTGGCATTTGGCCCATCATGATGGGCATTACCATGTGGGTGCAGATGCGCCTGAACCCGGCACCAGCCGATCCCATTCAAGCCTCGATGTTCAACTGGATGCCGGTCATTTTCACATTCATGTTGGGCTCCATGCCAGCTGGACTGGTGATCTACTGGACCTGGAGCAACCTGCTTTCCATCCTTCAACAAAGCTACATCATGAAGAAAAATGGTGCTGATGTGAATATTCTGGGAAATATCCGGGAAAGCCTTCCCTTCCTCAGAAAGAAAGCAGCGACGTGACGCAGCAGGACTTCACCGACGACCAACTGAAAGCGGGGCGGCAATTGTTTTCCGCCCCGGCTTCATTTCGACTTGGCGTGGCTCAACTTGAACAACTGCCACCCTCACGCGGCATCGAAATCGCCTTCGCTGGAAGATCGAATGTCGGCAAGTCTTCGCTCCTCAATGCGCTGACAGGTGTCAGAGGGCTCGCCCGTGCCTCGAACACTCCGGGCCGCACGAGGGAACTCAACTTCTTTGATGTGGCAGGCCGCCTCACCGTGGTGGATATGCCAGGCTATGGTTATGCCGAAGCCCCCAAGGCCGACGTCAAGAAATGGCAAGCCACACTGCGCGGTTACCTCCGCGGCCGCCCCGGCCTGTCGCGCTGCTTCGTCCTCATCGATTCACGCCACGGCGTCAAACCCGAAGATCTCGAGATGTTTGATCTCCTCGATGATAGCGCCGTCGCCTATCAAATCGTCCTCACCAAGATCGACAAGATCAAGCCCGCCGAACTCGCCGCAATTTCCGCCGCCACTGCAGTAACATTGAAAACCCGCGCCGCCGCCATGCCCGCGTTCCACGCGACATCATCCGACAAGGCAACCGGCATGCCGGAACTGCGCGCCGAAATCGCGGCAATGTTCTGAGGCACACCATACGCTTGTGCGAGGCATGGCGCACATCGCTACTTCTTGCACAGCCGTCGGATGGCCATTTTCGTTGTGCCGGACAAACCTGTCAGGGCCAGGTCAATTGCGGCCTGTGCACTGACAGGAGCACTGCCATGAAAAGCCCCACACTGTTATTCCTGACCACCTCACTTTTGGCAATATTGTCGCTGTCTCCCTTGGCGGCAGCAGATGTCAAACTGAAACAGGCAAAAGTCATCATCGAACACAATGCCACTGACAGTGACACAGGGTTCCAGATTTCACTTGATGCCGACGGCTGGCAGAAGCTGGAACTGACCGGACCCGCTGGTCCAGTGGCAGAATTCCAGCCGCTGGGACAAATCGAAGGGCTCGGCATGACCGAACTTTTCCTCGAAACCGTAGAGCCTGAAAATTCCAAGATGCCGCTTGCAACCATCTTGGCCAAGATGCCGGAGGGCCTCTACAAGTTTCGCGCCACCGCCTCGGTTGAAGGCGGCGCTTCGGGCGAGATGACGGGCACGGCGACACTCAGCCACAAAATCCCGCAGGGTGTAACGCTGCTCTCGCCAAAGGAGGACGCCGTGATCGCCGTTGCCGACACCAAGGTCGCCTGGTCCGGAAATGGCCTTAACCTCGATGGCAGCAAGGCCGATATCATCGCCTACCAGTTGATCATCGAGAAGGATGAGGAGCCTCATCCCCGCATGGTTGGCAAGCGTGGCCTCAGCATGATCCTGCCCGCCAATGTCCAGGACATCACCATCGCCGCTGTTTTTTTTGAAGCGGCGACCGCGTATAAATGGGAGGTTCTTGCCATCGCCGACAATGGCAATCAAACGCTGCAAAGTGGTGCATTCAAGACCCAATAGTATATGGTGCTGGAGGCTATGGTGCAGGCGGGAGGAGCGTTCCTCCCGCCTTGCAAAAAGGAGTGATCTGCATGCGACGGATATACGCGCTTGCCCTGCTGTCGCTGGTGTTGGTCGGCATCCTGATAGTGCTTGACCAACTCAAGAATGACGAAGTTTTCGTGCTCTCGCGTTTTCTGCTCGACGTGGTGGAAAAAGCCATTCTGGTGGCAGCAATCGCGGCCACGGCAAGCGTTGTGCTGGATACCCGCGAACTCAAGGCAGAGCGGCATGGGCTGATCAAGGACCTCAACAGGGTTCGCCGCGAAAGTGACGCGTGGCGCGATGCGGCCCGCGTGCATGTCGAAGGCCTGGGCAATGCCATCCGCAAGCAGTTCCACAGCTGGAAACTGAGCGATGGCGAGGCAGATGTTGCACTTCTCATGCTCAAGGGCTTGAGCTTCAAGGAAATTGCCAACATGCGGGGATCCCTGGAAACCACGGTCCGTCAACAGGCCGTCTCGGTCTACCGGAAATCCGGCCTTTCCAGCCGCACGGAGCTTGGAGCCTATTTCCTTGAAGACCTGCTGCCGGGAAAGCCGGATCCCGTGGCGCACGGTCTTGATGCGCCAGAACGCAGGGAAGATTCAAATTAAACTCTTCAGCGAAAACCCGGCTTTCCAAAACCCGGGAATTCCGATAAGCGCCTGCCGAAGCCTTGAGGTGCCCATGACAGCTGCTGAAATTCCCGTCAACGAAACCGCCCGCATTCTCTCCGAAGCGCTGCCATTCCTGCAGCGCTATGACGACCAGATCATTGTCGTCAAATTTGGTGGCCATGCCATGGTCGATGCCAAGCTGGCCCAGCAATTTGCCAGGGACATGGTGATGCTGAAAGTCTGTGGCCTGAACCCGATTGTGGTGCATGGCGGCGGGCCGCAGATCAATAAAATGTTGGACAAGCTGCAAGTCAAGGCCGAATTCCGCGAAGGCCTGCGCGTCACTGATGATGAGACCATGGCCATTGTTGAAATGGTTTTGGCGGGGTCCATCAACAAGGCCATCGTTGCTTCCATTCAACAGGCCGGGGGCAGGGCCGTTGGTGTGTCGGGTAAGGATGGCAATCTGTTGATCGCTGAGCGCTACACCAAGCAGAAGAAAGACCCGGAAACCGGCAAGATGATCACCATTGATTTTGGCCAGGTCGGCGAACCGGCAAGAGTCAATTCCGAAATCCTCACCATGATCATGAAGGCCGATGCGATTCCTGTTGTCGCTCCCATCGGTGTGGGCTGGGATGGTGATACCTTCAATGTCAATGCCGATACGGCAGCGGGGGCCATCGCCACTGCAACGGGTGCCAAACGCTTGCTTTTGCTGACGGATGTGGCTGGCGTGCTCGACAGGAATAAGCAATTGATCAGTGAACTGAAGATCGGTGATGTATCAGCCCTGATCGAAGAAGGCACCATCACCGGCGGCATGATTCCGAAGATTGAAAGCGCTGTTGCCGTTGTTGAATCTGGTGTTGAGGGTGTGATTATTCTGGATGGCCGCGTGCCCCATTCCGTGCTGCTGGAACTGCTCACGCCCCATGGTGTCGGCACCCGCATTTCCCGGACTGGCGTATGAGTGTTTTCCGCCATATCGATACCTGGGTGTTCGATCTCGACAACACGCTGTACCCCGCAAGTTGCAGGCTGTTTGACCAGATCGATATCAAAATTGGCGAATATGTCTCAGGCAAACTGGGCATGTCGTTTGCCGAAGCCAAACTCTACCAGAAACAACTCTATTACAAGCATGGCACCACGTTGCGGGGGCTGATGCAGGAACACGGCCTGAAGCCCGAAGGCTTTTTGGATTATGTCCATGACATCGATTATTCCCCCGTGACCCCGGATCAAAGTCTGGCCAAAGCCATTGCCGCCTTGCCCGGTCGAAAACTTGTGTTTACGGCTGGCACCGTGGCCCACGCCACCCGCGCCATGGATCGCTTGGGCGTCACACCGCTGTTTGACGGCATCTTCGACATCGTGCATGCCGACTACGTTCCAAAACCCCAGCGCCCGCCCTATGAGGATTTTTTGAAAACCCACACCGTCAATCCGAATCAGGCCGCTATGTTCGAGGACATCCCACGCAATCTCCAGGTGCCCCACGACATGGGCATGGTGACGGTGCTGGTGACCCATGACGACAACGCTGATGCCAGACATTTGAATGAAGGTGCAGATGGGTTGCATGTGCATCACACGACGAATGATCTTGCAGGTTTTCTTTTGCAGGTTATGCAGCGATGAAAGCCAAGGATATGATTTCCCTCCCCCCTTGTGGGGAGGGATCAAGGGTGGGGGTCGCTCCGGCCCCTGACGCTGTAAGTTGATTGAATTTTAAGACCACCAGACCCCACCCCGACCCTCCCCACAAGGGGGAGGGAGAACGCGACGGAGACCAAAATGAAAAACGCCCAATCCATCATCGAACAAGCCTGGGAAGACCGCACCAATGTGTCCCTGAAAACCAAAGGAAACATTCGGAAAGCCGTTGGGTTCGCCCTTGGGCAACTTGATTCCGGCAAAGCCCGGGTCGCCGAAAAAATCGATGGCGATTGGCGCGTCAACCAATGGCTGAAGAAGGCCGTGCTGCTGTCTTTCCGTTTGAATGACATGGAATTGATCAAGGGCGGACCCGGCACCTCAAAATGGTGGGACAAGGTGCCGTCGAAGTTCGAAGGCTGGACCGCCAAAAAATTCCGCGACGCCGGTTTCCGCGCCGTGCCCAATTGCATCGTGCGCCGCTCGGCTTACATCGCCCCCGGTGCCATCCTGATGCCGTCCTTCGTCAACTTGGGTGCCTATGTCGATACCGGCACCATGGTTGATACCTGGGTCACCGTCGGTTCCTGCGCCCAGATTGGCAAGAACGTCCATCTTTCGGGTGGTGTGGGAATCGGTGGCGTGTTGGAACCCATGCAGGCTGGTCCCACCATCATCGAAGACAATTGCTTTATCGGTGCGCGCTCGGAAGTTGTTGAAGGCGTTGTCGTCGGCGAAGGCTCGGTTATTTCCATGGGCGTCTTCATTGGTCAATCCACCAAGATCATCGACCGCACAACAGGCGAAGTCCACATGGGTAAAGTGCCACCCTATTCGGTGGTGGTCTCAGGTTCCCTCCCCCAAAAACCCTTTGCCGATGGCGCACCCTCGCCCTCGCTTTACTGCGCCGTGATTGTGAAGCGGGTCGACGAGAAGACTCGCAGCAAGACCAGCATCAATGAATTGTTGAGGGATTGATCGCGCAAGCACCCGACTACCCCCGTGACAAGGCGCGGAAATTGCGCAATATATGGACCACGGGGGCCAAACGAGCGGAGACACGAATATGAATTTACAAACTTTTACAAGCTTCAGGGGCCGTATCCCGCGCATGACCTTCTGGTTGGGCGTTTTGATTTTGATGATTATCCAATGGGTATTGTTTGCCCTGTTCGGCGGCCTGTCAATCATGAGTATGGACATGACGGATCCGGCAGCTGCCGAACAAATGATGTCAAAGATGCTGCCACTCTATATCATCTCACTGGTTTTCCTATGGCCAGCCCTCGCGATTTACACGAAGCGCTGGCATGACCGCAACAAGTCGGGCTGGTGGACGCTGATCCTGTTTGTGCCTATTGTGGGTTTCTTCTGGTTCCTCATCGAATGCGGATTCCTGCGTGGTACCGAAGGCCCAAACCGCTACGGCAATGACCCCATCGGAAATTAAAAGTATTTGAGCCGTCACCAATGACCGGCCCCGGTGGTCGGGCATTTTTGTTTGACAAAATCTTCACCCTCCCCACAAGTGGGAGGGGGAATGAGTACAATGAAAAACATCCCTCACGATCCAGTCACAATGTTGCAACAACTTGTTCGCTGCCCTTCCGTAACTCCTCTAGAAGCCGGGGCCTTGGACTGTGTGCAGGACTGGTTGCAACCTCTTGGCTTTCACTGCGAGAGAATGGTTTTCCAGGACAACAACACGCCAGATATCGACAATCTCTTCGCCCGACTTGGCAGTTCCCGACCGCATCTTTGTTTTGCTGGTCACACCGATGTGGTGCCGCAAGGTGACGAATCAATCTGGTCCCACGCTCCCTTCAGCGCCGAAATCAAAGATGGTTTCATGTATGGTCGCGGTGCCACCGACATGAAAGGCTCTGTTGCAGCCTTTGCCGCTGCTGCATTGGACTTCACCCGCGAGAATCCCAAATTCAAAGGCTCCATCTCTTTTCTCATCACCAGTGACGAAGAAGGCCCCGCCATCAACGGCACCGTCAAAGTCCTGCAGTGGATGAAGCAGCACGGCCACATACCCGACCATTGCCTCGTCGGGGAACCATCCTGTGTCGATGCCTTGGGTGACACCATAAAAATTGGCCGCCGGGGTTCCCTGTCATTTGTCGTGAAAGTCGAAGGCAAACAAGGCCACGTCGCCTATCCCCACAAGGCCGACAATCCCATTCCAAAACTGGCACGTTTGATTGAACGCCTGTCTGATAAACCACTGGATCAAGGCAACGACCATTTCGATCCTTCAACCCTGGCGTTCACGTCTTTCGACGTCGGCAATCCCGCAGGCAATGTCATTCCTTCCAGGGCCACGTTGAAATTCAACATCCGCTATTCCACCGAACAAACCTGTGACAGCCTGAAAGCCTTGGTGAATGGCCATGTTGAAAAACTCTACGATGAGATGGGAGGCGTTTGGAGTGTCGCTTTCACGGAAGGCGCTGATGCTTTCATCACCCAACCCGGCGCTTTTGTCGGGCTGGTCGAAGATGCCATCGCCGATGAAACCGGACTGACGCCGAAACTTTCCACCTCAGGCGGCACATCCGACGCGCGGTTCATCAAGGACTATTGCCCCGTGCTCGAATTCGGCCCCACCAATGCCACCATCCACCAAACCGACGAGCGCATTTCCATTGCCGAACTGCAAGCCACAACCCGCATCTACCGCCGCATCATCGACGCTTATTTCGCCAATGCCTGATTCTTTTGGGCCTGATTCTTGTTGCGGTCCCTGAAACGCTGGAAGGCGATGGCCAACAGCAAAGTCATATACCACATGAAGGGAACCATGATGAGCATGCTGGCAAGCATGACATAGGACATCTTGTCCATCATGTCAGCCAATAGCGGAAACACCAATGCAGGATTGTCATTGCCCGGCTGAAATGCCGGATTATTGATCATGTCCTTGACCACAGGGAACATGAACAGTCCCATGATGATCATGATCGGAATATAGGCCACCAGCATGGAGCCAATCACCCGCAACGGCAAACCCCACGTCTCGCCCTTGCTCAAGGGCCACATGTCCTTGAAGAAATCCGGCGTGCTGCCCAGTGCCACGCCCGGCAACCCCACCATGAAGCGGAACATGAACCAGTAGAGAAAGGCCAAAACACAGAACACGCCGATAACCATCAGGATGCCCGCGCCAACTGCACCTGCCCCGGAACCACCAACCAATATTGCCGGGATGATGGAAACAACCAGCAGCGCGATCAGCGCGCCCATGTAAGCCACCATCGTCAGCATCATGATGCCGATGCCATAGAGCAGTGTGAACAGGGCAGCTTTCAATCCCGTCTTGTCAGTGATCAGCCAGCGCACTTCACCGGAATTGTGGAAACGGATGATCTGAACAAACATCAACACCATGAATCCAGCACCCAGCAAGCTGCCGATCATGGTCAGGCCCATCGACTTGAAATATTCGCCGAAAAATGCCGGGTTGATTTTGTCACCGACAATCATCGTCCCCATGCTGCGATACAGGTTGCCCAAGCTGCGGATCTGCCAAAATGTCGCCAAAATGTAAAACACCAAGGGAATGGCACTGATCTGCAAGAGACTGCGCCACTGGCTGAAAACAATCCCCAAGGCTTCCCGCGATGTACCCGACAGAACTTTTTGCATGTTGAGTCTCTTCGTTTGAATTGCAATACTATAGTCAGTGTATGCGTCGGGCAACCCTTCGAGGCCCGCAAAGGGGCGGGCATCCCAGGGTGAGGAGTTGTATTGAATTCTGGCCACTTGAGGAAAAATTTCAAATTTTCCTCATCCTGAGGTGCTCGCCCTTGCGAGCCTCGAAGGATTGCTTGCCACTCATTCAGACTTAAACATTGCCTGTCACAAAGTAAAAATACTTCCCAATCTTACAATACCGTCACTTCGGAACCAACCTTCACCAAGCTGTAAAGTTCGGTCACATCAGCGTTCAGCATGCGGATACAGCCTGAGGAGGCGGCTTTGCCGATGGACTTTGGATCATTGGTGCCGTGGATGCGATAGATCGATGCACCAAGATACATGGCACGGGCACCCAGCGGGTTCTTCGGGCCACCTGCCATGAAGGCTGGCAATTCGGGGTGACGGGCGCGCATTTCTGTTGGGGGGCGCCAATCGGGCCACTGGGTCTTGGAGGAAACCTTGTGCACACCGGCCCATTCAAAACCCTTCTTGGCGCTGGCAACCCGGTATTTCACGGCTTTGCCATAACCCAGCACGTAGTAGAGTTCGTTGGTCTTGGTGTTGATGATAATCGAACCGGCTTTCTTTTTCGAAGCAAAGCTGATGATCTTGCCGCGCTTGACGGCAGAGAAAGTGGAGGAAACATCAACATCGGCGTTGGAAGAAACCGCGACAGGGGTGATCACCACACCGTCACCATAAAGGCCACCATCGTCAGCCATGGCTGAAGTTGCAAGGTAGCCGAAGGCCAGGGCAGCGGCGGCGAATTTGACGATCTTGTTCATTTTGTTTCTCCCGTATCGAAATCATTTGATGATGCCGTTTTAGGAGAACCCCCCTGAACCAAACCTGAGTGCGCCATTTATCTGCCGTTCAGGAATCTCGTTTCTACCAAAATCGTGTTATCCAATTGAATTTAAATGAAATTATAGATAAAACTTGCGGCCATCAGGCGTTTTGCGGCATAGTCGGCCCGACGCAAGACAGGATCACCATGGCACCGAAGACCATCAAGAGCTTTCCCCGCAAGGTGAAGGAAACCGAGAATTTTTTCATTCCCCTGAAAGACGGCACAAAACTGGCGGCCCGCATGTGGCTGCCGCTGGATGCCGCCAAAAATCCGGTTCCGGCCTTGCTGGAATACTTGCCCTATCGCAAGCGCGACGGCACCGTGGCCCGCGATGCCCTGACCCATCCTTATCTCGCTGGCCACGGCTATGCCGCCATCCGCGTCGACCTGCGAGGCAATGGCGATAGCGATGGCTTGATGCGCGATGAATACACCAGGCAGGAACTGGATGACGCCGTTGAGGTGATCGAATGGCTTGCCAAGCAAAAATGGTGCGATGGCAAGCTTGGCATGTTCGGTATTTCCTGGGGCGGCTTCAACGCCCTGCAAGTGGCAGCCCTGCAACCCCCGGCCCTGAAAGCCATCATCACACTTTGCTCCACCGATGATCGCTATGAAGACGACATTCACTTCAAAGGCGGCACCCTGCTCAATGAAAATCTTGGCTGGGCCGCTACCATGCTGGCCTATTCCTCACGTCCGCCTGATCCCAAGATCGTCGGCACCAAGTGGCGCAAGATGTGGATGCAGCGCCTGGAAAATGAACCGTTTCTTCTGATCGACTGGCTGAAACATCCCCACCGCGATGCCTATTGGAAACATGGTTCGATCTGCGAGGACTGGAGCAAGATCAAGATTCCCGTGTTGGCGGTGGGTGGCTGGA
Source organism: Hyphomicrobiales bacterium (assembly GCA_031418195.1). Lineage (GTDB taxonomy): Bacteria > Pseudomonadota > Alphaproteobacteria > Rhizobiales > Aestuariivirgaceae > Aestuariivirga. The sequence continues at coordinate 4,671 of JANOXA010000126.1, read as the reverse complement.
ATGATGCCTATTCCAACGCCATTCCCCGCCTGATGAAAAACCTGCGCGTTCCCCGCAAAGCCATCATTGGCCCATGGGCCCATAAATATCCGCACTTCGCCATACCCGGCCCGCAAATTGGTTTTCTGCAGGAAATGCTGCGCTGGTGGGACCAGCACATCAAGAACATCAATACAGGTGTGACCAGCGATCCTGATTATCGCGTCTTCCTGATGGACGCCTACAAGCCCGACGCTTTCCCTGATGAAATCAAAGGCCGCTGGATTGCTGAAAACTACTGGGGCTATGGCAATGTCGAAAGCAAGACCTGGTACCTCACCTCAAAAGGCATTGGCCGCGAAGCTGCGAAGGAAGAAAGCCTCACTTTCACATCGCCGCAAAATACAGGGTTTGACGGTGGTGAATACTGTATCATCTGGCAGGGTCCGGAATTTCCCGGTGACCAGAAAAAAGATGATGAGGGCTCTGTGGTTTTTGACAGCCCCGCACTCGTTGAGGACATGGAAATTGTCGGCGCACCTTCGCTTGATCTGAACTTCACCGTGGATCGCCCCGTCGCCCATATCGCCATTCGCCTGAACGATGTCTGGCCCTCAGGCGAAGTCTCCCGCATCACCTACCATCTGCAAAATCTCTGCATGCGCGACAGCCGCGAATATCCAACGCCACTTGAACCCGGCAAACGCTACAAGATGAAAATCAAGCTGGATGACATTGCCTGGAAAGTGCCGAAGGGCCACCGGGTCCGTGTGGCGATTTCAACCAGTTATTTCCCCATGATGTGGCCAGCCCCGGAGCCAGTGAAGTTTACGCTGCACGCCGGCACCAGCACCATTTCGCTGCCCGTTCGCAAACGCGATGTGAAAGACCCCAAAATCAAGTTCGCCAATGCCGAAGCGGCAACACCCTTAAACCAGAAAATCATCAAAAAAGACTCGCACAAACGTGAAGTAAAAGTTGACAAGAAAACCGGCGCCACAACATTGGTGATCGTTGATGATTTTGGCACCCAGGAACTGAAAGGCCATGGCATGATCATCTCGTCTGTTGGCCGCGAAACCTATTCGATTTTACCGGGTGATCCTCTGTCGGCAAAAATGGAAACCCACTGGACTGAAAGCCGCAAACGCGGGACATGGGACACCCGCACCGAAACCTTTGGGCGTCTCACCGCAAGCAAAACCCATTGGCTCGTCTGGGGCAAGATCGAAGCCTATGAAGGCAAAAAGAAGGTTTTTTCGAGGGAGTTCGATGAGGAAATTGAACGCAGGTTGCAGTAGGTCCCCCATGTCATCTTCAATGCCAGGATTTTCCGAAGTGATCCAATTCGCCGCATACCAGCGTAGGTGTGAGGTTATCCAGCGGAGCAAACACGCGTGTACATGTCGGTGCCATATATGAACAAGGATATCGGCCTGGCAGTGCCCAACATTGACGTCGTGCTGTTGCAACGTGTGGCCGCCAGCAAAGACCGTGAAGCCTTTGCCGCTTTGTTCGACAGGTTTGCACCACGCGTCAAAAGTTTCATGATGCGCAAAGGTGCGACAGCCGAAATAGCCGAAGACCTGGTGCAGGAAACCATGATCACCGTATGGTCAAAAGCTGCACTTTTCATGCCAGAGCGCGGCGGGGTTTCCACCTGGATTTTCACCATCGCCCGCAACCTGCGCATTGATCGCATGCGCCGCGAAAAAACTTCGCTCTACACCGACATCGATGATTACGATGCCGAATCCAATGATCCCGCCCAGGACGATGCCATGAGCCGGTTGCAGGAAGATGGCTTTGTAGCGCGGGCCCTTGCCCAGATTCCCGAAGAGCAGCGCAGTTTACTGCTGCTTAGCTATGTTGAAGATTTGCCCCAGAGCGAGATTGCCAAACGGCTCCAAATCCCGCTGGGCACCGTAAAGAGTCGCATGAGACTGGCTTATCGCCGCATGCGCAAGCTTTTGGAGACTATATCGTGACCATCGCCCATCATTTAGATGACGCAACCATCATCGCTTATGCCGCAGGCACGAGTGGCGAAGCCCATGGCTTTGCCGTCGCCACCCACCTGGCTTATTGCGATGCGTGCCGCCATGCCGTGCGTCAAGCCGAAAACCTTGGCGGCAGCTTGCTGATGCAACAGGAAGAAAAAGCCGTTTCCAACACTTGCCGCAGCGCCACGCTGGCCAGTCTGGATGCAATCACTGTTGCCAGTCCAATTAAATTTCGTCCATCTGCTGACAATGCTTCCGGTGTTCCCGCTGTGCTGTGCAATCTCATCGGCAATCTGCCGCTGGAAAACCTGAAATGGAAAACCAAGGGTCCTGGTCTTGCCAGTTTTGAAATTCCCCTGTCAGCCAGCAACAACACCCATCTGCAATTATTGCGCATCGGCCCCGGTCGCAAGATGCCCGAACACGGCCATGGCGGCGAGGAATTGACCGTGGTGTTGCGCGGCTCCTATAGCGACCACACCGGTCGCTATGGCGTGGGCGATGTGGCCGATCTTGATGAGGACATTGAACATCAGCCCGTCGTCGACAGCGATGTTGCTTGCATCTGCCTGATCGCCACGGAAGCGCCAACCCGTTTCAAGTCGTTCTGGGCCCGGATGTTGCAACCGATCATCGGCATCTGACCATGGTTTTGCCATGGCGGCTGGTCTGGATCACCGGTGCTTCCACGGGCATTGGCGCAGAGATCGCCAAACAGCTGGCCGCCCAAGGTGTCAAAGTTGCGATCTCGGCCCGTAGCGTTGAAAGCCTGTATGAGGTTGCCAGAGAACAACCATCGATCACCATTTTTCCGTTGAACGTCACCAAGGCCGCAGACGTCGCTTCAACATTTGCCGAAATCGAAAAAGCCCATGGCCCCATCGATTTGATCATTTCAGGGGCTGGCACCTACACGCCTGCCAGTGCCGCAGATTTTCGCGTCGAAAATTTCATGCGCATGTATGAAGTGAATTACTTGGGCGTCATTCATGTGCTTGCAGCGAGCTTGCCCACCTTCCGCGCCAGACGTGCCGGGCACCTGTCATGGATCGCCTCGGTCTCCGGTTATCGCGGCCTGCCCAAAGCCGCAGCCTACGGTCCCACCAAGGCCGCCCTGATCAATCTCGCCGAATCTCTGAAACCGGAACTGGAACGCGATGGCGTTACCGTCAGCGTCATCAATCCAGGCTTTGTGCGTACGCCAATGACCGCGCAAAATGACTTCGAAATGCCCTTCCTAATGGAACCCGCCGAAGCCGCAAGGGCAACCATTGAAGGCTTGGCAAAAGGTAAATTCGAAGTGGCTTATCCTGGGCGCTTTGTGGCTATTCTCAAAATAGCGAGGCTATTGCCCTATGGTTTGTATTTCTGGCTGATCCGGAAATATCTGCTGAAGGATTGAGGCGAACAACCGAAGGGACCTCATCAGTCACTTCGTGACAGCTTCTCCATGAAGAATGGAGAAGCGACAACCACGGGCGTCTTGCAAGTCATCTGGCTGAAGCGAAACCCACGTCCCTTCTCCATTCTTCATGGAGAAGGTGCCCCAACGGGGCGGATGAGGTGCCTTTGGTGGTAACCCTCAATTCTCATCCATCTTCAGCGCCGCAATGAAGGCTTCCTGCGGAATGTCGACCTTGCCGAAATAAAATGGATATCTGCTCAAGGCCACGTTCTAATAGAGGTTGATTCGCTTACTGACAAAGAGGGTAAAATGAAGCTATTTCCACCTCTACTGCATATTGACGAGAATGAAGGATTCAATCCTGCGAAAGACATATTCGGTCGCAAGAAAATTGGCGAAGGATTGACGCACCTTGTCAGCCAAGTGGAAGACCCAATTGTACTGGCAGTTGATGGGCAATGGGGTAGTGGAAAAACCATCTTCCTAAAAATGTGGCTGGGAGAATTGAAAAAGCTTGGTTTCCCTGTGGTATACTTTGATGCCTTTGCAAATGACTACATGGAAGATGCTTTTGTTCCGCTTGCTGCCGAAATCATTGGGCTTGCCCAGACTAAGTTGAAGGCAGACCTCAGCAAACTAGATGACTTGAAAGTCAAGACTACCAAGGTTGCCAAGGTTGTCATGCGCAGCGCGCTCAAGATTGGAATCAAGGTGGCAACATTCGGAGCGCTTGACGCAGGAGATATCGAGGGAACTATTGCTGATGAAGTCGAAACGGTCTTCGACAAACATATCGGCGAGTTGATCACCAAGCATGACGTCGTGAAGTCAGATATGGTTGCATTCAAAGAAGCACTCGAAAGTCTTCCGAAACTTTTTAGCCCGGATTTTCAAAGTGATGAACAAGTAAAACCCATCGTTGTAATCATTGATGAGTTGGACAGATGTCGGCCAAGCTACGCTCTGCAGCTACTTGAGAGAATGAAGCACTTCTTCTCCGTACCAAAAGTGCATTTTGTTTTGGGTGTGAACTTGGATCAATTAGAGCGTTTTCCGAACTGTCTGAATCGAGAGGGATTCCCAAATCAGTTTTAAAGTGATTCAAGCTGTCTGCCGGGCTTGGAGGCGGCAGTTATGGCTAGCGCTTACTCAATTGATCTTCGGACACGTGTTGTTGGGGTTGTTGCTGGCGGTGTTTCCCGTCGTGGTGCGGCTGAACGCTTTGCCGTGAGCCCATCGAGCGCCGTGCGATGGAAGAAGCAGTTGCTGGAGACGGGTAATGTC
>JANOXA010000125.1:0-13882 GCA_031418195.1 Hyphomicrobiales bacterium | reverse complement strand
CCCGGCAGCAACAATTCGATCCGTGCAAACTGATCATCCCGCAAACCATAGCGCTTCATCACAAAAACCTCCAAAGAAGGTTCCCTATGAATCACACTTCAACTGATTTGCGAATCCCGTATTTGAGGACAGGCCCTAATTTAGATTGCGCTTTTTTAGCTTGGGTTTTCTTAGTCGGGTTTTAGGGATGACTCTAAAATCTTCTTTAAAGGTCTGAAAGCCAGAGGGGTCGAATCGATTTAATGTTTCCACAATTGCGTCAACTTTACGAATTCTCTTGACTTTACTGGCAAATCTATACCTTGGAACAGCCGCATCCAAAATAATTGCTTCGTTGAAAACGTCGTGTGCTTTGGGATCAGAGCGATGACTATTGAAAACAAGTCGTTCTCTGGCCGCAATTTGGGCAAGTTGCGCGTCGACATACCTCGATAGCCTGGCTTCCAATTCGGGGAATTTTTTCACGTTGGGATCAAGCGTTACAGTCACACTTATGCGATTTTCATCAATTCTGATCGCCTTTAAGCTCAAAATATTCTCGTATAAAACAAGATTACAAACTTCTGATGCGCTTGCTGATATTCGATGTTTTTCAATCAATGGATAGAATATCCCGGAGGGCGTGATCAAACTGATAATATTTTGACCTACCACTGTCTCTCTGATCATACCTACTACTTGAGTGGAATGAACCACAGGGCCGCCGCTTTCTCCAAATACCACTGGCGTATCAAATATTTCCGCACGGTGACCGAATTCGTTTATCTCTGTGCCAATAGTGACTTCTATTGGGTTCGGAGATCTTCGGCCGCTCGCGATTCCAAATCGTGTAGCGGTTTCTTGGAAGACGCTTTTGGGGGATACAAATAAAGCGCAAGGACGAATAGAATGTTGAGTTTGATTCAAGTCAAATTCAGCACCGTCATCAAAAACCAGCAATGAAGCGTCGTCTATGCTTTCGACCACCGACAAATGGCGATCAATATTTTCATATTGGGATGTTGCAAATACTTCGGCCTTGCCACAGCCTTCATTGAAATCAAATACATGCTTGGCTGTCAGAACGTGTTTCCTGTCGACAATAAAGCCGGTCCCTTCTGATTTGCAGGTATCTACGCCGTTCGAGTCGAACTGTTGATTTTCAAACGTAACGTTGATCTTTACCACTGCTGGTATAAGAAAATATTTAACCGTTTGGTCTGGGTCGTCTGCAGCTGCGAGGCACGTGTCAGCTAAAAAAACAGTTGCCAGTGTCAGCAAAATCTGCGCGCTGAGAAAGTTAATGTGCAGCATTGATTCATCAACTTTTTAAGGAAACAAACTTCAAAAATCTGCTGCCTTGTCCAATAAAAACGTTGGCTCTGGTGATCGCTCCGTTACTGCCAGGTATGCTCACAACCTGATTTCCGCCAACAACTTCTACCCAGTCTTTTTTTACATGGCGCTGAAACATTGTTATGTGGCCTTGTCCTCGGCAGTATTTACTTGAACCAAGTGTGCCACTATTTGCAAGAACCAATAAGTCTCCGCGACTTGGGTTTTTTGTTTCGGTCCAACACCGAAAAGACCCCGAACTTGCGCTGTGAGTCGAATACTTCACTATATCTTCATTGGAGAACGGCTTACCAGAAGCAGAGAACGAACCCGGTGATCTCCCGATTATTTCCTTGGATTTGACGTGGCTACGGAGGATGAACCAATTCATGCCAGCAGCACACCAAGCCGTCACGTCACCTTCGGGCTTGGTGCCAGTCGCTGAGAACATGTGATAAATAAGCGGGTTTGCACGAATGGGCCACTCCCGCCGAAATGGAGCTTGATCGCCTTTTAACTGCAAAAAGTATTCGATAACTTTTTCGGGTGTCGTATTAAACGGAGACGCTGTTAAAATTTCATACGCTTTCGCAATTTCCTCAGACTTTGGCCGTCCAGTTCCAACTCCGGCCAATTCAGTATAAGGAGCAGGCGGCTCCACCGCGAAATCTTGCAAATCATCCGGCAGAGGGGGAATATCGCCAATGATCTCAATGTCGTCCGACGTTGCAAACACGTCAGTTGTTGTGGCGGAAAGTAGAGCGAGGGAACTCATTAGCAGGGAACGACGATCCATGACGGCCTCCTATACTGCATGCATATGTTCCTCTCCTTGAATGGAAATTGCAAGTACCTTTTCTTGCAAAGCACGATCGGAAGCGAACAGAGTTTGCGTCGTTTGACCTCAAGTCAAAATTCAACTTCGGACTTGCTTGCCTTGCCCATATAATTTACAAAAAAACTGCCGTTGCCAATTTACAGCCCACAAGATTTCACCTAGCTCTCTCGAACCGGGGCGCATGGAGGATTTACAGAATGAAAAATACCATTGTCGCTCTCGCGCTCTTGCCGATGATGATTTCTCCTGCGGCGGCAGAAGGTTTTGGCGGCCGTTATAGTGTGCAGGGGGCCAATCCCAATGGATCGACTTATGGCGGTGAGGCTGAAATCACGCTCACGTCTGAGACAACCTGCGAAATCAAGTGGACGACGGGATCGACGGAGTCCTATGGCATTTGCATGCGCAATGATGACAGCTTTGCCGCAGGTTACAAGATGGGAGATGAAATTGGACTCGTCATCTACAAGGTCCAGGCCGACGGTTCTTTGAGCGGCTTGTGGACAGTTGCTGGCAAGAACGGCAATGGCACGGAGATTCTGGTGCCGATCAACTGATCTGCCTGATTGTTGAAAACCCGCATTGCCTGCAAGGAACTCTTGTTGGCATTGCACGTTATGCAAACATGCCATGCAGTGCTTTGTTGCAGGCTCCCGCAGCAGGGTCTAAGCAGTGGCAATAAACAACCAATGGAGATGCCCGATGGCCCTTGAACTTCCCGCCCTGCCCTACGCCTATGATGCACTTGGCCCTTACATGTCGAAGGAGACGCTGGAGTTTCATCATGACAAGCATCACATGGCCTATGTGACCAATGGCAATAACCTGTTGAAGGATTCGCCCCTCGCCACGGCTTCAATCGAAAATATCTGTAAGGTGGCCTTTGCGGACAAGGCGGCTGGACTGATTAACAATGTGGGGCAACACTATAATCACAACCACTTCTGGAACTGGATGAAGCCCCAAGGCGGCGGCAAGAAAATTCCGGGCAAACTTGAAAAGGCCATCGAATCCGACCTCGGCGGCTATGACAAAATGCGCGCCGATTTTGTGCAGGCTGGCCTCACCCAATTTGGTTCGGGCTGGTGCTGGATTTCGGTGAAAGATGGCAAACTGGCCATCTCGAAAACACCCAACGGCGAAAATCCGCTGATGCATGGCGCTTCGCCAATTCTTGGCTGCGATGTGTGGGAACACAGCTACTACATTGATTATCGCAATGCCCGACAGAAATATCTCGAAGCCTTCGTGGACAATCTGGTGAACTGGGAATATGTCGAGGCGATGCACGACAAGGCTTGAAACCATTTTTTAGGGCGCTCATTGAGGCATTGCGATGGCAATGCCTTGGGGAGTTTTTGTCAGGCACATGTCTTCCTTCCCCATCATCGACGGGCACAATGATGTTTTGCTCCGGCTGTGGCTGAAAAAATCAGCCACAGCCGCGGCTGAATTTGTCTCCGGTGACGGGCTTGGCCACATGGATTTGCCGCGCATACAGGCAGGCAACATGGTGGGAGGCCTGTTCGCCATCTTCTCGCCTTCGCAAGCTGACTATCGCCATGATGACGATGATTTGAATCCGCCTTTTGACCCGGCAGTGGCGCAACAAGTGACGCTGAAGTCGGCGCTGGAAATGATTGATTTGCGTGACCAGATCGTGGAGCTGGCGGAAGGCCAAGTTGCCCTGTGCAACAGCGTTGCCGACATCGGTGCGGCGATTGCCAATGGCAAGCTGGCCTTCATCACGCATATTGAAGGAGCGGAAGCGATTGCGCCTGACCTTTCAAATTTGCAGATGCTGCATGATCGCGGTTTGCGGTCGCTGGGGCCTGTGTGGTCAAGGCCCAACGCATTTGGCGAAGGTGTACCATTCCGCTTTCCGTCTTCCCCAAATACAGGCGGCGGGTTGACGGAAGCTGGCACTGCGCTGGTCAATGAATGCCACCGCATGGGCATCATGATTGATCTCTCACATTTGAACGAGAGCGGTTTTTGGGATGTTGCTCATTTATCCGACAAGCCGCTGGTTGCCACCCATTCGAATGCCCATGCGATTTCGGCTTCATCGCGCAATCTGACAAATGAGCAATTCCTCGCCATCGGCAAATCCCGCGGTATGGTGGGGTTGAACTATGCCACGGGGTTTTTGCGGCCAGACGGTCGCTGGGATACGATGACTGATGCCAGTGTACTAATCCGGCATCTTGAGCACATGTTGAAATTTGCGGGTGAAGATTGCGTGGGGCTTGGCAGTGATTTTGACGGTGCGCGCATTCCTGGTTTCATCGGCAATGTCACAGGCGTTCCTCATCTGTTAACGGCCATGCAGCATGCCGGATTTGGCGATGGGCTGATTGCGAAGATCACTTCCGAAAACTGGTTGCGGGTTTTGCAATTGACCTGGGGGCAATAGCCCTTGTGGCGGGCTGTTAAACTCATCCTTTCTGATCGCGCCATCGGCGCTGCCATCACGTCGTTGTTTTTGCTGGGTTTCACTTTTGCAGCGGTTGCACCTTACTATTCCATTATAGCAGTGCTCCAGTTGGGCCTCAGCAAGGCTGAGTATGCGGCGATTTTTGCGCTGACGGCTATTCTCAGCATGATCGTATCATTGGTCATCGGACATATCTCCGACACATCAAACAGTCGAAAACCCGGCATATTGTTTGCGCTGTTTCTGGGTGCAGCAGGCTTTGCCAGTTTTGCGCATTTTCCTTCGTTGTGGACGTTTTTGGCATGGCAATGGCTGATCATGCCATTTACTGGTTCGGCCTTTTCGCAACTGTTTGCCGCGGTTCGAACCTCAAGTGCTGAACGGTCTGATGGGGCAGCGATCAACTCAGTGACGCGTTCGGTTTATGCCTTGTCGTGGATCATTACGCCGGGTGTTGTGGGGGCCATGGTGGCGACACGACAGAACGTGTCAGATACGGTTTATGTTGCAGCAGCGGCTTTTTTGTTCAGCGGCCTGCTCTACACATTCTTGGGACCGTCAACACAGCAAGGCATTGCCAATCCCACTTCTGGCTTGTCGGGTTTCACGCAAGCCTTTACCGAAGTCAAAAATCCAAAACTGCTGCTGCGCATCGCCAGCCTGGCGGCCATTGGCACCATCCATCCGGCCAATGCGGCATTGTTGCCGCTACAGGTCTTGCACATTGGCGGAACGACGACAGACGTGGGATTGATTGCGGGACTGGCAGCGGGTCTGGAAATTCCCTTCATGTTGCTGGGAGGCTATCTGGCGCAACGTATTGCGCTCTGGCGATTGATTGTGGCAGCGGGATTTCTGCATGCAATTTACCTGGTGCTGCTGGGAAATTCGGATGGCCTGTCACAGATATATGTTCTCACGGTTGTCCATGCCGCTGGAGCGTCGATCATGCTGACGCTGCACATGACTTATTTGCAAGACCAATTGCCGGATCGACCGGGGCTTGGCACATCCCTGCTCAGCATCAGCAGCGTGTTGAACAAGTTGCTGGCAGCCGTGGTGTTTGCCAGCGCCAGTCTTGTATGGGGATTGTTGGGAGCAACTGTCGTCGGCGGTTTGATCGCCCTGACCGGCATTGCAGGACTATACCTGCTCGATCATTCAAAGCCTGAAATCAAAATTGGCGCGGGCGGGCATTGAAGTCTCATTGATCTCAAGCAGCTGGCAATTGGGCAGGCCTTCGGCGATGTCGTCAGTATCGAAGGTCAGGCCGTCGCCGGGTTTGGCGGGGACGATGAGTTGGGTGGTGAGTTCGGTTCTGCCAGCAGCCCTGATCTTGAAATGGAAATGACGGGCGCGGCCCGTGTATTCGCCGGGCATGATTGAGGTGAAGCGGTATGAACCATCGGCGGCGGTTCTGACAAAGCCGCGCAAGGCTAGGTCGGCGGGCTTGTGGTCAGAGGCAGGCCCGTTGCCGTTGGGATGGTAGGCACCGACGCTGTCGGCATGCCAGATTTCGACTTCGGCATTGGATATTGGTGTGTTGCCCACAGCGCCATCAAACACATGGCCAGAAACTTCTATGATTGGCCCCGGCAAGCCCGACGCATTCAAATTGCCACCCTTGAGTTCCGGCATGCCAGACACCCAATAGGGGCCCGCGACGGCTTCAACTGTCAGGCCGCAGGATGATTTTTCCTGGACTGACAATTTACGGCTACCGGGGCCACCAAACAGTCGATTGACAGAAACTGCTGAGATGGCGCCGACAATGGCTGTAATGCCAATCAGGGCGCGGCGGCTGATATTCATGGTAGCTTGTCCTTTGTTGTTCTCAAAGCATAGACGGAATTGGGGCAGAAATCCGTCGCTCCATTCCAGACAGGAGATTTGTCGGAAGCTTCTGCTTGGGCTATGCAAAGGGCATGATGCTGACCAAACGACCCACGCTGTTTCCCCTGCCGATTGCAGGGTGGAAAGAACACGTGACATTTCCACGCCTTAAACTGGGGCCCCTGGTGGCCAAACTTGATACGGGGGCACGAACGGCAGCGTTGCACGCCGACGAGATTGAAGTGACGGGGAAACGTGTGCGTTTTGTGATTGAGATAGATGGCAAGCAGCAAGTGTTCAAGGCCCCGCTGGCGGGTCATAAACGGGTTAAAAGTTCCAATGGCCACAGTGAGTTGCGGGCCGTCATTCGCGCAACGCTTGAATTGGGCATGCATGTTTTCAAAACCGAAATTACCCTGACAGACCGCACCGACATGGGAGTGCCCATGTTGCTGGGCCGCAACAGCATCAAGGGCCATTTCATCGTCAACCCTGCCCGCACATTTTTACTCCGTACAAGGAAGAAACCAGCGCCATGAAGATTGCCCTGCTCACCCGCAATCCCAAGCTTTATTCCCACAAGCGCCTGATCGAAACAGCTGAGGCACGGGGCCATCAGATAACGCCCATCGATTATCTGCGGTGTTACATGAACATCACTTCGCGAAAGCCCGAACTGCGCTACATGGGTGAGAAGCTTTCTGGGTTTGATGCGGTGATCCCGCGCATTGCAGCGTCCCACACGTTTTATGGTCTTGCCGTGTTGCGGCAATTTGAAATGATGGGGGTTTATCCCTTGAATGAATCCGTGGCCATTGGTCGGTCACGCGACAAGTTGCGTTCCCTGCAAATTCTGGCGCGGGATGGCGTAGGCCTGCCAGTCACGGCATTTGCAAATTCAACCAGCCGCACCGATGCCATTCTGGAAATGGTGGGAGGTGCGCCTGTTGTCATCAAATTGCTGGAAGGCACGCAAGGCATTGGCGTGGTCTTGGCCGAAACGCATAAATCCGCCAAGTCAGTCATCGAGGCGTTTCATGGGGTGAACATCAATATTCTGGTGCAGGAGTTTGTTGGAGAATCGGAAGGCCGCGATATCCGGGCTTTTGTTGTTGGGCGCAAAATCGTTGCGGCCATGGAGCGGTCTGGACCGGAAGGTGATTTCCGGTCCAACTTGCATCGGGGCGGAACGGCTGCTGTCGTCACTTTGTCGGCAGCAGAAAGAGCGACGGCCTTGAAGGCCACCTCATCCATGGGGCTCAATGTGGCGGGTGTCGATTTGCTTCGTTCAAAGAAGGGTCCGGTTGTCATGGAGGTGAATTCATCGCCGGGGCTTGAAGGCATTGAAGGGGCCAGCAAAGTTGATGTGGCCCTTGGCATCATCACATTTCTGGAAAAACATGCAAAGCCGGGACATACCAAAACCCGCGGCAAGGGTTGAGGTAAACATCATGGGAGATTTTGAAATCGGAGGTTTCCGCGTTGCTGCGGGCAGTCGCACGACAATCAATCTCGTGGTTTCAACATTGGCCAATGCTTCGCCGATGAACTTGCCTGTGCATGTCATCCACGGAACTGAAGCCGGTCCCACCTTGTTCATTTCTGGTGTGGTGCATGGCGATGAAATCTTGGGATTGGAGATTATCCGTCGGGTGCTTGCCCAGGAGGCTTTGAAATCTTTGCGCGGAACCCTGCTGGGCATTCCCATCGTCAATGGTTTTGGCTTTCTCAATCATTCGCGCTACATGCCGGACAGGCGCGATTTGAACCGGTCGTTTCCGGGTTCAGATCAAGGTTCCCTGGCCAGTTTGCTGGCTGATTTGTTTTTCCGGGAGATCGTCAAACGCTGCCAGTATGGTATTGATTTTCACACGGCCGCCCTGCACCGCACCAACCTGCCGCAAATCCGCATCGCACCGAAAGACGAGGGCCTGATGGCGCTGGCCAGGGCCTTTGCGCCGCCAGTGATTCTCACGTCGAAGCTGCGTGACGGTTCGTTGCGGCAATCGGCCAAGGAGGCTGACGTGCAAGTGATGCTTTACGAAGGTGGCGAGGCTTTGCGATTTGATGAAGTGGCTATTGAGGCTGGCGTGAAGGGTTGTCTGCGGGTCATGAAAGCCATCGGCATGATTGATGTGGCGCCTCCCGTACTCGCTCATGCAACCACAGTGTTGTCGTCTTCCAGCAGTTGGACCCGTTCGCCGGAGGGCGGGATTTTGCATTCGGTGCGGCAGGTCGGCGATAAAGTGGGTCGGCAAGAGCCGATCGGCATCATTACCGATCCACTTGGCGATGTGACAGTTCCGGTATTTGCCGATGACGACGGCATTATCATCGGGCGCACCAACCTGCCCATCGTCAACCGCGGCGATGCGCTGTTTCACATTGCGCAGATATCAACAGGCAAGCGTGGACCGGTGTTGGCGGTGCCGGATGAGGATGAGATTATTTGAGGTCAGCAAAGGTGGCCGCCAAAGCGACCTCATCCGCCCCGTTGGGGCACCTTCTCCTCGCGTAGAGGCGTGGAGAAGGGACTTGGGTACTACCGATACCTCATTTCGACAAGGCTTAGTGGTCCCAAACAAATTCCCTTCTCCGCGCCTTCGTGGAGAAGGTGGCGCAACGCGCCGGATGAGGTCCCTTTGGCGACCCGCAACGCCGCTCAAAAACTCCATTCCCTCGCTTTTGCCACGATGAAATCCCGGAAGGCTGTCACCCGTTTGGTGTCTTTTAACTCTTCTGGATAGACGAAATAGGTTTCATATTCCGGCGTATCAATGGGCAGGTCGATTTGCACGAGGTTCATGTCGGGGGCCACGAGATAATCAGCCAATATTGCAATGCCAGCACCCGCCTGAACGGCACGGCGCAGGCCATAGGCATTGTTGACACGTAGTGCCACTGCACGTGGCTGGTTTTCGGCGCGGCCTGCGGTTTGCAACATGGTGAGGTTGTTGAGATACGTTGCCGTGGGGCCAAAAATCAGGATGTTGTGCTTGTCCAGATCTTCTGCAGATTTTGGAATGCCGTGCTTTTTCACATAGTCAACCGATGCAAAAATGTGGTGGTGCACGGTGAAGAGTTTGCGCTGGATCAGATCCGGCTGGGTTGGTCTTCGCAAGCGCACGGCAACGTCCGCCTCACGCATCGACAAATCCAACTCTTCATCTTCCAGCAGCAACTGCACCTGGATATCAGGAAACAGTTCCATGAATTCCTTGATGCGGGGCGTGAGCCAGACGGAACCCAGACCCACCGTGGTCGTGATGCGCAACTCGCCAGACGGCTTTTCCTTGGAATCCATCAGCCGGGTTTTGGCTGCTGCGAGCTTGGTGTAAACATCATGGGCAGTTCGATAAAGCACCTCGCCTTGTTCCGTGAGGATCAGGCCCCGGGCATGGCGATGAAACAAGGGAACCCGCAAGTCATTCTCAAGCGCGCTGATCTGGCGGCTCACGGCAGATTGTGAGAGATTGAGTTCTGTGCCCGCATGGGTGAAACTGCCTGCATCGGCCACAGCGTGAAAAATGCGAAGCTTGTCCCAATCCATGTCTATTCCGCCGCTTCTCTGTGACTTGTTTGTTGTGCGTGGAGCCAACGCTCTGCTTCAATGGCCGCCATGCAACCCATGCCTGCCGCTGTGACGGCTTGCCGATAAATATCATCGCTCACATCTCCCGCCGCAAAGACACCGGGGATTTCGGTTTGGGTGGACCATGGTGCTGTGATGAGGTAGCCGCCATTCTTGAAAGGCAGTTGGTCCACGAACAGTTCGGTTGCCGGTTTGTGTCCGATGGCGATGAAAACACCATCCAGTTCCAACACTTCGGTCGCCCCGGATTTCACGTTTTTCAATCTCACCGATGTAACACCCTTGGGGTCTGAGGTGCCCAGGACTTCGTCCAATGTGGTTTCCCACTTCACCTTTATTTTTGGGTGATTGAAAAGCCGGTCCTGCAAAATGCGCTCGGCCTTGAATTCGGTGCGACGGTGAATCACCACGACTTCCGAGGCAAAGTTGGTGAGGTACAAAGCTTCCTCAACCGCGGTGTTGCCACCGCCCACCACCAGCACTTTCTTGTTGCGATAGAAAAACCCGTCGCAGGTGGCGCAGGCCGAAACACCAAATCCCTTGAAATGGTTTTCAGAAGGTAGGTCCAGCCATTTGGCCTGGGCCCCTGTGGCAATGATCAAAGCGTCACAGGTATAAACTGTGCCACTATCGCCGACGAGTTTCACGGGTTGCGCTTTCAGGTCAACGGACACGATGGTATCGGACACAACTTCCGTGCCCATGTGTTCGGCCTGTTGGCGCATTTCTTCCATCAGCCAAGGGCCTTGGATGGTGCTGGCAAAGCCGGGATAGTTTTCAACGTCTGTGGTTATAGTCAATTGCCCGCCAGGCTGGATACCTTGCACGACAAGCGGTTTCAACATGCCGCGGGCGGCATAGATGGCAGCAGTATAGCCTGCAGGGCCTGAACCAAGGATCAGGACACGAGAGTGACGGGCCGTCATGGAAATACTCCGGGAGAGCTATGATTATTTAGCATAGCTTATCTGGTGTTGGGCCTGAGTCAACACAAGGGCTTGTGGATGAGGCGAATTTTTTATAGACAAACATGCTGCGCTGCGAAACAAAGTTTCGACAAGACATGTCAATAACCCAATTCTGCAATCAAATCCTCAGCGATGATCGCGCGTTTGACACAGCGATTGGCCGCGTCGCCATGATTCCAAACGCCTGCAGATGCCGACATGAACTCGTTATTACCTTGGGCCAGCAAGGACGTGATAATGCCCGCCAACACGTCGCCACTGCCTGCTGTTGCCAATTTCGGTGGTGCATTGGTGTTGACTTGTGCGAATCCGCTGGCGATTGCGATGACGGTATCCGCGCCTTTCAAAACAACGGCTGCTCCGCTGGTTTTTGCCGCCATTTGTGTCCGCTGAATCTTGTTGCCAGGCAAGTTTTTGAACAACCGTTCAAACTCGCCCTCATGAGGGGTCAACACCACCGGTCGCCCCCTTACGGCTTTTATGGCCAGAAACAATTCCTCTGGTTCAGTGGCAAACACGGTAAGCGCATCAGCATCCAACACCACGGGCCATCCCGTTTTCAGCATGCGCAAGGCAACCTTGCGCGTCATGTCGTTGACGCCCGCCGCCGGACCAATGCAAAAAGCCTTTTGCCTTTTGTCGTCCAACACGGACTGCAAGTCTGCAAGGCTTTCGACCGATTTTAGCATGATGGAAGAAACATGATGGGCGTGAACCCGCAAGGCGTCGCGGCTTCCCAGTATTGTGGTTAGTCCCGCACCACTGCACGCAGCGGCTTTGGCAGCCATTCGTGCCGCCCCCGTTGACAGTTCCGGGCCGCTCCAAATCATGGCGTGACCCCGATTGGATTTGTGGTGTTCCGGGAACAAGGCAAGCAAATCATTCTTTGCATTCTCGAAAACCCGTATGGGTAAAGCGTCAACAATCTCTCCTGAAATGCCGATGTCTGCCACGATAATTTCGCCACACAGGGTGCGCCCCGGCAGCAAAACATGGGCGGGCTTCTTGCGAAAAAAGGTTACCGTGAGATCGGCAACGACGGAACAGCCGCGTTGTTCTCCCGTAAGGCCATCAACGCCTGATGGCACATCGATTGCGACGACAGGAATTTCGGCATTGTTGATGGTATCGGCCCATGCCATGTCAAAATCGCGGTTGAGGCCGATGCCAAAGATGGCATCGACAATCAGCCCCGGTCTGGATTTTCCGCTGACCGCTCTTTTAGATGCCGCGAAATCGGCAACTTGATCTTTCCATTTTGCAGCCATTTTGGCCGCATCACCCTTTATTTTCTTGCGCTCATCCACCAAATAAATTTTCACGGGCCACTTTTTGGCTGCCAAGAGGCGGGCCACGACAAAGCCATCCCCGCCATTGTTGCCCGGTCCGCAGATGATAGCGACAGCGCATTTCTTGTAGCGTTTCAAGATTTCGACGGCAACGGCGCGTCCTGCATTTTCCATCAATTGCAATGACGGTATGCCACTTGCGATGGCCAAGGCTTCGGCTTGTTTCATCTCATCCGGCGTCAAAATTTCGTTTGTCATCCTGCCATAGTGCCACATCGACTTCGCACTTCCAATCACGCAACAAAATTGCCTATAAGCCCGATCCATGGACAAACACGGCAATCCCGATACCATTGATTGGAAGATACTGCGTGAATTGCAGCGCGAGGGGCGCCTGAGCAATGTGGAATTGGCCCATCGTGTGGGATTGTCGCCGCCACCGACGTTGCGCCGGGTTCAGGCGTTGGAGGAAGCAGGCCTGATTACAGGCTACCGTGCCCAATTGGCGCGGGACAAGCTGGATTATGGCGTCAAACTCTTCGCGCTGGTGGGACTCAAGAGCCAGGCCCAACATGAAATTGCAGCGTTTGAGCGCAGTGCCAAAACCTGGCCGATCGTCCGTGAATGTTATGCCGTGTCTGGGGGAGCAGACTTCATGCTGGTCTGCGTGGCCCGCGATCTGGCGGCTGTGCAGAGTTTCGTCATGGGTGCGCTTTCCAAAGCCCCCAATGTTGAAAGTGTCAAAACCTCGCTCATTCTGCATGTGGCCAAGAATGAACCGGAGGTTCCGCTGCCTTGAAAGCAACCACAGAAAATCATTGGCCCTCGCTGATTTCAGCAGCGACTGCCGCCGTCATCGTCGGATTTGCTTCGACGATCCTTGTTGTCATTGAGGGTGCAAAGGCGGTCGGCGCAACAGCGGCCCAGCAAGCATCGGTGGCGGCCAGCCTGTGTTTTGCCATGGCAGCAACCTCAGCCATTCTTGCTTATCGCTACAAGCAGCCCATCATGGTGGCGTGGTCAACGCCGGGGGCCGTGCTGATTGCCACAAGTGCAGCGGGCATCAGTTTTCCGGAAGCCATCGGGGCCTTCATGTTCGCCGGCCTGTTGATGGTCATCACAGCTCTGATCAAGCCATTGTCCTTTGCCATCAACAAAATGCCAGCCAGCATTGCGGCGGCCATGTTGGCTGGCGTGTTGCTGCGCTACGTGCTGGGTGTTCCCAATGCAGCATTGGCACTTCCGACTTTGGTGGTTCCGCTGGTCCTGGCATTTTTCATCCTGCGCATGTTGGTACCGATGTACACGGTGCCTGTGGTGGTGCTGCTGGGGCTGGTGTTTGCCGGGATCAGTGGCGCGTTTTCAAGCGCCATACCGATCGGCGTTACGCCCCTGACATTCGATCTTCCGCAATGGAATACCACGGCGATCATCGGCATTGGTTTACCGCTTTATCTGGTCACCATGGCATCGCAAAACCTGCCGGGTTTTGCCGTGTTACGGGCCAATGGCTATGAACCGCCAGTTGCCGCATGCCTGTTGGTGACCGGGCTTGGCAGTATATTGGCAGCGCCTTTTGGCACCCATGCCGTGAACATGGCAGCCATCACG
>JANOXA010000124.1:0-44856 GCA_031418195.1 Hyphomicrobiales bacterium | reverse complement strand
ATGGCGGTCTTGAAGCCCAGTTGTGCCGCACGAATCGCCGTCACATAACCACCGGGACCAGCGCCAATAATCAGAACGTCGAAATTGTTGTCGGCCATTTTTCTTCTCCTTGCGAGCCTCGAAGGATGCGCCCCGAGTCCTATAGTCCCAATATCTTCCCCACCACCGGCACCAGTGACTTTACACCAGCATTGACATTGGATGTTCGATATAGCGTTTGAAAGTGGCAAGCACCTCGGCACCGAGTGCACCATCAACAGCCCGATGATCAGTCGAGAGAGTCACTGTCATGACTGTTGCAGGAACAATGGCTCCGTTCTCCACAACCGCGCGCTGGTCACCGCTGCCCACCGCAAGGATGGTGGCGTGGGGCGGATTGAGGATGGCAGCGAAATCGCGTACGCCGAACATGCCGAGATTGGAGATGGCGGAGCTGCCGCCATTGTATTCATCTGACTTCAGCTTGCGGGATTTTGCGCGGGTCGCCAAATCCTTCATCTCGCTCGAAATCGCCGAGAGTGATTTTGTCTCTGCGCTGCGGATGATCGGCGTGATCAAGCCGCCCTCGATGGATACGGCAACGCCGATATCGGCGTGGGCATGGTGCAGCATGGCAGCATCCGTCCACGACACGTTGGCGGCGGGCACATCGCGGAGTGCCAAGGCCCAGGCCTTGATCACCATGTCATTGATGGAAAGCTTGTAAGACGGCCCACCATCTTTCGCCGGCGCTGCCTTGTTCAGATCGCCGCGCAGTTTCAGAAGCGCATCAAGGCGGCAGTCTGCTGAAATGTAAAAATGCGGAACTGTTGACTTCGACTCTGTCAGGCGACGGGCGATGATCTTGCGCATGCTGTCGTGCGGTACCAGCACCACCGCGTCATCGGCTCGCGTTGCAGAAACAATTGGCGCTGCAACTTTGCTGACGGGCGGTACAGGCTTGGCGGCCAGCGCTTCAATGTCTGCGCTGAGAACGCGGCCTTGGGGGCCACTGCCTTTCACTGACGAAAGTTCCAGGCCTTTTTCCTTCGCCATGCGGCGGGCCAATGGCGTGGCACGGATTTCGGAGGAAGGGCTGTTTGTACTGTTTTCAACCACGGCAACCTGTGCTGCTTTGGCAGGCGCTTCCACAACAGGTGCGGCAGACTTGGATTGCACAGCCTCGGTTGCTGTTTCACCAGCAGCGAAAATGTAAGCAATGACTTGGCCGATCGGAACCTCGTCACCTTCCCTCGCGCTGATCTGCCCGAGCTTTCCAGTGCCGGGAGATTCAACTTCCATGGCAGCCTTATCGGTTTCGATCTCGAACAGCGGATCACCCTTCTTGACCTCGGCTCCTTCAGCAACCAGCCACTTGGAAATGCGGCCTGTGGACATGTCCATATCGACTTTAGGCAGGATGACTTCAATGGCCATGGCTCAACGCTTTCCCTGCACCAGTGCGCGGGCACTGTTGATGATATCGAGAACTTGTGGAACCGCGGCTTTTTCCAGATCAGGGTTGTAGGGGATTGGGCTGTCAAGGCCGCCCAAACGCACAATCGGCGCATCAAGATAATCAAACGCATCGCTTTCGGCGATCATGGCACTGATTTCAGCACCCATGCCAAAGGCTTTCACAGCTTCATAGACGCAGATCAGACGATGGGTTTTCTTGACGCTGGCGATGACTGTTTCATGGTCGATGGGGCGAATGCAGCGGAGATCAATGACTTCCACATTGATGCCTTCGGCTTGCAGTGCAATCGCTGCCTCAAGCGACTTGTGCACCATGATGGATGTTGCAACGATGGTGACGTCGCGGCCTTCCCTCGCAATGCGGGCCTTGCCGATGGGCACGGTGTAATAGCCTTCGGGCACATCACCCTTCATTTTATAAAGCAGCTTGTGTTCGAAGATCATCACCGGATCAGGATCAGCAACGGCGGCGAGCAACAGGCCTTTTGCATCATGCGGCGTTGCGGGTTGCAAGACCTTCAAGCCCGGCACGTGTGCCAACCAGGCTTCGAGGCTTTGGCTGTGCTGGGCCGCAGCACCGGTGCCGGATCCAGCGGGAAAGCGCATGACCAGCGGCACCGAAACATCACCACCCAGCATGTAGCGCATCTTGGCGGCCTGGTTGACAATCTGCTCCATGGCCAATGTTGCAAAGTCGGAGAACTGGAATTCGAAGATTGGCTTCATGCCTGTCATGGCCGCACCAACGGCCACGCCTGCGCCACCCAACTCCGAAATCGGCATGTCGATGACGCGCTCCGCACCAAAGCGTTCGACGAGATCACCCGTCACCTGAAACGCACCGCCATAAACGCCGATGTCTTCGCCCATGAGGAACACGTTTGGATCGCTTTCCAAAGCTAGGGCCATGGCTTCCTGGATGGCTTGTGAATAGCTGAGCTGCCGGGGTTGCGTGTCCATCAATTTTGCTCCGTGTAAACGTAGTTGAGAACTTCAGTCGTGGCGGGTGCTGGGCTTGCTTGTGCAAAAGCAATACCTGCTGCAATTTCAGCATCCACCGCGGTGATGACGGCGGCGATGCCTGCCTGGTCAATCACGCCAAACTGCATCAATTCGGCTTCGAACTTGCTGATGGGATCACGGTTGGCTTTCCAGTCTTCGATTTCTTCCTTGGTACGATAACGGTTGCGATCGCTTTTGGAATGGCCGCGATGGCGATAGGTTTTCGATTCAATCAAGGTTGGTCCTTCACCTCTCCGGGCTCGGTCAACAGCGTTCGACGACGCTTCGGCAACGGCGGAGAAATCATTTCCATCCACCACCACGCCCGGCATGGCATAACCCGCCGCACGATCCGCAATGTTGGCGACCGCCGTGGAGCGCGCTGACGATGTGGACATGCCGTAGCCATTGTTTTCGCAGACAAACACAACAGGCAGTTTCCAGATGGCGGCCATGTTGAGGGACTCGTGGAAAGCCCCTTCATTGTTGGCACCATCACCAAAGAAACACACAACGACCTTGCCGTTTTTTTGCATCTTGGCCGAGAGTGCAGCGCCAGTCGCAATTGGAATACCACCTGCCACAATGCCGTTGGCACCCAGATTGCCCTTGCTCACATCAGCGATGTGCATGGAGCCACCGCGGCCTTTGCAGTAGCCGGATGTCTTGCCGAAAAACTCCGCGAACATGCGGTCAACTTGCGCACCCTTGGCAATGCAATGCCCGTGACCACGATGGGTCGAAGTGATCTGGTCGGCTTCGGTCAGTGGCATGCAGATGCCAAGGGCGCTTGCTTCCTGTCCGATGGAGAGATGCATGGTGCCGTGGATGAAACCACGCAAGTAAGCATCTTCCGCACCCTCTTCAAATTTGCGGATGAGATGCATCTTGTGCAGCACCTCACGCAATTGTTCAGGCGTGTAGTTGCGAATTGCAAAGGGCGCATTGTCTTGAGTGGACTTTTTCTTTTCGGTGGCATCGGGCATGTGTGGTTTCCTCAGTGTCCGTAAACCAGCTTGTCCTGGCGGGCGCGCAGCTCGGCGATTTTTGAATCGGCTGGCACCTGGACATTGGCTGTTGTGATGAGTTCGCCCTTGGCGATGGGCTTGATGACTTTGGCCTTGTGCAGCAAGCCACAGGGAATCGCTTGAGCTTCACGGGCATCTGCCGCCGTCATGATCCATGCGCGGTAACAGAACTCGCCAATGGCATCCAGCGTGTCACCGGGCTTCAGGTCTTTTTTGGAAACCGCTGCAACTTCGGCACTTGGCTTGGCCAGCGGCACCATGTCGGCTTTGCCATAGAGCACAACGCGTGCGCAGGTGAGCGGCACTTCGAGTGATGTGAGATGATAAGGCCGATGGAAAGTGAAATATGGGCCGTGACCCATCTTCAAATCTTCCATGCGTTCGCTGATGCGGGGATGCGACATTTCGGCGACGACGAAAACGCCGGGAGCAACACCCTTGCCAATCGAATAATCCACAACACCCATACGCGACAGTACGCCACCATCTTTTTTTGGAACCAATATTTTTGCAAGTTGATCAAGTGTTGCCGATGGGCCGTGCATGCCTTGACGGTCTGGGATCAAACCTGTGGCGTTGGCGATGGCCGCCATTTCCACCATGGTCTTTGATCCGTCAACGAATTCGACGAGCATGCGCACATTCATGTTTCGGCGCTTTGCCTCTTCGGCATATTCATCCGGCGTGGCGTCGATGTTGAGCGGATTGTTCTTGCCTTTGCCTGCCGCGACGATGGGGTGGCCCATGGCCGAGACAAATTCAATCAGTTCCATGCAGGAAGATGGCTCATCGCCTGCACCCAGTGAATACGTGACGCCGAGTCGTTTTGCCTCACTGTTGAGATAGGCTCCGATGGTGACATCGGCTTCGACATTCATCATCACAAGATGTTTGCCGTTTTCCATGGCGCGCAGGCCGATTTCAGCACCGACGGCTGGAACACCCGTTGCATCGATCACCACATCAATCAGGTCACTTCCAAGAAGAAGGTTCACGTCATCCGTGATGGCGATCTTGCCCAGTTGCATCTGGCGGTTTAAGGTGTCGGCAGTTTTGGCTTCAGCCCAATGGCCCGCTTCACGGTAGGCAATATCGACGGCCTTGCCCGCTGATGGCAAGCGGAGTTCGGAGATGGCACCTATTTCGATGCCGGGCATATGAGCCACCTGCGTGACAATATCTGTGCCCATTTCACCGGAGCCAACAAGTCCAATACGAATGGGCTTGCCGCTGTCAGCGCGGGTCTGGAGGTCACGGGCAAGGCCGGTGGGTGATATATTGATGGGCATGGTGTCTGGTCCTCATTCATTTCGCATTTGCAAAATCGTCATCATCAATCGTTCAACACCGCGACTTTGATGGCAGAGCCCTGCTCGGCCGTATCCAACGCAAGCTTGATGTCGGCAAGACCAAAGCGATGGGTCAGCAGTGATTTCATTTCAAGTTGGCCACTCGCGATCATGCTGAGTGCTTTCCCGAACCACAGTCTCGACAAGCCAAAAGACCCTGTGACCACAAGTTCATTGTAGTGGATGGCATTGACGTCAAGTTCCGCCTGCACGCCTTTGGTGAAGCCCGCAAACAGGCTGACGCGGCCCCGGTGGCACACCAGCCGAATGGCATCATTCGCCAGGGAAGGCACGCCAATGGCGACAATTGCAACATCAACGCCAAGGCCGCCAGTTGCAGATTTGGTGCGGCTGAAAAGATCATCAGTACCCGGATCAATTGCAAGGTCTGCGCCCGCTTTCAACGCAGCCTCGCGGCGCAGTGGGTTTAACTCGCTGACAATGATCAAGCGGGCACCTGACAGGCGGGCCAGCTTGATGTGGAGAATGCCAATTGGTCCGGCACCGAGGATGGCGACCGCATCACCCATTTTGACTCCGACCCGCTCTTGGCCATTCATGACGCAGGCCAGGGGTTCAGCAAGTGCTGCTTCTTCAAAGCTCAACCCGTTCGGCACGGCAAAAACATTGCCTGACTTTACACCAAATGCAGGGATGCGCACATATTGCGCAAAAGCGCCATCAATCTCATAACCCATGGCCACCATGTTGCGGCAGAGGTTCTCTGCGCCGCGAATGCAGTATTCACAGTGGCCGCATGCGAACTGTGGGCAGACGGTAACGGCGTGTCCCACAGAAAATTGGGTGTTGCCACCTGCGTTGACGACAACACCCGCAAATTCATGCCCGAGGACCGAGGGGTAACGAATGCCGCTGGTTTTCTTGCCACGCAGAACGCGAATGTCTGTACCGCAAACCGTTGCTGCTTTTACCTCGAGCAGCATGTCTCCCGCATCAAGGCTCGGTTCAGCGATCGTTGTATAGTCGACATCATTGACGCTCAGCAAAACTCCAGCCTTCATTGCGCAACTCCCATTTTGATGGAATAACTGAACTCTCCCCGAATTGAACATTTTATATTTAAAATGTCAATATGTTCAGAGAAATTTGATGGTTTTATTTTGAGTGACGCCACTTTCGCTTAGATTACACACATATCTCCTGTTTTCGACAGCAGAAGCGGCAATGACGATCTCGTTCCATCGTCAAACGCAATGAACAATTGTGAGATTCAGCAAAATTTTGTCTGGACTTTCGTCGCTGTTTTCACTATAAATTCGTAAAATATTCGGCTTGGGAGGTCGTTGAAATGGCAATACCGCAGTTCGATTACATTTCAATGGGATTTTACACCTTTGACTGCCTCGGTTGGCCGTTCACGGCCATCCCGCCCGGCGGTGGCTGCTTCAGCGTTGATGAAATCACACTTGCCGTTTCGGGCGCGGCTGGTGTTGCGGCAATTGCTGCGGCCAAGATGGGTTTAAAAACCCGTGCGGTTGGTGGCTTGGGTCAAGATCTGATGGGCGACTGGGTGATGCAGCGCCTGAAGGATTTCAATGTTGATACCGCCATGATGCAACGCCAGCAAGGCTGGAAAACATCAACTTCAATTGTTACGACGCGCGCGGATGGTTCGCGCCCTGCCCTGCACATGACGGGTGCCACCAGCACATTCACAGTGGAACCAGAGGATTTCGACAAGGCCACCGACGCGAAGGTATTTCACTTGGGCGGCGTGGGGTTGATGCACGCCATGGATGGTGAAGCCAATGCCAGCCTGATGAAGCACGCCAAGGCAAGAGGCTGCATCACAACTGTCGACATCTTTGCCGCAACAGCCGATGACTTGCCGGATGTCGCGGCAGTTCTTCCCTATACTGACTACTTCATGCCGTCGATTGAGGAGGCGCGCGCCCTTTCAGGAATTGAAGATCTAGTGGGATGCACAAATTTTTTCCACGACCAGGGTGTTGCGGCTTGCGTTTTTACTTTGGGAGGAGACGGTGCCTACTACAGTCACAAGGACGGTACGCGGTTCCACATTCCAGCCTATGAAATCATTGTAAAATGCACTTGCGGGTGTGGCGATGCGTTCGATGCAGGTTTTGCTGTCGCCCTGGTCAAGGGCTTCGACCCCGAAAAAGCCGTGCGCTTTGCGCAAGCCACGTCGGCCCTGAATGCCACAGGTCTAGGCTCACAGGCAGGCGTGGAATCCTTCGAGCACACACTGAATTTCATGAAAACAACGCCAACCCGGCGCTAGTTTTTCAGACGATTTCCACGCTTTCTTTACGGCTGGCAATTCGAATGATACTGCTGGCAAAGATGAAAACCGTGCCCTGGCAAACAAGCATCGCAATGCCTGTCTGGCTTGCTGCAAAGTGTATTAGGTGGACAAATGTCAGAACCTGTTTCCGGCGACGATCTGAATATTCAGGTGTCTTGGCTCTATTATATGGAAGACAAGACCCAAGAAGAAATTTCGAAGGCGCTCGGACTTAGTCGCTCGAAAGTTTTGCGCATTCTGGCAAATTCCCGCCAAAACGGCACTGTGCAAATTAGTATCGCAACACATTTGAGTCGCTGTGTTGAACTGGAGCGAAGTCTCGAAAATTTGGTGGGACTGGAGCGAGCCGTTGTCATTCCCAATTGCCCGAATCTTGAAACAGAATATGTCGAGCTTGGCGAAGCGCTCGGCAATTACATCAATGGAATTCTAACGGACAACATGAGTATTGGCCTGGGCTGGGGACGCACATTGAGCACGAGTCTTGCGCAGATCGAATATCGGGAACAAAAAGACTTGAAAGTCATTTCCATGTTGGGCGGACTGACGCGCGTCAACAGGCACAACCTGTCGGAATTTGCCTGGCGCTTCGCAGACCGGTTGTCCGCCCAGGGTTATTTGATGGCTGTGCCTGTATTGGCGCCGGATGTCCGTACACGTGATGCCTTGTTCGCCCATGCGGGCATAATCGAGATTGTCGAGGCGTCAAAGTCACTGGAACTTGCCATTGTCACAGCAGGAGAACTTTCGCCTTACTCGACAGTTTCACAATTTTCCATTCTGGAGCGCGAGGAGATCGCCAGCCTGCAGGCTGCAGGTGCCGTAGGCCATGTTTTGCTCCGTTTTATTGACGAAAATGGTAACGTCATTGATCACCCCATCAACAATCGCGTCATGGGCATTGATCCGCGCGATCTTGCGGCGACACGCAAGATTGTCCTCGCCTCAGGCGGCTGGCGGAAGTTTGATGTTGTTCGCGCCGCAATGAAATTGCTCAAGCCGCACGTGCTGGTTACCGATGAGAGTGTTGCGGAACGCCTTGTTGCAGAAGCCCGACAATAGCGTGAAGTTCACTGCTGCGCTTGAGCAAGCAGTTCGGCAACTTTTTCATTGACGATCAGCACTTTCGGACGCAGCAGCTTGATGGCGGCACGAACAATCTTGAATTTGTGCGACCCTCCTGAGGCAAGTACCAAATTTCGGGCAGTACTGATATGTTGAGGATTGACGGCAACTACCCGGTCATTCACCGGATGCGCAATGATGTTGCCTTCCTCATCTACAAAATGGCAGAGCACATCGCCTACTGCACCAGCAGCGTCCAGAGACACCATTTCAGCTTTGCTCAACAGGCCGTATTCGACGAAAGCAGAAGGTGGCGTCAGGGCACCAACTGAAACAATTGCCATGTCGAGCGAGCGCGCCTGCATGAATATTTCCTTGATGCCGGAATGTGCAATAAGGGCAGCCTTCGTTTCGGGGTCGGGCGCAAACACGGGCGCTGTCAACAGATAGCATTCAGCGCTGAGTTTATCAGCGACGCGCCAGGCAAATTCAGAAGGATTGACACTGCTGACGTGCGTCAGTCCACCGAGCATCGACAAAACGCGAATGCCTTCAATCTTTGGCGACACGATGAAAGGTAATGCGCTGGTCAGGGTTTTCCCCCAACCCAAACCGATTGCCATGTGGCTTGAAACATTTTCCGAGATGTAAGCTCCGAGTGCCGCACCCAGAATCGACTGGGTTTGAAATTGGTCTTGCGGTTCAGGAATGACAATGGCCCGCGTGAAACCCCAACGCTCCTCAAGTCTGCGTTCAAGTTCAATACACGTGCTGAGGTTGGTCGTCACCCGGATTTGAACAGTGCCATCTTGCCTTGAGGCAGAAAGGATGCGCAATACTTTCGATTTGCTCCAACCGGTTTGGTTGACGATTTCATCCTGTGTCATGCCCTCAACATAATAAAGCCAGGCAATGCGGGTTTTCGCGTGATCCGAAGGTTCCTGGAAAGTCATGTCCCGTCCTGTCATCCTTTGCTTCATGCGGGGAATCTGGAGAATCACCCGGCTGCCATAGTTTGCCTGCCGGTGACCCAGGAATGGAAGATCAATTCCGACTCAAGTGATATTGTAGATGCGGCGAGCGTCATCATGTGTGGCAAGTGGCCGACCAACCTCACGGGCGATTGCTTGTACCTCCTGCAAGAGCTCAAGGTTCGTCGGATTGCGATGGGGTGCGTAATGCAGTTCGAGGCCTGTCTTGACGTGCCCACCAAGTTCAATGGTGCGGCGAACCAGCGGACGGTAATCATAGTCACCCTCGCCCCATATCGAAATGAACCAAGGCAGCTTGTGTTTCGCCTGGGCTATCATGTCAAGGTAGTAATAAAGGCTCTCAAGCGATGGTTCCATGCCGCAGGTGCCGATTGGCTTTTCTGACGTCAGGCCATATTTTCCAACGAAATAGAAATCCCAATTTGTGCCTTTCGTGAACATGCCACGATCAACATAGTGACGCGCCACGCGCAGATGGCCTGGTTCATAGACGCCCCAGATCATGGCAATGTCGCGCTGCCTGCAGAATTTCACTTGAGCCGCTACTTGCGTCAGGTCCCAACCATAGGCGCGGCCCATGGAATAGCCGTCCTTGTCTTCGTCGATCACAAATTGGTCGATGCCGGTATCGACGACAGCGACCTGCACATTGGCGTGCTTGTTAAGGAAGTCGAAATGCTCCAATCCGCAATGCTCAGGCTTCACGAGATTGTTGTTGCAGGTTGTTGGATACCAAATCATGCCGGGTCGGGCTTCGAGGATGCGGCTCCAGACTTTCATGTAGTCATCGAACGACTCTTTGCCCTGCAGGTCGAAGTTCGAATTGTGATCGTGAATCGCCGTGGCGCCAGCGTCCCAGCAGCGAATAGCATCTTCCACAAGCTCGTCATCAGTGATGGGGGTGTTCGGGTTCATGCGCTTGGTGCGAATGCCGTTCTGATGTGACTCGATCAGCAAAGGCTCATCCCACTGCGGCTTCATGTCAGCATATTTATCCAGCGCTGTTGCCATTGCGTTTCTCCCATTCTGCAAAGTTTTGTACTTGACAGTTGTACATTTGATTGCACATTTGTCAATTCCAAAATCTAAAACACCGTTTGAGTTCTACTGCGCGGAAAATGATAAGACAGTAAAAAGGCGTGTTTACGCGCATATTCAAAGCTTACATCGATGATTTTGCAAAAATATCAGGTCTTTGAACGGTGGCGGAACGTGAACATATAATTATTTCATTTGACATTTGTTCATAAATGATGAAATTTCCATTCAAAGAAGAGTCGAGTATTCGCGTCGAGATGTCTGGGAGGATCCATGGCTGAGATTTTTGATCACGCAGGTCATCCGGTGAAACACGGTCGCGCCCGGGTCAACGGCATCCGGATGCATTATGTCACCGCTGGACAGGGCCCTGCGCTGTTGCTTCTGCATGGAACACCGAAGACCAGTTTTTATTGGGCAAAACTGTTTCCACTTTTGACAGAACACTTCACGGTCGTCGCACCCGACTTGCGTGGCTTTGGCCATACTGACAAGCCACCTGCGGAAGAGGGTTATGATTCCTTGAGCAACGCCAAGGACATGGCAGAGCTGATGAGCTTCCTCGGCCATGAGACGTTCCATCTGCATGGTGAGGATCGCGGTGCAGAATTTGCCTATGCGCTTGCCGCAACGGAACGCAGCCGCGTCAAGACACTTTCATTTTGTGAAATGCTGCTGTCGGGTGAAGGTCTTGAGGAATGGTCACAGTTTACGCCAGACAACATCTCGGCACAGTTTCGTCAGCAAGGCGTTTGGGTTTGGCACATTCCATTTTTCTGGATCCCCCATCTGCCAGAAATGCTGATCACCGGAAAGGAGCGCGAGTTCTGGGAATTCTGGATCAAGGCCGAGACCTGGAATCCGAATGCGATTTCCGATGAAGCCATCACCGAATGGATAGCGCACCTTGCTGCTCCCGGCGGTCTGCGTGGCTGCCTTGAAACCTATCGTGCGGGCCTGAAGAACGCCCGCATCAACAAAGAACTCAAAAAGACCAAGCTGACACTGCCGATCATGACAGTTGGTGCACCAGAATTTTTCGGCCCACTCGTCGAAGATCAAATGCGCAAGGTTTCGACGGGTGTTGAACGCGCCGAGGTCTTTCAGGAATGCGGCCACAGCCTGGCTTGGGAAGCAGAACACCGCCTTGCCATCATGCTGCGGGAATTCATGCTGGACCGCTGAAGCATCACCACCAGAACTACTATCAAAAAATACATCAACAGGAGAAGACACATGACCTACACAAGACGCGCTGCCCTCAAGGCAACGACAGCACTGCTCGCCTGCCTCACCCTTTCGACGGGAGTGTTTGCAGCAGACAACATCGCTGCCGACATCCAACATCCGCTGTGGTACACCGCACCATCAGCCAAAACACTTGAACTCGCCAAGATCGACGACCTCTCCAACACCGTGGTCAGCGATGGCCAACGTGGCGAAATTGGCGTACTTGGCTCTTCTATCAAGATTACTGACGAACAGGCTGCAAAGATCAGGGCCGGCAATTTCACCGTCGGACTTTCCATGGGTTGGTTGGGCGATGACTGGGCCTCCGAACAATTGATCGGCCTCAAGGAAACCTTTGAAAAATACGGCGTCAAGGTCGTTGCCGAAACCAATGCCAACTGGGATGATGCAAAGCAGATCGCCGATCTTGAAACCATCGCGGTGTTGAAGCCGAGCCTTGTCGTGTCCATTCCCTTGAATGGCAAAACCACGGCCTCTGCATTCAAGGCACTCAAAGATGGTGGAGCAAAAGTTGTGTTCATCGACCAGGCTGTTGAAGGCATGGATCCCGGCAAGGACTATGTGTCGATCGTGTCGTCAGACAATCTTGCGCTTGGCATGTACATTGCCGACGAACTTGCAACCGCTATCGGTGGCAAGGGCGAAGTTGCGGCCATGTATTTTGCCAACGACTTCTACGTGACGAACCTCCGCTACATCGGCTTTGTCGCCCGCTTGATGGCAAAATATCCTGACATCAAGTTGGTGGCCGCTGCTGGCCACGACAACCCGGACAAGGGCCAGGAAGTGGCACAAGCTGTTCTTGCCCGTTATCCAAACCTGAATGGCATGTATGCCTCGTGGAGCATCCCTGCCATGGGCGCCGTGACTGCGGCTCAAACTGCTGGCCTGACCCCTGACAAGTTCAAGATTGCCAACGAGAACTTTGACCAGATCGTTGCTGCCAACATGGCAAAGAACGGTTTCATCGCTGGCATTTCTTCGCAACGCCCCTATGATCAGGGTGTGGCTGAAGCGTCGGTGGGCTTGCTTGCCCTGATTGGTGAGCAAACCCCTCCCTATGTTGTTGTGCCACCCGTAGCCGTGAACCGCGGCAATCTTCCTGTTTCCTATAAAACCATCTATCGCAAGGAATTGCCCGCTGAAATGGCTGCTGATCTGAAGAACTAAGTTCAGCACCATGTGAAAGTTGCGGCCAGCACCCTCCCTTGCTGGCCGCATCCGCAGACCACCTTCGCAGCACGCCCAGGATACGACAGTGGCACACCCAAACATTCTCGAAATGCGTAATATTGAGAAATCATTCAGCAATATCCCGGTGCTGAAGACGGTGAATTTTGCCTTGCAGAAAGGTGAGATTCACGCCTTCATGGGGGGGAATGGCGCTGGCAAGTCCACCCTCATGAAAGTTCTGACAGGTGTGTACAGCCGCGACTCCGGCGAAATTGTCATCAACGGCAAGTCCCATCAATTCGCCACACCCCGCGACGCCGAAGCTGCCGGCATCGCCATGATCTTCCAGGAATTGAGCCTGATCCCGACATTGACAGTCGCACAAAACATCTTTCTCCACCGTGAACCGCGCTCCGGCTATCTGTTGAACGATAAAGAGGCAGTGCGCCGCTCCCGCGAAATCCTTGCTGACCTTGGTGAAGACATTGATCCCAACGCCCGTGTTGAAGACATCAGTTCGGGTGCGTGCCAAATGGTCGAAATCGCCAAGGCGCTGTCACAGAATGCGCAAATCCTCATCATGGACGAACCAACATCGTCATTGTCGGAACACGAGACAAGCTCCCTTTTCCGTATTGTGCGCCGGCTGCAAAGCAGCGGTATTTCAATCATTTACATTTCACATCGCATGGCAGAAATTTTTGAAATCTGCGACCGCGTGACTGTCATGCGGGATGGCGGTATTGTGTTGACCGACACTTGCAAAAACATTTCGATGCAAGTTCTGATCGACGCAATGCTGGGGCCAGGCACCGGGTCATCACTCAAATGGCGGGAACGCGGCTCAACAGCAGATGCATCCACAGTCCTCGACGTCGATAACATCTCGTCAGCAGGTGAGTATCGCGACGTCAGCTTCCAAATCAGGGCCGGCGAAATCGTTGGCCTTGCCGGACTGATGGGATCAGGCCGCACCGAAATCGCCCAAGCCATTTTCGGCATCAGGTCAGCGGAGAGCGGCACGGTGCGCCTCAACGGCAAAACCATCACCTCGACGGCAGACGCCATCGCCGCAGGCATTGCGCTGGTTCCCGAAAGCCGCCGCAGACAGGGCCTGATTCTTGATCATAGTGTTGCCGAAAATTTCCTGCTGCCAAACCTTGATGTGTTCAAGTCAGGTTCTTTCGTTAATGAACGCGGTGCAGCCCGCAAGATCCTCGATTTCATAAAACTGTTGGGCATCAAGACAGACAGCCCAAGCAAAGCTGTGCATGAGTTGTCCGGCGGCAACCAACAGAAAGTCGTGCTCTCAAAGTGGCTGGTGCGCGAACCGAAGCTGCTCATTCTGGATGAACCGACACTTGGAGTCGACATCGGTGCAAAGTCAGACATCGTAGAAATTGTTCGCAAACTCGCTGACAAAGGTACCGCAGTTTTGGTCATTTCATCGGAGTTTGAAGAACTGCTGGCCATGAGCGACCGTATCCTGGTCTTGCAGAATGGCAAACTCGCCAGCGAACTTGATCGCCGCAACATTGCATCAGAAGAGGTCTTGCATCATGCCGTCCAAAGCTAATGTGGCCGCAACATCACCCTTGCCCGCTGTTGTCCCCAAAGCCAAACAAATCATGTGGCGCGACTTCGTAGTTTATATTTTCTTCGCGGTTGTTCTCGTGTTTTTTGCTTTGACGATTGGTGACAAGGGCTTTCTCTCGGTCGCAAATCTGTTCAACATCACACGCACCACCTCAATGATCGCCATCATGGCCATTGCCATGACCTTCGTTATAGCGGCAGGTGAGCTTGATCTCTCCATCGGCTCGTCAGCAGCGCTTTCTGCATTGGTTGCAGCGCTGGTCATGACAGCTGGATATGGAATTTTTGCCGGCGTTGTTCTGGGCATTCTGAGTGGCGTCGCTGTTGGCGCACTCAACAGTTTTTTCGTCACGGTTTTGCAAATTCCTTCTTTTCTGGTGACCTTGGGTTCCATGCAATTGATCCGCGGGCTTGACATGCGATTAACCTACACCAAGCCTGTTGCAATTTCGGAAATGACATTCAACAGCATGTTCGGCAGCGGAAAAATTGGTCCTGTCCCATCGCTGTTTGTCTGGTCGCTCGTCGTCGTGATCATTGCCCACATCGTGTTGCGCTACACATCATTCGGGCGGCAGGTTTTGGCGACAGGCGGCAATCCTGTGGCTGCACGATACTCCGGTGTTCCGGTTGAACGCATCAAGACCTATTGTTTTCTGCTCAGCGGGGCCGCAGGTGCATTGGCCGGACTTCTCTATTCGGGCATGATGCAGACAGCCCGTTATACATTTGGCACGGGCGCAGAATTAGCGGCGATTGCAGCCGTCATTCTCGGTGGCACGAGCTTGTTTGGCGGCAAAGCCACTGTCATCGGCACGTTTGTCGGTGCCCTTCTGATCGGGACCATCAACAATGGCTTGATCATCATGGGACTTGATGTCAGTGAACAGATGATGATTTCTGGAGGCTTGATAATCATGGCAGTTGCCTTTGGGCGTCGTCCTACCAAAACATGAGGCATAAGCTTTATCGATGACACAAGAGAAGTCGCATTATTCTGTTCTGATCATAGGCGCTGGCATCAATGGATGTGGTACTTTTCGCGATCTCTGTTTGCAGGGCGTCGATTGCCTCTTGATTGACAAGGCTGATGTTTGCAGCGGCGCCAGTGCTGCACCTTCACGTCTCATCCATGGCGGCATCAAGTATCTTGAAACCAGTGAATTCCGGCTGGTGCGTGAATCAGCCATGGAGCGGAACCGCCTGTTGAACAATGCGCCACACTATGTGAAGGCGCTGGAAGTTGTTTTCCCGGCCAAGTCATGGTTTGCAGGCTTGCAGGATGCAGTACTGGGCTATCTCGGCTTCAAGGCGCGCATCAAGGAACGTGGTGCGCTGCTGATCGAAATTGGCTTGCAAATCTACGATGCCTATAACCGAAAGGTGAAGGCCCTTCCAGATCACCGCTTCTTCAGCAAAAGCAAATTGCGTGCAGAGTTTCCTGCGGTCACCCGCGATGCGGTTGCAGCCGGACTTTACTATGAGGGCCGCGTGACCCATGCCGAGCGTCTCGGCCTGGAACTTGTGCTGGACGGGCTTGCCGCCCAACCACAAAGTTCACTGCGCACCTACACAGAGATTGGGGAAAAGCCGCAGCAAGGCACGTTCAAGCTGAAAGACCTTGTGACCGGAGCAACACATGAGATCACGGCAGATGTTGTCATCAATGCCAGTGGAGCCTGGATCGACAAGGTGAATGGCGGTCTTGGTATCGCCTCCAGTTATATGGGCGGCTCCAGAGGCGCCCATCTCATTGTCAAGCATGAAGGCCTGTTGCAGGCAACCCGGGGCCGCATGATGTATTTCGGCTGCAGGGATGGCCGCTTCAACCTGCTCTATCCGTTTTTTGGCAACGTGCTTGTGGGCTCGACTGACTTGGCCCAGCAAGACCCTGATCTCGCCCACTGCAGTGCTGAGGAAACGGATTACCTCTTGTCCGTCGTCAGCGAAATCTTCCCCGATATCAAACTCACGCGCGATGATGTGATCTTGACTTACTCAGGTGTTCGCCCGCTGCCCCGCGCCAATGGCAAGGACATTGGCGACGTATCGCGTGACCACAGCATTGGCCGGGACAAGTTGCCCGGAACTGACGTCTCAGTGCTGTCACTGATTGGCGGAAAATGGACAACCTTTCGTGCCTTTTCGGAACAATCCTGCAATGCGGTGTTGTCGCTGCTGGGCAAGCCACGTTCAGTCTCAACGGTGGATATGCCAATTGGTGGCGGGCGCAACTATCCCCGCGATGAGACCAGCCGCAACGCCATGGTAAAAGCGATTGGGAAACGCGGTGGTGAACTGCTGGATCGCTATGGCACCAAGGCACTGGCCGTGCAGGAATTTGCCGCAACGACACAAGACCGCCCACTGTCATCGCTCCCCGGATACAGCAGCGGTGAGATCGCCTACATCTGCGCCCACGAAAACGTGCGCCGTCTTGCCGACCTGCTGCTGCGCCGCACCGCCATCACCATGGAAGGCCTGCTGAATCCGGACGTCATTCAGGAATCAGCAAAGATTGCGGCTGATGTGCTGGGATGGAACAAGGCGCGCACCACGGCTGAGATTGAACATGCAGAAACCGAACTTGCCCGCCGCAGTGTAAAGAATGTCAGGTCTGACGCAGCGCCGCGCTGACCGACTCCAGCAAGGCTGATCGCACATCGGCATAGGTCAGAGACGGTTGCAGGTCCAAAATTGCGCCATAGGTCTTGGGATCAAAGTTGAGCCCCATGGCACGATAGGCATCGGCAATACCGGCGCAGGCCTCGTCAGAACGCGTCACCGAAACAATGGCTCCCATTTGAAAGCAGCGCTGGTTCATGCGTTGTGCAACCCCCACAAGCTTGATGCGACTTTCCGCATTGACGCTGTATTTTCCGGGGCAGTATTCGTTTGGCAATTCACCGACCCGGGCGTCGATGCCGAGATTGTGCAGCGCCGTGGCGATGGCCGCAGAAAGTATCTTATAGCGCTGCAAGATATGCTGATGCGGCTCCGCATGGGGCGCTATGATGGTAACGCCCAATGCGTGTTCATCAAACAGCGTGAGCCTGCCACCCGTGCCGCGCTCAATGGGTTCGAAGCCACTTGCCCTTGCCCGTTCTTTGATCTGGTCATAGTCCGGGTGTGTCGTATCCTGCGGTGAAAAGGCAGCCGTAGGTCGCGGACGCCGGAAGCGCAGAATGGCTTGGTCGCCTGGGCGCAAGTTCGTCAATTGCTGCTTCACCCAAGCGGCATAATCTTGCGGATGCGGGCGTTCTTCGACGGGCAATTCTGTATCATCGATGATCTGGAATGGCCCGCCGAAAGCGTGCATCAGGCCGCCATGGCTTTTCCGGCACAGCCATAAAGCTCCATTTTCTCGATGGTGGCCGTGATCATGCGTTTGCGTCCTTCAGCCATGGCCTCTTCAAGCTGGTAATCACCCTTCGACCATACATCCAACATGCCTTGGCGGAACACATGGCGAAGATCAGTATCAGCATTGAACTTGTGAACCCCTGCGGCCTTCGCCGCCTGCACTTCGTCCACCGGAATACCGGACGCGCCGTGTAGCACCAGTGGAATTTTTGTTGCATCGCGGATTTCAAGTGTACGCTGAATTGACAAAGGTTCAGGCTTCAAGCCAGGGATCACACCATGTACGATGCCAACTGATATGGCCAGATAATCAACACCGGTTTCCGCCACGAATCGCGTAGCCTCATCAACCGTTGTGTAATAGTCCTCCCAATTCACGTTTTCGCCAACGTCTGGAATCTTGCCAAGTTCGGCTTCCACCGGAATGCCAAAGTCATGGGCGATTTCCACAATGCGCTTCGTCCAGCGAATATTTTCTTCAAACGGCAGGTGCGCGAAATCGCACATGATGGAATTGAAACCAAGTTTGATGGCTTCCAGGCATTCATCCCACGGACCATGATCGAGATGAATGACAAATTGCGCATCGGACTCCTCGGCAATACGCTTGGTCATGTCGAATGCTTTTTTGACGCCCATATGTGGAACAATGGCGCGCCCCACTTGCAGGATCACCGGCGACTTGGCCTGTTCGGCGGCACGCACTAGCGCTTCGGTAGTTTCGATATTGTGCATATTAAAGGCACCGACGGCATATTTGCCGGCGCGTGCATCATCGATCAATTGGCGGGGGTTGGCCCAAGGCATGGTGAAGTCCTCTCGTAAAGTAGTTAGGAAATTTTTATGATGGCGATTGGCGTGCGCACTTCAACAGTGGAGTCAACGTCAAACAAAATCTCGGTGAGAACACCCGCCGCCGGAGACTCAAGGGTTTCCGTGGCTTTTTCAGCCTCAATTTCGGCCAGAGGTTCGTCTTCGGCAACGGTGTCGCCAACGGCCTTCAGCCATTTGATGATCTTGCCTTCACTCATGCCCATGCCCCATTGGGGCAGCAGTACCTTGATGTTTGGCATTGTCAGTGTCCTTTCAGTTTCGAACCGGTCACCTTGCGAACCGCGTCCGCAATTTTTTCCGCATTCGGATAGAGTTGTTTTTCCAGTGCCGGGCTGAAGGGTATATGTGTGTCCGGCGTGGTGACGCGCAAAATTGGTGCTTTCAAACTGTCAAAAATGGTTTCAGACACCAGCGCGGAAATTTCTGCCGCAGCTCCGCAGGTTTTATTGGCGGGATCGGCGATAACCAGACGACCTGTTTTCGCAACGGATTTGAAAATCGCGTCGTGATCAAGTGGCACCAATGTGCGGGGATCAATGATCTCCACCGATATGCCCTCAGCTTCCAAGGTTTTTGCGGCAAGTATGGCTTGTTGAACCGCCGACGAAATCGCGACCAGAGTCACATCTGTTCCCTGCCGCACTGTGCGGGCCACGCCGAAGGGTATGCGGAACTCACCGTCCGGCACGTCTTCCTTCATGCCCCAGAGCAAGCAAGCTTCGAATGACATGACCGGATCATCCATGTCAATGGCGGTGCGGAGAAGTCCTTTCGCATCCGTGGGCGACGCGGGCACCATGATCTTGAGGCCCGGCATGTTCATGAACATGGGGTAAGGGCGGTCTGAGTGATGTGCTGCCGTGCTGAGGCCATAGAACATGGCGGAGCGGAACACGACAGGGAGTGACGCTTGACCGCCAAACATATAGCGGCTTTTGGCCACCTGATTGATGAACTGGTCCATCGCCATGTAGAGAAAGGTTGAGTAAGACAAATCGACGATGGGTCGAAGACCCGTCATGGCCGCACCCGCAGCTGCTCCCACCATCACTTCTTCCGAAATCGGTGTATTGCGAATGCGGTTGGCACCGAACATCTGCAGGAAGTCGCCCTTGTCGGCGCGGGATTTGCCGCCCCCCATGGTGCCGTACACATTGGCCTCCACGTCTTCGCCCATGATGATGACTCGTTCATCAGCTGCCATGGCCTCGCGCTGTGCTTCGCCAATGGCACCGAGATAGCTTGTGATCGTCATGCTGTTGCTCCAAGTGGTTCGGTGTAAATATCTTTGAAGGCGACGGAGAGTTCTGGATATGGGCTCTCGTTTGCGAAAGCGACGGAAGCATCCACCTCCGCCATCACCTCCGCTTCAAGGCCTGCAAGTGTTGCTTCATCGGCAATACCTTGTTCAAGCATATGTGCGCGGAACAGCTTGATGGGATCGCGCTTCAACCACGCGGCCTTCTGTTCTGCGTCGCGATAGTCAACGGCGAGACGCAAACCTTCCGAATGCTCATTGAAACGATAGGTTACAACT
The DNA here is from genome assembly GCA_031418195.1 of Hyphomicrobiales bacterium. Classification (GTDB taxonomy): domain Bacteria; phylum Pseudomonadota; class Alphaproteobacteria; order Rhizobiales; family Aestuariivirgaceae; genus Aestuariivirga. Next base: position 24,883 of record JANOXA010000124.1, on the reverse strand, counting down.
TCAACAAAGCTGGGGCCTTGGCCTGCACGGGCGCGGTCCACCGCTGTGCGCACAGCGTCATAAACCGTCAACACGCTTTGCCCGTCTTCAACACGTACACCCGGCATGTCAAAGCCAGCCGCACGATTGGCCAGCACTCCCGCCGTCACGGTGTGGGCCGGTGTTGACAGCGCATATTGATTGTTCTCGCACAGGAAAACGATGGGCAATTTCCAAACCGATGAAAGATTCATCGCCTCATAGAGACAGCCCTGATTTGCTGCACCATCACCGAAGAAGGCAAGTGACACCCGTCCGTTGCCCAATACTTTGCTGGACAATGCAGCCCCCGTCGCAATGGGAATGGAAGACCCCACAATGCCTGATTCACCCAAACTTCCAACTTTGAAATCGGCCAAATGCATGGAGCCACCCTTGCCGCCACACACGCCCCAGGCCTTGCCAACAAGTTCTGCCATCAAGGGCCCGAGTGCCGCTCCCTTGCCAATGGGGTGGCCGTGGCTTCGGTGATTGCCGGTCATATAGTCACCATCACCCAGCGCCATGGTAGCCCCGACGACTTGCGCTTCCTGCCCGATCGAGGTGTGAACGGTGCCTGGAATTTCGCCTCGCTTTACCATCTTGGAGGCGCGCTCATCGAAATAGCGGATGCGCAACATGCGCCGCTGCATTTCGAGCAGCATGTCATTTTTTGGTGTCATGATTTTCCCTTTGCGGTCTTGTTCATAAGATAATTTGCGCTGTTCACATCCGTCACGAGAACGTCAATCCATTTTCCCGCGAGTGCTGCCGCAAGCGCCACATGCTTGTCGGCACCTCCTGCAACGGCAATTCTGCGGCTGGCATTGCGCAATTGCTCCAGCGTGATGCCGACCACCAATTGGTCCAGTTCGGTTTTCACAGGATGACCTTCAGAATTGATAAACCGTTGGTGCAATTGCCCGACAGCACCAGTCTGGCGCACCTTCGCCAGTTGCTCGGCGCTGAAGAAATTATCACCTTCCTCCAGCGGCCCATGAAAATCTGCAGGGCCAATACCAACGAAGGCGATATCGACTTTGTCCAACAAGCGCAGGGCCGTTTGGACATGCACATCAGACAACGCCACTTTGAGAAGGGCGGCACTTGGCATCACGCCGGGGGTGCGCAAAAATACCGCTTCGGCATCAAATGCCTTTGCCATCTGCAATGTTGCAAGCGCTGCTTCATGCTGCAACATGGGTGATCCCAGATCGCCCAACATCTCAACGATTTTTTTGATCCCCGTATTGGCACGCGGCAGCATGGCGCGGGCCATTTCACGCAACGTTGTGCTCCAGGATGTAAACCCCAAAACGCGGCCATTCCTGAGTTCGCCGACGAGGCATTGCGCGGCCGCAGTGCCAAGAACATGTGCAACGCCCGCTTCACTTGAACTGATGTCAACGACATAGACTGCATCAAGCCCGAAAGCGTCTGCCAATCCATCTTCAAGATCGGGGTAAAGTCCTTCCGGTGGCACAACGATGGTGCGGACAATGCCATACTCTTCCGCAAGCGCGAGGAACCGCGACACACTGGCCTGCGATATGCCCAGTTTCTCGGCGATCTCAGACTGGCGTTGGTCTTGTGTATGATGAAGCCGCGCCACCTTGGTGATGAGCCGCATTTGTTCAACGTCGAGCCGTGCCACGCTTCTGATGACTTGCTTCTTCACGGCATTCTCTCCGCCATCAAACGGAAGCTGTCTTTCAAACCGGGATAGACGCTGCGATAGGCTTCGAAAATTTCGGCATATCGCAAGTGTGATGCCGCATCGGGATCAAATACTTTCTCTGTACCCGTCATCGCATCTGCGGCGGCACGAATGTCTTTGTGCAAACCAACTGCAGCAGCCGCATGAATGCCTGCCCCAAGTGCGGTGCTTTCCTGTTCGCGCGCCAGCTTGACACTGCGCCCCAATACATTGGCGATGATCTGACACCACAAGGGACTGCGCGATCCCCCACCGAGCAAGATGATCTCCTCAATCGCCGTTCCGGTCACAGCCTCAACTCCAGCGGTGAGCAGACGCTGTTCCAACGCCAACGATTCAAGAATTGCACGATACATGTGGGCTTTTCCGTGCAATCCGGAAAACCCGATGAAAGCGCCCCGTGCATGGCCGTCCCAATAGGGCGTCATGGCACCAGTCCAGTATGGCAGGCACAACAACTTCTCTGAACCCTCAGGAATGTTTGCAGCCATGACTTCCAGCAGATGTTCAGGTGTTTCTCCAGGTTTCAAGTGCTTGCCGTCAAAATCTGAAATCTGCTCGATGAACCAGCTGATATTTTGAGTGCCACCCCCGATAAAAGTTTCGAGAATGTAGGTGCCAGGCACGGGTCCGCCCATGGTGCGATAGGCTTTGGCGTGGCTGTAGGACTCTGCATAAACGCCTGACACTGTTCCTGTGCCGATGTTGAGATAAGCACGTCCGGTACGCGTTACGTTGCAGCCAAGCCCTGCCGACTGACCATCGCCTGCACCAATCACAACAGGTAAATCTTTCGGCAATCCCAATTCACCGGCAACCGAAGCCGTCAACCCTCCCGCAACAGCACCCGGCGGCAACAATCGGCTCACTTTGCTGCGATCCAGTCCAGCCTGCGCCAGCAAGCCATCATCATAGTCATAGCGTTGCAGATCAACCAGGCCCAGCGGATCGGCACAGGCCCATGACGTTGCCCATTCTCCCGTGAGCCGTTGCACCAGATATCCGGCCACGTCGACCACATGCGCCGTGCGCCTGATTGTGTCCGGTTCATGCTTTTTCAGCCACAGCAGTTTATACCAGGCAGGCGTCGGGTTTGGCGGCTTGCCGGTGACGCGGTGAACCTCGTCACTGCCAAACTCTTTAACTTCCGCCGTGGCACGAATGTCCATCCAGGTGATGGCGGGGCGTATCGGTTGTGCATCCGAGTCGAGGCAGGCAAAGGTTTCACGTTGATGCGTGATGGCAATGGCCGCAATGCGGTCCCCACCCACTTTCGAAACCACATCGGCAATGGCTGATGATGTGGCACTCCACCAATCCGGCGCATGTTGCTCAACCCAGCCGGACCGGACGTGTTCAAGTTCATAGGCGCGGCGACTGGTTGCAACGGACCTGCCCGTTTGGTCCCACACAACGGCTTTGCTCGCCGTCGTCGAGCAGTCCACTCCAATAACGAGATCACGTGTCATGCCATCACCCAGTCCACCATCTCATCGGTCCACAGGCCCATGAGGTCGAGGACATCGACAAGATTGAACCGGTTGCGCATGACGAAACAATTGGCAACCGCCCAACGTGCCAGTTCCGGTGCAATCGCAGGGTTGAGACCAGCGAATGATGCGGGCGCACCAGACGCATTTAAAGCCGGACGCAACTTTTCTGGCGGCTGCACCATTGTGTTGAACTCGATGCAATGCTGTTTCCAATTTTCAACAACTGAAACAAATTGCGGCCAATGCTGTTCAATCAGCGCCTGCTTCTTCCGGCAATCGCGCATGCATTCATCCACAATACCGGAACCCAAATGACCGAAGGCCTTGCGCACCCGTGCTTCAAGTTTGGCTGCATCAGGTTTCTTCAAAAGTTCTGGCGCGATCAGATCACCGTCAATCACCCGCCGCCACAGCTTGGTCGCCACCAGCGTTGCCACACCCACCTGTGCACCATGTAAACCAATGGCTTGATGCTGTGCCGCATGATGCAAATCCAGCATGTGACTAATCACATGTTCAACCCCAGACAAACATGCCGTCGTATTGGAAACACCGGAGACAATACCGCGTAACGCCAGAAGCTTCGTCAACTCACTTATCGCTGTTACATCGCCCCTCGCCACGCCACTGGCCCATGTTGGCGGTTCAGCAGCAGCCGCTTTCAGCAGTTCCATCGACGCTGGATGAAAGGTGTTGTCGAGGCCAACGAGATTGGCGAGGTACCAATCAGCAGGAGCTGTAAACAGCGAAATCGCCTCACCAAAACCAGAGGTGTTCAACTCCCGAGGTGCGCCACCAATGGTCGAGGTGTCTGCAAGTACGATAGTTGGCCAGCGCGACGGCACAGTGCGTTTCACACCATTCTGCAAAATCACCGAAACATTGTCGGTAAAGCCATCAACCGACGCCGCTGTTTGTACCACAATTTGCGGAATGCCGCCATTGCGTGTTGCCGCCACCTTGCCAACATCCGTCATGGTGCCGGAACCAATGGTGATGATGAGATCAGCGCCTTTCACCGCCAACGCCGCTGCATCAATTGTTGCTTCATCAGCATGCAGTGTTGCGTGGCCACCATCAAGCACAACCGTCTTGAGCGCATAACCATTGAGCTGCGATTGCACCAATGTGCTGAGCCTTTGTTCGCCGCGCATGATCGCCGATGTGTCTGTGAGAAGCACAACCACAGAAGGCTTTGCTTTCCCAACAGTGGCCAAAGCCTCAGCCACGGCTTCCCCCAGCTTCAAGTGTGCATCACTTGAAATCACAACCCGCAGCATCTCAATTGGCAGCAACCGCGATTCTTTGTCTTCCGCTTTCAGAAAGCGGCGCAGACCTTCAAGGTCAGTTGGATCAGACAATGAATGTGCAAAAGCCATGCTACCTCGGGGGTGGATGGAAATTTTATACACTATCTGAATTTTTATACAAGAGCTGTTGCGCGCAAACCCTGCCAAATCGGGCGCATGGCTTTGCGCGCTGCCACAAAATGCGGGAAAATCTTGTCGTAACAACCACTAAGTTGCTGATCCGGATATGTTAGTGAGCCCAAATGAGGGTCTACCCATGCCTTGGCACAGGCCGCCATATCTGGAAAAATCTTTTGCTGCACCGCTGCAATCATGGCCGCTCCCGCCGCACCCGCCTCTTCCCGCGATACGCTTCGGACTTCCGCATTGAGTGCACTAGCAAGAATCAAACGCAGTGCCTTCGACTGTGCAGCGCCACCTGTAATTCTTATTTCCTCCGGCATTGGTCCCATCGCGGAGTAGCAATCACGCGCAGCAAATGCCAGCCCCTCAAACACACTGCGCATCATGTCGTAATAGTCGACTGTGGTGTCAAGCCCGTTGAACATGGCCCGCGCCGCTGTATCCATGAACGGGCTTCGTTCACCTGCCCGGCTGATATAGGGATGATACAACAGTTTTCCTGGTTCGCGGGCCAGCAGTTTGTCATCCAAACCTTTCAATAGGTCAGCACGGTTTTTAACCAAGCCTTGGTCGGCCAAAATGCCAATCGCCACATCCAGCAACCAGTCAATATTCAGGGTGGCGGCCATGTTGGAATGCATTTGCGCAACCATGCCCGGCGCTGGAAAAATCACCGTGAACCCGGATTTCTCGGCGTTGAGTTGAACGGCATTTTTATCTGGTCGAAGCATCATGTGCATGCCTGTGGAACCGATAACGGTGCAGCCCGTTCGACCTGAAGAATCAAACAACCCACCGCCCAGCCCAGTGCAAACATAATCAACAAATCCGAGACACACGGGTGTTCCGGCTTTCAAATTTATGAGCTTTGCCGTTGCTTCACTCAACGGGCTGAAAACTTGGGTGCCATCCACGACGGGTGTGAGGAGGTGCTTGCAGTTTTCTGCTCCCATGTGATCGAGGATATCTGCTTGGTAGCTGCTGGTCTTGTAATTGCCAAAAGTGCAATTGGCTTCCGATGGATCCGTCATGCGGTCGCCCGTCAGTTTAAAATAGAGCCAGTCTTTGCAATGAAACGCTTGGGTAGCCCGCGCCAAAACGTCGGGGCGATGTCGCTGCATCCAAGCCAACTTGCCGCTCATCTGGACAACCGTCAGCCCTGTGCCGGTGCGTTCATAGTGGGCGGTGTAATGTTCGGTGCTTACATAATCTTCAACAATCGAAGCCGCACGATTGTCAAGCCAGATCGTGGCGGGGCCAACAGGCTCTCCATCCTTGTCGATCAACCACATGCCATCACCCTGCGCCGTCACCGAAATGGCAATCGCGCGCGATGCAAGATTGGGGATTTTCTCGCCGAGCTGCCGGAGTGTAGCCGCCGCATCAGCCCATGTGCGGTTCATGTCCTGTTCTACCCCGCCATCGGGCAAAGTCACGTAGTCATTGGCAATGGCAGCAACGGCCAATTGCCTGCCATCACAGGCAAATGCCACCGATTTCATAACCGAAGTCCCTGCATCAATGCCGATAATAATGCCGTCGCTCATGTTTCAACTCCCGTGTCGCCAGCCAACTTATGAGCCACCTTTCGAAAAAGCGCAAAGCAAGTGACAGAAATTTCACCGACAAAAATTGTCGCATATGGCTAGAGGAACCTGTCCTGGTTGGCAGTGAGATGAATAGGTTCGTTCAAATGACGGTTGGTTGGTATTACAGCGTTGTTTTGCGACCCGGAATAAGTGGTGCAATCCAACGCAATAGACCAGCATTGGCGCGCGCAAAGACGCCGACCGGAACCGGCACCTGCAATGGCGCTGGGGCAAAGAATTCACCTAGTCGGCTGATCACGATTGCCTGGGTGTTGTCGATGTCTTCGTGCAGAATGCTGTGGCGATCTGACTTCACGATGTGGAGGCGCTTGTCTGACGATGCAAGTCGCTCAAGGATGATATCCGCGCTGGCTGGATCAACGAGTGGATCGTTGGACCCATGAATGATGGTGACAGGGCAAGTGATGTTGGGAAGCTGTTGATGGAGCACATCAGCAATCTTGCGCAACTCCACCAGCCCGCGCACGGGCATGTTGCTGTATTCATATTCAGGGTGTTCAGGCTCTCCAAGTTGAAACGGCATGATGCCGTCCTGCTTGTAAACCCATTGACTGAGTTTGTTGAGGTGATCCAGGACTGGTGCATAATGCAGATTGCGCAACCGAAACTTGATGGGTGCCGAAACAGCAATGACTGCGGCAAGCCCAGGTGGTTTCTCTGCCGCAAGCAGCAGGGCCAAAGACCCACCCGTGGCAAACCCTACAACACACACTTCTGCAGAAATTTGTGACATGATTTCGTAGCCGCGCTGCACCGATGCATGCCAGTCCAGCCAAGAACGTTCACGCAAATCCCAGGGTGTGGTGCCATGGCCCTTTAGCCGCACACACAACACGGGGTGGCCAAGATCGGCGAGCTTTTGGCCAAAGCTTTTAAGTTCTGCGGGTGACGCGAGAAAACCGTGCACCAGCACGACACCCGGCCTGCTTTGGATCTTCGGCAAAATCAGCGCCGCGTTACCGTATTTTTTTTCCGCTTCAATCAAACCCACCGCAGATTTTTGCAGTGCCGCAGAGGCCTGCTTGTCCTTGTCATAGCTGCGCATCTGATCATCAAACAGCTGCTGCGCGAGTGCCAGCCCTGTCAGCGGAACGGCTTGCTCCATGATGCGACTGACACCCGTGAGCGATGCTATTTCGTTTGCATAAACCCGGATCATGTTGACCAATCGAGGATCGCGTTTGCCAATTTCGGCAGCCAACGCCGGGAGGAGCCGATAAGCGTTTTCGCTGATGGAAATCAAACCGGAGTTCGAAGCATTTTTGAACAAATCGTCCAACATTTTTGATCGGCCATTGTGAAGGCCGTCATAGGCATCTGGATCGGCCAGTGAGCTATGCAAGTGCAGGCCGCGTTCGCGCTGAACCCGTTTGATGATTGAATAGAGCACGGCGTTGAAATGTGACTTGGCAATTTCTTTTTCGTTGGTCTCTGCCAAACGCATGATCAACGACGACGCAAGATGACTGATGTTCACTGTCACATTCGCATACATTTCAACCATGCATAAATCTCGCAAGCGACGTGTCGTACGTTTCATCGTGCCCGCAATCATCCGGTCCGTCCAATCACTAGCTTTGTCCTTGAGGCTGAACAATTCTTCAAGGCTGTCGATTTGTTCAAATGTCCGCGCCATGACCAAACGGTCTGCCATGGTCCAGGCGATGTCCGGGTGCAGCACTTTGCCGAACCGGATATCCATGTCGGTATCGCGCAACAACAGATTGCCTTCAATCATCAATTCTTCCCGGTTGCGTTGTCCGAGATTGAATTTGAAAAGGTCTGCCGCTTTCAACAGAATGTTTTCACCCGTATGCAAGGGATGAAACGTGATGTTTGAAGGGACAATCAAAGTTGGTTTGCGCGCCGCTGCAATGAGTTCGTCCTGATCCTTCAAGCCGAGTGCTGCAACCCAGCGGTCCAATCGCATTGTATCGCCCGCTTCCTGGACTGAAAGTATGCGCTTCTTGAAGACTTCCAGAACGACGGCCAAAGCCGATGCGCCGAAACGATGGCCACTGCGTTTCTTGAAAGACTGCAGGAAGTTTGCGCTTGGTGCGGCTGAGATGCTCCGATCTTTCATCATCGACCCTTCCGGAAAGATGATCACTTTTTGTCCGCGCAAGATTTCAGCTGCGAGAAACGCCAGCAAACCCGGATGATTGGATGGCACAGCACCCACCCCCCACAACACTTTGGCAAACCGTTCACTGCTTTCAAACAGCTCATGGGTTGCGACACAGCGGCAATAGGCGCCGGTCTCCTGATAAATAAAATATTGCGGGATAATGGTTTCAAAACGGGCGAAATGGTTGAAAAGAAAAATCTGGCCCGATTCAATGACGCCGGGTTCAGAATGTGCCTGCATCTTCATGCCGACGCGTTTCCGCAACAGGCTGAATGCCCGCACACTCCACTTGTAGAATGGTTCGTTGATTGCGAATTCGGTTTTCGCGGTCATCAATCCCACCTTGAGCCGCTTTGCTAGCAACTCTAAATCCCCAACTTGCGTCAAACACTATATCACGTATGCTAAGGCTTCGTTGTGAAGCTAAAACGCCTCTTCGCGAAGCCCCATGATTGTCCCTGATCCAGCCATGATACTTGACATCAAGCTTCCGGTTTCTGGAAGTATCTTGGCCATGTAAAACTGGGCTGTGGCAATTTTTGCCCCATAAAACTCATCGGGGCTGGCCATGTTCAATTTGAAGGACTTCTCGGCCATGCGCGACCACATGAAGCCAATCGCCACGAGGCCGAACATCCTCAGATACTCGGTTGCAGCGGCACCAGCTTCATCCGGGTTCGTGGTTCCAGCCTTGCCCAACCAAAGTGTGGTTTGCTGCAAACGTCCGAAGGCTTTGGCGAGTGGTGCAATGTGTGGTGCCGTGAAGGGATTGGCGGCGCGTTTTTCAATGTATTCGCCGACCGGATGGAAAAACCGTCTGGCCATACGCCCCATGCCTGTTGGCATTTTGCGACCGACCAGATCAAGCGCCTGGATGCCGTTGGTGCCCTCATAAATCTGGGTGATCCGTGCATCCCGCGCCAGTTGTTCCATGCCCCATTCACGGATATAGCCATGGCCACCATGAATTTGCATGGCGTCATTGGCCGCCGCCGAACCGTGATCGGTCAGCATGGCTTTCACGATGGGCGTCATCAAGGCCACCAGATCTTCTGCAACCAGCCGCCGTTCGTCGTCAGGGTGATGCAGGGATATATCGAGTTCATGGCCAATCCACATGGCAAGTGCCCGACACCCCTCTGTCATGGCGCGTGTGCGCATCAGCATGCGGCGGATATCCGGGTGGACGATGATAGGATCAGCTGGCTTGTCTGGATATTTTGCACCGGTTGGTGCCCGCATTTGCAAACGGGTTTTGGCATAATCAACCGCACCTTGGTATGCCGCTTCAGCCACGCCCAAGCCTTGAATGCCAACCGCCAACCGTGCGGCGTTCATCATGGTGAACATGGCAGGCAATCCCTTGTGGGGAACGCCAATCAGCCATGCCGTTGCGCCATCATAGTTCATGACGCAGGTTGGCGAGGCTTTGATGCCCATCTTTTTCTCAAGTGAGCCACAAGCGACAGCGTTTCTTGTCCCCGGCGATCCATCAGGCTTCGGCAGAAACTTGGGGCAGACAAACAGCGAAATGCCGCGCACACCCGCAGGCGCATTGGGCAATTTTGCCAGCACAAGATGTACAATGTTCTCAGTCAAGTCGTGCTCACCAGCCGAGATGAAGATTTTGGTGCCGAAAATTTTATAGGTGCCATCGGCCTGTGGTTCAGCGCGGGTTTTGATCAATCCAAGATCAGTGCCGCATTGTGGCTCCGTCAGGTTCATGGTGCCGGTCCATGTTCCCGCCACCAACTTGGGAAGATAGAGGTTTTTCAATTCCTCCGTCGCATGGGCTTTCAGGGCATAATAAACACCTTGCGTGAGCAGTGGAAACAAGCCGAAAGACATGTTGGCAGAAGAAATCATTTCATCAAATGCGAAGTTGACAGGCGTGACCAGTCCTTGGCCGCCATAAGCCGGATCACTCGCAAGGCCCGGCCAGCCACCTTCGACAAATTTATTATACGCCTCTTTGAATCCGGGTGCCGTGGTCACAACACCTTTGTCAAATGTGCAGCCCGCTTCATCGCCACTGCGATTGAGGGGTTGCAAGACATTCGTACAAAGTTTTCCCGCTTCTTCCAGAATCGCCGACACCACATCAGGTGTGGCTTCCGCGTAAGCGGGAATGGCGTTGGCAGTTTCATGAATTTTCAGAATGTCGAACAGGAGGAACTTCATATCGCGTAAGGGTGCTGTGTAAGTGTGCATATGCGACCTCAATTCCTCAGTGGCTTGCCAGTCGCAAGCATCACTTCAATTCGCAACAACGTGGGTTCGGTTTTCACAAGCGCCATGAAAGCATGCTTTTCCAATTCCATCACGCGGTCTTCGCTGACGATTTCAGTGATGTCAGTTGAACCACCGCTCAGCACTGCCGCCAACTGATTTGACACGGTCACATCATGTGGCAAGGCGAGCCCCTGCTGCGCATAAGACTGTATCGCCATGCTCAACGCGGCTTTTCCAGTTGCTCCCGGCAACCGCAATTCAACAGGTTGCGGTGGCTTGTAGTCCTGCGCTAGTTTAAGCGCCAAGGCCTTGGCATCCGTCAGCAACCGGTCACGGTTCATCGTAACGCCGTCGGTTTTGCGAAGGTACTTGAGTTCTTTTGCATTGCCAGCAGATTTCGAAACTTTCGCCAGCGAGATCTGTTCGAATGCCGCCATCACGCGGGGCATCGGGCCTTGCGGCACACCGGGGCCAGTGCCGTGCCGGATGAGCATTTCCTTGCAGCCCCCCCAACCCGGCACAATGCCAACACCCACTTCAACCAGCCCCATGTAGGTTTCGGCAAGGGCTTGCACGCCAGAGCAATGCAGCACAAATTCGCAACCACCACCAAGGACCATGCCGCAGGGTGCGGCGACAACAGGGAATGGCGCGAATTTCAAAGCCTTCATAACGCCCTGACCCTGCGTGACGAGTTCTTCAAGCACGGGCCAAACACCAATGTTCGCAGCAAACAGCGCCAGTCCAATGTTGGCGCCCACCGAAAAGTTTTCGCTGTCACTGTAGATGACCAGCGCCTTCATGCCCTTCTGCACAATATCGATGGCTTGCGACACCATGTGCAAAGTATCGGGATCAATGCTGTTCATTTTGCTGTGGAATTCAAGACAGGCCACACCATCGCCCAAATCCCACACACTGGCCGAGGCGTTCTTGGCAAGCGGTTTGCTGCGCATCTTGACATCGGCGAGCATGAGCGAACCCGCAGGTCGCGGAATTGGCTTGTAACTGCCATCCACGCTTAATTGCGTTCTGCCATCGGCGCCAGTCTTGTAGAAACCACCTTGCTGTGCGGCGGTCGCCAGCAATGGCGGCACCGTGATTTTTTCTGCTGTCAATTTCTCTGCAAACCACTGGGCTCCAAGCTGGTCGATCATCTCGAATGGCCCGCGCTTCCAGTTGAAACCAGTTCGCATGGCGAGATCAACATCGGCAATTGACCCGGCAATTTCGGGCATCAATCCCGATGCATAGCAGAGCAACTTGCTCAGCACCGCCCACGCCATAGTGCCACCACGATCTGCATGGGTGACCAATGCGCGAAGACTGCCTTTTGCAGCATCAACGGATTCCAATGTCACTTTGGCAACAGCACGATAGGCACCCGTCTTCAGATCAACGACTTCCTTGATCTTGCCGCCACCCGACTTGTTGAGGCGGTAAAACCCGGCACCGCCTTTGCGGCCTGTGCGGCCCTCGGCAATCATCGTTGCCAGCAGCGGAAAATCGGCTGGCAAAGTGTGATAGGCATCGGATTTCGGCAGGGCATGACGCAGGGATGCATCGACATGCGGCATCAAATCGAGCCCGACAATATCCATGAGATCGAAAACACCCGACTTTGGCGCGCCCATGGGCTTTCCCATCACGGCGTCTACCTCTTCGATTGTCAGTCCAAGTTCGCGCGCGGCGTGGACAGCACATTGCATCCAGTAAACGCCAATCCGGTTGGCGATGAAACCCGGCGTGTCTTCGGCCTTGACAACAGCTTTTCCAAGTTTTTCATCGGCGAACGCGGTGACAGCGTCAATTGCCTCAATGCGCGTCTCTGGGCCAGCGACCACTTCCAACAGCCGCATGTAACGTGGCGGATTGAAAAAATGCGTGATGCAGAAGTCCTTTTTCATCGAGGCTGGCATTCCATCCATTAACATTTTGAGTGGTAGCGTCGAAGTGTTTGACGACAGGATTGATCCCGGCTTTCGGGCGGCGTCGATATTTTTGTAGAGAGCCTGTTTCAATTCAACTTTTTCGATGACAGCTTCAATGATCCAATCACATTCACCAAGGCGTTCGAGATTGTCTTCAATATTGCCAGCTTCAATCAAGCCCGCAGCGGATTTCGACATCAACGGCGCTGGATCTGCCTTGAGCAGTTTTTCAAGCGCATTCTTTGCGAGGATGTTTCGATCAGTTGCGCCCGCCGGAACAATATCGAGCAATAGGGCTGGATAGCCAGCATTGGCCACCTGTGCTGCAATGCCACTGCCCATGACGCCTGAACCAATGACGCAGACTTTTGCAATCATCACGATACGGCCTCAAGAATTGTCGCAATCCCCTGCCCGCCGCCAATGCATTGCGTTGCCAGCGCATAACGCTTGCCCTCACGCTTCAACAGTGCTGCGGCCTTGCCAGTGATGCGGGCACCCGTGGCACCCAGCGGATGACCGAGCGCCAAGGCACCACCGTCGATATTGACTTTCGAGGCATCGATATTGAGATCACGCAGGCAGGCAATGGCTTGCGTCGCAAAGGCCTCGTTCAGTTCGATGATGTCGATGTCATTGATCGAGAGATTGGCCCGTTCAAGCGCCTTGCGGGTTGCAACGACGGGTCCGATGCCCATCAGTTCCGGGCTGCATCCGGCAATCGCCACACTTTTGATGCGGGCGAGAATCGGCAGCTTGTGTTTCCTCGCATAGCTTTCCGAAACAACCAGGCATGCTGCTGCACCGTCGGTCAGCGGTGAAGACGTGCCTGCAGTCACAACGCCGTTTTGATCAAAGGCCGGCTTTAATCCGCCAAGGGCCTGCAGGTTGGTCTCTGGTCTGATGCAACCATCTTCACTTGCAACTGGCAAGGCAATGATTTCATCTCTGAATTTGCCATCTTGTCGGGCTTTGGCGGCTTTGGAGTGGCTGGCAACAGCAAATTCTTCCTGCGATTGTCGGGTGATGCCATATTTCCGGGCAACATTCTCGGCTGTAATCCCCATTGCAACATAAGCCGCAGGCATGTGCTCTGCCAACTCTGGGTTCGGCATGGGATTGAAGCCCATCATCGGCACCCGGCTCATGCTTTCGATGCCAGCGCAAACAAAAACCTCGCCCGCCCCAATGGCAATGGCACCAGCAGCCGAATGAATTGCCTGCATCGAAGAGCCGCAGAAGCGGTTTATTGTTGCTGCACCAGCCGATTGCGGCAGCCCTGCAATGAATGAAATCAACCGCGCCACATTGAAACCTTGTTCACCCTCTGGAAAGGCACAGCCGAAGAGCACGTCTTCCACATCCCCAATATTGACGCCAGTTGCCTTGACCAGGCCCTTCACCACCGCAGCAGCAAGGTCATCGGGCCTGGTCTTGGCAAGCGCGCCCTTGTTTGCGAAATGAAATGGTGAGCGGACGTATCCAACGATCACTGCCTGCGTCATGCGGATGTTTCCCTGTTCTTTGACTTGATCTCATCGATCAGAATTTTTTATGGATTATTCCGACCGCGGTATTGAGTAATCCAGTTCGGTAATCTTGTGAGCGTGGTATTCGATGTGCGAGAGTTTGTGTTCCAGACCAATCAGGTTGAGGCTAGACCCGAATTCCCGCTTTGTCACCTGTCGAGCGACAGGTGCTTGCATAAATTTCAGGAACATTCGGGTGAACACTCCTGACAATCCCAAAAGATCTGCTATCCTGCCTATCCTGCAGTATGACATGCCAAGGCACTATTGAGGAGGAAAACATGCTGGGACTCATGCAAGACTGGCCACTCCTGGTGCACCGCGTGCTTGACCACGCAGCACAGTGGCACGGTGAACGCGAAATCGTGTCCCGCACCGTTGAAGGTCCCATCCATCGCCAGACCTATCGCGATCTTGATCGCCGGTCCCGTTCATTGGCCAGTGCAGCGCAGGCAAAGCTTGGCGTGAAGAAAGGCGACATCATCGCCACGATGGCCTGGAATGGCTATCGCCACATGGAAATCTGGTATGGCATCATGAGCTTGGGTGCCGTTGTTCATACATTGAACCCCCGCCTGTTTCCGGAACAGCTGAACTACATTATCAACCATGCTGAAGACCAATGGATATTCCTTGATCTGACATTTGTGCCGCTGTTCGAAAAGCTGCAGACCACGCTGCCGACGGTGAAGGGCTACATCATCATGACAGACCAGGCCCATATGCCGGCGCAGACGACCCTCAAAAATCCATTCTGTTATGAAGACCTGATGGCAGATGGCGACGCAAACTTTGTCTGGCCCGAACTTGACGAAAACACCGCCTGTGGCCTCTGCTATACCAGTGGCACAACGGGTAAACCCAAAGGCGTGCTTTATTCTCACCGGTCAAATGTCTTGCACGGCCTTCTCGCAACGTCGGCAGACGGTCTTGCGATCAGTTCCGTCGACACTGTTCTACCCGTCGTTCCGATGTTTCACGCCAACGCCTGGGGCCTTGCCCATGCCAGTTTGATGGTCGGTGCGACGATGATCATGCCTGGCCCGAAACTTGACGGCGCATCAGTCTGCGACTTGCTCGTGAACGAAAAAGTGACAATGTCAGCCGCCGTCCCCACCATCTGGTTCATGCTGCTCAATCATCTCGAAGCCAATCCGCACATCACCCTGCCCGATTTGAATCGCGTTGCGATTGGCGGCTCTTCTTGCCCCGTATCATTGATGCGCGTCTTCAAGCAAAAATACGACGTCGATGTCATTCACGCTTGGGGCATGACTGAGACAAGCCCAATTGCCACAGTTTGCCGCCCCAAGGGATCACTGCAAGATTTGAGCGAGGAACTTCTCTGGAAACAGCGGGCCAAACAAGGCCGGCCTTATTTTGGAGTCGAAATGCAGTTGACCGATGACGAGAACAACGCGCTTCAACACGATGGCAAAGCATTCGGTCGCCTCAAGGTCAAGGGGCCGTGGATCGCCAAAGCCTATTTCAAGGGTGACGGTGAAGAGTCGTTCAGCCCGGCAGGCTGGTTCGACACCGGTGATGTGTCGACCATTGATGAATGGGGTTACATGCAAATCACGGATCGCTCAAAAGATGTGATCAAGTCTGGTGGCGAATGGATTTCCTCGATTGAGCTGGAGAACGTTGCAGTTGGCTGTGCGGGCGTGGCAGAAGCAGCCGCGATTGGCTTGCCCCACCCAAAATGGGATGAGCGGCCATTGCTTATCATTGTCAAAAAGCCTGGTGCAGATCTCTCCAAAGCCCAGGTGATGGCGCATCTGGAAGGTAAAATCGCCAAATGGTGGATGCCTGACGATGTCACCTTCGTCGAAGAAATTCCGCACACCGCCGCAGGTAAAATTTCCAAATTGCAGCTTCGGGAAAAATTCAAAGACTACCTGTTGCCAACGACATGACCAACATGCAACCGAAGTGCCCGTCAACGGACACGTGAACGGATATCCTCGACCAGACCCGTCAAACGCTTCGAATCTTCGAATGAAAAATCCGCAGAATATGTCGCCCCTTCACTCCCACTCGATTGTTCCCGGTGGTTTACTTGTCACATCATAGACCACCCGGTTGATGCCTTTGACTTCGTTGATAATGCGTGTCGCGGCACGACCGAGGAAGTTCATGTCGAACGGAAAGAAATCAGCTGTCATGCCGTCCACCGATGTCACGGCGCGCAACGCCAGCACGCGGTCATAGGTTCGGCCATCCCCCATCACGCCAACGGTTTGCACGGGAAGCAGCACCGCGAAGGCTTGCCAGATTTTATCGTAGAGTCCGGCCTTGCGGATTTCGTCAAGATAAATCGCATCAGCTTTTTGCAATATCGCCAGCTTCTCGCGGGTCACCCCACCTGGCAAACGGATCGCCAGACCAGGCCCGGGAAACGGGTGTCGCCCAACAAATTTCTCTGGCAAACCAAGCTCTTGGCCCAACTTTCTCACTTCATCCTTGAACAGTTCACGCAACGGTTCAACGAGTTGCATCTTCATCCGGTCCGGCAACCCGCCAACGTTGTGGTGCGACTTGATAGTGACCGAGGGACCGCCGGTGAAAGAAACACTTTCAATCACGTCAGGATACAAGGTGCCTTGCGCCAGAAAATCAGCCCCACCCAATTTATTGGCTTCTGCCTCAAACACTTCAATGAATAATCGCCCGATGGTCTTGCGTTTTGTTTCGGGATCAACTTCGCCTTCCAGCGCGTCGACAAACAAATCAGCCGCATCCACCTGTACCAGAGGCAAGTTGTAATGCTCGCGAAACATCGAGACGACTTCCTTGGCTTCATCGAGTCGCATCAAACCATGATCGACAAACACGCACGTGAGTTGATCACCAATCGCTTCATGAATAAGGACCGCTGCAACAGATGAGTCGACGCCACCAGAAAGGCCACAAAGAACCCTGCCCCTGCCAACTTGTTTGCGAATACGTTCAATCGCTTCCTGGCGGAAATTCGCCATTGTCCAATCTTGGTTGCAACCGGCAATCTTCAAGACGAAATTGCCAATCAGCTTGCCACCGTCCGGTGTGTGTACTACTTCAGGGTGGAACATGGTGGTGAAGATTTTTCGGGCTTCGTCCGACGCAATGGCAAACGGCGCGTTTTCAGAAACCGCTTTGACCGTAAAACCATCTGGCAGTTGTGTCACCCGGTCACCGTGGCTCATCCAGACGGGATGCCGCTCACCCACATGCCACAGCCCATCGAACAAGGCGCTGTGTTCTTTGATCTCGATTTCGGCACGACCAAATTCTGCCGCATGGCCACCTTCAACCACCCCACCCAATTGCACCGCTGTTGTCTGCTGGCCATAGCAAATCGAGAGGATCGGCAGTCTGGATGTAAACACTACATCTGGTGCACGCGGCGAGCCCTGCCGTGTGACTGAATCCGGTCCCCCCGACAATATGACAGCCTTGGGCTGCATGGCAAGAAAAGCCGCCTCAGCTTTCTGATAGGGGATGACTTCAGAATATACCCCCAGCTCCCGCACGCGCCGCGCGATGAGTTGTGTCACCTGGGAGCCAAAATCAACAATCAAAACTTTATCATGCATGGCGCGCATTTAAGCGAGCCCGTCGGACTCCGCAAGTCTGAGATTCTTATGAGATTGCCATTTCACCAAGGCTGGCCAATACTCCATTGGTCAACCCAGCTGCGTGAGAATTTGTCATGGAAAATAACTCTCAAATCGCGCATTTCAATGTGGCACGCCTGCGGCACCCGCCGCATGATTCACGCGTGGCAGGGTTCATCGACAACGTCAGCAAAGTGAATGCCATTGCCGAGCGTAGCCAGGGCTATGTCTGGCGCTGGGCGGACGAGATCGCGGCTGTTGGCAACGGCATCGCATTTCAGGCCGTCGATCAAGATGTTCGTCTTGCAATTTCCCTGTCTGTTTGGAATACTGTCGAGGACCTTTGGCATTTTGTCCATAAGACCGCGCACGGCAGTTTTCTGCGTCGAAGAGCTGAATGGTTTGAACCATGGCCAGGCCCAAACTACGTGGTTTGGCCCTACAGCGGAATTTCGCGCCCCACTGTGCAGGAAGGTTGGCAACACCTCAAGCGGCTGGCCGAATGCGGCCCAAGTGCAGCGGCCTATGATTTCAACTTTGCGCGAACTAACCTGCTGCCAAATCCCACAGCAACTTCATATTCAAGGCTATAATCACCGTAGCAATGATCGCAGCAACAATTGTCAACCATTGGGGTGCCACCAAGGCTCCCATTTTTGCCCGGTCACGGGTGAACATCACCAACGGAACAATGGCAAACGGCAATTGAAACGCGAGGATCACTTGGCTCAAAATCAAAAGCGTTCCTGTTCCTTCAGCGCCATAGTAGAGTGTGACACCTGCCGCTGGAACGATGGCCACCATCCGGGTGAATAGACGACGCATCCACGCAGGAAGACGAATGTTGAGAAAACCTTCCATGACAATTTGGCCTGCCAAAGTGGCGGTAACGGTTGACGTGATGCCACATGCCAAAAGCGAAATCGCAAAAAGTTTTGGTGCAAGCAGTGACCCCACCAGTGGAGCCAACATCGCGTGGGCCTCACCAAGATCTGTGATATTGGTGGCACCGGTCCGATGAAACGTGGCGGCTGCAAGTATGAGGATTGAGGCGTTCACCAAGAGCGCGAACATCAAAGCAACTGTTGAATCAATGGTCGCAAATGTGAGTGCCGATTTTTTTTCGGCATCACTGTCACCATAATTGCGGGTCTGCACAATGCCGGAGTGCAGGTAAAGATTATGGGGCATGACGGTAGCGCCAATGATGCCCAAGGCAAGATAGAGCATTTGAGGGTTGCGGATAATATCAACGGTTGGCGCAAAGCCCCTGATTACGCCGCCCCATTCAGGATCGGCCATCGCGATTTGCAGAAAGAAGCAAACAAAAATCACACCCAACAGCGCCACAATGAAAGCCTCCACCCACCGGAAGCCAAGTTTCTGCAGCCACAGAATGATGAACACGTCGAGCGCCGTAATGATAACGCCAATTTCCAGCGGAATGCCAAACAGCAAGTTAAGCCCAATGGCAGTTCCCACCACTTCTGCGATATCGGTTGCGATGATGGCAATTTCAGCGAAGACCCAGAGTATGAAAGAAACCGTTCTTGGGAAAGCATCACGGCACGCCTGCGCCAGATCACGGCCCGAACCAATCGCCAACCGTGCACACAGCGATTGCAGAATGATGGCCATGATGTTGGACAGCAACGCTACGAAGAGTAGCGTATAGCCAAACTGCGCACCACCCGCGATTGAGGTCGCCCAGTTGCCGGGATCCATGTAGCCGACGGAAACCAGATAGCCTGGTCCGACAAAAGCCATGGCACGGCGAAACCAGGAGCCAGAATTGCGTACGGGAACAGTACGAAATACATCGATCAACGAAGGTTCGCCCCGGTCTTTGCGCCAACCACGCACTGTTTCCACCGACATGTATCAATCTCTCAAAGTTTAGCCTTTGCTAAACCTGAACTTAGCATTGGCTAAACTCTTGTCAATGCATTATGTGGCGGGGCATTCCACACCTGCAACCAAGCCAAGTCGATCCAATAAATGACCCCGAACGCAAGCAAGAAAGCCAAACTGCAATCCCAGGCCTTCAAGCGCACACGGGCCGATCACCAATCCGAACTGGCGGAAGACTATGTCGAGCTGATCGCCGATCTGATTGACGACAAGGGCGAGGCGCGCGGCAATGATGTGGCCATCCGCATGGGTGTTGCCAATGCTACTGTTGTCAAAATGTTGAAGCGGCTGGTGGAGCGCGGCCTTGTCACCCAGGAACCCTACCGCGAAATCATGTTGACAGGTGACGGTTGGGCCATGGCCGAAAATGGCCGAAAGCGCCATGCCATCGTTGAAAATTTTCTGCTGGCTTTGGGTGTTTCCCGCGAAATTGCCCGCATTGACTCGGAGGGCATCGAACATCATGTTAGCAACGAGACGTTGAAAGCCATGGCCAAATTTGTAAGCCGCCAAACCTGAATACGGACGCAGAACAGATAGATTTTCAACCGCGCCGTTATTGCTTGTCAGGTGTTTGCTGCAACTGCTTCACAAATGGCCCAGAACCGGAGTAGACAGTTCATATGATCGTTGCAAATTCTCAGGACAAGCCAATGAAATCCACGCTCAGGTTCGCCATGCCAGTATTGTTGTTGATTGCCAGCCCTGCAATGGCCGGGAATGAAGAACTCAAATTCGACATTGCGAAACTGTGTGAATGGCAGGCAACCAACAATGCGATGAATCCCGTTGAATGCAGCAAACTGGAACAGGAAGCCCAGAATGCCGTGCCCATGCTTGAGAAGGCAGTCGATAATGAGCGCAAAAAAGCCTGTGTGACTGAAACCACCAATTTTTCAGGCGATGCCGGATTTGCCAGCTATTGGGTTTATGCCAATTGCTTGAAAGACGGTCCTGGTGCCCTTTGAAACCAACTGTACCGCAATCACGAGGCGAGTGAAGTCATGAAAAAACTGATGTTTTTTGCCATTGCGATTTGGCTGGTACTATCGCGCTCTGCCATCGCTGGTGATATGACGCACAACGAATTGCGCAAGTTGTTTCCGGGAAACTACTCAGTCGTCATCTACAATATTTTTACCATCGAAGTCACCATGGGAAAGAACGGTGAACTCGATGGCCTCTCGCGTGGCAAACGCGATTCAGGCCGCTGGAGCATAGAAGGCAATAAGTTCTGCCTCTTGTGGAAATCCTGGACCAAAGGCAAGAAGGGTTGTTCGTTGCTCAAACGTGATGGCGTGTACATCAAGGGCGACGGCTTTTATTTCAAGGCGTAGTTGAGCCTCGTCCGCGCTCCAAGACCGCCACAAAAAATCCGTCGACACCATGCTGCCGGGGCGTCAACAAAAGGGTCTCATTTGAACCATCGGCCGAAATCGGCGCTTTGCCACCAATGGTCCTTTCCCATTGCAGGGCGGTGGGTATGTTTTTGAAATCCGGGCTCGCAGTTAAAAACGCCGAAATTTGGGCAGTATTTTCCTGGGGTAGGATTGAACAGGTGATATAAACCAGACGCCCACCGGGCCTGACCAGGGCGCTGCCTTTTTGTAAAATTTCTTTTTGGTCCTTGATGCGCTGCTCCAGGGTTTTAGCTGTGAGCTTCCATTTGGTTTCCGGTTTGCGTCGCCAGGCTCCGGAGCCTGAACAGGGTGCATCAATGACCACGCAATCAAATTTCTGGTTTTGCAGGGCATCGCCGTTGTCGGCAGGCAGCACCTCAATACAGCTGGCCCCTGCCCGGTTTATCCGCTCGAAAATCGGCCTCAACCGATGGCGGTCCCGGTCATGGGCAACCAGCCGACCCTGGTTTTGCATGAGCGCCGCCAGTGCCAAAGTCTTGCCGCCAGCACCCGCACAAATATCAGCCACGTCTTCACCTGGCTTCACCCCGGAAAGGACTGCCGCCATCTGCGATGCCGTATCCTGAACTTCAAACCAACCCATGCCATGGGCTGCTTCAACTTCCACATTGGCATGTTTGGCTTCAGTCCCCGGTGCTGCAATGCGCAGGGACGTTGAAACATAGGGTCCGATCACCGGATTGAAGGCCGCCAGTGCTTTCTGCACCGTCGCCACATCGGCCTTCAAGCTGTTGACCCGAAGGTCAATGGGCGCACGATGTGAAAGGGCTGCACCTTCAGAAGATGCATGTTCACCAAACAGCTTTTCAAACTCCGGTGCCAACCATTCCGGAAAGTTGCCACTTATATATGCTGGCAAAATGCCAGGCGATTGCAAAAGCGCCTGTTGCTCCACATCGCTGAGGACACTTGGACCATGTTGCTCTTCGGCCAGGGCCGCAATTTCTTCAACCGACATGCGCCAACCAATCCGCAACACGCCGAGAATGACGTGTCGGGCCGAATCGCCGCCAGCCTGCCATGCCGCTGTATTGCGTTGCCGCAATCCATCATAAACCAAGGTGCCGATGACATGCCGATCCGTCGAGCCGGCAAACCGGTGGGCTTTGCCCCAATCCTTAAGGGCTTCCGATGCTGGCCTGTGTCGGGTTGAAACGTCGCCCAAAACTTCTATCGCCGCCGCAACCCGACCCGCCAAACGCATGCATTACCTCGCAACAAACAGTCTAACACCGAACCAGGCCCACATTGCCAAGATCACAAAAAATCCCGCGAGATAAACCCGCATGCGCGATCTGACATCATTGTTTCCAATATGAATGGCGGTGTGGGCAAAGCGGCTCAACAGGAAAATCCATGACAGCGTAACCTGTACAATGTCAACAAGTTGCAGCGACACCAGCAAGGCGCAAACAGCATACCAAAGTGTCGGCAGATCAAACTGGTTGTCGAAATTGTTCCCCAAAGCCTTGACGCGCCGCGGCCATTCGCTGGTATCCACGGAAATATCGGACAACTTGGTTTCGCCGCTGCGCACACTTTTGATTCTCGCCCGCAACATCCGCGAGCCGATAAAATAAATCAATACGATGTGTAAAAACAACGGTAGCAATAGCAGCTTAATCATCTGACCCCCCAGATATGGCCTGGAATACAATAAATGCAGCAGCCAATCAGCTTATGCGTTGATAGTTCGGTGCCTCGCGCGTCACCATGACGTCATGGGCATGACTTTCACGCAAACCCGCATTGGTTATTCTTACGAACTGAACCTTGCTTTGGAGCTCTGCCAAAGTTGCGGCTCCCACATAGCCCATCGACGCCCGCAAACCGCCGACCAGTTGGTGCAAAACCGCCACAACCGGACCTTTGTAGGGTACCTGACCTTCAATCCCCTCGGGAACAAGTTTCAGTGAGTTTCCCACATCTTGTTGAAAATACCGGTCAGCTGATCCCCGGGCCATGGCACCGATGGAGCCCATGCCGCGGTAGGTCTTGTAGGAACGGCCATCATAAAGAAAAACCTCGCCAGGACTTTCATCGGTGCCAGCCAGGAGTGACCCGATCATGACGATGGATGCTCCCGCCGCCAAGGCCTTGGCCATGTCGCCCGAAAGCTTGATCCCACCGTCGGCAATAATCGGCACACCGGCCCTGAGGCCGACTTCGGCACACTCCACAATCGCCGAAAATTGCGGCACACCGACACCTGCCACCACCCGTGTAGTGCAAATCGAGCCAGGGCCAATGCCGACTTTGACAGCATCAGCACCCGCATCAATCAAGGCCTTGACGCCCTCCGATGTGGCCACATTGCCGCCGATGATTTGAACCTTGTTGGAAAGCTTCTTGATCAGCGTGACTTGCTTCAACACATTCGACGAATGGCCATGGGCCGTATCGACGATGATCACATCACAGCCCGCATCAATCAAACGCTCGGCCCGTTCACGGCCATTGTCGCCAATGCCGATTGCCGCCGCAACGAGCAACCGTTCCTTGTCGTCCTTGGCAGCGAAGGGATGATCTGCGGCTTTCTCCATGTCATTGACGGTGATCAAGCCAACACATTTTCCAGCTTCATCAACCACCAGCAATTTTTCAATGCGGTGCTTGTGCAGCAGTCTCTGGGCCTCCGTGCGGTCAACGCCTTCGCGCACCGTCACCAGTTTCCGTGTCATCAGGGCACCAACTTTGGTATTGGGATCAGTGGTGAAACGTACGTCGCGATTGGTGATGATGCCTTCAAGACCACCTGCCGCATCGACCACTGGAATACCGGATATGCGATGCCGTTCTTTGAGGACCATCAGATCAGCCAGGGTGGCATCAGCTGAAATGGTGATGGGATTGACCACCATGCCACTTTCATAGCGCTTCACGTTGCGCACTTCCTCAGCCTGCAATTCCGGCGTCATGTTTTTGTGGACAACGCCAAGCCCGCCCGCCTGCGCCATGGCAATTGCCATCGCCGATTCCGTCACTGTGTCCATGGCAGCCGACATCACGGGGATCGATAGTGAAATGCTCTTGGTGAGTTGCGTTGATGTCACCGCATCCGACGGCAAAACCGATGAGGCGCCGGGTTTCATCAGCACATCATCAAAAGCCAGATATTCAGGAAAAACACGGGACATGACGTCAACCTCAAATGGAGTCGGGAGTTGACAGCGGCCCTTAACACCGGCGGGGCGGGAATAGCAAGGAGAAGCCATGGTTTTGCCGGGAGTGGAATCGGTTATGCCGATCCGGCCCTCATTTGCCCCGAGAAAGGCAAGCGTGAGCGCCGCAAAGCGCGGGTTATGCGACGTGGATTTAACGTCGCTGGTATAGCACTTCGCAGCGCTGACACGGGCAGGATAAGCGCCCTGTGCGCTCAGTCAGAAGCCGCTTCCCTCACCTACGACCGAGGGCACGTGGAAGCTAAGCTACCCACCTACAGGGAACAGCGCCATAGTACGCTGCCGGGGCGACTACAGGAGTCAGGGACCGGGCACCACGATAGTGCCGAGGCGCAGACCTGCCACCCCCCACCATCCGGGTTCACCGTCATGAACCGGACCCCAATGGCGGGGAGTTATTAGGGATGTATTCTTATGATGGGGAATTGTCAAGGAATAAATTCAGGGGATTGAAACCAGCGCCGTCGCCCCACCCCTGCCCCTCCCCGCGAAGTGGCTGGTTGGGGTGAGATTCTTCACCCCTACCTGCTCTGCGGGGAGGGGCCGGGGGTGGGGTGTTTCAGCGAAAACCACTGCCAGGCCCCTGCACCTTACACACTATACCGGACCGGACCGGGTGCCGGCTCTCAACTCCCCAAGCTCCGCGCAAGGGTGGCAATCATCAGTAGTGGTAATATGG
>JANOXA010000123.1:0-7430 GCA_031418195.1 Hyphomicrobiales bacterium | reverse complement strand
TTCCGCAATCCGCTCACGTAGATCCATGGAATGAGGTCGTGGCATCGCTATCTGGCCTCCTCGCCAGCAGCCATGTTGAATCACAAACCAGACTGATTTGGCAACAAAACCGATTCAAACAACAGAGGAACCGCTATAATTTCATCGCGCAACACATTGCTCAATGGAAAGTCAAGCAACAGCGCGAATTTTGATCTGATCTCGCTTATGTACTCGTCTGCAGCTTTTTCGCCAAAGCGCATTATTCCTTGCGAATACAAGTGATCAAGATCTGCGTCAGCCAGCGCCGAAATTCTCAGTTTCATGCGCGACCGGTGCGTCTTTTGATGTCTGGCAAAATATCTTCCAAACCAGTCTCGCGAAAACCGCTGGCCATGCCTGCATCAACGGCTGACTGATAATAGGCTCTCTCCGCTTCTTGGCTCTGGGCCTTGCGAATAAGATCGCGGACGAAATCACTCGCATCGCTGAAACGCCCTTCAGCAATATGGTTTTCAACCCAAACTTTCATCTGGTCGGGGACAGAAATGTTCATTGTGGCCATGGAGTACCTCTGCTTGGCAGCATGCCAAACCCTGCCATATTTCGCAACAATCGTTCTCACCCCTTCACTGCCCCCATCGTCAAACCTCGCGACAAGTGATTGTGGATCAGGATCACCAACAACCAGAGCGTCGGGCCGTCAGCAAGCAGCGCATATAAACCAAGGTGACCCAAAACCTCCTTCATGCTACAATACCTCCATGAACAGCCATTTCCACCCCCCCGATCACCCGAAGACGACCCGGGCCGCCGAAGGTCTCGAGCGCCGACTGTGGACCCTGGCTGAAATCGAAGCCATGGTTCAGGCCGGGATCATTGATGAAGATGAGCGCTTTGAACTGATCGACGGCGACGTGGTGCCCATGTCCCCCAAAGGTGCAAAACACGAGCATATCAAAATCTCGCTCAACAAATGGTGGGCCAAGCACCTGCCAGATGGCATTGAATTTGCGCCGGAAACAACTTTGCGGCTGGATCAGAATAGTTTCCTCGAGCCGGATTTCGTTTTTTTCCCGAGCAAAACCAGAATTGTTGACATCAGCCCGCGAACCATCTTGCTGGCCGTCGAAGTCGCCGACATTTCCATGCGCTACGATACCGGACGCAAAGCCCAGATTTATGCGACTCACAGTGTAACCATGCTTTGGGTGTTCGACGCTGAAACCCTGCGCACCCACTGCTTCAGCAAACCATCCAGCGAAGGCTATCTGGAGCGGCGGGTTGTCGAACCAAATGAAAGACTCGAAATGCCCTTTGCGGTGGACTTGTCAATCAAGCTGGCCGAACTGTCGCTGATTTGATTTAAATTGACGAACGTGTAGACCACTTGCGGATATTCAACTCCTTCAAAAACGAAATTGTTGACCACGTCAGTTTCCACGCCACCCATCGCTTCGTAAAATGCGCGAGCTCTCTGATTGTTTCTTAAAACGCATATGACAAATTTTGCATATCCGTGCGCAGCAAATTCATTCTTTGCACTTTCAAACAGCGCTCGCCCCACACCGCGACGATAAACAGCTTGATCAACGTAGAGCCCGTAAACCTGCCCTTCGTTCTCTGTTATTTTTGACTTCCCGCTATGTGCAAATCCCAGCCAGTTCCCCTTGCTCCGGGCGGCGCGAGAAAAAATCGAGGAATCCACGACGACGTTCTTCCAGCCCTCAATTCGCCGAGCCAGCAGCTGATTATCCAGCACACTGTCGGGCAATATACCGCGATAACCCTCTTGCCAGCAGCGAATGTGAAATTCGGCCAACGCCTCAACATCTGCAAGACGAGGCTCGATGATTTCGAACTTCACCAGTTCACCCCTTAACGGCACCCATCGTCAAACCCCGTGACAAATGATTCTGGATCAGGATCACCAGCAGCAATGCCGGGAAGAACGCCAGGAATCCTACCAATGCGATCGCATTGTAGATGATGCCATCGCTGCCGCCGGAGAAATTGGCCAACGCCACTGAAAGTGGATAAGCATTCTTCGACGCGATGATCAGCGTGAACAGATACTCGTTCATGGCAAAGATCGCCGCGATGACAGAGGCGGTAATGATGCCGGGGAGGCACATGGGGATGATGATTTCCCAGAGAATGCGCAAATCCGAAGCGCCATCGGTGCGCGCGGCATCTTCGATTTCAGGATGGATGTCGATCATGTACGAGCGGATGATCCACACCACGATGGACAAATTCATGGCAGCATAAATCAGCATGAGGGCCCAGACCGAATCAATGAGTTTCAATTTGCCAAACAGGAAAAACATTGGAACCACGACGGCGGCGGGTGCCATCATCTTGGTGGAGAGGATATAGTTGCCGATATCGGCATTGCCCTTGAACTTGTAGCGGGCCAGCGCATAGGCACAAGGCACGCCCAGGATAAGGCAGATGAACACGCTGCCCGAGATGGTGACGATGGAGTTCCAGAAATACAGGCCGATGGGCCATTCAGTCCAGATCTTGGCCCATGTTTCCGTGGTTAACGTCGGGAAATAGATCGGCACGGGTGCAATGATTTCATTGCGTGGGCGCAGCGCAATCGATGCGAAATAGAGTATCGGCAACAGCGCAAAAACGCCCCAGATGGTGAGGACGATCCAGCCCCAGCGCGGGCCATCCATGCGCTTGCTCATGTTTCAGTTCCCGACTTGAAGAATTTGCGCACAAGAAATTGCGCAAGTATGACGGTGGCAATCAATAGCAGAACGGAAGTGGCAGAGGCATAGCCGTGGTCGAAACTCCGGAAGGCTGTGCGGTAGATGAAGTAACTCAAGGTTTCCGTGTAGCCCGCAGGCGAGCCTTGGGTGATGATGTTGACGGCTGACATGTTGTTGAGAAGGTCAATGCCGCGCAACACAAGTGCGATGGCGATGATGGGGCGCAGCAGGGGCAGCGAGATGTTCCAGAACATTTTGCCGAAGGATGCGCCATCGAGGCGTGCGGCTTCTTCGATTTCCTTGTCTTGTCCTTGCAGACCAGCAACCAAAATAATGAAGAGAAACGGCGTCCACTGCCACACATCGGTGAGGACCAGCACAAATCGCGCGTTGAGTATGTGGGCCATCCAATCAATGCCGCCATTGACGAGGCCGACGCGGTTGAGCAGATCAGCCATGACGCGACCATCGTTGAATATGAGTTTCCACAGGTAACCCACGGCTGATGGCATGAACAACATGGGCAACATGAAGAGGATGCGCCAGCCTTTGACCCAGGGTGAGCGATAGACCAGGGCAGCCAGAAAAAGGGCTATGACGAATTCGATGGCGAGGGTGATGGAGCCCAACAGCAAGGTGTTCCACACGGCCATCCAGAAATGTTCGTCGGCAAACAGCAATGTGTAGTTCTCGAAACCGACGAAATTTTGCTGCCAGTTGAATTTGCCGGTGAAGAGGGAACGGTAGAGCGCAAACACGCCCGGCCACAGCGTGATGCCGAGGAGATAGATGCAAGCCGGTGCCACCATGAAATAGGGGAAAGCCTTGCGCATGAAGGCCGAGCGGCGGCGTATGGGGCGTGTGGTGGTTATGGTCATTGTGTTTCTCATGCCCTACCCACGACGGGAAGCGTTGCAAAATTCCAGACTGGTTCCACCAGCCCTTCGAGGCTTGCAAGGGCGAGCACCTCAGGGTGAGGGGAAACAATATACTTCGCCCTGAGGTGCCGCGCCTTCGCGGCCTCGAAGGGTTGGCGGACACGAGCCGCGCATTATGCAACGAGTCTTGAAGGGGAAGGGAATAGGTAGAAAAAATGGCCGAGACTTTCACCCCGGCCACCAGTTTCAGGGAGATATCAAATCGGCACAGCCTTGCCTTTGCCGATCCAGAGGCCTGGTTCGGTTGCAGCATAGTTCATGGGGTCAGCGCCTTTGTAGAAGCCGTTCTTTTCCATGATGGCTTTCACCTTGCCTGCGGCTTCGTCCAAAGCTTCCTTCGGTTTCTTGGTGCCAACGATTACTTCGTTGACGAGGAAGCCGATTTCCTGCTCGACCTGGAAGCCTGAAGGAATGCGTGGTGCACACCAGGCGTAATCCAGTGACTCCGCCCAGACCTTGGCTGGCTGCGAGACGCTGCGGAGCTTCTCGTTGTTCAGAACAGACTTGGTGCCGGGAGCTACGCCATTGGCGTTGGCTTCGTTCATGGCCATGATCGACGAGGTCGTCAGGAAGGCAAGCATGAGGAAGGCCGCTTCTGGTTCTGGCGACGTCGAGGCAACAACCGAGGTTGAGCCAGCGATGTTGGGTGGCGCATAGGTGCCGCCCGCAACGCGGGGTTCGTAGATTGTCACAATGTCATTGCCCAGCTTCGACTGGTCAGCGCGGGTGGCTTGCGTGCCGGTATCCTGCCACGAAATGTTGCAGGCAATCTGGCCGCCGAGCATGGCTGCGCGGTTGGTTGGCCAATCGGCAGCGGCAACGCCTTCGATGGCATGCTTGGAGAGGGCGCTCAGCATTTCGAGGCCCTTCACACCGGCATCGCCGTTGAAGATGGGTTCCCACTTGTCGTTGAACAGGTGCATGCCGTATTGGGCTGCAATGTGTTCCCAGGCATAGGTCGCCCAGAAGCCGCGGCCAGCCATGAGGCCGATGCCCGCGGTGCCGGGTTGGGCCTTGTTCAGTTCAGGAGCGATGCGCAGCATTTCGTCGTAGGACGGAATGGTCGAGACCTTGTCGATGCTGCTGATGCCGATCTTGGCGAAAACCGAGGGGCGCACGTGCACCTGCTGGATGTCGCAGTCGAACGGAATGCCCAGAATGCCCTTGTCACCCCAACGGCCATAGTTGGCTTGATAGGTTTCATACCAGTCGTCGAAGGGCAGGGCCCATTTTGCGACATATTCATCCAACGGCTTCAGGAAGCCTTGGGCAGCAAAGTCACCCAGCCAGGGGGAGAAGAACTGGATGGCATCAAAGCCCGCATTGCCGGAAAGGAACTCGGCCACAACCTTGTCGTACATGGCGTCGTCTGGAATCGACACCACATCAATCTTGATGCCGGAGAGTTCAGCAAAAGGTTGTGTCTGTTCCTGAGCTGATTCACGGTCAGCGGCACCCACGGCGAAACGCACGGTCTTGCCAGCATGTTCCTTGCGGATGGCTTCCCAATCAGCAGTGCGGATCCAATCCTTCTTGGGATCCCACAACTCATCATTGTCAGCGAGCTTGTACTGTTCGCGGTATTCTTTTTTGACAAATTTTCCGACATTGAGTTTGGCCAGCACATCGGCTGGGTTCATCATGTCAGCGAATGCGCTGTTGATATTGAACATGTTGACACCGACGCCGGTGGCCAAGGCAGCACTGGTGGCCGCACCTGTCTTCAAAAGCGAGCGGCGTGTCAGCTGCCCCTTTGCAATTTTCGTCATGCTATTTCCTCCGTAAAATTTGGCCCGAATTGACTGTCCGTCGCGTCATGCAAGGCCTGACATGGCGAAGGTTTTCACCGCAGACAGGGAGATGCTGCGCGAAACGCTGGATTGAATTGCGGAATGAACAAGGCTGCTGGATAACCACCGTCAAATTTCCTCCCGCCCGCACCCTCATTTTGTGATTTTCTGCGGGGTGCATTGGCTTCTGGCATAGACTGTACTAAATGTATTTGCACGATGCAAATGTTTCGTTTCATGCTGGATTTTGGCCCAAGTTATCAACATTGCGGCGCTTTAAGGTGGATTTGAGGCAGTTTCGTAACGAAACAAAAGTGCTAGGGTGATCCACATTGTATCTTAATACGGAAGCCAACCATGGTCTTGCCTGCACCAACTCAACGACCTGACGAACGCTCGGCTGGACGGGTCGCCCGCAACCGTTTGCGCATTGCCTGGATGTATTATGTTGAAGGCCTGACACAAAACGAAATCGCCGACAAGCTCGGCATCGGTCGCGTAACCGTGGTGCGCAACATCAATGAAGCCATCAAACAACGCGAAGTCAAAATCTGGATTGAAGGTGAGATTGCCGAATGCCTGACACTGGAGCGCGAATTGAAAAGCGCTTTCAATCTCGTTGATGCCCATGTGGTGCCGGAACCTTCTGATCCCTCAAAAATTGGCAAAGCCATCGGCATGGCTGCGGGCATGTATACAACTGATCAGCTCACGGATGATTTTGTTCTGGGTGTGGGCTGGGGGCAAACCCTGTACCAATCCCTGCAATCCCTCGCACCCCGCAATCTCAAGGGCGTCGAGGTCGTGTCCCTGTTGGGCGGCATCGTTGAAGCCCGAAGATTTAACCCGGCAGAATTCGCCTGGCAATTTGCCAAAACCGTGGGGGCCGATTGCTATCTGTTGACCGCCCCTGCGATTGTAGACAGTCCCGAAACCCGCGAAGCCCTGATTGAACGCTGCGGCCTCTCAACCGTGTTTGACCACGCCAAGAACATGCAAATGGCCCTGCTCAGTCTCGCCAGCATCGCCAGCACGTCCACCTCATTTCAGTTCAGTTTCTTTACCGATGAAGATCGCGCCGCCCTCGCCGCCAAAGGGGCGGTGGGCGATCTGCTGTTCAATTTTTTCGACGCCGATGGCGAACTGGTCGATCACCCCATCAATTCCAGAATCATGTCGATGCCCGTCAAAGCCCTGCACACCGTGCCCAAGCGTGTGATCGCAGCAGGCGGCAACGACAAAGTAGAAGCAATCCTCGGCGGCATGAAATTTGTGAAATGCAACGTGCTGATAACGAATGAGGCAACGGCGCGGGAATTGGTGAGGCGGGCGGTGTGAGGGGAAATTTCGACGTGTCGGATGTATGTGTTATGCAGGCAAAAATAGATTAATGAATGCACTGGCCCTTATTCTCGAAGGAATATCGGTGGAATATCAGAATATCAGTGACACTCCATAAATCTCATCCCTCCTCCACCTAAGGGGTGGAACATACTGTGGGGTGGTTCCGGGTGATAGTGAATCAGGCGTCTCGAAGTTTCAGATGTGGATACGTTATGTTCGTGGCTTAATGAACCAGTGTTGGGATATTGACTGTCAGGACCAACCTCAGTCCCAGGTGGGTGGGGGGCAATCCTGTGGCGCAACCGCCGGAGGACGGATCACGCACAAAAATGGGAACTTTGGCTTCGTGCTCACCCGCCGCATAGAATGCCGGACAACGGCCTGGTTCAGTTTTCACCACACAACTTGAAGTCCATTCCCAGACGTTGCCTTTCACATCGGCGATGTTTTTGACCGTGTGACCAAAGCCTCCAGAGTGTTTCAACGTCGGGTCAATTTTGCCTTCACTGCCGTAGGCGGCGGCCCAGGCCATGCGCGGGTCGCTGAACAGTTGGGTGGTGACAACTATTGGCATTTCCGAAAACGAGTGCCATTGTTCCACACTGGGCAATTGAACGGCTTGGCCTGAGCGTCTTTGTGCCCAGATGACAAATTCT
>JANOXA010000122.1:0-4118 GCA_031418195.1 Hyphomicrobiales bacterium | reverse complement strand
CCCTTGTGGGCAGGGCAGGGGTGGGGGTCGGGAGGTGTTAAAAATAATTTGAATTCGGCTCCAAAATTCGGAGTGACCCCCACCCTAGCCCTGCCCACAAGGGGGAGGGAATCTACATGAGTGGATCAAACGGAAGTCATTTCGTGCCAGGAATCCATGCTTAAATACCTTCTTAAACGAGCAGCCCTGACGCTGCCAACGTTTATCGCCCTCATGTTCGTCACCTTCACAATGATCCGCCTTGTGCCTGGCGATCCCATTGAGGTGCGCCGTGGAGAGCGCGGCATTTCGCCTGAACGGCTGGATGAACTGCGCCATGAAATGGGTCTCGATCAACCGGTCTGGAAGCAGTTTCTCGACTATGTCTGGGCACTGCTGCACGGCGATTTCGGCACATCGATCGTTTCCAAAACCCCGATCACCACAGAATTTTTTACATTGTTTCCAGCCACGGTTGAACTCACCCTGTGTGCCATGTTGTTTGCCATTTTGATTGGCGTTCCGGCTGGTGTTGTGGCCGCTGCAAAGCGCGGCAGCTTTTATGACCAGTCGATGATGGGGGTGGCTTTGGTCGGCTATTCCATGCCGCTGTTCTGGTGGGGATTGATGCTCATATTGCTCATGTCCAACACGCTGCACCTCACGCCGGTTTCGGGCCGCGTTGATCTCGTCAAGTTCTACTATCAACCCGTAACCGGATTTTTCCTGATCGATTCACTGCTGTCCGGCCAGAAGGGGGCCTTCCTGGATGTTGTGCGTCATCTCATTTTGCCCACCATCGTCCTTGGCACGATACCCTTGGGCGCCATTGCCCGGATGACCCGCTCGTCCATGCTAGAGGTTCTCGAAGAAGATTATGTGCGAACAGCGCGGGCCAAAGGCCTCTCGGTCTTTCGTGTTGTCGGTTTCCACGCCTTGCGCAATGCGCTGATTCCCGTTGTCACCATGATCGGTGTTCAGCTGAGCTTTCTATTGGCAGGCGCAGTTCTCACCGAAACTATTTTTTCCTGGCCCGGCGTTGGCAATTGGTTGATCCATTCGATCGAACGCCGCGACTACCCCGCATTGCAGGGCGGAATCATGCTGGTGGCCAGTCTGGTGATTGTCCTGAATTTCATCATGGACATGCTTTACAGTTTGATCAATCCGCGGATCCGCCATGGCCGCTGAAAAAACCGCAACAGAATCGAACAACCCGGTGCCAGCCAGCCCATTCTTGTCTTTCTGGTATTCGTTTCGTGAAAATCGCGGTGCAGTCATCGGCGCAGCCATAGTGGGGATGGTTGTATTCTGCGCCGTGTTTGCCAATTTTCTGGCACCCTATGATCCGCTTGAACAGTATCGCGACTTCACCAAATTGCCGCCCGTCTGGGTCGAAGGCGGCAATTGGAAATTCCCTTTGGGCACCGATCCCCTTGGCCGCGACATGCTTTCACGCATTCTTTATGGTTCGCGCATTTCACTGTTCATCGGCTTGTCGATCATGGTTGTCTGTGCCTTCATCGGATCCAGTCTCGCCTTGCTCGCGGCCTATGTCGGCGGCATACTTGATGTCATCATCATGCGCCTGATGGATTTGATCCTGGCCATTCCGGACCTGGTTTTGGCCATTCTGATTATCGCTGTCATTGGCCCCAATCTCACCAACACCATCATCGCCATCACCATTGTCTATCTGCCGCGCTTTGTCATTTTGGTTCGCGCCACTGCACTGGCAGAACTCAGCAAGGATTATGTCACTGCCGCCAAGGTTTCAGGTGTTGGCCCTTGGCGCTTGATGGTTTCAACAGTGTTGCCCAATTGCTTTGCACCTCTCATCGTACAAGCGGCCTTGGGTGTTTCTGACGCGATTCTGGAAGCAGCCGCCTTGGGTTTCCTGGGCCTTGGCGCACAGCCGCCAATGCCTGAGTGGGGATCAATGCTGGCGGACACCCGTGATCTTATCACGTCCAATCCCTGGGTCATGGCTCTACCCGGCATAGCCATTCTGATTACGGTACTGGCCATCAACCTGATGGGCGATGGCTTGCGTGACGCCCTCGATCCACGCTTGCGGAGGAGCTGAGACATGTCACTTCTTGAAATTGAAAACCTGAGCGTTGAATTCAAGACCCATAGCGGTGCATTTCGTGCTGTGGATCATGTTTCGCTGTATGTGGATGCTGGCGAAGTCCTGGCAGTTGTGGGTGAGTCCGGATCTGGAAAATCCGTCGCGATGCTGGCCGTCATGGGCTTGCTGCCATGGACCGCGACTGTGACAGCCGACCGCATTAATTTTGATGGCCGCGACCTGTTGAGGATCACACCCGAAGACCGCCGCAAAATCACTGGCAAAGACATGGCGATGATTTTTCAAGAACCAATGACCAGTCTCAATCCATGCTTCACCGTTGGTTTTCAACTGAAGGAAGCGATGCAAACCCATCTTGAACTGGACAAGGCAGCGCGCCGCAAACGGGCCATTGCGCTGCTCGAAGAGGTTGGCATTCCGGCACCTGAAACGCGCCTGGCCTCATACCCCCATCAACTTTCTGGCGGCATGAGCCAACGCGTGATGATTGCCATGGCTTTGGCCTGCAATCCCAAACTCCTGATTGCCGATGAACCAACCACGGCGTTGGACGTGACCATTCAGGCGCAGATTTTGGAACTGCTCACATCATTGCAAAGGAACAAGGGAATGGGACTGGTTCTCATCACCCATTCCATGGGCGTGGTTGCAGAAACTGCCGAACGGGTGAGCGTGCAATATGCCGGGCAGAAAGTCGAAGAACAATCCGTCCACGGATTATTTGCCAATCCTCGTCACCCCTATACGGCGGCCCTGTTGGCTGCTCTGCCCGAGCGATCTACCGGAAAACGCTTGCCATCCATTCAAGGCGTTGTGCCCGGACAATTTGACCGTCCAGAAGGCTGCCTGTTTTCGCCCCGCTGCGGTTTTGCAACAGATTTGTGCAGAACCACACGGCCGATCTTGCAACTTGGTGCCCTTTGTCACTTTCCCTTGGGCCAGAGCCGATGACCGAAATTCTCAATGCCAAGAACCTGACGCGCTACTATCGTGTCTCGCGCGGGCTTTTCCGCGATCAGGCAAATTTGAAGGCCGTCGATGGTGTGAGCTTTGATTTGCAGCGCGGCAAAACCTTGGCCGTGGTGGGTGAATCGGGCTGCGGCAAGTCCACGCTCGCCCGCCTCGTTACCATGATCGAACGCCCGACAGCGGGCAGCTTGAACATCGCGGGCCAGGACATTCTGGGCGCAAGTCCTGAAGCGTTGCGAAAGCTTCGCCCCAAAGTGCAAATCGTTTTCCAGAACCCCTATGGCTCGTTAAACCCCCGGCATACGGTTGGTACCATTTTGGAAGAGCCTTTGCTGGTGAACACAACGCTAAGCCACGACCAACGCAGCGAAAAGGCCCGTGCCATGATGCAGAGTGTCGGCTTGCGTTCAGAACATTACAACCGTTATCCCCACATGTTTTCAGGTGGCCAGCGGCAGCGCATTGCCATCGCCCGGGCCTTGATGCTCGGCCCTGAAGTGCTGGTATTGGACGAACCCGTTTCGGCGCTGGACATTTCAATTCAGGCGCAAGTATTGAATCTTTTGGCCGACCTGCAAGAAAAACTCAATTTGGCATTTCTGTTCATCAGCCACGATTTGTCTGTTGTGAAGCACATCGCTGACGATGTCATTGTGATGTACCTGGGCCGCGTGGTTGAACAGGGAACACGCGATGCTGTTTTCACCAACCCGCAACATCCCTATACCAAAGCCCTGCTTTCAGCCACGCCAGCCCCTGATCCTGCGCGGCAACGTGAACGGATTATCCTGAAGGGCGAGCTGCCATCGCCATTGAATCCGCCAGAGGGCTGCACTTTTCACCCCCGCTGCCCGATAGCCTTCGACAAATGCAGCAGGGTAAATCCAGAATTGCAGTTGCGCGGCATGACAAAAGCCGCATGCCACGCCCTTGATGTTTAGGGCCTGTCCTCATTTAAGCCAGACCCATGCGCAAGCGAGATGAACACCTGCAAGAAAGTTTCTTGCGGTTTTCTCGTAGCGCGTTGCGATGCCCCGGAAGTGTTTGATTGTACAGAAGAAGCGCTCGACAAGATTGC
>JANOXA010000121.1:0-13559 GCA_031418195.1 Hyphomicrobiales bacterium | reverse complement strand
CAATCTTGTCGAGCGCTTCTTCTGTACAATCAAACACTTCCGGGGCATCGCAACGCGCTACGAGAAAACCGCAAGAAACTTTCTTGCAGGTGTTCATCTCGCTTGCGCATGGGTCTGGCTTAAATGAGGACAGGCCCTAATTCGCGCACGATGATTGCTATGCTCGTCCCACGAATAGGCATTGAGCATAACATTCCAGCGCTGTGGCCGAAGCCAAGAGGTGATCATTCGTTATCGATTTTGCTCTTGGGCAACTTAAACTCAGTACCTTATGACTATTTTGCTCGCACGAAAATACATCACAACCACTTTACAGATACTTTCCTTAAGCAAATTCCACTTGTTCCCCCTACCGCCTACACCCGCAGCTTCGGCAAGCAATCCGCTGCTGACATAGTCAAAGCCGAAGTGCTGGCGCTCACTTACACAGCCCATGACATGGATCCCTTTGCCCGCGACATGGGCTATGATGGCGCACCTTTTGCGTGGGACGAGATGGACCGCCTGAAACGCCGCGCCAAGCTGGATGCGCTGTATTTCATTCTCTATGGCATCACCAATCGAGATGATGTGGACTACATCTATTCCACCTTCCCGATTGTGAAAGCGCAGGAAGAAAAACAACATGGCCGCTACCTCAGCCGCGACTATTGCCTCATGTATATGAACGCCCTGGAAGCCGGCGACCCCGACGCCAATATTGTGATCTAGCACATCCCTCTCCCGTCAGCCTTTGGCTGACATCCTCTCCCGCAAATGGTCAGGGGATGTGCCGGAAGCAGCAGATGGGTAAGTTTTCAACACACAGTATGGATTACATTGCAGACCCCGTGGTGATTTCGCTATAAACACCGCATTGAGTTTGGAATATCATGTCACAGCAAGATTTTTTTCAATCTGCACCGCAAAATGATTTGTTCGCAGGCGAGAAGCGACAGGAAAACAACGCTGCCGATCCACAACGTGTGCGTGAACGTTTGCATCGCATCATAGCTGAAGGCTTGATGCGGCTTTTTTGAAGGGTTGCGATACGTATGCGTCAGACAGTCTTTGAGGGGTAATTGAACCGGTGCCAGCGAAGGGGCATGAGGTGGCTTCCCGCCATTCAGCCACCATTCATCCCGCCCCCGCGATAGTCTTGTCACACCGCCCTTGATTTTGTCTGCAGAACATTGGACAAGCCGTATCAAGGGCAACTGGAAAATGATTATTGGACTTGCGCATGAACTTTGATGCCTTTTTTGCCGGAAAACTTGATGCACTTCGCGCCGAGGGCCGCTACCGTGTATTTGCCAACTTGCAGCGCCACGCCGGACATTTTCCCAAAGCCACACGCCGCGTCAACGGCGTTGCGCAGGAAGTCACCATCTGGTGCTCCAATGATTATCTCGGCATGGGTCAACATCCCGACGTGTTGAAAGCCATGCACCAGGCCATTGATGAATCGGGCGCTGGAGCAGGCGGTACGCGCAATATCTCCGGCACCAGCCACTATCATGAAGCCCTTGAAGCCGAACTCGCCAGTCTGCATGGCAAGCAAGCGGGCTTGCTGTTCAATTCCGGCTACATGTCGAACTGGACAACCCTGTCCACGCTTGCATCCGCGCTGCCCGATTGCGTGGTTTTTTCTGATAGCGGCAACCATGCCTCGATGATTGAAGGCATTCGCCATGGCAAATCTGACAAGATTATTTTCAAGCACAACGATGTGGGCGACTTGCGCCGCAAACTGCAATCGGTGTCTCCATCGCGTCCCAAGATCATCGCCTTTGAGTCAGTCTATTCCATGGATGGCGATTTCGGCCCCATGGCAGCCATCTGCGATCTGGCCGATGAATTCGGTGCGATGACTTATATCGATGAAGTGCATGGTGTCGGTCTCTATGGTCCCCATGGTGCAGGCCTTGCCGAACGCGAAGGTGTGATGCACCGCATGACCATTGTCGAAGGCACTCTTGCCAAGGCCTTTGGTGTGGTGGGCGGCTATATCACCTCATCCTCAGCCATCTGCGATTTCGTCCGCAGCCATGCATCTGGTTTCATCTTCTCGTCCGCTTTGCCCCCCGCGGTGGCCGCAGGTGCCTTGGCTTCCGTGCGTCATCTTCGCAGCAGCACAGTTGAGCGCGAAGGCTTGGCCGACCGCGTGTCCAAAACCCGCAACGCCTTGGCGCGGGCTGGCATTCCCTACATGCCGAACACCAGTCATATCATTCCCGTGATGGTCGGCGATGCCGCCAAATGCAAATGGATCAGCGATTACCTGCTGGACAATCATGGCATCTATATCCAGCCCATCAACTACCCGACTGTTCCCCGCAGCACCGAACGCCTGCGCATCACCCCAACGCCGTTTCATTCAGATGCTGATATAGCTGAACTGGTGAAATCGCTGGATGGTTTGTGGAAACAATGCGCATTGAGCCGAGCCGTGGCGTAACGGCCCCTCATCCGGCGCTTCGCGCCACCTTCTCCCGCAAGCGGGAGAAGTGAAGTCTTCTCACCTCTCCCGCTTGCGGGAGAGGACAGCCGCGTAGCGACAGGTGAGGGCCCTTACGCCACCACCTCATAACCCGCTGCTGCCATTACCCGCAGCAATTCCTTGTGGCCGATGGCGTTCATTTTCTTCGGCGGTGCCTTGACGGGATCCTGCTCTGCCTCCACCACGAACCAGCCTTCATAACCATAGCCCGCCAATTTCCCAACGATGGCCTCAAAATCCAGCGAGCCGTCGCCGGGCACCGTGAAGGCTCCCTTCATCACCGCATCGAGAAAGCTTTCCTTCGAACGGTCCAGCTGGTTGATCACTTCCATCCGTACATCCTTGGTATGCACATGGGTAATCCGCTTGTGGTGCTTGTCGATGACCCGCAGCACATCACCACCGGCAAACGCCATGTGGCCCGCATCAAAACACAGCGGAATGCCAGCCCCCGAATGCTTCATGAACAGGTCGAGTTCCTGTTCGGTCTCAATGACAGCGGCCATATGGTGGTGATAGCTCAAAGGCATGCCTTGATCCGCTGCCCATTCACCAAACGCCGTGACATTGCGGGCATAAACCTTGATCTGCGCTTCATCGAGTTTAGGCTTGGTGGCCAGCGGCTTCGAGCGATCCCCCTGAATGCTGCGAGCGATTTCGCCATAGACGATACACGGCGCTCCAACAGCCTTGAACAGCGCCATTTGTCCGGCAATCGCTGCCTTGTTCTTTTCCATGTCGCCTTCCAGCAAGGTGCTGGAATACCAGCCGCCGCAAACCCCAACGCCATGTTTTTTCAACAGGGGAGCCAGCACTGCCGCATCCATGGGAAAACGCCGTCCTGTTTCCAGTCCGGTAAACCCGGCTTCACGGGTCTGACGCATACATTCTTCCAACGACACATCATCGCTCAGTTCCACAAGATCATCATTCCACCAGCAGATCGGTGAAATTCCCAATTTGGCTTTCAGTTTTGTCATGTCAGTCTCCGGAAAAATGAATCACACCCGCGCAAGGCACGGGGTCCATACACTGCCAGCCTCATGGCTGTCAGCACAGGATTCGATAAACTGCATGCCGCGCACGCCATCTTCAGCCCCACTGAGTTCAACCGCACCTTCTGGCAAAACCGCACCAGACCGCCGCGCCGCAATGGCAATGCCAGCCTCGGCATAAAGATTGGCCCAGGCATCCGCCATGGCTTCCGCATGGCCGCGCGGCAAATGCGAAAGCCGTTCGGCGGCTGGCAGCATGCCAGAGCCATGGCCACGTACAATCATCTGCTCCGCCCCATCCAACGGCACATATTTCAAATGTTCGGGGAATTCCTGATCCCATTCAATGCCGCCCTTGTCGCCCCACACGCGAAGGCGCAGGCCACAATATTGGCCGGGTGCGGCTTGGGTGATCCACAACATGCCAGGCACCTGGCCCTCAAGCCGAAGATTGACGAATGCCGTGTCTTCCATGGCCGTGCTGGAACCACAGCGGTGAAATTCCGCCCGCACATCAGTCACGTCTTTTCCCGTCACATAATGCAGCAAGTTATAGGCATGGGTGCCTATGTCGCCAATTGCCGATGCCCGACCCACTTTTTCCGGTTGCCGCCGCCAGATTGCCCCCTTGAAATCGGCACTTGCAGGACCGGTTCCCCATTCCTGCAGATACTCAACATGAAATTGCTTGATCGTGCCTATGGCACCTCCAGCAATCATGTGCCGCGCCTGCCGCACCATGGCGTGGTGCTTGTAAGGGTAGGTCATCACCAAAACCAGTCCCGATTGACGTTGCAATGCCAGCAGCGACTCCGCATCGGCCAGCGTCGTTGTCATCGGCTTGTCGCAGATTACATCGATGCCGGCTTTCAGAAACGTGGCAGCAATTTCATAGTGGCTCCAATTGGGCGTGCACACCACAACGGCCTCGATACCATCGTCCCGCGCGGCCTCTGCCGTGGCCATGCTGTGATAATCCGCGTAGCTGCGATCAGCCGCAATCATCCAGTCTCGGGCTGACAACGCGGCGTTTTCAGGATTGGAAGACAGCGCTCCGGCCACCACATCCCAATGGTTGGAAAGCCTTGCCCCCGCCCAGTGCCACTCCCCCACCAGACCACCGCGACCGCCCCCGACAAATCCCAAGCGCAACCGCCGCCCGAGTGGTGGCACCCGCAAGCGGCTCTTGTCAGCAAAACCCATGTGATATTTCGCCCTTCATCAAAACTTGAGGTTATGAACTACGACCAGAGCATCAAGCGGTCAATTGAATCTGAGGCCTCGTTGTTTCCGCGAAAATGAATGACCAACGGGCTAACACATCCATTGTCGCAACTGCTCCAACGAACGTCATTCCAGCCAAGTGTAGCCCTTGCGAAGCGCGAGCTGGAACCACGCTTTCTTTCAACAAGTTGAGCTTGTTGTCACTAAAGCTGGTTTCCAAATCGCCCGCGATAGGGCGGGCGTTTGGAATGACGAACTGTAGGGCGGTGAGGCCTGTAGCAAGCGTGACGCACCAATGCTGTCAAAATCCATCAGATTTTGACCCGCAACAAGATTTCATTCAGATTTTACCATTTGGCGCAAGCGGCGCTTAAGCACGGCACATGAATTCCCGCCATCTCACGTTGCAATTT
Organism: Hyphomicrobiales bacterium; assembly: GCA_031418195.1. GTDB lineage: Bacteria > Pseudomonadota > Alphaproteobacteria > Rhizobiales > Aestuariivirgaceae > Aestuariivirga. The sequence goes on along the minus strand of JANOXA010000121.1, from coordinate 8,448 downwards.
CAGCATTTCCTAAGGTCCACGGGCGACACTGCCCTCAAATGTCGTGGGACATAAACAAAAGGAGTTGCAGGGATGGCAACGCGTTCAATTGATCTGGAAGTATTGCAGCGCCTCGCCAAAGGCTTTGACCTTGCAGTTCTGGCAAGTGCGGGACTGGTTATCACAACTATTTTTGCAAAAGGCCAAAACCTGCAAGCGGCAGGCTTCTTTGCCTTGCTGGTGGCTTTCGCCAGCCTGTTTGTCATCCGGGGACTTGGCCTCTACCAAATCAGCCTTTGGAACAAGGGATTTATAGTGGCTTCAAAATCACTCGTTGCCGCAGCCGTCACTGGCGGATCGATCTACTACCTGGCCAAACTCATCGGCATTGAAATTGCCAAGGATTGGATGGGCTTCTGGTTTGTCGCCGTCGGCATACATTTTGCCATCACCCGCCTGATTGGACAGCTCTGGTCAGCTCCCGCCCGCAAGCAAGGCCAACTCACCAAGCGCGTCGCCATCGTGGGTGGCGGCCAGCCCGCTGAAGACGCCTTGAAACTGCTGGAACAATCTCCCGACGCCGATGTTGAAATCGTCGGCCTGTTCGATGACCGCTTTGACAACCGCAGTCCAGACTCCATTCGCAAACACCGCAAGCTCGGCAGCATTGCCGAACTCTCGGATTTTGCCCGCAACAACGCCGTTGATCTCATCGTCGTTGCCATTCCGCTTTCAGCTGAAACCCGCCTGCTGCAAATTCTCAAACGCCTATGGGAACTGCCTGTCGATATCCGAATCAGTGGTGCAGCGGGCAAGCTCAAACTGGCGCGCGGGGCCTATAGTTACATTGGCGCGTTGCCTTTGCTCAGCGTTTTCGAACGCCCCCTCAGCGGCTGGGACGTGATCTTCAAAGACTTCATGGACCGCACCATTGCCACGCTTGCCATCATTGGACTTGCGCCCGTCATGGCCGCCGTGGCAATCGCTGTGCGTTATGAAAGCAAGGGCCCGATCATTTTCAAACAGAAGCGTTTTGGTTTCAACAATGAACTGGTTGAAGTATTCAAATTCCGTTCCATGTACACCGACATGTCGGATGCTGCGGCAACGAAATTGGTGACCAAGGATGACCCCCGCGTCACCCGTGTGGGCCGCATCATCCGCAAAACATCACTGGATGAATTACCACAGCTTTTCAATGTGTTGCTGGGAACCCTGTCACTTGTAGGCCCGCGTCCCCATGCCACCCAGGCGAAAGCCGCCGGTACGCTCTACGATGAAGTAGTCGATGGTTACTTCGCCCGCCACAAGGTGAAACCCGGCATCACCGGTTGGGCCCAGATCAATGGCTGGCGCGGCGAAACCGATACCCGCGAAAAAATTGAACAACGCGTCAAACACGATCTCGAATACATCGACAGCTGGTCGCTTGGTTTCGATCTCTACATTCTGGCAAAAACCCCGCTTGCCCTGATGAAAAGTGAAAACGCTTACTGACAGGCCTTACAAAAGTCTGCATTTTGAAGTTGCATTTGCAGCTATTGGCAGTTGCCCAACATGTGTTAACCTGCCCACGGCTTGCCCGGGGGGCAGGTTTATAAAAACACAATGGGAGCACTCTATAATGGAATCACTTTTACCCCTCATCATCCAGGCTGTGGGTGGCGCGGTAGGCGGCAACATCGGCGGCGCAGCCATGAAAAATTCGAGCCTCGGCACTGCGGGTAACACCATCGCAGGCGCTGTGGGCGGTCTTGCTGGCGGCAATATTCTGGGTGCGTTGATCCCGGCATTGGCAAGTGCCGCAGGCGGCGGCTTCAGCATCGGCAACCTCGCCGCCTCAGGCATCGGCGGCATCATCCTGCAAATCGTTGCAGGCCTGATCAAGAACCAAATGAACAAGTCGTAATCGACTGCTGGTTTAAAATTCAGAAGGGCCGTCCCAAGGGGCGGCCCTTTTTCATGGTGTGCAAAGAGAGATGTTCCGCCTTAACCCCGTTCCATCAAATCCACAAAACGCTTGAACAAATAGTGGCTGTCCTGGGGGCCGGGGCTGGCTTCGGGGTGGTGTTGGACGGAGAAGATGGGGCGGTTTTTCACGGCGAGTCCGGCGTTGGAGCCATCGAACAGGGAGACATGGGTTTCTTCGACATCAGGGGGCAGAGACGCACGGTCAACGGCAAAGCCGTGGTTCATCGAAACGATTTCGACTTTGCCCGTCGTGTAATCCTTGACCGGGTGATTGGCTCCATGGTGGCCCTGGTGCATCTTCAGGGTTTTGCCTCCAAGAGCGATGGCAAGCATTTGATGGCCAAGGCAAATCCCAAATACCGGCGTGCCACTGTCGAGCAGTTTGCGAATCTCGGGAACGGCATATTCGCCCGTGGCTGCCGGATCGCCGGGGCCATTGGAGAGGAAAATGCCCTGGGGTTTCAGGGCCAGTATGTCTTCGGCTTTGGTGGTGGCTGGCACCACGGTTACATCGCAACCCGCTGATGTGAGGCAACGCAGAATGTTGCGCTTGAGGCCATAGTCGATGGCGACAACCCGCTTGCCGCCTTCGGCATTGGTATAGCCATCTTGCCAGTTCCAAAGTTTCTGGTCCCAATCCATGCGCTGGGTCATGGAGACATCCTTGGCAAGATCCATGCCTTCAAGGCCCGGCCAATCGGCAGCAATTTTTTTCAGCTTTGCAATGTCGAATTTGCCCTTGGCATTATGGACGATGACGCCATTGGGCATGCCTTTTTCGCGGATCAGATTGGTGAGTTCGCGGGTATCCACACCAGACAGTCCGATGATGCCACGCGAGATCAGCCATTTGTCAAAATGCCTGGTGTTGCGGTAATTGGCGGGCTCGGTGATGGAGGCTTTGACGACAAGCCCGCGCAACGCTGCCGATGCTGCAAGATTGATGGTTTCGCCGTCGTCGTCATTGGTGCCGACATTGCCAATGTGGGGAAATGTGAAGGTGACAATTTGGCCGGCATAGGAGGGATCGGTCAAAACTTCCTGATAACCGGTCATGGCGGTGTTAAAGCAGACCTCTGCCACGGCATGGCCTTCTGCGCCAAAACCAAAACCTTCAATCACCGTGCCATCAGCCAGTACCAGAAGGCCGGTGATTTTGGGAATATCCCAATCGCTGAACTGCGGGCGTGATTTTGCTTTCAGCCCAGTTTTATTAAGAGGGGGGGCCTTTTTGGCGGCTGCCATGAATGTGTCTCCGGGAATTTGCGTCTGGTTAAGGGGTAGGGGACGCAACGTCAAGTTTGCCAGTTCGCGGCAAAAGGACTATGCCCCGCGCTTCAACAACAATTCGGGAATTTCACCATGTCACTGCGCGAGAAACTCAATGCCGATATGAAAGATGCCATGAAAGCCGGTGAAAAGCGCAAGCTGGCCACCATTCGTTTGATGAATGCCGCGATCAAGGACAAGGATATCAATTCACGCACCGAAGGCCATGACTCGGAGAAAATATCCGATGCGATGGTCATGGATGTTTTCGCCAAGATGGTGAAGCAACGGCAGGACTCAATTGCCGCCTTTGATGCCGGGGGACGGGCGGAATTGGCGCAGGCCGAACGCGAGGAAATGGCGATCATCCAGACCTATATGCCCAAGCAAATGGATAATGACGAAGCCAAAGCCGCTATAGCAGGTGTTATCGCCAGTCTTGGTGCCACGTCGGTCAAGGACATGGGCAAGGTGATGGCGGAACTGAAAGCCAAATTCTCCGGCCAGATTGACATGGGCAAGGCGGGTGGTGTGGTCAAGGCCTTGCTGGGGTAGGTTTGGCACTATCTTCCATGTCCAATGGTTCCCAATAGACTGTCATTCCAAACGCCCGCCCTATCGCGGGCGATTTGGAAACCCGCTTTGGTGACGGCATGCCCAACTTGTTGAAACAAAGCTGGGTTCCAGCTCGCGCTGCGCAAGGGCTATGCTTGGCTGGAATGACATTGTTTGGGGGATGTGGAAATGCGGAACTTTTGTAGAATGCCGCCTCCCCGTTCATCCGCCATTCATGTTCAAGGGTCCAGTTTTCGTGCATCGCTGACGGGGGTGTTGGCGATCGCAAAGAACATTGGAAGGATAAACACCATGTTTCGCAAGTCAATCATCGCAATTGCAGCAGCCGCTGCTTTGACCTTTGGCATCGGTGCGCCGACTGCTCCGGCCGAGGCCGGTGTTAGAATCTACTTGGGCACGCCAGGATTTTATTATGGTGGCGGCCATCGTTATCGCCATCGCGGTTATGTACATCGCCATTGCAAATGGGTGCGTGTTTGGAAACACGGCTATTATCGCAAAGTCAGATCATGCTGGCGTCACCGTCATTATTAATACGTCAATCGAACTGACGTAATTTCCACAACAATGACTTAGCGGCCTGTGTTTTGACAGGCCGTTTTGTTTTGCGCTGCAACAAAAAGTAAGCACAATTAGAAATAAATCAATGAATAGAACGTTCAGGTGCCGTTCATGCTGCTTATAGCATCTTGCACTTACCGCAGAATGGTGGGACGGTAGCGGTGTCCCTCAAACAAGGAAGGAACTACAACATGATCCGCAAGACCCTGATTGCAGCCGCCGCCGTCGCCACATTGGCACTCGGCATGGGTGCCGCTGTTTCGACAGCCGAAGCCGGCTACTACGGCAAACCAGCTTATACCGGCAACTACGAGCCCGTTGGCTACTACTTCCACAAGCATTGCAAGTGGAAGAAGGTTTACCAATATGGCTATTGGAAGAATGTGAAAGTTTGTTGGAACCATAAGCATTACGACAAGTACAGCTACTAATATCCACTAACCTGTTTCCGGGCCGTGGCGCACCAGCGCTGCGGCCTATTTTTTCGATCTTTTTTAACGTTGTCATGGGATAATTGTTCCATGACAAACCTTGCGTATCTGGTGTTCACCTTTGTGGCCTGTGTTCTTGGACTTGGACTTGGCCTTCTGATCCATCATTTCAGCAAATATTTGCGGCGAGCCCCGGAAGGCCCAACCGAAATGGCGGCGGGCGAAGAAGAAGCCATCTACGAAAAGCTTTCAAATTGGCAGGCGGAAAATAACAAGCGTTTTGCGCTGCATGTTTCAGCTTGCGCCGCCTTGCCGCTGATTTTTGCTGCTGCTGGGTTTGAGCAACGGTCAAATGTGGTGGGAACAATCTGCCAGAGCATTGCGCAAGTGGCGGGACAATCGCCGCTGTGTTTTTAGGCTGGAGCTTGTGATCGGCAAAGGGACCTCATCCGCCCCGTTGGGGCACCTTCTCCACGAAGGCGTGGAGAAGGGACAATTATTGAGACCGGTGCGCAATTCAGTCCCTTCTCCACGCTCTACCGCGAGGAGAAGGTGCCCCAACGGGGCGGATGAGGTCCCTTGGCTACAAGTCGAAACCCTCGCATTTTAGGAGCGCCTATTTTGACTTGCGTTGATGATCAACATAAGTTCGCAGCACGGCATTCATGCGGGTTTGAAAGCCTTTGCCCTTGGCTTTGAAAAAGTCATAAACATCGCTGTCAACGCGAAAACTGATGGCGGTTTTTGGCGCAAGATCAAGGATCACCGCATTTGACCAATCCATATTGATGGGTGCAGCGTCGGGGTCATCAGCAACAGCTTTGGCGATATCCTCGTCGGTCAAGGCGTCAAAGGCGGACCAGTCCCGATCAGGCGTTTCAAGTTTGTGCAAGTCCGCGAAGGAAATACTGATCATACCTTCGGCGTTCGGCTGCATCAGCTTTTCGCGCAGGGATAATTCTGGCTTGGGTGCCTGGTTTTTCTTCGTTGGTTTTTTGTTTTCGCTGGTCATATTGAACATTCGAAAAATCAAACTGTTGAGGTTATGAATCGACTGCCATATTTCTCATCGTACCAATCATCTCAAGTTTTGCCTTTTTCTCCCTCCCCCTTGTGGGGAGGGCCGGGGTGGGGGTCATTCCGGCGTTTGATAAAAAGAAAGAATTCTTTGCAATTTCAGTGGTCTGAGCGACCCCCACCCTAACCCTCCCCACAAGGGGGAGGGGATTTCAGAGGGAGAATGTTTGATGTGGCTAGTCACTTAATCCGACTGTTAATTTCACATTAGCTGGTTGTTCGATTTAACATTTTTGCATCGGAAGATTGTTAGCACTTGTCCGGCTGATTTTTCTCTTCGTGTCTACTAATGTATATACAGTAAAATTTTTACCTATGCAAGCACAACCTATTCTGGCCCAAATTTATACTGCTGTGCTAATCAGTTTCCCATGCAATACCCACCTTCCTTCCTCGATCAAATCCGCGCCCGGATAAATGTTTCGGCTGTGGTGGGACGGCATGTGGTTTGGGATCGGCGCAAGACCAATGCGGGCAAGGGGGATTTTTGGGCCTGTTGTCCGTTCCACACCGAGAAGTCGCCGAGCTTCCATGCCGATGACCGGAAGGGCCGATATTTCTGTTTTGGCTGCAAGGCCTCCGGCGACATTTTTCGGTTCCTTGTGGAAAAGGCCGGGATGCGTTTTCCCGAAGCCGTTGAACAACTGGCCAGCGAAGCAGGCATGCCCATGCCGGTGTTTTCTGCAGATGATGTGGAGAAAGAGAAAACCCGCGCAAGCCTTTATGATGTCATGGAAATTGCCGCTTCGTTTTTCCAGCGGGAATTGCAATCGGCACGCGGTGCGAAAGCGCGGGGCTATCTCGCGGACCGGGATTTGTCGCTGGCCATCCAAAGTGATTTTGCCATTGGTTATGCGCCCGATGACCGTTCGGCGCTGCGCAGTCATCTGGCGGACAAGGACATAACGGTTGAACAAATGGCGGAAGCCGGATTGGTGGTTTCCGGCGAAGATATTCCCGTGGCCTATGACCGCTTTCGCGACCGGGTGATGTTTCCCATCCGCGATGGCAGGGGACGGGTGATTGCATTTGGTGGCAGGGCACTGCGGGCTGATGTGCCCGCCAAATATCTGAACTCGCCGGAAACGCCGATTTTCACCAAAGGTGACCACCTCTATAATTTCGACAAGGCCCGCACGCCTGCCCATGCCAAGGGCAGCATTATTTGCGTTGAAGGCTATGTGGATGTGATTGCCATGACGCGGGCTGGCTTTCCCGAAGCTGTGGCCCCCATGGGAACCGCGCTCACTGAAAACCAGTTGGCGATATTGTGGCGCACCGCTGCGGAACCAGTGTTGTGTTTTGATGGTGATACGGCAGGCCTGAAAGCCGCCTATCGGGCGCTGGATGTGGCCCTGCCACGACTTGAGCCCGGACATTCGCTGCGGTTCGCGTTTCTGCCGGATGGCAAGGATCCGGATGATCTATTGCGCAGTGATGGGCCTGAGGGACTGAAAACCGTCATTGCTGCGGCCCAGACTATGGTTGATGTTTTGTGGAACAAGGCACTGTCGGAAAATGACCGTTCCAGCCCCGAGCGCAAAGCCGCATTCGAGCGTGATTTGCGGTTCCAGGTTGGCACGATTGTGGATGAAAGTGTGCGGCGGCATTATCTGGATGAGTTGCGGGATCGGTTTTCCAGGCTCAGGCGAATAGCGAATAGCGAATGGCGAATAGGGAAGAGTCAAGACCGGCCCTATTCGCCATTCGCTATTCGCTATTCGCCCTCTGGCCGCAAGTTGCAATCTTGGGAAGTGCCTACGCCTGCCTCGAATTTCCTCAAAAATGCTGCCATGCGCATGGGAAATGGCGACACGGAAAACCGCCGCGTGGGGATGATTGTCCTTACGCTGATCAACCACCCGGAGCTGATCCACGAGTATTGGGACGAATTTGCCGCAGTTGAACTGGCTTCTACAGAGCTTGACTCCGTCCGTACACAAATCATAGATAGCGCGTCCTCCGGGGAGGCCCTTGAAACGGCTGCCCTGAAGGCCCACCTGACAACAAGAGGGTTTGGCCCCGTGCTGAACCGCCTTGAAGACCAGGCGAAACGTTTGAATGAGTGGTTCCTTTCGTCCGCTGCTGCACATGATGATGCCCGGACAGGCCTCCGCCAAATGCTCGCCCTACACCGGAAATCAGTTACGCTGGAGCGCGAGTTGAAGGCGGCGGAAGCCGCATTTGCCCGTGAACCATCAGACGAAAACCTGAACGCACTTGTTCAGTTGCGTGACCAATCGCATTCCATCCTGGGTTCTGAAGCGCTGATCGCAGGCTTCGGGGCCGCCTCCGGACGGATAACCGAGGGCACCGACTGAGGGTTGTTTCTGGCGTTTCCGGCAGGTCTGATGGTTAAGCCGCAATTAACGGGCTTCTCGCTAGGTGAAAGCACGAATCGCATTGAAGGGTGAGGCGAATCACCCGGATCAAAGGAATAAAGCCCATGGCCCGCAAACCCACCGGAACCGAACAGCCACCCGTTGAGCCGGAAGAAAAGCCTGTCGAAGACAACACCCAGGAAACTGACGTTCCAGATGCCGGCCAGGATTCACCGCTGCTTGACATGAATGATGCCGCCGTC
>JANOXA010000120.1:0-30572 GCA_031418195.1 Hyphomicrobiales bacterium | reverse complement strand
ACGAAGGCGTGGAGAAGCGACAACGGTTGCGACCTGTACCTTTGCTTTGGTAAGTTTTGGTGCTCTCAAATAAATGCCCTTCTCCACGCCTTCGTGGAGAAGGTGGCCGAAGGCCGGATGAGGTCCCTTTGCCAGCTTCAGTTTCCGCTCACCTGAAAATACCTCACATAAGAACTCACTGCCGCCCCCAACGAAATGGCAAGTGCCACCACCCCGGTGAGAATCAGCCAGCTGCCCTTGACCCCCACCAGCGCATCGCGAATTTCCCGGACGTCGGTGCGGATGGCTTGCAGTTCGGTTTCAACATTTTCCATGCGGGCTTCAAGTTTGCCGACGTCACGTTCAATATCGATCATGATGTTTTCACCAACTGACAATCAGCACAACGCCGTGGCCACCCCGGCCGCCTTTGCCGCCTGTCACACCAGCACCACCGCCACCGCCGCCGCAACCCGTTCCACCATTTCCGCCATCGCCGCCTGTTCCGGAATTGCTGGAGCCGCCGCCAGTACCGGGAGATGCCATCAACGGCAACGGGAAAGCACTCCCGGTATGGGCGAATTCAAAACCCTGGGAACCATGACCGCCACCTGCCGTTCCGCCAGGACGCGTGACAAACATGCCATTGCCGGTGAATCCGCCACCTGCAAAATCAGCAGAAGTCGACCCCGCACCACCTGCACCACCTGCCGCAAAACTGGCAAGACTGCTTGAATTTCCAACGGCCCCGGTGTGGGCGCCACCCGAGGCTCCGATAGATCCGGCGAGAACCGTTAACACGCCAAGACTTTGCAAAGGATTGCCCAGAATCGCCGCCGTCGCGGCAGCTCCTGCGGCGCCGCCTGCGGTCGCCGAACCTGCGCCGCCGCCTGTGGGATCAACAGTAGATGTGAGAAGAATGCGGTCAGAAGCCGGGAAGCTTAAATCGGAACGAGCAGACACATACGAATAGGCTCCGGTGGACCCTGCAACAGCGGGGTTTCCACCTGCTCCGCCCAGCCCTGCAAAACAAAACAAAATGTCAGGCAATACAAATGTGGGAAGCACCAAGCGGGCATTTCCCCCGCCGCCACCGCCGCCGCCGCCGCCTCTGGCTGTGGCAGTCGCTCCGGAAAATCCGCCGCCGCCGCCTGCCCCACCGCCAACAGCATAAATCAATGTCGTGGATTTGCCGCGTGGTTTGATCCATGGCTGAAGTTGTCCGGCTGCCCGAAACACCTGGATGTCAGCACCGTTTTGCGGATTGGCAAGATTTGAAAAATCAAACATCAGCACCTCCTCATTGTGTGTAGCTGCCGCCAAGGACCGTCAAGGCAAAGCCAGCGGCAACTGTTGTGCCAAGGGTGCAATTGATCCTGTATCCGGCGGGCAAGGCATGGTTCAGCGCGAGTTCGAAGGGTGGCAAACTTGCAACTTCTGACAAGGTTGAAGCGGGCAATGTCATCTCAGCCACCAGGCTGTTGTTGGCAGCCGTGGCATTGGTTGCGCCATTGTTGACAAAGATGCGTAAAACGGTGGCGACATTTGTGCCCAGTGGGCGTGCAATCAGGCGCTGCACAAAGGCTCCATCAGCACCCGCCGTGAAAACCGAAGCGACAGTGCCCGTTCCATCCTTGGCTGTATTGGCCGCTGTCAGAGCTGCGGTTGACCATTGAATATCACCTTTCTTTGAAAAAATCGGTGTGGTGTTAATTGCCATTGGTGTGTTCCTTTCAATTCATGATGAGATGGCTTGCCGCCAAAATCCCGAGGTCAAGTCCTGCAGGTTGAAATAGATCGCGCGACAGTCCAGCCTCACGGGTGCGAAATTTTCCGGTTGTGGAATTGTACCAAAGTTGGCCATCGACAGGAGTTGCAGGATCAGCGGCTTGTGGTTGCAAGACAGCCGTATTCGGCAAGTTGACCCGCCCAGATGCAGCATCAATCACGATGGCTTCGTTGTAACTTGAGCCGTTGGCACTCACCTTGAAATGAAACGCGTCATCACCCGTGGTGCCGATTTCTGCACGGCCTGAAAAACCGGTTTGAAACAGTATTGATGCCGCATCGCCAACAGCATTCTTGTTAAGCTTGATCTGGTGCCCGTTGCCGACGTGATTGAACAGTGTTGCGGCTGATGCCACTGTCAGTTTATTGGTTGCGTCAGCTGTGGCATTGACACCCAACAAGGAAAGATTTTGCAAACGGCTGGGAACTCCGGGACTCACCCAAACACTGCCATTGAAGGTCAATAAAACATCTTCATCGGAAATCCACAGCCGCCACCCCTCCAGCGGGGTCAAATAGCGCCAAGCCCCTTCCATGCGTAGCGCAAATCCTGCCAATTCTGCCAACCCATTCTCCAGTTGGCGCAGCCGGAATGAGATAACGTTGGCCATCGGTCGGACTTGCAGGCGGTGTTGCCACGACACGCGAAACCACGGCGAGATGCACCAAACCATCGAGCAGGGACAACGCTTCATTATGCGTCACGTGTTTCTGGGCTTGCGATGCCGCGAGATAGGGCATTTGCAACAGGGGTGAATCAGACATTCAAAATCCTTTCCAAAATTGTGCCGGGTCCGGTGGCCGCACTCAGCTGCGCCAGCCGCACCGTGAGGCTTTCCTGGGGAGCGCCAAAATCTGTGGTCATCTCGCCGTCACTGTAAAAAACTTCCGGCACAGCCGTGGAGAAACTGCGTACCACATTGCCAGCATTCACAATCTCGGCGCGGTAGCTTTCAGTTGTTTCAGCCAGTGGCACTTCGGCGAATTCCCAACTGTCACCCTCACTTCGGGTCTGCCTGATCCAGCTCAAACGTACCCCCGCCCCATCGCGCCGCGCCCGGGCTTGTACAGGTGCAAGCGGTCGCAATCCGCGCAGCGTTGCATTGATGGCGAGCTGTAAAAATGCTGGATGGCCATGATCAAGACCTTGCGGACCAATACGCCATGTCGAAGGCAAGCTTGCGGCTTCGGCCGTCACAATCGGTTGCATCACAGCACCATTCAGCAATACAAAATTCTGGCCAGCCAGTCGCGTTGCCAACATCTCCGCCGCCGATCCCGCCAGCGCCCGCAACAACCCCGTCAAGCGATAGGTATTGGGTGCAATCAATGTGGCGTTGAGAAATTGCAGGATTTCAAAACCGGTTTCCGGCGTTCCGATGGCAGCAAGATTTTTACCATCCAGCAATTCATCTTCACTCACCGAAACCAAAGCGCCATAGTCCATCAGCACATCGACGGCATGTGTATGGTCCAGCCGCCATTGCAGCCCTTGCGACAAAGCTGTTTGCAAAGTGCCAACGGTAGCCTGCGCATCAACAAAGCGGTTGAAATCAAAACTCGCAGCACCGCTGCTTTTGAAAATCCCCAGTCTCCCCGGCCAAGGTTCGGCCTGTGCTGCCACCCATGGCCCTGCATCGCCAACAGTCGTTGCCAAATCCATCAACAGTGCAAAGGGCTGTCCATAGACCTGACTGGTCTGTACCGCCGATTGCCGGGCGGGTGCGGGCGCGGGGTCATAAACCGCGTTTTCATGATTGATGGCATCACACTTGCGCAGTGTACCATCAGCGATGGACTGCACGCGAAGTTGCTGTCCGGCAACCGTCAGAACGTCGCCGGGTTCAATTGCAAGCACACTCGGCGGCAAGGCAAAACTGCTGCGGGTCCGCTGCACCCAGGCCTCTGCCAAAGCCACATCAGCCCGGCTCTGGGCCAGGGATTGTGAGAGAGCCGCAGGCAGATTGAGATTGATCTCGCGGCTGCTGGCGGTTTCAAGTTGCTGTTGCGTCACAGCTGCCGAGCGATAGTCCAAACCTGACTCAACATAGCCGATGCGGATGGCGCGCGGCAAATCGGTTTCCTGGGTCCGGGTTTGCGACAGCAGCGGTGTATCAGCAGAAATTTCGCCGAGCTGTTGCAAGGTGAAATCCAGGGTCGGCTTTTTGCTCCGTGGACGGAACTTTATCTTGCCGTCGGATTCCACAACATCAATGGCAAAACTTTGCAGCAGGCCCTCCAGCCCATCACGGGCCGACAAGGGCCGATCCAAAACAAAACCATCGACGAGACCTGCCACGTCACTGGTCTCGACATCGGTCAAGCCAAAACGGCCCGTCACTTGCTCAATCAGATCACCAAGGTCAACCGACGCCATGCGCCCGTTCAGCCAATGGCCGCGTGCCACATTCACACCATCAGCCCAAATATCTGTCCGTGCCGGAAAGGCCGGAAAGGGCCTCGCATCCCATGCCCAGTAATGTATACGGGCGGCGTTCACCATGGGGGCCGCATAAAGCGTGGACACCGGATTATGAACACCCGGTGCCGACCAATATTCCTGCAATGTCTTGACGTAACGGTTCTGGATCAGGTCATCCTGTTGGCCACCTGAAAATGGCGGCAAGGCGTTCTCGGAAGATTTTGCGTCAACAAAAACATTGGGGCCATTAGTGCCCTTGTCGATGGCGGGACATCCTGCTTCGGTAAACAAGATGGGTTTGGACTGCGGCACCCAGGCTGTTGCGACTCCGGATTGCACACCACCCGGCCGGTTGAAATGCTGGTTGGTCCACCAGTTTTTCAAATCCTTGTTGCGAAACACCCAAGGCTTGCCATAGGTGCCATCGCTGATGGCCGTGCGGTTCTGCCCGTTGCGATCGCCACTCGAAATATAGAACCAGTCATAGCCCTCGCCGCCCGCCACATTGGCTTTCAAATAATTCACATCATAGATCGAGGCGTAGCCTGCCGTCGCATCAAGATGTGCAGCGCCATCGCGCCAGTCGCTCAAGGGCATGTAGTTGTCGATGCCAATGAAATCCACGTTTGCGGATGACCACAGCGGATCAAGGTGGAAATAAACATCATTGCTGCCATCAACAGGTTGATGGCCAAAATATTCACTCCAGTCCGCCGCATAGGAAACCTTGGCGCCGGGCAAAATGGCTTTCACTTCCGCCGCCAATTGCTGCAAGGCCGCAACCATGGGAAATACCGCCGCTGCGGAACGCAGCATGGTAAGCCCGCGCAACTCGCTGCCAATCAAAAACGTTTCAACACCGCCTGCCAATACGCAGAGATGGGCATAATGCAGGATCATCCGTCGATAGCGCCATTCAGCGGGACCAGTGTAATTCACCACACCGCCCGAGGTTGAAAAATGCGATGGCAACGCGTTGCCCATAAACGCGGCAACTTGCGTGGCGGCCGCCGCTGTCTTGTCTTGCGTGCCAGCGAGGCCAGGTGCCACATCACAAGTGATGCGGCCCCGCCATGGGTAAGCGGGCTGACCTGTTCCGCCATAGGGATTGGGCAGGCTGTTGCCCTGCGGCACATCCATCAACAGAAATGGATAGAACATCACATCGATGTTCCTCGCATGTATGTCCTGAATGGCCCGGATGACACTTTGGTCCGAAGGAGATCCGCCAAAGGCCGGTGCACCATCCACCTGGCTGACAACTGTTGCTGCACTGCGCGTCAAACCAGAAACCTGCCACGTGCCACCATTCGTTACCTTGTTGGGATTGTCAACGCGCGGCTGCACAAGGCAAGTGCTGCAGCGCAAGTCGGTGCCAAACCACGCCACGACAAGCGATGCTGCATCAAGATTTTTGCAGGTCTCTTGCAACTGGTCGATGGCCACCGAAAAATCGCTGCGCTCAGCCGAAACATGGGCATTCTCAGCGGCAGTTTTTCCTTTGCCGCTTTTACGCGTGACGATCGTGGTGTCGTAGCCAAACTCGGTACTGCCGGGAATAATGTTGACGGCCCGCACCAATTCCGCCGCCCCATTGCCATGGCGCAGCACTTCGAAGGACAATTGCGGTACGCGGTTGCCAAAATCCTGCAACGGCAATCGCTCGAACACGATATAAGCCAACCCCCGATAAGCCGGTGTGTCGGTGGCGCCTTCAATGGACTGGATGAAACTGTCGGGGCTTTGTGCCTCGCTGCCCGTGTAGAGTCGTGTCGTGAAGCTCGCAATGTCAATCAGTTTGCCATCGGCCCAAACTTTGCCAACCCCATCAATCTCGCCCTCACACAGTCCCACCGCCAGATTTGCATAGTAACTGTAGGTAGTGGACTTTGCAGATGGCCCGCCTTTCGATGAGGCCTTTTGCGTATCGGTTTTTGCCTCCTCTTCCAGATTGGTGGCCCAGATCACTTGCCCTGAAAGCCGCATGCGGCCCCACATCACCGGGACGGCAGCACCTTCTTCTGAAGCCAGCACGCGCAAATCGGTAAGGCGTGGACCTTCGCTGCGTTTCGTGCCACCACCAAACAATTGCTGGTCAACAAAATTTCCGGCAATGCCGCCAATGGCCCGGCCAATCAGGCCGCCAAGTGGCCCACCGACCAGCGTGCCAAGGGCAGCTCCGGCATATTGCAAAACAACTGTGGCCATGAATTATACCTGATCAGGAAATCTGAAAACATAAGCGAGATGCCGCCGCCACCAGGGCGACAAGAAAATTTCACTGACCGCCGCTCCATCCTGGGCATGCACCATGGTGCCAAGCCCCGAGGCTATGCCCGCATGTTTTGCCGGCAAATGCAGCTTCCAGCGAAACAGCAACACATCGCCGGCAATGAACTTTAAGTCCGGCACGGCCGTCATGTGTCTTGCCGCTGCTTCTGCCAAAGCCTCGCGCCCGCCCGCTTCGGCCCAATCGGCGGCATAGGCAGGTGTTGCTTCAGGCTCATCGCCAAGGCATTCGCGCCACACCCCGCGCACCAATCCCAAACAATCACAGCCCACACCTCTCAAGCTGGCCTGATGGCAGTAGGGTGTGCCAATCCAGCTGCGGGCAGCAGCGACCATTTGCATTTCAACCCTCATGTCCAACTGCGCTTTCCGCCATTGTTGGTGGCATCGCCTTGCACAGGATAGGCCATGACGAAATCAGTTCCTGGCATGTGGGGAAAGCCCCGGAAATTGACTGTGTTGGCAAATTTGCTTTTGCAAGTTGCAAACTGCTTGTCACAGCCCGCCCGCACCGTCACGGCATCGCCCGGGGAAATGGCAAAAGGAAAATTCACTGCAAAATCCAATTGCGTCACGCCACCCGAAAACCTGTGGCGCTTGATCGGCAGGCTGCGCCCGTTTCCCACCCCGCTGGTGAAGGCAATCGTGCCGCGCGTTGCCCAGTCATCAGCAAAACCAACGCCATTCAGCGTCAACATGGCTTCGCCAATGCTGGCAACGCTTCCTGTTGCCTGAAAGGCCACGGTGTTCAAATTCACAACGCAGCGCCCATCCCCCAAAAGTGCATCGCAGCCAAATTGGTAAATCCTGCCTTTGGGCTGGTTCATCAAATGGGCAAGTCCGCGCAATTCCGCTTCGAAAGCCCCTGCCCCAAAGGTCACTTCACCCAGGTGGCCCTTGTGCAACAACAGCCGCATGGCAACGTCCTGCCAATTGACACGCCAGATCTCAATTGCGGCATGATCAAAATCGCCCGCCTTGAGCCGCGCCTCATCCAGCTTCGCTGATTGCAAGGCGCCGCGCACTTCCAGATTGTCAATAGCGAGGCCAAGAGAGGTTTCAATCTCGCTGCCAGTAAAGCCTGCCGAGGCTTCAAAACTTGTGCCATCAAAAACCAACACTGAATCATGATCAGTAAAGCCCAACCTCTCGCCGCTCTGCAACGTCACACGCCAGCAATTGCATAGCGTTGTCGTTCCGCTGTCGAGGTGGGCCTGCATGCCTGCCGGCAAAATCCTTATGGCTTCACCTCCACCAGGGGAATATCGGGAATTTCGCCAGCTTCAAAATGTGTGAGATTGACAGTGATCTCATCCGTGTCAAATCGCACCGGCACATCAAATTCAAAACCAGCCGTGACTGTTGCCGCATTGGCGGGAATGCTGCCGACGTTGAAAGTGATCAAACCCGTAGAATTGATCGTGAAAGTCGTTGATGCCGTTCCATTCACTGCCACCAGAACTGTTGCCACCACAGGAGCATGAATGGGTCGGCCATAGGCCCGAGACGGTGCACCATAGTTTTTCAACAATTGAAAGTTGGCATTGCTGCCGTTGCCAGTTCCGATCAACTGGTCGGTGTGGGCTGGCGTTGTTGTTGGCAGACAGCTTTTGAAATCCGTGTAATCCTTGAATCGAAATCCATGCAGCCGCCCGCGCCTTGCCTCGAAAAAATCAATGACGGCTTGCAATTGCGTCACAGATTTTATGCCAAAGCCCACATTGTATTTACGGCGTGAATTGGACCAGCGGCTGTTGCGTTCCTCGCGGCCCGATGCTGTTGACACCACATCGGTGCGCCGTTCTGGCCCGCCGCTTGCACTGCGGGAAATGGCCGTTGGAAATCTCACATCATCATAGAGCATCTTGAAGATTCCCCATTCTAAAGATTCCTTTGCCCGCGGGCCACGGCGCGGCTCACCATCGCAGCCACCTGGCCTTGCGATTGCCTGAAACCCTGCACATCAGGCGTTGAAATATTGATGGTGATATTGCTGCCACCACCGCCGCCCGCCATGCGCACACCCAACTTTCCGTTGGTCGCGCGGGCCAGCGGCACAATGGCCTCAGGCCCCGCCTCGCCCATCAGGCCGGTGCCCCCCCGCAAGGGAAACATCACCGGACTGTTGACAATGCCACCATTGGCAAACGGCTGAATGCGACCGCCGGAAACGATATTGCCCCGCGAATTGCTGAACAGGCCACCCAACAAATTGCCAGCCAGATTGCCCAGCGGCTTCAACGCTGCCGAAAGCGCCTGATTGGCGAGGGAAAGCGCAAGCCCGCGAAATACATCAGAGAGCTTCCGACCATGAATCACGGCACCTGCCAGCGAAGTCACAAGCTTGTTGCCAAAACTGTCAGCCAACCGGGACAAGTCCTGCATTTCCAAACGCAGCTCAGCCGTGCGCTGACTCAATGTCGAAGTCGTGTCATCCATTTCTGTCCATCTTTCTCAAAAAGGGCCCTCCTCCGGCGCTAACGCGCCACCTTCTCCCGCAAGCGGGAGAAGTGAAGATTCTTCACCTCTCCCGCTTGCGGGAGAGGACAGCCCTGCGAAGCCACTTGGCGAAGCATGGGCAGGTAAGGGCCCGAGATCCGGCCACTCATTCATCATTTCATGCAAACTCTGCCGATGCAGCGGCATTTCAACCGGCCCAAGTGCCCCCGTAATCTCCCGCAAGGTACACTTCCAAAACTGCTCCGGCGGAAGGCCAAGCGTGCCAATGCCAAGCTGCATCACACGCCCCCAAGGAAAGCGCTCAGGCTTTGCCATCCGCTTCACCCAGGAAAGTTGCCCTCAGCAATTCCGCCACGATGCGCAAGTAGCCCGCTGCTCCTCCGTGTACGGATAACTTGGCCACGGCTTCGTCTGTGATTATCGCCCCACCGCCGCGCAATCCCGCTCCAATCACCTTGATGGCGTCGCTGGCCTTGATCCGTCCGCTTTCAAAGCGTTCGGCAATGGCCAGCAAATCCTCACCACCATAGGCATGTTCAATTTCTGCAAGTGCACCCAAAGTCAAACAAAGCACTCGCAATTCCCCGCCAAGTTCCGCTTCGATCTCACCACGATGTCGGTTCACCATGATCAGATCACCGTGAAGGTCAGGAGGCCTGCGGATTCAAGCGCCATTTCAAAGGTCACCTCGCCGTCATGGCGTGCGGCAAATTCAAGCGCTGTAATCTGGAAGAGCCCTTGCACAATGCCAAAATCCGGAATGACGACTTGCCAATTCAGAATACTGGCGTTGAAAAAATAACTGCGAATGGTGGCGTCGCTGCTGGCGTCCTTGAAAATTCCCTGGCCGCGCAAGGCCGCCGTTTTCAATCCGGCACCGGCCAAAAGTTCGCGCCATGCACCAGCTGATTCCTGGCTTGTGGCGTCAACAGTTTCGGCGTTGAAAGCCAGCGAATTGCTGCGCATTCCTGCAACAGTCACATAGGTGCCGGTTCCCGTTGAATCGACTTTCAACAGTAAATCGCGGCCTTTTTGGGCAGCCATGGGATATATTCCTCAGAGGGGTTCGGTTGCGGCGCGAAAGCGCAGGGTGGCGTTGAAGTTGTTGGTGGCCTTGGCCCGGCCGACATTCCAGAATGTCGAGCGCAGATTGATCAGGCGATGGTCGATCACGGATAGGAGCGCATTATCCAGGGCTGTTTCAATGGCGTTGCAAATGGCCTGGGCCCGGGCGCGGCTGCGTTCATTGGTCACCACATCAAGCGTCATGAAGTGCTCATGTGCCTTTTGCGTGCTGGTGCTCCAGTCGCGGGTTTCGATGCTGCCAAAGACCACAAACAAAGGCGGTTCACCGCGCGGCACCTCATCATAAACATGAGCGCCGCCCAACAAAGTCGTCAGCGTCGTGTTGGCCAGCAGCGCACTGCGCATGGCCTGTTGCAGGGCAAGGGCGGCGTTCATTGTAGCCTCATCACGCGGTAGGTGTCGATGATTTCAAGGGCGGGCAACGGTGGCACATGGGCCTCGGCATCGCCGCGGTTTTGAAACCAGTGGGCAATGATTACCAACATTGCTTGGCGCAAATCCTGTGGCACGGCAATTCCAGCAGAACCAAATCCGCTTGTGAACCGAATTTCAATGCCATTGATCGGTCGGCTGCCACGGGGCGGTAATCTGCCGGATCGCAGAACAATGCGGGCGGGCTTTGATGCTGCGTCCAAAAAGTAGTGGGCAGGATCATAAGTCGCCGCCACATCGGCATCGCTATAGATGATGACATCAGCAATCGCCGATACCGGGAAAAGCCCCAGAGATTGAACCGGGCTATCCGGCCAGCAATCCAGAAACAGCGACCAGCCCTGATTGATCAGACGCATACCGCTGCGTTGTTCGATCAAGCGTCGCGCTGCGCTGATCAGGTTTGCTATATAGGCATCATCATCAGCATGGGGCACACGCAGATGGGCTTTGGTTTCCGCCAGGGAAACCGGTTCCACAGCGGGCGGGGTTGTTAAAATGAGAGACATGATTTCCTCGAAGTAAAGTCTAAAGGAGGCCCCCTCTCCACTTGGGAGAGGGAGCGGCGCATCACGACGGGGAGGACGCCTTACGACACGCCAAACTTCAGGGTCTTGATCGCATCGAAATCCTGAATGCCGCCACCGACGCGTTTGGTGGTGTAGAACAGCACATAGGGTTTCGAAGAATAGGGATCACGCAACATGCGAACTCCCACCCGGTCGACAATCAGATAGCCGCGCTTGAAATCACCAAAGGAAATGGCGTGGGAATCCGTGGCGATGTCGGGCATGTATTCAGACTCGACTACCGGGAATGACAACAGCATTGCGTTTCCGTCCGCTGTTGCTGCTGGCTGCCAGAGATAGTTGCCTTGCGCATCCTTGAATTTGCGAATGGCAGCTTGCGTCGAACGGTTGATAATCCAGCGGCCATTCTGGCGATACCCGGCTTTCACGCCATAGATCAGATCAACCAGTTTGTCGGATGGATTGCTGGCCGCAAAACCGCCCGCCACACCAGTTGCAACGTAGCCTGTATTGCCCCAGGTCCATGAAGCGTTGGCCACCTTGGGATAGTCCATGAAGCCGCGGGGCTTGTTGGTGCCGTTGCCGACGATGAAGGCTTCCGATTCCTGTTCGGCAAAAACCGTCTCTACTTCACGGGCAATCCATTCATCAAGATTGACCGCGCTGTCATCGAGCAGGGCTTGGGTAGCGGCCGGCATGGCATAGATTTCCATGGCCGGAAATTGCAGCTCAGCAAGGGTCGCCGTATTGGTTTGCGGACGTGCGGCAATTTCACCCACCCAACCAGCCGAGGCACCCGTGGTGGCAAAAGGCTTTTTGTAAATCGACGACGAAACCTGCCGCACATCGGCGATGCTGCGCATCGGTGAAGCCTTCGACAGCAGGCGGCCAATTTCAGCCTCGGTTTCAGATGGCACGAGATAGCCACCATCGGGATTGGAACCGATGGACATGGCCTTGGCCTCAAGCGCCGAAAGGCCATGGTCTTCGCCTTTGCGCACATAAGTGTCAAAGGCCCGCTTGTGTTCTGTGGGTTCTTCGCGCTTCTCTGCCGACAAGGTGGGGCGGCGCGATTTCAGCGTCAGCTCATCGATAGCACGGTTGATGCGATCGACTTTTTCGGCTGTCACCACATCGGCACTCATGCGCTTTTCAATTTGTGCCAAGCGCTCATCATTGGCATCCTTGAAGGCCTCAAAGGCCATTATCACATCGTCGTGGGCAACGTTGGTGGCAGCCACTTTGGTTTCAAAAGGCAAGTTTATGTCCATATTTAATTTTCTCCATTATCACATTGAATAGACGTGGTTTTCAGTTGCGGGCAGTGGGTTGAAAAAACTGTCGGCGCGGGCCCATGCCGCAGACTTGACAGCACTCACGCGTGCGCCATCCAGCATCGGAAAAGTCACAAGCGAGATTTCCCAGAGATCGATTTCCACGAGTTCCCTGGCGTTCAGCACGCGGTTATTCCGTGCACGGATGGTTTTGAACCCGATGGACAAGCCGTCGAGTCCGCCATTCTCCAGCAAGGACAAAAGTTCACGCCCACGCTGCACATTCTTGTCAAGGCGGCCCAGCACGTAGAGACCCCGCACCGTTTCGCGCAGTTCAATCCAGGTGCCCACAGGCTCTGCCGGATTGTGTTGAAACAGCATGCGAATGCCATCGATACCCCGGTGCTTCAAACTCGCGGCGAAGGCTCCGGGCAGCACGATATCGCCCTGCTGGTCGCGCTTGCCAAACAGGCTGGCGTAACCCGAAAAAACACCCGAGCCCGCAAGCGCCGGCACAAGCTTCATCGCCCCACGGCTGAGCACACGCTGGTTCATCATTCATCCTTGTTGTTCAATTATCTTGGTGCTGCGCCTCGTCCCATTTTTCTGCTGCCCAATGCGGGAAGTTCAAAATGGGGATTGCTTCGAAGCGTTAAAATTTTCCGTAACCAACAGCCGTGCGCTTTTCAGCTTGGCTCAGAAATCCCGCATCATTGACCCGCTTCCAAAGTGCATCGCGATCGGCGGAAAGCGCCTCCACCTGGTCAAGGTCCGGCTTCAGCGCGAGACTGCCAGCTTCATGGGTTTGCAACCACATGGCCATGGCGTCGCACAAGCGTCCCACCATCGGCAACACCGTCTGCCGCCAGAACACCCGGTTGGCTTCGGCATAATTGGCAAAGGTATTATCTCCGGGAATGCCCAGCAACATGGGCGGCACACCAAAGGCCAGGGCCACATCACGGGAAGCCGCATTCTTCGCCTCGTTGAATTCCATGTCCTTGGGACTGAAACCCATTTCCTTCCAATCCAGCCCACCTTCCAAAATCATCGGTCGTCCGGCGTTGGCAGGGCCCTGGAAAGTGCTCGCCAACTCATTTTTCAAACGGTCAAATTGTTCACTGGTGAGATGGCCATCACTGCCTGCAAATACCAGGGCGCCAGAGGGACGCGCCGCATTGTCGAGCATGGACTTGTTCCAGCTGCAGGCGGCATTGTGGGTATCTATGGATTTCGCCGCGGCTTCCAGCGGTGACAGTCCATAATAATCATCGGTGGGATTGAACAACTTCAAATGCAAAATGTTTTCGCGCGGCAGGCGCAGGGTATTGCCCGCCGCTGCATATTCATAAGCCTCAGGCCAACCCTGCCGCGATGGCACCACCGCCATGCGATCAGGGCGCAGGGCAAAAATTTCACGGGGCGTTCCATCCAGCGTCACCAGTTCCGCATAGGCATTGCCCGCCACCATCAAATAGGCAAAAAGATTCTCCAACAACTCTTTGCCAGATTGCGAGGGATTAGGCCGTTGCAACAAAGTTTTAAGTGGATGATTTTCTGCCTCCCGTTCATCCACGATCAACATCAGCGGCACCGAAGCCGCAGCTTCAGCAATCATCCGCACGCAACGATAACCAATGACATTGCCAGCATAACCCTCCCGCGCCATGGCCGCATAGTTGCGCGGAGTCCATTGCGGGCGACCTGCAGAATGAAGGGCGATCAGGGCACCAGTGGCCGAAGCCTTCTTTTCAAAAATGGATTTCAACCGATCAAACATAATGTATTCTCTCACTTTCTTTTTTCCCCCCTCGCGGGGGAGACGGCGCGAAAGCGCCAGAGGGGGGACGTCATGGCATTCAGAAGTCGACCCGTTGCACTGCGCAATCAGGCCCGCCAATTGCGTAAATCCATGACGCCGGAAGAAATGAAACTTTGGTGGCTTTTGCGCGTATTGAACAAGCAAGGCACGCATTTCAGGCGACAAGTGCCGCTTGATGGTTACATCCTGGATTTCGCAGAATATTCACATCGCTTGATCATCGAAGTTGATGGTTCCCAGCATGGAATGCCGGAACAAGAAAAGCGCGATCAAAAACGTGATGCCCATTTTACCGATGCAGGATTTCGCGTCCTGCGGTTTTGGAATACAGATATCAACAATGAACTCGCTGGCGTTGTCGACAAGATTCTGGATACCCTCGCTCATCCCCCCACTGGCCCTGCGGGCCGTCTCCCCCGCAAGGGGGGAGAATGATGGTGGTGATGGCCGTATTCCTTTTCTCCTCCCTTGCGGGGGAGACGGCGCCAAAGCGCCAGAGGGGGAACTTGCTCAAACCCTCACACCCCCCGCACCTTCGGTTCCACACGTTTCTTCAACAACAACTCGGTGACAGCCCACACCAGCGCATCCAGCCGATCAGGACTGGCACCCTCACCGATCACAGAACACATCTCATCTTCAAGCGCTGCAAAACTGCCGACGTGGCTGACCCTGCCCTGTTCATACAAAGCCGCCACTGGTTCAGCCCGTGCCCGTTTGCCGCGTGAGGCATGCACCGTGGTAATCGGCACATCCGGATTGATCTGGGCAATTACTGTTCGCACCATGTCACCACCTTGATTGACTTCCGCCACAATGCGATCTGCCTCGCGGGTTTCAAACAATTCAACCACGCGCCTGGCCCATTGCAGGGGGCGCATGCGTTTCACACTTGCATCATCCAGCACATAACACCTGCCATCGCGGCCAAGACCCACACAAACGATGCCGCAGGCGTTGGCTTTTTCGCCCGATGATGCCGGTGGATCGACGGCAACGACAATCCGCAACAATTCCGGCGCTTGCTTCACGCGTCCAAATTCAATCGTGTCACGCTTCCACAATGCATCGGGATCATCGCTGATCAATTCGCCGTCGAGTTCCTGGCGGCCCAGATTGGTGTGGCCGAAACGTGCCAACACATCTTTCAGAAAACTCGGTGCCAAATGTCGGGCATTGTCCAAGGTTCGCGACCGCGTCACCACCGTGCCCGCATCTTTCATCAGTGTACGTATCAATTTGGTCGGTCGGGGCGTCGTTGTGATAATGGCTTGTGGAACATCCCCCAGCCGCAATGCCATCTGCAAATTCATCCAGGCTGCATCGGCCTTTTTCCATTTCGCCAATTCATCACACCAGGCGGCATCAAATTGTGGCCCGCGCAACCCCTCTGGCTCCTCTGCCGAAAACACCTGCGCCACTGTGCCGTTCTTCCACGTCAGGGTACGTTTAGACGGTTCAAAGCGCGGCCGTTCATGGTCGGGATGAATGGCCAGTAAACCCGATACACCCTCGATCATCACCAATCGTGCTTCGTCAAAATTTGCCGCCACTATGGCAATGCGGTGGCAGCGGCGGAATACCGGTTCAAAAAATCCCATCGCCAAGGCCCGCACCCATTCCGCACCGGCACGGGTTTTGCCCGCACCCCTGCCTCCCAAAATCAGCCAGTTGCGGAAATCCACGCCCTCAGGCGGCAGTTGTTGGCCGGGCCTCGCCCAATAAAGCCACTGGTTGTTCAATTCCACCACTTCCGGCGTCAGTAGCATTTTCGCCATCTGTGTCGCCTCGCCATGTTTGCTGGAGTCGGCCAATCTTGTCCGCAAGGTCCAAACGCTGCTGTTCATCAAAACGCTTGAATTCGATGGCGGTTTTTTTTCGTTTGCTGCGGTCTTTGCGTTCAAGGTCCAATACCTTTTCGAGGGTGCGTACCAAAGTGTTGACGGCGCGGATTTCACGTTCATTGGCAAGCGCTGAGACATCCTTGCCGATGTCATCGATCTGCAATTCCAGTTGTTTGATGCGGCTTTGCAGCATGTCCTTCAAACGCCTGATGGTGACCGATGTGGTTTCAGCCTTGCTCGGCGCGACGGCCCTGGCCATGACTCTGGCTTTCCCTCGCATGGTCCAGCCCCAAGCCTTGGCCTTCTTTGACAAGACGATTCCCGAAAGCCCAACGGTTTCGGCAATTTGTTTCACTGATTCTTCACCCTGCTCATAGCGGGCGCGAATGTGTTCCCAAGCGCCGTCATCCGGCGGCGGCGTGGCCGTTGCTGTCATCGCTGAATTCCTGTGGGGATTTGGGGCTTTTTCTTTCGGCCCATTGGTGGATTGTCCGTGAAACTATCTGAACAACCGCGCGGTGTCAAGCATTTTTTCCTAGTCTAGGTATTATTATTTTGGACCGTGCTGGAAAAGCCAAGCCAAGTTATTGTGGCTGCATGGACATTCGACAATTGCAATATCTGGCAGCACTGGCCCGCGAGAAGCATTTCACCCGGGCGGCAGCAGCCTGCAACATCACGCAACCCACTCTGTCTGGCCGTATTCGCCAACTGGAGCAGGAACTTGGTGTCCCCTTGCTTGAGAGGGGCCAGCGCTACATTGGCTTCACACCCGAAGGCGAGCGGGTTTTGAAATGGACCCATCTCATTCTCGACAACTGGCATTCCCTGCAATCGGAGCTTTCCAGCATCAAGGGCAAAAAAGGCCAACTTGTCGGTCGGATGGTTCTAGGGGTCATCCCTTCTGCCCTGCCCAAGGCCTCGCTGCTCACCAAGGCCATGAACGCAGCCCATCCAGCTGTTGATTTTACCATTCTCTCCCATTCGTCAGAAGATATCATCCGTGCACTGAATGATTTTTCGATCGAAGCCGGCATCACCTATCTTGACAACGAACCGGTTGAAGGATTGATGCAGGTGGAAATGTACCGGGAGAACTATTGCCTGTTTGTCGATGAAACCAGTGTCCTCGCTTCTCGTCCAACTGTCACCTGGTCCGAAGCCGCCCAACAGCCATTGTGTCTATTGACCCCCAACATGCAAAACCGCCGCATCATTGACCGCGCCTTTGCCGCCGCCAAGGTGCAACCCACTGCCAGGCTCGAAACCAATTCGATCATGAACCTGATTTCCTCGGTCAAAAGCATGGGCCTGTGTTCGATCATGCCAGACTATTTCAAAAATGCTTTGGGTGCCCTCGAAGGTGTGGTTGCGGTTCCACTTGCTGAACCGACCGTCAGCCACAAGGTCGGTCTGGTGGCGGTTGACCGGGAACCGCTTTCTCCTTTGATCTCAGCACTGTTTGCCTGCGCAAAGTCAATACATCCCGATCAGTAGATCTGGTCAATCGGCAGGCCCAGCGCCATGGCCCCGGCACACTCAGCCTGCTGGCCTTGCTGCATTGAGTGATAGCGTGCGCCTTGGATATCGCGGAAGCATCGTTCCAGCCCGGAGGCGCGATACAACGCAGCACCACCCGCCGCCTCCATTGCCAACTCTACGGTCTTGATGGAGTGAAAGGCCAAAAGCCTGCGCCCCATCATCGCGTCGTTGACGGATTCAGCCGACGGCGCGTTTCGCGCCACCACATCCAACATATGCTGGAGGGCCAACCTTGCGCCACACAGTTCGGTATCCATTCGTCCCACCAGGTTTGTGATGTGGTGATCTTTGCGGCGCTTCTTTGCGATATCAGTGGCGAGCCCGCAATTGCCGCTGCCATGCAGGTGTGGTTGGGCCTCAGTCCCTTCGCCAGAGAAAAAAGCCGACTTGCAGGTTGATCGGCACTGTCTATAAAGTCATAGACCAGCACAATTGGCAGTTCGTTCTACAATCTGTCATGAACCACCATGACCAATAAAACCACGATCCTCGATTTTGTCAAAAGCCCTGCAGAAGCCATTTGTGCTTCCCATGGTGATCGGCCGGACAAACTCCTCGAAATCCTGCATGACCTGCAGCATGAGGTGGGTCATGTGCCTGAAAATACATTGCCCCTGATTGCCAAGGCGCTGAACCTGTCGCGGGCCGAAGTTTACGGTGTTGCCACGTTTTATCACGACTTCCATCTGAAGCCGACGGGCAAGCATACAATCAAGCTTTGCCGCGCCGAAGCCTGTCAGGCCATGGGTGCCAGTGAATTGCAGGCCATGGCCGAAAAATTCCTGAAAGTGAAAATGGGAGGTACTACCGCAGATGGCCAGATTACGCTGGAAGCAGTCTATTGCCTCGGCCTTTGTGCGTCTTCACCCGCGATGTTGGTGAACGAAAAGCCATTGGCGCGGCTCAATGAGGCGAAATTCCGCTCGATCGTTGCAGGATTGCAAACATGATCAGGATTTTTGTTCCGCGCGATTCATCGGCCAAGGCAGTGGGTGCCGACGACATTGTCGACGCAATTGCCAAATACGCAGTGACACAAAACATCAGTGTACAGATTGTTCGCAATTCCTCGCGCGGCATGGCTTGGCTTGAACCGTTTGTCGAAGTTGAAACACCAAAGGGCCGCGTTGGTTATGGGCCTGTTGAAGTGAACGACATAAAAGGTCTCTTCGCTGCCAGCTTCCATGAAGGAGGGAAGCACAGGCTTTGCCATGGACGCGTCGAACAAATTGCCTATCTCAAAAACCAGGAGCGCCTGACCTTTGTCCGCGCCGGTGTCACTGATCCGGTGTCGCTGGAAGACTATATATCCCACGGCGGCTTCAAGGGTCTTGGCAAAGCGTTGAAGATTTCTGGCGCAGAGATCGTCAAGGAAGTCACCGACTCTGGCCTTCGTGGTCGCGGTGGTGCGGCATTTCCCACTGGCATCAAGTGGAAAACCGTTCACGACGTCAAAGCCGAACAGAAATACATTTGCTGCAATGCCGATGAAGGTGACTCAGGAACTTTCGCAGACCGCATGGTGCTGGAGGGTGACCCCTTCATGTTGATCGAAGGCATGACGATTGCGGGCATGGCCTGCGGAGCCACCAAGGGTTTAATTTATATCCGCTCGGAATATCCCGATGCAATTGCCACGATGAAGGAAGCCATCGGCATTGCCGGTGCAGCGAACTGGCTGGGCCATAATATTCAGGGTACGGACAAATCTTTTTCGCTTGAAGTTCGTCGCGGGGCTGGTGCCTATATCTGCGGCGAAGAAACCGCCATGCTGGAATCGCTGGAAGGCAAACGCGGCATGGTGCGTCCCAAGCCGCCTATTCCGGCGCTGGAAGGCCTGTTCGGCAAACCGACGGTCATCAACAATGTGCTTTCCTTCGCTGCCGTGCCTTTCATCCTTGCCAATGGCTCCAGGGCCTATGCCGATTTCGGCATGGGTCGCTCTCGCGGCACCCTGCCCTTCCAACTCGCCGGCAATATCAAGTGTGGTGGACTTGTCGAAAAATCCTTCGGCGTTTCCATCCGTACACTGATCAATGAGTTCGGCGGCGGCACTGCAACAGGCAAGAATTTCCGCGCGGCACAAATTGGCGGGCCGCTCGGTGCCTATGTCTCGGCTGAACAGCTTGACCTGGTGATGGACTATGAAACCCTCGCCAGCCATGGCGCGATGGTCGGTCACGGCGGTATCGTGGTATTCGACGAAACTGTGGATATGGCCCAACAGGCCCGCTTTGCCATGGAATTCTGCGCCATCGAATCCTGCGGCAAATGCACCCCCTGCCGCATTGGCTCAACCCGCGGCATGGAAGTGATTGACAAGATCACCGCCAACGACAACCGAACTGAAAACCTCCAGTTGCTCCAAGACCTCTGCCAAACCATGACTGATGGTTCCCTCTGCGCCATGGGCGGGTTGACGCCGATGCCCGTGATGAGTGCTGTAAAGTTTTTTCCAGAGGATTTTGGCGCTGCTAAACAAATGGCAGCGGAATGACAATACTGCGCACCCCACCCCTGCCCCTCCCCAAAGATTGGGGAGGGGTGAGATTCTTCACCCCTCCCCGCTCTGCGGGTAGGGGCCGGGGGTGGGGACTTTGCCAAACAACAATTGAGGTAATCCCATGCTGATCAAGGAAACCGACTTTGGAACACCAAAGTCCAAATCTGAAAAGATGGTGACACTGGAAATCGATGGTCTCGAAGTAACCGTGCCGGAAGGCACGTCGATCATGCGCGCTGCCATGGAACTGGGCACCAAAATCCCCAAACTCTGCGCAACTGACTCAGTCAAGTCTTTTGGTTCCTGCCGATTGTGCCTTGTCGAAATCGAGGGTCGCAAGGGAACACCGGCTTCCTGCACAACACCTGTTGCAGCAGGCCTCAAGGTCCGCACCGAGAATGATCGCCTGAACAAATTGCGCAAAGGTGTAATGGAGCTTTACATCTCAGACCATCCGCTGGATTGCCTGACATGTGCAGCCAATGGCGACTGCGAATTGCAGGACATGGCCGGAGCAGTCGGGCTTCGCGATGTGCGCTATGGTTATGCGGGCGACAATCATACTTCAGCGCAGCGAGACGGCGGCGAAGCAAATTTCCGCTTCAAGGCCAAGGACGAATCCAATCCCTATTTCACGTTTGATCCTGCGAAGTGCATTGTCTGCTCGCGTTGCGTCCGCGCTTGCGAAGAAGTGCAAGGCACTTTTGCATTGACCATTGATGGCCGCGGTTTTGCCTCCCATGTTTCAGCCGGCATGGATGAAAGCTTTCTGAATTCCGAATGCGTGTCTTGCGGCGCTTGTGTGCAGGCCTGCCCCACTGCCACACTCACTGAAAAGTCCGTTATCCAAAAAGGCCAGGCCGAACATTCCGTTGTCACCACTTGTGCTTATTGCGGTGTCGGTTGTTCCTTCAAGGCTGAAATGAAGGGCGATGATGTTGTCCGCATGGTGCCTTACAAGGATGGTGGTGCCAATGAAGGCCACTCCTGCGTCAAGGGCCGTTTCGCGTGGGGCTATGCCACGCACAAGGACCGTGTTACCAAACCAATGATCCGCACGAAGATAACTGATCCGTGGACGGAGGTTTCCTGGGAGGAAGCGATTGTCCATGCAGCGGGCCGCTTCAAAGATATTCAGAAAACCCATGGCCTTGGTTCCATCGGTGGCATCACATCGTCGCGTTGCACCAATGAAGAAGTCTATGTCGTGCAGAAAATGATCCGCACAGCATTCCAGAACAACAATGTGGATACCTGCGCCAGGGTCTGCCATTCGCCCACAGGCTATGGCCTTTCAAAAACCTTTGGCACATCGGCCGGCACCCAGGATTTCCGCTCGGTTGATGAAGCCGATGTCATCGTGGTCATTGGCGCCAATCCCACTGATGGCCATCCGGTTTTTGCTTCACGCATGAAAAAGCGTTTGCGCAGTGGTGCCAAACTCATTGTAGTTGATCCACGCAAAACAGATTCTGTCCGATCGCCCCATGTCAAGGCGGAATTCCATTTGCCGCTGATGCCGGGAACCAACGTCGCCATCATCAATGCGATTGCGCACACCATCGTGACAGAAGGATTGGAGAACAAGCCATTCATTGCCGAACGTTGCGACAGTGAAGAATTTGCCAAGTGGACCTCATTCATCCGTGAGCGGAGCAATTCACCGGAAGTTCTCGGGCTGATTGCCGGCGTTGATCCTGAAGCCATCCGGGGGGCTGCACGGCTTTATGCCACAGGCGGCAATGGTGCGATCTACTATGGCCTCGGTGTCACCGAACATAGCCAAGGCTCCACCATGGTCATGGGCATGGCCAATCTTGCAATGTTGACGGGAAACATTGGGCGGCGCGGTGTGGGCGTCAATCCCTTGCGCGGCCAGAACAATGTGCAAGGGGCTTGTGACATGGGCTCTTTCCCCCATGAATTTTCAGGCTATCGTCATGTGGGTGACGACACGGTGCGCCAGATGTTTGAAACGGTCTGGCAAACGACGCTGGATTCAGAACCCGGCCTTCGCATTCCCAACATGCTCAACGCCGCTGTTGAAGGAACCTTCAAGGGCATCTTCATTCAAGGCGAAGACATTGCCCAGTCTGATCCGAATACCAAGCATGTGACGGAAGCTCTGGAAAACATGGAATGCGTTGTGGTGCAGGATTTGTTCCTGAACGAAACGGCAGCTTTCGCCCATGTATTTTTTCCGGGTACGTCGTTCCTCGAAAAAGACGGCACGTTTACCAATGCCGAACGCCGGATCAACCGCGTGCGGCAAGTCAAGAAGCCGATGCAGGGCAAGCATGAGTGGCAAGTGGTTTGCGAACTGGCGCAAGCCATGGGCTATGACATGCAGTATGATTCTTCCGCCGACATCATGGATGAAATCGCCCGCGTCACACCCACGTTCAAAGGAGTTTCGTTCGCCAGGCTTGATGAATTGGGTTCGCTTCAGTGGCCTGTCAATGATGCGGCACCTGATGGCACACCCATCATGCACATCGGGAAATTCGTGCGCGGCCTTGGCCGTTTCATGATCACCGAATATGTGCCAACGCCGGAACGCAGCACCCGCGAGTTCCCGTTGATTCTCACCACGGGGCGCATTCTGTCGCAATACAATGTCGGTGCACAAACCCGCCGCACTGAAAATGTCAGATGGCATGCGGAAGATGTCCTGGAAATCCATCCCCATGATGCTGACGTGCGGGGCATCAAGCATGGACACATGGTTTCCATTGCCAGCCGGATGGGCGCTACGTCGCTTAGGGCCGATGTGACCGAACGCATTCCACAAGGTGTGGTTTACACAACTTTCCATCATCCGGTTTCCGGCGCCAATGTCATCACCACGGAGTTTTCCGATTGGGCAACCAACTGCCCGGAATATAAAGTCACGGCGGTGCAGGTGACACTCTCCAACCAACAATCCGAATGGCAGGACGAATGGGAAACCCGCGAGCGCGAAAACAAGCGTGTGGCGGCGGAGTAGGTCAGCCTGAGTGCGCGAAAACAACACCTCCCAGAATTTTTCCGGTAACCTCAACGGCAGCGCAACAACCTGGTCACTCCCAGAGGAAGTTCCCGTCGCGTTGCAGTTCAACAGCGTTCCCTATGCCGTTATGATGGCAACGCCGGCTGATCTGGAAGATTTTGCGTTCGGCTTTGCCCTGTCCGAGGGTTTGGTTCGCCATGGCAGTGACGTCAAGAATGTGTTGATCATGCCATCGGGAGAAGGTTTCACAGCGGATATTGCAGTTGACGAAGGAAAACTCATCCGTGAACGGATGGTTTCGCGCAGCCTTGAGGGACGTGTGGGATGTGGACTTTGTGGCATTGAGGAAATGGCCGATGCCATTCGCATGCCAGATGGGCGTTTGAGAGCGGCGCAATTGGACAACACTGCGGTGTCCCGTGCCTTCAAGGCATTGCCGGACAACCAACCCATGAATGCCGTCAACCGGACGGTTCATGCGGCGGCATTTTGTTCCAAAGACGGAGCAATAGTGTTGGCGCGGGAAGATGTGGGCCGGCACAATGCCCTCGACAAACTGATTGGCGCGATGTCGCGTGAGAAGCTGCGGCCCGACGGATTTGTCCTGATGTCTTCGCGCTGCTCATTTGAACTGGTGCAAAAATGCGCCATGGCGGGCATTGGTGCGCTCGCCACAATTTCAGCTCCGACAGTATTGGCTTTGAAACTGGCGCGGCAGGCTGGTTTGCAACTTGCATCCGTGTCGGATGCCGGTGTGATGATTTTTGATGGAGAACCTGATGGAAACCCCTGACATGGTGCGCATGGCCAACCAGATTGGCACATTTTTCAAAAGCTATGGCGACGACTATGCAACGAAAGAAATCGCCACCCACATCAATTCATTCTGGGATCCGCGTATGCGCCGGCTGTTGCTGGCCCATCTTGAAAAAGGTGGCGATGGATTGAGTGAAGCTGTGAGAGCCGCCGGCGTCAATATCAAGCCACCAAAAACCGCAGCTTGAGGAAGTTATAACAACGGCGAGTTGAATTGACCTATTCTTCTCCCTCCCCCTTGTGGGGAGGGTCGGGGTGAGGGTCGTTCCGATGATTGCAGAAACGTAAAACTTCTGCGCAAAATCAAAGGCTTGAGCGACCTCCACCCTAGCCCTCCCCACAAGGGGGAGGGGATTTTTGAGCACGGTCGCACGATCAAAGCGACTCATTGCAAGAAATCGTCGATATTACTTCTTTCGCAAAGCTTTAGGCAGTTTCCAGAGATGATTTACCAGATCGTCAACATCAATCCCCTCTTCCGAATAAACCATGCCTTTGACGGTGATGCCTGCTTCATCAACGGTTTCCCGGCGTCCTGAAACCAGCGGATGCCACCAGGGCAGCGTGTGGCCTTCGTCCAGAATGCGGTAGGCGCAGGTCTTCGGCAGCCAGCCAAGATCGCCGACATTTTTTGGCGTGAGGGTTACGCAATCCGACACCCGCTTCGAACGGTTCGGATAATCCGTACACTGACAGGTTTTCACATCGAGCAATTTGCAGGCCGCACGGGTGTAAAGGTAACGGCCGGTGTCCTCGTCTTCCAGCTTGTTGAGGCAGCAGCGGCCGCAGCCATCGCACAGGCTTTCCCATTCCCCGCGGGTCATTTCGCCAAGGGATTTGGTTTTCCAGAAGGGTTGCGTTGTCATGCTGCCCTTCTAGGCTTTGGAAAAACCCTTGCCAAGTGCACCGCTGCTCAAGCCACCACCTCGCCATGCAGGCCCAGATCGAGGCCCTCCACTTCGATCTCGCGGGAGACGCGCAAGCCATGCAGTTTCCCAATGACCCAAAGCATGGCGAACGTGGCCATGCCACACCAGGCTGCAACGATCAGGCTGCCCAAAATCTGTATCCAGAGTTGTGCCGGATTTCCTTCCAGCAAACCCGATGTGCCGCCCCAAGCGGCCGAACCAAATATGCCAATGCCAATTGTACCAATGAAACCACCAATGCCATGCACGCCAAAAACGTCGAGTGAGTCATCATATCCGAATTTGCGTTTCAGTGACGATGACGCATAGAAACAACCGAGGCCGGCAAGAAAGCCGATGGCCATGGCTCCCATGGGTGAGACAAAGGCGCAGGATGGCGTGATGGCCACGAGGCCCGCCACAGCGCCTGAGATAATGCCGAGCACGCTGGGTTTTTTGTGTCGGTACCATTCGATCACCAGCCAGCCCATGGCACCAGCAGCACCTGCGATTTGGGTGTTCATCAAGGCAAATGCAGCAACGGCATTGGCAGAAAGCGCTGAACCACCATTGAAAGCCAGCCAACCGACCCAGAGAAGGGATGCGCCAGCAACTGATAGAATGAGATTGTGGGGAATCATCGGCTCCTGCGGAAAGCCCCGGCGTTTGCCCAGCATGATGGCCGCAACGAGGCCCGCAATACCTGAATTGATTTCGACAACGCTGCCGCCGGCAAAATCCAGGAAACCCATTTTAGACAAGAAGCCACCGCCCCATACCCAATGGGCGACAGGCACGTAGACCACCAGCAACCAGATGCTGAGGAACCACAACAACGACGAAAACTTCATGCGATCAGCAAATGCGCCGCAGATAATGGCCGGTGTAATGATGGCAAAGCTCATCTGGAAGGTCATGAACAGGGTTTCAGGAATGGTGCCTGTGACTGAGTCTTTGGAAAGGCCCATCAAGAAAAATTTCGCGGTGTCGCCAATCCACGGATTGCCGCCGCTGAAGGCAAGGGAATAGCCCACAAAAATCCACAGCAATGAAAGCAAGCAGCAAGAGACGAAACTTTGCATCAGGGTTGAAAGCACGTTCTTCTTGCGCACCAGTCCGCCGTAGAAAAGGGCAAGGCCGGGAATGGTCATCATGATGACGAGGCAAGTTGCCACCAACACCCAGGCCGTATCCGCTCCATTCATGGCCGCGGTTTGGGCCAAGGCAGGAGATGCCCCTGCCGTCAAAGTCACTGCTGTAACTGTTGCCAGAACTGTTTTCTTCATTTCCCAGACCCTATTGCCCCGAATTCCCGATGGTTTTTACGGCCCGCTTGGTGCGCGCCTGTTTTTTAGCCATGTTTGCGAGGCAATTTGCATGCCAAACAGGCAGATTTTTAAGTTATTGTTAATGCGCGTTTTTTTAGTGCATTGGATTGCAAAAACTCCCCAAAGCCTGAAAAATAGTCAATTTCTGAGGTCATTGCACAAAAATTAGTCGACCGTCCGCTCAAACCCTGCCGTAGCTTCACCATTATTATGCAGCATGCTCGACACTTGGATCAGGCTTGTTTAGACGGGTTGCAGATTGATTTGCAGCGGCCGAACAGCTGAATTCTACTGGGGACGACAGGTTAGACCGTGGGACCACTGCCGACGCGAAATTTTATATTCCGGGCCATCTGGAAAGCTGATTCTGTTGTTAGCTCGTTGTTGTTTGAAACCTGGGATGGGCTAAAGCGCATGGGCTCGGCCTATAGTTCTTTCCTCTATCGCTATTTCCGCATTTCAGGGCCGCGTCGCATCATAATTGATGTCATTGATGACATGGCGACGTTCGGCACGGTGGCAGCTTTTGCCATTCTGGCCTTCGCCTTGCCGCCGTTCTCCGGCACGGGCGATGTGTGGAACCGTGGCCGTGAATATGCGGTGACCTTCACTGATTCTGCGGGCCTGATCATCGGCCAGCGCGGCATCCGACAGGATGATGCCATTCCGCTGGAGGAAATTCCGCCTCATATGATTCAGGCCGTATTGGCAACTGAAGATGCACGCTTCTTTGATCATTTCGGTGTGGATGTCATCGGCACGTTGCGTGCCATGGCCCGCAATGCACAAGCCGATGGCAAGGTGCAAGGTGGTTCATCAATCACCCAACAGGTGGCAAAGAACCTTTTTCTTTCGCCGGAAAAAACCATGCGGCGGAAAGCCCATGAAGCCTTTTTGTCGTTGTGGATTGAAGCCCGACTTTCGAAACAGGAAATTCTGAAACTTTATCTCGACCGTTCCTATATGGGCGGCGGAAACTATGGGATTGAAGCGGCCTCGCAATTTTATTTTGGCAAATCCGTGCGGGATATTTCGCTTTTTGAATCTGCAATACTGGCAGGTCTTTTCAAGGCCCCCACCACTTATGCACCACACCAAAACCTTGAAGCTGCCAAGGCCCGCGCCAATGTGGTGCTCTACCGCATGCTCGATGTGGGTTTCATCACGCAGGGCGAATTGCTGCAGGCCAAGCGAGAACCCCTGGTCGTCATCAGCCATGCCAATGCCAGCGCACCCGACTGGTTTTTGGATTGGGCCTATCAAGACACGCTGGATGTTCTCGAAAAATATGATCTCAAGGGCAATTATGTTGTCGAAGTCAAAACCACCATTGACAGCAAATTGCAAACAGCAGCCCAGCAAATTCTCAACCGGGCGGTTGATACTTTAGGGCCTGAAGGAAAATTCACGCAGGCCGCCTCAGTTACCATGGCGCCTGACGGGGCGGTCAAGGCCATGATCGGTGGCAGGGATTATGATGTCAGCCAATTCAACCGCGCCACCAATGCCCAGCGGCAATCCGGCTCTGCCTTCAAACCATTCGTTTATCTGGCAGCGATTTTGAAAGGTTACAAACCCAACCAGATTGTGGTGGATAGTCCGGTCAGTGTTGGAAACTGGAGTCCCAAAAACTACAGCAACAAATTTGCCGGCCGCACCACCTTGAGCAATGCGCTTGCCCATTCCTACAATTCCATTCCAGTCAAACTGTCGATTGATATCAGCCGCAAATTTATCATCGAAACGTCCCACAAGGTGGGCATTCAAGGCGAACTCGAAACCTGGCCGCCGATGGTTCTGGGCACCAGTGCGCTCAACCTGCTTGACCTGACAACGGGTTATGCCACTTTCGCCGGTGGTGGAAAATTGGCGTCGCCCTATGGTGTTCTCGAAATTCGCAAACCAACAGGCGAAGTCATCTATGACCGCGGCATCAACAGCTCACCCCAGCAACAGGTTGTGCCTGAAGAAGCCATTGCGGACCTCAACAGCATGTTGAGTGCGGTGGTTAAAAACGGCACGGCCCGCCGGGCTGATCTTGGCTATGCCCCGCAAGGCGGCAAAACCGGCACCAATCAAAGTTATCGCGATGCCTGGTACATCGGCTTCACTGCCCACAATGTGACTGGTGTTTGGGTTGGCAATGATGATTTCACGCCGATGAATGAAGTGACGGGCGGCAAGATCCCCGCGCCCTTATGGAAAGAAATCATGGACGTGGCGGAAAGCGGCCTGACGCCTGAGGGGCTGCCCGGCATTCCGCTGGATGACAGATATACGTCCGCCCCAACTGTCGTCGCCGCAGCACCCATCTTTATCACACCAATTGCTGACGAAACACCAGACCTTTCAGCCCCCCTGCCTGATGACGAAGCCCGCGATGTTTTGGATGGCATGTTCGCCTTCCTCGAGAAGAAGCCGGCGACTGGCACAGCAGGGCGGAAGAAGAAAAGCCAGTTGCGCGAAAATCGTCGCACGGCTGATGCCAAACCACGTTTAAAAGCCGATTCCCAGCTGGTTTTACCGAGGGCCAATGTTGATGCCTCGCCACGGCGCAGTTTCCTTGACTCGTTGTTCCGGTCAAATGCAAAATCCAAACAGAAGAAAAAGAAACCCATTTTCAATTTTTAAGTCATGCCCTTTTTGACGGCAGAGGTTTAGGTCATGCGAAAATATACCATTATCGCCGCACTTCTGGTGGCTGGCATTTCGCTGGGCTGGTTGTCGGCGCGTTTCATGATGCAGAATGCAGCAGGTGCAGGTGTGACAACCGACGGTGGCTGGGTCGAGATCACCTTGTCCACCGACAATCTGCGGTCCACCTATGAATCGGGTTATTATCTCTGGCAGGGTAAAGTACCACCACCCAGTCACGTCCGGCTGTTTCGGCGTGCCAAGGATGAAGAAGGAAATTTTCTGCGCGGTGACTGTGCCATCCAGATTGAAGGCACCATTCCTGAAGCCCGTTGGTGGGTGGTCAACACAGATGGTGCCAGTCCGTCCGGGGCTGTTTCAGCCGGCACGGCCATCCGTGAGGCCAATGGCGAAGTAGCCATTACAATGTCGCCAAGCCCTGTTCCCGGCAACTGGATAAAGCCAGGTTCCGCCAGCAGTTATACCTTGCAACTGGTATTGCAAAATGTAAGTACGCCTGAGGGTCAAAAGCTGGTCCTGCCCGCTGTCAAACGGTTGTGGTGCTGACATGGCCAAGTATGTTTTCTGGGTCTTGTTTTCAGTGCTGTTGGGAATATCGGTCCACCTCGCCTACATCCTGTTTGTGCCAAGCCAAAAATTCAGTGCCCAGATAGATGCAACCCTGCGCAACCAAGGTACCAACAGGTTCGAGATTCTCGACGCGAAATTGCAAGCTGCCCTGATGCCGTTTGCAACGACAGATGATCTAGTGGGGCTTTGCAAATTTGATGTGTCGAAAGGTTCTGTCAAACTGGCAGTGGCGGTGCCGGAAGGCTATTGGACGCTTTCGGTTTATACATTGCATGGCAAACAGGTTTACGCCCTGAACGGCGAACAGGCCGACACCCAGAGTTTTACAGTGACACTTTCAAAATCACCCAGTCTGGTGTCGCAAATTCTGGGTGAAGATTCTGAACTTGCACCTGCGACAGATGGCGATATCGGTTGGCGTGTCGGGCTCACTGAAAACCAGGGACTGGCTTTTCTCTGGATGCCGCAAAGCGATCAGTGGCAGAGACAAGAGGCGGCGGTGCTATTGCGCACCAGCAGTTGCAGTTTGCAGAAAAATGGCGGCACCTGAAAATCAGACGGCGCGGTTTCGCACTTCGTGATCCAGGCGGCGCATATCTTCGGGCGTTTCAAATCGCTCGAATCGAACACCATTGAACAACAGGATTTGCGCCGTGACACCTTCCACAAAGGCTCTCGGCTGCTGCGGCTTCCGCCTTGCTTCAATATTGATAACGTCAGCCATGTTGTCTCGCTTTTGCCCGTTGCAAGAAGTGCTTCGGGAATGCCTTCACTGAAGGCGATTAAGGCGATCTATGGTTAACAAGTCGCTAAGCCCACGGGCTGCTCGCCAAAGTTTTACACGTCATTACCGGCGCGGCTTCAGGCCAGCCATTCCATCGCGATCTTCAATTTCAACAACCCAGATGTCCGGATCGCTTTTGCGAAGCTTCGCAATGTAGTCACTCAGGGGAGGCCACGCCCGCAATTCCGGGAAAGCCAATTCAAACTGCCTCTCACCTTCTGCATCATAGGCTGGTCCGGGTGGCGGCACCAACAGGTGATGCGTGCCGTTGAGGTGATTGATGACAACATAAACTGCTCCTGCTTCCTCTGCACCCCGGTGCAGCACAGCTCCGTTCAAGCCTTGCACGGCGCAGCGGCGCAGCAGGGCGTGAACCCATATTTCAGATTTCAGGCGCATGGGCGCAACGAGCTAGGGCCTGTCCTCATTTAAGCCAGACCCATGCGCAAGCGAGATGAACACCTGCAAGAAAGTTTCTTGCGGTTTTCTCGTAGCGCGTTGCGATGCCCCGGAAGTGTTTGATTGTACAGAAGAAGCGCTCGACAAGATTG
>JANOXA010000119.1:0-14115 GCA_031418195.1 Hyphomicrobiales bacterium | reverse complement strand
ATCTTGTCGAGCGCTTCTTCTGTACAATCAAACACTTCCGGGGCATCGCAACGCGCTACGAGAAAACCGCAAGAAACTTTCTTGCAGGTGTTCATCTCGCTTGCGCATGGGTCTGGCTTAAATGAGGACAGGCCCTAGATTGGTTTTGACTTGGCGAGGACGGTTGCTCCCTCAAGTCGCCTATCTCGACACTTCGGATGGTTTCATTTGCGCGGGGGTAAAGTTAAAGTCTACTACACACATTGCCCAACTCCTCACATCTTGATAATCATTGTCGATCCCTATTTGGAGGAAATCGGCTTTGGCATACACAACCACTACTTCAACATCATGGTTCGGCCGGGTTGGCAACTCGGCCATGGGGACGGTCATTGGATTGATCCTTGTGTTGGCAACCATCATCGGTTTATTTTGGAATGAAGGCCGCGCCGTTAAAACTGCAAGGGCGCTTGCCGAAGGGGCAGGCTCGGTGGTGACCGTTGATAGCAAGGCCGTTGATCCTGCCAATGAAGGCAAGCTCATACACTTGTATGGTCTGGTGGTCGCCAAGGGGGCGCTGGAGGATGCGCTGGTGGCCGTCAAGGCTGAGGGCGCTGTGGCCTTGAACCGCAAAGTGGAAATGTTCCAGTGGAAAGAAACTGAAAAAACCTCAACGGAAAAGTCCATCAGTGGCACCGAAACCACGACACATACATACACCTACAGCAAGGCATGGTCGGATACGCCGATCAGTTCCGGCAGTTTCAAGGAATCGGGACATGACAATCCGGATTTTCCGATCCAGAATGAAACCTTCACAATTCCGACAATTGATTTGGGCGCATTCGAAGTCGCTGGTGAAAACGTCAGTTATTACGGCAACAAAAAGCCGATTCAGCCTGATGTGACACATGGGCAAAAACTCAAACAGACGCTGGGAACATTGTTCCCCGTGACGCGGGTTGGCGATGTCTTGCTGGTCGGAAGAAACGCCCAATCACCATCTGTTGGAGATTTGCGCGTGAGCTTCTCCCGCACCGATTTGAAAGATCTCTCGGTGGCGGGGCTGCAGCGCGGCAAGTTGATCACCGACTGGACCGCTTCCAATGGCAACAGCGTATTCTTGGCCAAAGCGGGCAATGCATCGTCGCAGGAACTTTTTGCCGACGCCGTGTCATTCAACAATCTCATGACGTGGATCATTCGCGCCGTCGCCTTGTTCGTCATGTTTGCCGGCTTTTGTCTCATGCTTTCGATCTTCAGTGCCGTTGCCGATATCATTCCCTTTGTCGGATCCATCGTCAGTGCCGGAACCGCGTTGCTGGCGCTTGCGATGACTTTCCTTGTGGGCCTGTTGACAATCGCTGCTGGCTGGATGTTCTATCGACCCCTGTTGGCTCTGGCTCTGGTGGCTGTGGGTCTGGTGGTGTTTTTCGCCATCGCCAAGTTGGGCAAGTCACGGGCCGCTGCCCTGCCAACTGCACCGGTCGTTGCAACTTGATTTATGCCCGCAGCAGCGGCATACCGTTGATGGCCATCACAAAAGTGGCAACTGTGGCAAGGATGCAAATGAGGCCAACACCATAAACCACGCGCTTGTCGCCGCTCATCGCTGCGAGTGGCAGGAATTGCATGGCGTGAAGTCCGATGAAGTGCGACACGCGTAGATCTCCGCCAGTGGTGGACCAATGGAAAAAACCCAGACCTGTTGCATCGGTTTGGTCGCCACCGATCCAGTGGCCCTGCATGGAAGAAAGATATCCAGCCGTGAGGGTGGCGAGCAGGGCACCCAGGATCAGGCCAAGGCCTGCGGCTTCGCGCATCAAGTAGCCGTCGCGGCTTTGCCAAATTCGCCAGCCAATGAAGCCGCTGAAAGCTGTCAGTGACAGCGCAAAAACCCCCATGATGGAATATAGAATGGCAGCAAGGGGTGTGGCAGTGTAGAAGTGCGAGCCCTCGCCACGACCAGCCCGAAACACGATGTAGGCCATCTCGATCCAACCCGCGAGGAAGAGTATTCTTGTGGAAACCAAAACACCACGGGCTTTTTCCTGCAACAATGAAACCGCCCAGCCAATGGTCAGTCCGAGGACAGCAAGAGACAT
This sequence comes from Hyphomicrobiales bacterium, assembly GCA_031418195.1. GTDB lineage: Bacteria > Pseudomonadota > Alphaproteobacteria > Rhizobiales > Aestuariivirgaceae > Aestuariivirga. The sequence goes on along the minus strand of JANOXA010000119.1, from coordinate 12,031 downwards.
GAAAAACTTTGCGGGCTTTTCCCACACACTCACGCCGTTGAACAAGCGCGGATCAAACAGCGGCATGGCATGGCAAGCGATGCTGCCCACCAGCATGACAATGGCCGACCAGTAGAGCAGGGGCGAGCCCCGCCGCGCTGCCTTGAAGAATTCAGTGATGGCATAAGTGCGTTTCATTGCGATACCTCGACTTTCGAAAACACTTGACGGCAGACATGGAAGGCCAGAAATCCTGCGGGACTAAACATGAAGGTGAGGGGCAGCAAGACCAAGAGGAGCAAGCGCGGCAAACCTTCCTCCATGATGCGTTTGCTGATCCAGGCCCCAACAAAAAGATCAAAGGCCAAGTAGTGAACCCAGCCCGCCAATGCTACCCAAGGAGCGGTAAACAGCAGTTGCACATTTTCCAATCTGTCAAAACCGCCTTGGGCCTTGAAGAAAAAGCCGACGATCAAAATTATGTACAACGCAGACAACGCCAGCGGCCAAAGCTGAACCGCCCAGAAATCGCGCCATACCGGCCGATTAAGCAAGATACTTGCTGTCAAAATCAGCCATCCCAGCAGGGCAGCCATGTTGGAAAGTTGAAAGACCAGTGATGCAGTCATCGAGGGATTCCGCCTTGATAATGTTTACAGCGTCAACATAATTGCGCATATTTGACACTGTCAAGATAAATATACGTTGTAAAGATTGAATCGTTGAAATATGCTCATGCCATGCCCTCACTAGACAAAAAACCCTATCATCACGGGGAGTTGCGCGAAGCGCTGTTGACAGCTGGCGAAGCCGCACTTGGCGAACTTTCGCCGGAAAATGTCTCCCTGCGCGAAATTGCCCGCCGGGCCGGTGTGTCCCACGCCGCTCCCAAGCACCATTTTCAAACCCTGGGCGAGCTTTTGGGTGAAATCGCCGCTAGGGGCTTTGATCGATTTGTTGAAAACCTGCGATCAGCTGCTGACAGCGGCGCCAATCAGTCAGCCGCCGCCCGATTGCAAACCATGAGTCGGGCCTATTTGCGCTTTGCCGAACTAAACCCAGCCGTTTATGGTCTGATGTTCGGCAAGCGTGAGCGCTGCGTTACTACACCCAATTTGGCCAAGTCCTCCCTCGCGGCATGGAGCCAGTTGGAAACCGCAGTTGCTGCCATTGTGGGGCCGCAAAAAGCCGTTAACGGTGCTTTGCTCGTGTGGTCGTCGGTCCATGGCATGGCCCAGCTCCGCATCGACCGAAAATTGCCGCCGCATATCGATCCAAACGCCTCCCTCGAAGCCGTCATGCGGATGATCATAGCGGGCTTGCAGGCAGAAACCTGATGGCCGTGGATTTGACGACACTGGCGCAATTGGCCGCAGTCGCCCTTGTCGCTGGTTTTATTGATGCAATTGCCGGCGGTGGTGGTCTGTTGGCCTTGCCATCTCTGCTGTTGGCCGGCTTAGATCCCGTTTCCGCCCTGGCCACCAATAAATTGCAGGGAACTTTTGGCACGGCCTCCGCCACCCATCGCTTTTGGAAACAGGGGCTGTTGAAACCCCGTGAACATGTTCCGCAAATCCTCGCCGTGTTTGTCGGTGCCATGCTTGGTGTGCTCGCCGTTGCCCATGCACCAATACGCTTGTTGCAGGCCGCAATGCCCCCGCTGCTGGTCATCATCGCCATCTACTTTGCATTGTCGCCAAAATTGTCCGTAGACGGATCAAAAACCAAGCTACCCCACGGCGCATTTGCCTTCGCCATTGCACCCGCCATTGGATTTTACGACGGCATTTTTGGTCCCGGCACAGGCTCATTCTTCATGCTGGCCCTGGTTTCACTATTCGGCTTTGGCCTCATCGAGGCAACAGCCCGCACCAAGCTGCTGAACTTCACATCCAACATTGCCGCGTTGCTTGTCTTCATCCTGGGGGGCAAGATCGTCTGGACCATCGGCCTCACCATGGGCGCAGCACAATTGATCGGCGCTCAACTGGGAGCGCGACTGGCCATTTCAAATGGCGCGAAAATCATACGTCCCCTGCTGGTGCTGGTCTGCGTCGCCATGGCCATCAGACTTTTGCTTGATCCGGCCAATCCTGCCAGAATGCTATTTCCGTAAATCGACTGATTCATCTACCCGATAGTTGCTTTCATTGAAATGCCTGCAAGCCGGTTTGCGCACGGCCCAATATCAGCGCGTGCACATCGTGGGTGCCCTCATAGGTGTTCACCGTTTCCAGGTTCACCATGTGGCGGATCACGTGATACTCGTCGGAGATGCCATTGCCGCCATGCATGTCCCGCGCCATGCGGGCAATATCGAGCGCTTTGCCGCAATTGTTGCGCTTCATCAATGAAATGGCCGGAGGTGAAATGGTGCCGCGTTCCAAACCGCGTCCCAATGCAAGACAACCCATCAGGCCCAGAGAAATTTCAGTCTGCATGTCGGCCAGTTTTTTCTGGATCAATTGCATGGCAGCCAGTGGCTTGCCAAATTGTTTGCGTTCCAGAACATAGTTGCGCGCCCGGTGCCAGCAGTCTTCGGCAGCACCCATCGTACCCCAGGCAATGCCGTAGCGGGCCTTGTTCAAACAGGCGAAAGGACCAGCCAGTCCTTTGGCCAACGGCAACAGGGCATCTTCACCGACTTCCACGTCATCAAGAACGATCTCGCCGGTGATTGAAGCCCTGAGGCTGACTTTGCCAGTGATCTCCGGCGTCGAAAAACCGGGTGTGCCGCGCTCAACGATAAAGCCCCGAATATCTCCATCCAGCTTTGCCCAGACTACCGCGATATCTGCGATGGGAGAATTGGTGATCCACATTTTGGCACCATTCAATACAAAGCCACTGGCTGTTTTGACAGCTTTGGTTTTCATGCCACCCGGATCCGACCCTGCGTCAGGTTCGGTCAGCCCAAAGCAACCGACAATTTCGCCTGTGGCAAGTCGCATCAAATATTTCTGCTTCTGCGCTTCGCTGCCAAAGTTCTCTATCGGAAACATCACAAGAGAACTCTGCACGCTCATCGCCGACCTATAACCTGAATCAACCCGTTCGATTTCACGCGCGATCAAACCATAGGCCACATAGCCCAATCCCGCACCGCCATAAGTCACCGCCGTCATGGCACCAAGTAGTCCCATGTTTCCCATTTCGCTCATGATCGCCCTGTCAAATTTTTCATGGCGAAATGCATCCCTGATTCGCGCCTGCAATTTGTCTTGTGCGAATGCCCGTGCTGAATCACGGATCATTTTTTCTTCATCGGTCAACCAACTTTCAAAATCCAGCGGGTCTTCCCATTTAAAGTCTGTGGCTTTGGTCATGATATTCCCATGTGCTTTGTCAAGTCGCAGTGAAGCGATTTGGTTAAAGAATGTCAATTGATCTGGCTGATCAGCGGATCAATGCAGATAGTTCCTTGAATTGGGGCGTGCCCGCTTTCTCCAAAAGTTCAAACATCACCATCTCGGTATTGACGACCTGTGCGCCATTGCCTGCCATTCGGTTCAAAGCGAGTTCCACAGAAAGCTGCTTGCGCGACGAAACCGCATCTGCCACCACAAACACACCAAACCCCGCAGCAGAAAGATCAACACAGGTTTGCAGAACACAGACATGGGCCTCAATGCCGGCCACAATCACCAGTGGACGTGCCGCTTCATGCAGCGCGATGAAATGCTTTCTCAATGCATCATCCCGCCAACATGAAAAACTGGTCTTTTCGAAAACCAGACCTGCATTGTCAGCGAGCGCTGAAACTGTGTGCCCAAGCCCTTTGGGATATTGTTCTGAGACTGTGACAGGCAATCCCAGGGTTTTCGCCACTTGCAACAGAAGCCTGGAATTGCGAACGACCTGCTCTCCATCCGCCATGGCAGGCAGCAATCGGTCTTGCACATCCACCAGCAACAGTGAAGCCTTGCTTGCTTCAAGCAGCATCCTGTTTTCCTGTCAGCTTCAAGCCAAAGGCATAGACTTCAGCCACTTCTTTCAAGCGGTCAAAACGTCCCGATGCGCCGCCATGCCCGGCCCCCATGTTGATTTTCAACATCAGGTCATTGTTCGATGTATTCAGTACACGGAGTTTTGCAATCCACTTTGCAGGTTCCCAATAGGTAACCCGTGGATCCGTCAGACCACCCAAGGCAAAGATGTGGGGATAGGCCTGCGCTTTCACATTTTCATAGGGTGCATAGGATGCAATGGTTTCATAAGCTTCTCGATCAGCAATGGGATTGCCCCATTCCGGCCATTCCGGCGGCGTCAGGGGCAGGGTGTCATCCAGCATGGTCGTCAACGCATCAACAAACGGCACTTCGGCCACAATGCCCTTGAAAAGGTCAGGCGCCATATTGGCCACCGCCCCCATCAACAACCCGCCGGCACTGCCGCCTTGGGCAATGATGTTGCCGCGTTTCGTCAAGCCTTGCGCCACCAGAAACTCGCCAACCGAGACGAAATCCTTGAATGTATTGACCTTGTTTTCCAGCTTGCCATTCTTGTACCAGCGCCGTCCTTTTTCCTGGCCACCCCGCACATGGGCCGTTGCATAAATGAAGCCGCGATTGACCAGCGACAGGATGTTGGTGTTGAATCCCGCAGGCATCGACATGCCATAGGAACCATAGCCATATAGCCAAAGCGGTGCTGTGCCATCGAGCTTGGTGTTGCGGTGATGCAATAACGTCACCGGAATCATTTCGCCATCATGAGCCGGAGCCAGCAGCCGCCGAGCCACATAGTCCAGCGGCTCATGGCCGGAAGGCACTTCCTGGGTTTTACGCAACACCCGCTCACGCGTTTTCATGTTGTAGTCGTATACTTGCGAAGGCGTTGTGGGTGAGGAATAGCTGAAGCGCATCATGTCAGTATCAAATTCTGGCATATCGCCAAAACCCAGTGAATAAGCCTCTTCGTCGAAGGCAATCGCATGCTCTTCGTTGTTAGCCATGTTCCGCACAATGATCCGGGGCAGGGCGTTCTCCCGTTCCATGCGGATCATCCAGTTCTTGAATACACCAAAAGCCACAATGAAAATGCCGGGTCGATGCGGCACGAAATCTTTCCAGTTTTGAGGTGATGGGTCGGTAATGGGTGCTGTCACCAGCTTGTAGTCTTCGGCGCCGTCCGCATTCGTCTTGATGATAAAATTTTCGCCGTGATGCTCAAGTTCATACTCAAGCCCCTTCTGGCGTTGCAACACAATACGGGGCTGGGCTGTTGGTGAACTCGCATTGATCAACCAGTTTTCCGACGTATCATGATCGTGAACGCTGATGATGATGAAACGTTCCGACTGGGTGGTACCAATGCCTGTAAACATGCCAGTATCTTTTTCCTCGAACACCAAAACATCTTCCGCTTGTTTGGTGCCAATCCGGTGGCGGAAAGTTTTCAGTGGCCTGTGGTTTTCATCCTGCAAGGTATAGAAAATAAAGTTTCCATCGAGGGACCAACAGGCATCGCCTCCGGTATTTGTCAAAACATCGTCAAGGTCGTGGCCCAAGCTGTAATCGCGGATTCTGATTTCGTAGAATTCTGATCCCTTGTCATCAACCGACCAGGCACCACGACCATGGTCAAACGATTGTGATACTCCGCCAAAGCTGAAGTAGTCGTGCCCCTTGGCCATGGCATTGCAATCAAACAACACAACCTCTGGGCCGCCTTCGCGCGGTGCCCGTTTCAGCAAGGGATATTGCCCGCCTTTGACAAAAGCCGAGGAATAAATGAAAGGACCATCCGGCGTTGGCACCGATTGGTCATCTTCCTTGATGCGGCCTTTCAATTCGGCAAACAATGTTTTCCGGGATTTTGTCGTGCCAGCCATCTTTGCCTTGGTGTAGGCGTTTTCGGCTTCAAGGTAGGTGCGGATATCCTGCGGCAACAAGCCGGGATCGTGCATCACAGCTTGCCAATTGTCAGCCTTCAGCCACTTGTAATCGTCGCTTTTCACATGACCATGCCAGGTTTCCACATGCGGCCGCTGATCCGCACGCGGCGGCACGGGTTGTTTTTTGGCCATTATTTTTTACCATCCGGTTTGAACGTCAGGGCAACACCATTGATACAATAACGCAGACCTGTGGGTTTTGGACCATCCGGAAACACATGGCCCAGATGCGCCTCGCAATCCTTGCAGTGAACTTCAGTTCGCTTCATGAAAAACTTCCGGTCAACCGTGGTATCAACCGCCGACGCTGCAACTGGTGCAAAAAAACTGGGCCAGCCTGTGCCGCTTTCAAATTTGGTATCTGCTGCAAAAAGCGCTTTGCCGCAGCAAACACATGAAAACATGCCCTGGCGTTTTTCATCGTTGAGCGGACTGCTGAAGGCCCGTTCAGTGCCATGTTCGCGTGTCACCGAATAGGCTTCGGGTGTAAGCTGTTGTTTCCAGTCAGTTGTGGATTTGGTCATCATGTCCTCATTTCGTGTTGCGGCATTTCCGGCGAAGCAACAGCATTGGCTTCCATTTACCAACCATTAACCATAACTCCAAGCAGGTTGCATGGTTAACGTTTCTTCACATGGGAATTAATCAAAACGGAAGCACTCCTCTGCAAAGGTCTCATGGGGATTGAATTGGGACCACGGCATAGACATGAACGCGAACACGGCGCTTGCAGAATTCGGGGAAAGTGCATTGACGCATTCTGCCGCTGCTTTTTTTCCCAGCCCATCTGCCGAGACGCAGAAGCCCAAGGTATCAGCAAGTTCTTTTCGTAATCTCACGGCACGTTTGAAGCGGCCTGCCGCAGCCGTTGTGGCCTCAGCCCAACCAATTGTCATTCCTGCTGTTGCCGAGCAGATCATTTTTGCACCAGAAATCAAAGCCCCTGTCAATCCGGCTCCGGCAATTCTAGCCCCACTTGAGTTATCGCCAGACGCCTTCTTTGACAGTATTGCACCACCATCAATCGTGCAGCGGGTCCAAATAAACAAGGTTGCAACGGATCGCAATATCCCGGTTCCTGAAGCCTTCGGAACACCGGACCTTGAGTCGGCGACCGCACTGTTGACAGAAGAATCGGCCTTGCTTCTGGCACCGTCATTTGAAACAGAAAATCTGCAAGCTTCACCTGAAATCGATGCTTCATTCGAAGCAACGCTTGTTGGTGCAGATGTTCCTGTTGAAATTCAGGTTGCTGCCACTGACTCGGATCAGGAAATCCAAATCAAGGAAGAGTTGGAAAAGCGGCGCACTGAGCTCGAACTGGAAACCATTTGGCGGATGTTGCTCGCCAAGCCCACGGCCGAAGACCTTGCCCAATATTTGAGAGAAGTTGGCGAGCTGACCAGGCAGGAGGGCGGCATGTCCGTTCCGGTTGCCGCTGATTTCGATCTCGCCACCATTCAACCTGCTTTGGATTTTGACGTCAAGCCAACCAAGCCAATGGTCGTTGCTGCCGAATTTGAAAGTTTCGCGGAAATCGAGTTCGAATTGCCTTCCAGCAGCGATACTGGGGCCATTATCGTTGCGGCCGCAGAATCGGGCTTTGAAAATGCCGAACTTGCGCGGTCATTGCTGGACATGATGGCGAGCGGAAACAGTTCGGGATTGCCCCACGAACGGGCCCTCGCCGCCGACACATTGTTGCGGATTTTGCCGAAGCTTGAATTGAAGCCATTGGTCATGTTGTCTGAGCGATTGGCCATGATGGATAACCCGCCGCATTTGCTGGTTGCCCGCTTGATTCGTGATCCGCGCGTCGAAGTGGCAGGACCATTGCTTGAGAATTGCATGCATATCACCGATCGTGATTTGCAGATGGTGACGGAAGTGCCGGAACTGTCGAAATTGCGCATGATTGCGCGTCGCCGCAAACTTTCACGTGCCATCAGCGATGTGCTGATCAAGACTGGCGAGTCATCCGTGCTCTTGACACTGGTGCGCAATATGGAAGCCGATATCTCCCATGAAGGCTTTAACGCCTTGATCGCCCATGTTGACGAACAACCGGATTTGTTGGCACCCTTGGCAACCCGGCCTGATTTTACGGCACCCTTTGCTTTCGAGTTGTTCTGGCATGCACCAGCGCCCATGCGCCGCTATATCCTCTCGCGCTTCCTGACGGATTCGGAAACCTTGGGCAAGATTTTGAAAATCACCCTTGCCACCAAGGATGTTGAAGAACACGAAGACCAATCCTCTGGTGATTTCGCCATCATGGAAGCCTTGGACAGGGCAGCACGGGGAAAACGCGAGGCGGCCTCGGAAGAATTGGCTATGGCGATCAAAATTTCTCCGGATACAGCTTTGCGCGTTCTCAACGATCCGCAAGGCGAGCCGCTTGTGATTATGCTGAAAGCTGCTGGCTATCCCCGCAAAGCCATGCGCGGTTTGCTGCAAAAAATGAGCGAACCAGAATTGCCGATCATCTCGCGCCTGCGAGACCTTGATGACCTGCAGTCGATTTTCGAGACCATGTCATTCACCAAGGCCCGGATATTATTGACCTATTGGGATTGGGCCCAATGCAAAAGCGGACCCTATGCGCCAGTGCATTGAGGCTGATGCAACCCCATTCATGAAAAATTAATCTGTTGGACTCTTGCGGATCACCAAGCTTCGATTCATAACAGGGTGAAGCAGCAATTTCTTTTGTTGGCGGGGCGGCGGCAGTGGAACATAAACCTGGAAGCAAGGCGTTCAGGGCGCAATTGATTGTGCCTGAGCAACGACAACTCTATGATTATTGGCTGGAGAAGTCGGGTGAGTACAATATGCCCCGTCGGGCTGATATCAATCCTGCGCAATTGCCGCGACTGCTACCGGGCCTCAGCTTGGTGGACGTCGGGCGTTGTGTCGAAGATTGCCGCATCAGGTTGGCTGGAACCCGTTTGCGGGAAATTTATGACCGCGAAATTACCGGTCTTTTGCTGCAGAATATGAAATGGGGCAGCAAGCGGGATTATTGGCATGCGGCTTATCAACGGACCATCGAAAAATCCATTCCCACCCAAGGCGTGCTGCGTGGCCCGATGATCGACAAGGAGCATGTTGTGCAGTATTGGCTGAAACTGCCACTGCGCACCCTGACTGACAGTGTTGGCATGGTCCTGTGTTTCGACTATTTTGTGCCAGCCTCGGAGATCGGCCTGGATGGTCATTTGGCATCCGCCTAATATAGGTATTGATTCCTTTAAATTGTTAATGTAGGAATATTAGCCGAAAGGATAATGTTCCCATGACAGACCTGCGCGATACGCATTTTAACTTTGATCCATCTGAGCTTCGTTGGTTAATGGCTCATCCGGGAATTTTTTTCTGGCGGCAAGGCCTTTGGTTTTTGCGCCACGACAAGGATGGCAAGGTCCGGCAGCTGGCAGCTTCGCAGGCGGCAACTGTAAAGAAATTGCAGGAAGCTGGCCAACTGCATGAGCCAATACCGGGTTTCTTTCGTCTGGTTGCAGCACCTGCCAAAGCTTTGCTGAACGAACAGGAAAGCCCCTTGGCAAGGATTGCATTGTTGCGTTCGCCGGATGGAAAACCCTTTGTCGATCTCCATGAAATCGCTGCTGGCGAACGGCTGCGCCGCGATTTCGAAAAATCCTCAATGGCAGCACGAACCACGAGCCGCTATGATGCTGCTCCGGTGTCGGGTGGCGGTCATTGGCAGATGAGCGACAATGCCATGGCGCGTTTGTCCGACAACGCCATTGACGCCCGCCAGCGGCTGCATGTGGCGCTTGATGCCGTGGGCCCTGAGCTATCAAGCATTCTCTATCATGTCTGTTGTCTGGCCGGTGGTTTGGAGCAGGCTGAACTGCGCCTGGATTTGCCAAGGCGAACTGGAAAGATTGTGTTGGCCTTGGCATTGACAAGGCTGGCCCGCCACTATGGCTTGAAACCTGCACTGAAACATGGCGGGCAGGGCAAAATCGGCCACTGGGCCGTTGATGATTTCAAGCCGACAATTGCGCCGCCATCGCCTCAGCCTTGATACGCTTGATCATTGATGCAAGTCCGTTGGAGCGCTGGGGTGTCAGATGTTCTTGCAATCCCAGTTTGGCCAGGACAGCGGCAGAATCAAATCCCGCATAGTCTGCCAGTGGCAAGGGCTCAAACATCATGAAAGTAATGGCGATCAAGCCTTTGACAATCAGCGCGTCACTATCGCCGACAAGCGCCAATTTGCGGCCCATTGGAGTTTCAATTGCAGTTGCATGAATCCAGACTTGACTGGCGCAGCCGCTGACTTTTGTGGCCGGGGATTTGAGGACTTCCGGCATCGCTGGCAAAGCCTTGCCCAGTTCAATGACATGCCGATAGCGATCTTCCCAGTCATCCAACACGGAAAAATCATCGATCAATCGGGCAATTTCATTCGCGTATGAAATGGAATTCATTCCGCAGCACATAGACTGCGGTGGGCAAAGACTCAACTCTCGCGATTTGGTGATGTAGGAACCGGTAGCAGACTGTCCACTGATCCCGTGGCAAGGCTGTCGAGGTCTTTGATCGCAGGCTTCTTCTTGTGTTCCGGTTTGGTAGTGGCGTCGTTGGCCCATTCATAAATCAGTTTTGCCGAATACTTGGCCTTGGCTTCAATTTTGACTGCCACATGACCTGCAGCATCGCACACCGCCGGTTTGCGCATGCAAAAACCCTTGACGTCAGAAAACGCTTCGGCAGCCGCCACCATATAGCCAAATGTGCCAAGGGCTTCGGCAATTTCGGTGTGTCCCGGTTCGGCCGATTGTGGTGGCATGGGCAGCAATGCAAAAATCGCACCCAGCACCAGTGTTGTTCTTAAAATCCCCATCATCCATATCCCTTGCTTGAAACTGTTTGAGCCGTTTCTTCACAACTGCATTCCTAGCACCAATGTTTTGCCACCCCATAAAAGGCCAGTGACAAATTGGAACTGTTCCGGAAATAAAAACTTAACCATGCCCCTCGCCTTGGAAAGCTGATGTTAACCAGCACGAGGGCAAAGTGGTTTGTGAGTTTTGTTTGCGAGTTTGAGTTTGCGTAAGAAATCCAAGTCCAATGTCAGGCATGTGCCTGAAGCAATCGCGGCCCCGATGCGCCCCACCTCTATGGTGGTACTTGGCATCGCGGCCGTTTTTGGCGGCATGATCATTTTCAATGCATTTTTAGGCCAGACCTCCGGCGGTTTTGGCTCTCTCATGTCAAGCGAAAGGCCGGGAAAAGCAGATTTTGCTGCAACCGACAAGACGTCGCGCACGCTAACCCTGAAATACGACGAAATGATCGAAGACGTGCAGCGGGAATTGTTGGCCACGGGTCATTTTCAAGGGTTGGTCGATGGTGTTGATGGACCCAAAACCCAAATTGCCATTGAAACCTATCAACAGCAGAATGGACTGGCGATTACTGGCAAGGCAAACCAGCAACTTCTCGAACATATCCGGTTCATGAAAAAAGTTGCGCAAGCCAGCGAATTTACGGGATCGATCAACGCCGCCGATACAATTATTTTGCCAGAACCTGAAACTCCGGTTTTGGAGCCAAAAAAACCTTCAGTAAGAATCAAAACGGTGGAACCAAAAAATGAAGTTGAGGAAAAGCCTTTAAAAGCCATAACCAAAACGCCACTCAAGCAGCAACCCAAACTGGTTGTCAAAAAGCCGATAAAACCTGTCAAAAAGCCAATAGAAAAAGCTGCAGAAAAGCTGCCGTCGCAGCCTGAACTCAAAGCTAAGGCCAAGGCCCTGGTTGCCAAGCGCAAGCCGCGGGAAACTGCAACATTGAAATTGCAACAACAGCTGGCCAAACTGGGCTTTGATCCGGGCACGCGCTCTGGCGAAATGGACGAGGCCACGCGGGCAGCCATTCTTGGCTTTGAACTGGAAAATGGCTTGAACATGGAAGGCAAGGTTACCAAGGGCCTTATGTTGTCCATGCAAGCCGCTGAAAAAAAGCGCGTTGTCAAACAAAAAGACTAGGGCCTGTCCTCAAATACGGGATTCGCAAATCAGTTGAAGTGTGATTCATAGGGAACCTTCTTTGGAGGTTTTTGTGATGAAGCGCTATGGTTTGCGGGATGATCAGTTTGCACGGATCGAATTGTTGCTGCCGGGA
>JANOXA010000118.1:0-4009 GCA_031418195.1 Hyphomicrobiales bacterium | reverse complement strand
CGCATTGCCAGCCACATCATCGGACATGTCGCTCGTGGCGTGAAGGCCACTTGACAGGACTAGCTTCTCCTCGCAAAAAGACAGAAGGGGTTCTGCGAACACCCCTCAAGGCTCAGCGCCGCAGTTTCGCCTCCCTCTCATTACTGGCCGAGGAGGCATGCAATGTCTGCCCCAAATTCAATATCCGTTGAAAAACTTTACAAGCTGATTGGTACCCGAAGTGCCCCACTCATCATTGATGTGCGGTTGCAGGAAGACTTTGATCTTGACCCACGGCATTTGCCAACGGCCAAGCGCGTCGCCCACACGAACGTCAATGCTGCAGTGACTTCATATCCCGCGCAAGCAGTCATCCTGGTGTGCCAACGCGGACACAAGCTCAGCCACGGTGCGGCGGCAATTTTGCGGTTGCGCGGCCTTGATGCCTTGTCATTGGAAGGTGGCTTTGAAGCCTGGAGTGCCGCGAAATTGCCTCTCGTGCCCGATGACGCCCTGCTGTCGCGCTGGGTAACCCGGCACAGGCCAAAGATCGACCGCATCGCCTGTCCCTGGCTGATCCGCCGCTTTGTTGACAGGGACTCCGAATTCCTGTTCGTGCCGCCTGAACATGTGGAGGGTGTTGCCGAACGTTTCGACGCAACAGCCTTCGACATGCCGACTGGCTTCTGGACCCATGAAGGCGAGCGCTGCAGCTTCGACAAGATGCTCACGGTGTTCGGACTGGAAACCGACGCCCTGCTGCATCTGGCGCGTATTGTTCGTGCCGCTGACACGGGCACCCTCGACAAGGAGCCTGAAGCGGCGGGCCTGCTCGCCATTTCGCTGGGGTTATCGCGACAGTTTGTCGATGACCTGCAACAGCTCGAAGCCGGCATGGTGATTTATGATGCCCTGTATCGTTGGTGCCGTGATGCCACTGATGAAACCCACAACTGGCCCGCACAAAAGAAGGTTCCGGCATGACCACCTCATTCACGGACGCCATGAAAGTCTGGGCGCGTATCGGGGTATTGTCGTTTGGCGGCCCTGCCGGACAGATTGCATTGCTGCACAAGGAGATTGTCGAGCAGCGCTCGTGGATCGGCGAGAAAGAATTTCTCAACGCCCTGAACTTCTGCATGTTGTTGCCGGGGCCAGAGGCCATGCAACTCGCCACCTATTGCGGCTGGAAACTGCATGGCCTGCGGGGCGGTTTTGCCGCCGGGTTGTTGTTCGTCTTGCCGGGCGCGATGATCATGTTGGCGCTTTCATTGCTTTATGCCAGCGTTGGCAACCTGCCGCTGGTACAAGCCCTGTTCTGGGGCATCAAAGCGGCAGTTGTTGCAATCGTCTTTCAGGCCCTGATCAAAATTGCCGGGAAGGCCTTGAAAACCAATTTCGACTGGGCAATTGCCACCGCAGCATTCATTGCGCTTTTTGTTTTTGCTTTGCCCTTTGCTGTGGTTGTGGCGGCTGCTGCATTGTTTGGATTTTTTCTTGCGCCAACAATTGAAACTGCCGCTTCTTCCGTGGCGCGTCCATCCTATGCAGCAACTTTCAAAACCATTGCCGTGGGACTTGTCGTGTGGCTGCTACCGCTGGCCGCCTTGTATGCGACTTTGGGAAAAGCTCATGTGCAAACCGAATTGGCACGGATGTTTTCGCTGCTCGCTGTGGTGACTTTTGGTGGTGCCTATTCGGTGTTGGCATCGCTCGGCCAAACTGTGGTTGAGCAAACCGCCTGGCTTACGCCGCAACAAATGATGGATGGTTTTGGCTTGGCTGAAACAACACCGGGTCCGCTCATCCTCGTCGGCCAGTTCGTTTCTTTCAGTGCCGCCACCCATGTGCAAGGCAGCCTGTGGGCGGGTGTGGCTGCCAGTTTGAGTTTTCTCTGGGTGACATTTGCGCCGTGCTTTCTTTGGATTTTTGCAGGCGCGCCGTGGATCGAATATCTGCAAAACCAACCACGCCTGAAATCATCGCTGGCCGCCATCACGGCAGCTGCAACGGGCGTCATCCTCAATCTCAGCCTGTGGTTTGCCTTGCATGTCTTGTTCGGCAAGGTTTCCAGGTTGGGCCAGCCCTTGCCCATGTGGTGGCCGGATTTTTCAACCCTTGATGTGCCAGCCCTTTTGCTTTGCCTAGGCTTGGCATTTGTGGTTTTGCGCCTCAAGGCTGGTATTCCCAAAACGCTGGCCTTGGCGGCCATCGCTGGACTATCATGGCATTTCATCAAATCATTGATATGAGTGCCACAGCCATGATGCCGAAAATCCGCCCCCTCGTTGGCCTGCCTGCCGACACCTACCATAGAGATGGTTTTCTGTTCCATTCCCTTGGTGACAAATACGTCCGTGCACTGACAGATGTAGCTGGTGTGGAACCTGTGATGATCCCGTCTCTTATCGATACGGATAATCTCGATGGCTTGCTTGGCCACTTTGACGGCGTGTTGATGACGGGGGCGGTTTCCAATGTGCATCCCCCCCATTATGGCGAGGATCCATCTGCCGACCATGAACCCTATGATCATCATCGCGACGCCACCACCCTCAAACTCATCAGGGCCGTCATCGCGCGGGGCATTCCCTTGTTCTGCATCTGCCGAGGATTTCAAGAGTTGAATGTGGTGATGGGCGGCAGCCTCGAAACTGAACTGCAACGCGGCGAGGGACGGCTTGATCATCGTGCACCGAAGTCGGATGAAGTTGATCTGCGCTATGCCGCCAGCCATGCCATCACCCTGACCAAGGGCGGGCTTCTGGCCCACATTTTGGGTAAGTCAGAAACCACAGTGAATTCGATCCATCGGCAGGGCATCAAACGATTGGGTGAAGGCTTGCAGATTGAGGCCGTTGCACCCGATGGCGTTATTGAGGCCGTATCAGTCAAAGGTGCCAAGGCCTTTGCCTTTGGCACGCAATGGCACCCGGAATTCAAGGCTGCCAACAATCCTGACTCGGTGAAACTGTTCACCGCCTTTGGTGATGCGGTCCGCGCCTACGCCCGCGCCCGCGACCAGAGCCCCGCAAGTTTACGGATCGCCTGACGCGATGGCAGCACCTGTCATCCATTCGTGGTTCGACACGCCCACCAACACGGTGACTTATCTGGTGGCTGACCCGGATGCGAAACGGGCGGCGGTCATTGATCCGGTTTTTGATTATGACCACAAATCCGGCAAGGCTTCGATGGAATCAGTCGAAGCGGTTTTGAAGGTGGCGGCTGACGCAGGCTTCACCATTGACTGGGTGCTCGAAACCCATGTCCATGCCGACCATCTCTCGGGTGCGCCCTATGTGAAGCTGAAAACCGGTGCAAAAGTCGTGATCGGCGAGGGCATCCGCCAGGTGCAACAAATCTTCCGGCCGATTTTCAACGCGCTTGATGTGTCGGGCTCCGGCTCCGAATTCGACCGGCTGGTGAAGGACGGCGACCATCTCGCCATCGGCGCGCTCGATTGCGAAGTGCTGGCAACACCTGGTCATACGCCGGCGTGTGTGTCATTCAAAATTGGTGACGCAGTGTTCGTGGGCGATACGCTGTTCATGCCGGACTACGGCACGGCGCGGGCGGATTTTCCGGGCGGTGATGCACGGCAGTTGTACCGCTCCATCCGCCGCCTGTTGGCCCTGCCCAAGAGCACGCGGCTTTTTCTGTGCCATGATTATTTGCCGCCGGGTGGCCGTGAAAAATATGTCTGGGAAACGACAGTCGGCGAACAACTGGCGCATAATGTCCATGTGCATGGCGATGTGACGGAAGACCAATTTGTGGCGATGCGCGAGGCCCGCGACAAAACCCTTTCTGCACCCGTGCTGTTGCTGCCATCGATCCAGGTCAACATGCGGGCCGGCCAACTGCCACCGGCTGACCCCAATGGCGTCCATTACATCAAGGTGCCGGTGAGGCTTTCGACGCCTGGGTGAAATTGTAAGGAAAATACACCTAGAGATAGAAATCAATTCCAGGTGGGGTAGGAAGCCCGCTGGTGCGATTCATGGGCTGGCCGCTATCCTCGTACCAG
>JANOXA010000117.1:0-63373 GCA_031418195.1 Hyphomicrobiales bacterium | reverse complement strand
CATCATATGCGCGGCACCAGAAGTCGCACGTGCCTTTAAGGTCTCCCCAAAGCAACGACGGTGTAAGGTTTTTTGGTTTCCCCGGCCCCTCCAAAGGGACGGTGTTTCTGAGAGGCAACACTCTCTTGCGCCCCATGTGCGGTTGGCTCCAATCCAATCAATCCAAGGCGAAACGTCGAATGCGTTTTTTTGCGTCTCCATCGCGCGAAGAAGCGTCAACTCGTCTGCTTATCTGACAGTTTGATTGAAGGGACTAAGACCATGGCCGCTACAGCTCGCATCATTGATTTCCTGCGACGTGAAAATCCCGAAGGCCCCTGCCTTCTGCTGGACCTTGAGGTCGTGCGCGAGAACTACGAAGCTTTTGCCCGCAGCATGCCGGGCACGCGCATTTTCTATGCAGTGAAGGCAAACCCGGCTCCCGAAATTCTTTCGTTGCTGGCAGGCCTTGGCTCCTGTTTCGATACGGCCTCTGTGGCTGAAATCGAAATGGCACTTGCCGCTGGTGCCACGCCCGACCGCATTTCCTTTGGCAACACCATCAAGAAAGAGCGCGATATCGCCCGCGCCCATGGCCATGGTATCATGCTGTTTGCTGTCGACTCCACTGAGGAAGTTGAAAAAGTTGCCCGTGCCGCCCCCGGCGCACAAGTGTTCTGCCGTATTCTGGCTGATGGTGCCGGTGCTGAATGGCCTTTGTCGCGCAAATTTGGCTGCGAGCCTGAAATGGCTGAAAGCGTATTGCTGCATGCCCACAAGCTTGGCCTCGTGGCCCATGGCGTATCGTTCCATGTGGGATCGCAACAGACTCGTCTGGGTGCCTGGGATTCAGCGCTAGAGCAAGCCAAGTCGATTTTTGATGCCATGGCTTCCCATGGTATTGTTTTGCAAATGGTCAACCTCGGCGGCGGCTTCCCGACGAAATACCTGAAAGCCGTTCCCGGCACCAACCAATATGCCAATGCCATCCATGAGGCGCTGACCAAGCATTTCGGCAATGCGATTCCCGAAACCATCATCGAGCCGGGTCGTGGCATGGTGGGCAATGCGGGTGTGGTGAAGGCCGAAGTCGTGCTGATTTCGAAGAAGCATTCCAACGACAATACCCGCTGGGTCTATCTCGATATCGGCAAGTTTGGCGGCCTCGCCGAAACCATGGACGAAGCCATCCGCTATCCCCTGGTCACCGCCAAGGATGGTGATGCGATGGAACCCTGTATCATTGCTGGCCCAACTTGTGACTCGGCTGATGTGCTCTATGAAAAAGTGCCATACCCATTGCCAATCACCTTGAGTGTTGGCGATGAAGTGCTGATCGAAGCGGCAGGTGCCTACACCACCACCTATTCGGCTGTCGCCTTCAACGGCTTTCCACCGCTCAAGTCTTATGTGATTTAAGGCAAACGCCTTCTTCCTACCCTTCCCTCTCCTCTCGCGGGCGAGGGGGTCAGCCGAAGGCTGACGGGAGAGGGCCGAGTACGACTATTTTACAGCCCTCTCCCGCAAGGGGAGAGGGAAAGTTTGATTTGGAGTTCGTCATGATCATCCGTTCCGAACTGCCCTCCGATATCGCCCCACGCGAAGCCTTGTTGAACTGGGCTTTTGGTGTTGGGCGTTTCCGCAAAACATCCGAGCGCTTGCGGGAAGGCCGTTTGCCGGCGGAAGGCCTCGCCTTCACTGCCGTTTCAGCATCAGGCCGGGTCATCGGCACGGTGCGGCTCTGGCATGTCATCGCTGGATCAGCCGGACCGTCGTTGTTGCTTGGTCCCCTGGCCGTTGATGGCCGGGTGCGCGGCAAGGGACTTGGCAAGAAATTGATGGACCATGCCTTGGCCAGCGCCAAAGTGATGGGCCACACTTCTGTGTTGCTGGTCGGTGATGGAGCCTATTACAGCCGCTTTGGTTTTACCGGGCGCCTGACCCAATCCCTGCATTTGCCAGGCCCTGTCGAGCGCAGCCGCTTTCTTGGCCTTGAATTGGCAGAAGGTGCGCTGGATGGTGCCGAAGGTCTGTTGATTGCTTCGGGCCAATATGGTTGCGAAAGCCAAGAGGCTTTGGCAGCATAGGCGGCGACTCAAGGAGACTTCATATGCAACATTGCGCCAACATTCTCAGACTTGTCAGTGTTGGCTTCATTGCACTTGGAGTCTTGGGCTCAGCAGAAGCGGCAACACGCCTGAAAGCTGCCTTGTTGATCAAGCTCTACAAGCAGGAATGCGTCACCAACATGCAATCCCTGAAGGCCCAGTTGACCGATGGCAAAATCCTGATCCGCGGCAGCAAGAAACTTGCCGCATCTTCCAGCCAGTTGCTGTGCAGCACCGATGCGAAAAATCCCACCATCCGCCAGTTGAACAACAAGGCCTGGCTGGAAAAAACCGAAAAATTCATTTTGTCGGCCGGTGTGGACGCCTATGCTGCGGGTTCACGTCAAAGCATGGCGGCCACGCTGGAGAGATTTCAAGTCGTGAAAATACTGGCGCTGGCCAGCGCCAAGGGTCTGTCGGCAGCGGAGATCAAACTCATCGGCAACATGACAAGGGCCGTGGCGTTTACCGAAGCCCATGTGCGAGCGGCGCAGCAGCTTTACAAGAAGTAGACGGGTAAAAAGGCCCCTCATCCGGCGCTTCGCGCCACCTTCTCCCGCAAGCGGGAGAAGTGAAATTTCTTCACCTCTCCCGCTTGCGGGAGAGGACGACGCGTAGCGTCAGGTGAGGGAAGTCAAACCCCCACCCGCTCCTTCAACAGATTGGTCAGCCAGTCCGGATCCATTTCAGGCACCGATGACAGCAACAATTCCGTGTACGGAGGATAGGGCGGATTGAGGACTTGGGATTTCAGGCCCTGTTGCACCACCTTGCCCTTGTGCATGACGACGATTTCGTCGGAGATGGCCCGCACTGTGGCGATGTCGTGGGTGATGAAGAGATAGGAAACGTTGGTGTCTTTTTGCAAACGCATGAGCAATTGCAGGATGCCCTCCTGGACAATCTGGTCGAGGGCTGAGGTCACTTCATCGCAGATGATGATATCAGGTTCAGCGGCAATGGCCCTCGCAATGGAGATGCGCTGCTTTTGTCCCCCCGACATTTCGCCGGGATAGCGATCTATGAAATCCTCGGTCAACTCGATGCTTTCCAGCAGCTTGACGATACGCCGGTCCTTTTCGGCACCGCGCAGACCAAGATAAAATTCAAGTGGCCGGCCAACAATATCACGTACAGTTTGCCGGGGATTGAGGGCTGTATCAGCCGACTGGTAAATCATCTGGATGCGGCGCAGCGTATCGATGTCACGGTCCTGCAGGCGCGGCGGCAGGGCCTTGCCGTTGAATTCAATGCGGCCCTTCGAGGGTGGCAACAGGCCTGTGATGGCGCGGGCCAAGGTGGATTTTCCCGAACCTGATTCACCCACCACCGCCACCGTGCGGCCCTTCGGCAAGCGCACCGTGACATTGTCCAATACTTTCACAACACCGGAATAACTGGCATCGACATTCTGGATCGACAGGGTGATGTCGCTGCCCTTGCTCTCCGGCTTTTGCAATTTGCGCACCGCCCAGAGCGAACGCGTGTATTCCTCGGTTGGCTGCTTCAGCATGGCCCGGGTTTCGGATTCTTCCACCAGATTGCCAAAGCGCAGGACCATGATCCGGTGCGCCATCTGGGCGACCACGGCAAGGTCATGGGTGATGTAAACGGCAGCGGTATGGAAGTCCTCAACGATGCCGCGCATGGAGGCCAGGACTTCAACTTGCGTAGTCACATCAAGTGCCGTTGTCGGCTCATCAAAGATGATGAGATCGGGCCGGCATGACATGGCCATGGCCGTCATGGCCCGCTGCAATTGCCCGCCCGAGACCTGATGGGGAAAGCGTTGGCCAATGGTTTCGGGATTGGGAAGTTGCAGGCGCCTGAATAAATCGATGGCATCTTTTTCCGCAGCAGCACGGCCCATGACGCCATGGTTGACGGCTGATTCCACCACCTGATCCATGATGCGGTGGGCGGGGTTGAATGAGGCCGCCGCACTTTGGGCGACATAGGAAATTTTTGAACCCCACATCCGGCGCAGGTCATCGGGCGGTGCGCCCACGAGTTCCCGGCCATCAAACAGCACCGAGCCTGAGGAAATCCGGCAGCCGGGTTTTGTGTATCCCATGGCGGCCAAACCCAGCGTGGATTTGCCAGCCCCCGATTCGCCAATGAGGCCCAGCACCTCGCCGCGTTTCAGCGACAGATTGAGGCCCTTGATGATGGGGTGCCATTTGTCGTCGGCATAGCCCTCAATCTTCAGGCCCTTGATTTCAACAAGGGCGGAACCTTTAACGCGGGCGTCATCACTTTTCATCGGTGAGCCCTGCTGACTTGTTGAGGAACCAGTCCACCACGAAATTGACGGCGACGGTGAGCAGGGCAATGGCGGCTGCGGGAATCAGTGGTTGCGGCCTGCCGAAATTGATCAGGGTTTTGCTTTCGGCCACCATGGACCCCCAATCGGCTGTCGGCGGCTGTATACCGACACCAAGGAAGGACAGCGCCGCGATGGTGAGAAATACGAAACAAAACCGCAACCCAAACTCGGCAATCATCGGCGGCATGATGTTGGGAACAATTTCCCGCAGGACAATCCACATCATCTTCTCACCGCGCAGCCTTGCCGCTTCAACAAAATCCTGGACAACGACACTCAGTGCGGTGTTGCGGGCCAGACGGAAGACTCGGGTTGAATCGAGCAGGGCCAGAATGAAAATCAGGTTCCACACGGATTTTCCGGCCATGGCCAACAGCATGAGGGCAAAAATCAACACTGGAATAGACATCAGTACATCAACGACGCGGCTGAGAATCTGGTCGAGCCAGCCCCGTGTCACTGCCGCATACACACCCAGCACACCACCGACGGAAAAGGAAATACAGACGGTGATCAGGGCGATGCCAATGGTGTTTCTTGCACCGTAGATCACCCGTGAAAGCGTGTCGCGGCCAATCTGGTCCAGGCCAAACCAATGGCCTGCGGATGCTGGTGCATAGGCTTTGCCAAGCACTTCCGATTCGCTGTAGGGCGCAATCCACGGCGCAAAAATCGCGCAGACCGCATAGAATGCAATGACTGCCATGCCGAATTTGGCGCTGAAGGGTGCCGATTTCAGCAACCGCACGGCATTCTGAAGAAAAGTCCGGCGGCTGCGGATGGTGCGAATGTCAAGGTTTTCTGTGGTCATTTCGGGTGCAAGAGCCGTGGGTTGGTGATAATCGCAATAATGTCAGCCAACAGGTTCAACAGAATGTAAGTGGCGGCGAAAATCAGGGCGCATGCCTGCGCCACCGGCATGTCGCGACTCGACACGCTGTCAACCATCAACTGGCCAATGCCGGGATAGACAAACACCACTTCAACCACCACGACGCCGACAACCAGATAGGCAAGGTTGAAAGCAATGACGGTGGCAATAGGGGCCCAGGCGTTGGGTAGCGCATGCCTGACGATAACCTGCGACGGCTTCAGGCCTTTCAAACGCGCCATTTCAATATAGGGGCTGGCCAGCAAACTGATGATGGAGGCCCGGGTCATGCGCATCATGTGGGCGATGATGACAAGTGTGAGCGTTATGGCCGGCAACAGGCATTTCCAGAGCTGGTCACCAAAGCTGGTGTCAATGGAGACAGTCGACAAGGTGGAAAGATTGGGAATGTAGCCCAGCCATGGTTTGATCGCCTGGGCCATCCAATCCGGCAGGATTGAGGCATATCCCGTCCTTTTTCCAACGAAGATGAACATCAGGACATAGGCCACAAAAAATTCGGGCGAGGCGATGGTTGTCAACGTGACGGCATTGATGGCGCGGTCAAACCAGCTGTTGCGATAAAGTGCTGCCAACAATCCCAGAAGCAAAGCCAAGGGCACGGCAATAATCGCCGTCATGGCGGCGAGGAAAAACGTGTTGTAGAGGCGTGGGCCAATGATGCCAGAAACAGTGCGGACATTTTCCGAGCGCCAGCCGCCAGCGCCCGCAAAGCTCTTGCCGAAATCTCCCTGGACAGCACCTGAGACCCATTCGACATAACGAGTGACGGGTGGACGATCCAGACCCAGCGAATGATTGAAGGCCTTGACGGTTTCCGGCGTTGCACCTTGGCCGAGAATGGCTTGGGCAAATCCGCCGGGCAGCAATTCAAGAGTCGAGAAAATAATCACCGACACTGCAAGCAATGTCACGAACCCCAGACCCAATCTTTGCAGCACGGTTTTCAGTACCGGATGCATGTGTTCACTCCCCAATTCCCATCCAGGCTTCTGCGTCCCGTGATTTAGTGAAAGGTTATCAGACAAAAATTGGCTTGTCAGAAAAATCGTGATGGGAAGAATTGTTTTTGAAGTTTCTTCTGGTGATCCCGTCTCAACCCAAGGGACCTCATCTGCCCCGTTGGGGCACCTTCTCCACGAAGGCGTGGAGAAGGGACAATGTCATTCACCTATCGCAATTTTCAAAGAGTAAAAGCGAATATTCTGACCGCAGCGAAGTCCCTTCTCCATGCCTTGATGGAGAAGGTGCCCGAAGGGCGGATGAGGTCCCTCCCACAACCAAAAAAAAAACACCCTGCTGTTTCCGGCAGGGTGCATATTCATCAGTCAACAGACTATTATGCAAACCACCAACGGTCGTACATGTAGCCGCCGTCGCTATCGAGGTCGGAGTTGAGTTCGCCGTGGGCAACCTTGGTGCCCAGTGCGCCAACATAGTTGGAGAACATGAGAACCTGTTGGCCACCATCATCATGAACCAGCTGCTGCATTTCGGCATACATGCCGGCACGCTTGGCTTCATCGGTTTCGCCACGGGCTGCCAGCAACAGTTCATTGAAGCGCGGATGCTTCCAATGGCTGTCGTTCCACGCCGCGTCGGCGGCAAGCGAGATGGTGAAGAACATGTCTGCCGTGGGGCGGCCACCCCAATAGCAATGGCACCAGGACTTCTTCAGCCAGACGTTATCCCAATAGCTGTCATTGGGTTCACGGATGACGTTGATTTCAATACCCGCTGCCTTGGCATGTTCTGCCTGCAACAGGGCTGCATCAACGCTGCCGCCGAAGGCCGCATCAGATGCCGAAAGATCAACTTTCAGGTTGGACATGCCGATCTTGGCGAGCAGCGACTTGGCGCGGTCTGGATCATAGGTATAGGCTGGTTCGGGATTGGTTGCGAACTTGATGCTCGAGGCCAATGGCGTGTCGTTGCCAACCTTGCCGAAACCAAAAAGCACCTTGTCCACCAGTTCCTGGCGGTTCACAGCCCATTTCAGCGCCTGGCGCACTTCAACCTTGTCGAAAGGTGCGGCATCGCAGAACATCGGAGCAGTATAATGCTGGTAGCCCGACACGTTGTAGATTTCCGTGTCAGGAGCATTCTTCAGGAGATCGATGGTCTTGAGGTCAGCACGATCAATGAAGTCAACTTCGCCAGCAAGGTAGGCATTGGTACGGGCGGCAGGATCGATGATCGACAGCTGCTCAACCGAGTCAAACCAGGCATCTGCAAAGTGGTTGGGGTTGCGGGTAAAGGTGGCTTTTACACCGGGCTGGAAATCTGCCTTGACGTAAGGACCGGCACCTAGACCCGACAGATCCACCTTGCCGCCTTCTGCGGCGAGGATAGGGAACTGGTAGGCTGAGAGCAGGTAAGGGAAGTCGGCATTCGGACCCGAAAGTTCAAACACCACTGTGTCAGCGCCATCGGCCTTGACTGATGCAAGGTTGGCCAACAGGGCTTTGCCGGGCGACTTTGAATCTGCGCCAGTGTGATAGTTGATGGTGGCAACAACGTCATCAGCGGTCACGGTCTTGCCATTGTGGAACGTCGCACCTTTGCGGATTTTGAACACCCACTTCTTGGCACCATCGGCAGGTTCAAAGCTTTCAGCAAGATAAGGCACAGCATTAGCCTTTTGATCGATGCGCACCAATGGCGCACCGGTCAGACCTTTGCCCCAGGCAAAGTTCATGCCGTGGGCCCAGGTGGCGGGATCGAAGGTGTCGGTGGTGGCACCATGGCCAAGACCAGCGCGGAAATTGCCGCCCTTCTTGGGTTCAGCGCGGGCAGCAGCCGAGAACATGGTTCCGGCAGCGGCAAGCGTCATGCCGCCAGCAACAGCATATTGCATGAAGTCGCGGCGGGACAACCTGCCCCGCGTCACCGCCTTCTTGGCAAGTTCCAGTTTATGTTCAAATTCAGTCATGTTTCACTCCCTTGATAGATTTTGCATTTGCAATGTGTTTGAAACACCAAACATTACAACGCAGCGAACCCTGTGCTTGCGTTGACGTTTTTTGCTCCCCACAGTTCTTTTTTGTTGGCTCCAAAAGAACCTCGTCCTTTGTGCCGGACTGGTATAGAGCCTCGCATGGGGCGACGGCGACGTCAATCTCCCTGCAACATGAAGTTTTTGCAACACGATGATCCACAACGACGGATTTTGCCGTAAATGGTCGCTTGGACGCTTTTTGCTTCAGGTTGAACATTATTGAAATTCGGGGGCGGTTAAAAGTGAGAACGAATCGGATTGCGGTTGTTGGGAGTGGTATCGCTGGCCTGGGCTGTGCCTGGCTTTTGTCACAGCGGCATGACGTGACACTGATCGAGGCCGACCATCGGCTTGGCGGCCATTCACAAACGGTTGCTGTCAAATCGTTGGGGCAGACTCTTGCCATTGATACGGGGTTCATTGTCAGCAACACCTGGACCTATCCGAATTTTACCGCCTTGATGGATTATCTCGATCAGCCCATGGTCGAAACGCCGATGACATTTTCGGTGAGCATGGATGAGCGGCGCTATGAATACAGTGCCAATCACTTGGGCACGTTGTTTGGCAGTCCGCGGCAATGGATTGATCCCCTGCACTTGCGCATGATGGCAGACCTCTGGCGGTTTTATCATGCCGCCCAGCGGGATGCCAAAATCGTCGGTGACGATGTGTCGCTTGGGCAATACCTGCAACAAGCCGGTTACAGTGACGTGTTCATGCGCCGCCACATTTTGCCAATCGCTGGTGCCATCTGGTCGTCAACGCCCGATCAAATCGCCGCTTATCCGTTCAAGGCCTTTGTGAAGTTTTTCGCCAATCACCAGTTGTTCATTCTGGGCAAGCGCCCGGATTGGCGCACAGTCAAGGGCGGCGCACGGGAATATGTTGATAAACTGGTGGCGGACGGCCGTTTTGAAATCCGCCTCGGTTCACCCGTCAAACGCGTTGTGCGCCAACCCCATGGCGTTGACATTGAAATGGCCCATGGCGACAAGTTGCATTTTGATCATGTCGTGTTGGCCACCCACGCTGATCAGGCTTTGCACCTGCTGGCTGATCCGACAGCAGAAGAGCAGCGATTGCTTTCGCCGTTCAAAACTTCTGCCAACACAACCTATCTGCACCGCGATGCAAGCCTGATGCCGAAAACCCGGCGTTTCTGGTCGGCCTGGAATTACAATGGCCACCAGAATGGTTCCGAAGAAAAGCTGTCGGTAACTTACTGGATGAATGCCCTGCAAAAACTCGATACACCCGTGCAGCATCTGGTGTCGCTCAACCCGCCAGTATTGCCGCATGAAGATTTGCTGGACGGGGTTTACAGTTACCGCCATCCCATATTCACAGCGGCCACACTTGAGGCGCAAAAACATCTGTGGTCGCTGCAAGGCGTCAAACGCACCTGGTTCTGTGGTGCATGGTTTGGTGCGGGCTTCCATGAAGACGGTTTGCAGGCGGGGCTTGCCGTGGCCGAGCAATTGGGCGGCTTGATCAGGCCCTGGGATGTCGATGAACCGTCGGGACGCATCCATGTGCATCACCAAACTCCCGGAGAGCAGGATATCTTCCTGCCCGCTGCCGAATGACGGGAACCGACCAACGTCCGGTTTCCGCCCTCTATATCGGCAAGGTCGTGCATAAGCGTTTGCGCCCCGTGCTGCATGAACTGGAATACCGGGTGGCCAGTGTGTTGGTCAATGTCGATGACTTGCGCCGAGGTTTGGGACTGAACTTGTTCAGCTACAACCGTTTCAACGTATTTTCACTCTATGACCAGGACCATGGTTTGAAGGGCGATGGTTTGAGCCTGTCGGATTTCGCGTGGGGCAAGATGCGTGAAGTTGGACTGGCAGCCGATGTCAAACGCATTGTGATGCTGAGTTACCCGCGCATATTCGGTTACGCCTTCAATCCGCTGACAACCTTCTATGGCCTCGATGATGCAGGCCATGTGCGCGGCATCATCTTTGAAGTGCACAATACATTTGGTGGACGCCATTGCTATCACGCCGGCCCGTTTGCGGCAGGAGATGACACGTTTGCCAGAGTTGAGAAAGTTTTCCGCGTATCGCCTTTCAACGGCATTGAAGGACACTATGGGTTGCGATCTTCGGCGCCGGGTGAACACATTGCCGTGGGGGTTGCCTTGTCAACTGCTGAGGGCCCCGTGCTCAAGGCCTATTTTACGGGTCACCGGACAGCCTTGACCGACTGGAATCTTTTCAAGATTCTGGCAACCCTGCCTTTCATGACTTTAAAGGTCACGGCGGGGATCCATTGGGAGGCCTTGAAACTTTGGTTAAAGGGTCTCAAACTATACAAGCCATCGGCATAAAAATCGCCGGGACACGGGTTCAAGGGTTGGTTGTAGCATGAGTGAAGGTTTTTGGGGCAATCTTGTCGTGGCAATGGGCAAACGCCTGATGCCCAAGTCTTATCGCGGGTCATTGACAATGACACTGCCATCGGGCCGCGTGGTCATGTTGGGCAGCAAGGGATCAGGCCCGGAAGCCGACTTGACCTTGAATAATTTCAAGGTTGTCATGGCCTCGGTCAGGCGCGGTCAATTGGGATTCTTTGAAAGCTATATGGCGGGTGATCTCGCAACCAGCGACGCAACACAATTATTTCGGTTCTATCTGCAAAACCGTGGTGGACTTGATGGAGCCTCGACGGGGGTGTTCTTCAGCAGCCTGTTTGACAAGTTCTGGCACAAGAAGCGCGACAACGACCGGGCTGGTTCGAAAGACAACATTGCGGCGCACTACGATCTCGGCAATTCATTTTATCAGCAATGGCTTGATGACACGATGAGCTATTCCTCGGCGGTGTTTGAGGGTAGCGGCAATAGTTTGGAAGCCGCGCAACATCGCAAAATAGCCAAAGTGCTGGAAGCTGCCGAAGTAGCGCCTGGCAAGAGAGTTCTGGAAATTGGTTGCGGTTGGGGTGGCGTGGCGGAAGCCGTGGGCAAGATGGGCGGGTTCCTGCGTGGCATCACCTTGTCAAGGGAACAACTGGAATTTGCCAACGCCCGCATGAAAGCCCAGGGCCTCGAAAAACAGTGCGAGCTGGTGTTTGAGGATTACCGCGATACAGTCGGCAAGTTTGATGCCATTGCATCAGTCGAGATGATCGAAGCCGTCGGCGAGGCCCATTGGCCCGCCTATTTCAAAACACTGCATGATCGGCTGAAGCCCGGAGGCGTTGCCGCCATCCAGGGCATTACCATCACCGAGGAAAATTACGATGCCTACCGCAACGGCGTTGATTTCATTCAGCGCTATATTTTCCCCGGCGGCATGCTGTTGACCAAAAGCATCATGCGCGAGCAAACCCAAAAAGCCGGACTGCTGTTCGAACGCATGGAATGTTTCGGCCAATCCTATGCAATGACCCTTGCCCTGTGGCGCGAGCGTTTTGAAGCCGCCTGGCCCAAAATCTCCACCATGGGATTTGATGAGCGCTTTCGCAAAATGTGGTCGCTGTATTTGAGCTACTGCGAGGCCGGCTTTGCCGAAGGGGTGATTGATGTGGGCATTTACAAATTGCGGAAACCTGTTTGATCTGATCAAGCTTTGAGCCGTACAAGCTGAATTATTTCAGCGTTTCCCCCAAATCGAGGTTCAAATTGGTTCAACCTGTCATCATGTGGTTCAGGCAGGATTTGCGCCTGTCGGATCACCCCGCATTGTCAGCTGCCGCAGCCGCCGGAGCAGTACTTCCAGTCTTTATTCTGGATGATGAAACACCGGGAGAATGGTGTTGGGGTGGGGCATCGCGCTGGTGGCTGCATCGCAGTCTGGAAAAACTCAATATCAGCCTGCCACTGGTTTTTCGGCGGGGGCGTGCCGACGCCGTGCTGGCGGCGCTGATTGCAGAAGTAAAACCGCAGGGGCTTTACTTCACCAGAGACTATGCACCTTGGGCTGGTGCCCTGGAGGAAAGCGTTAAAAACCATTGTGAAGGCCAAGGTATTGCTTGCCATCGCTATGGTGGCTTTTTGCTGCATGAGCCGGAAAGCATCCGCAATGGATCGGGCGAATTCTTCAAGGTCTACACACCCTTCTCCCGTGCCTGTTTTGCCAAGGGTCCAATCCGCCCTTTGAAGCCTGCACCTCAAGTTCAGCGATGGCTGGGCGACGTGCACAGCCTCGCCCTTGCCGATCTCAAACTACTGCCGGCAAAACCTGATTGGTCCGGCACCCTGGAAGAACACTGGACGCCCGGTGAAGCTGGTGCACAGCAACGCCTGTTTGATTTTGTTGACCACGGCTTTCACGGCTATGCGACTGGCCGTGATCGCCCGGACCAATCGCATGTCTCGCGCTTGTCGGCGCATTTCCATTGGGGTGAACTATCGCCGCACCAAGCGTGGCATGCCGTCGAGCGGGCCATGCATGAAGCCGAAGGAAAACTTGATCGTGACGGCGAGAAGTTTTTGAAGGAAGTATTGTGGCGCGAGTTTTCCTATAGCCTCATTCATCACGTACCGGGTTTTCCGACCAAACCCTTCCGCGCGGAATTTGAAGATTTTCCGTGGTCGGATGATGGCGATGCGTTGCTGCGCTGGCAAAAGGGCCAGACCGGCTATCCGATTGTCGACGCAGGCCTGCGTGAGCTATGGGCAACCGGCATCATGCATAACCGTGTACGGATGATTGTTGCGTCTTTTCTGATCAAGCATTTGCTGGTGCCCTGGCAAGCTGGCGAGCGCTGGTTTTGGGATACCCTGGTTGATGCCGATATCGCCGCCAATGCCGCAAGCTGGCAATGGGTGGCAGGTTGCGGCGCCGATGCCGCGCCGTATTTCCGGATTTTCAATCCGGTATTGCAAGGGCTGAAATTTGATCCTGATGGCGCATATGTGCGCCGCTGGGTGCCGGAACTTGCCGCCCTGTCAAACGCTGATATTCACAAACCCTGGGACATGCCGGTGCCACCGCGCAATTATCCCAAACCCATGGTAGATCATAACTTCGCCCGTGAACGGGCGTTGGCCGCATTCAAAACCATCAAACATGTGGAGACACCATGAAGTTCATCGCCATTTCAGGCGCGTTGCGCAAAGCCTCAACCAACACCGGACTGTTGCGGGCCTTGGCTGAAGTTGCGCCCTTTGGCGTGGCGGTTGAGGTTGTCACCCTGCACGGCATTCCCCTCTATGATGGCGACGTGGAAGCAGCCTTCGGCAAACCACAAAACGTCGTTGTACTCGACCAGAAAATCCGCGCCGCCGATGCCGTGGTGATTGCCACTCCGGAATATAACTTCTCCATTCCCGGTGTGTTGAAAAATGCCACGGATTGGTTGTCACGGGGTGGTTCGCCATTTCGCTGGAAGAAGGTCGGCATCTTGGGAGCGGCAGCAGGACCACTTGGCACGGGCCGCGCCCAGTATCATTTGCGCCAAAACCTGCAAGCCCTCGAAGCCATCGCCATGCCAAAGCCTGAATTTTTTGCTGGCGGCAATGAAGGCAAGTTTGACGCGGAGGGCAATCTGACCGACGAGAATTCACGCCAACATCTGGCCAAATGGCTGCAAGCCTTTGTGGGATTTGTAGATGCGAAGATTTGAAGGCGACCACCAAAGGGGATGAGTCTTCACAGCACCCGCCCCGCAATCGCCTCCAGCTTTTTCATCACAACCGGATCACGATGATCCCTCGCCGTCATGATGGCGTGGTCGAGGGCGCGATCTGACCCTTGCGGACAGGCTGGATGCTGGCGCGGAAAATCCTTGGCCAGTCGCAGGATGAAGCGCTTGGCCATTTCGCCGTTGGTTTTCATGGTGGCCATCACCTGCGCCACGTCGACGGCCTCATGGGCAGGGTGCCAGGCATCAAAATCCGTGACCATGGCCACGGTGGCGTAGCATAGCTCAGCTTCGCGGGCCAATTTGGCTTCGGGCATATTGGTCATGCCGATCACAGATGCGCCCCAGGATCGATGCAAGTTTGATTCGGCGAGGGTTGAGAACTGCGGTCCCTCCATCACCATATAGGTGCCGCCCCTGGCATGGGCAATGTTTTCAGCCTGCAAGGCCCGTTCTGCGGCGTCCACCAGCAAAGGCGATACCGGGTGGGCAAAGGGCACATGGCCGACCAGACCTGTACCGAAGAATGAATTTTCACGCAGATAAGTCCGGTCGATAAACTGGTCGACCAACAGGAAAGTGCAAGGCGGCAGGTCTTCACGCAAGGAACCGACAGCAGACATTGAGATGACATCCGTCACCCCTGCCCGCTTCAGGCAATCGATATTGGCGCGGTAGTTGATCGTGCTGGGCGAATGGACATGGCCGCGACCATGGCGGGGCAGAAACACCACGGGCAAGCCAGCAATCTCGCCCTTGCGCAGTTGATCGGAGGGCTGGCCCCAGGGGCTTTCAACGGTTTCCCAGCGGGCATTGTCCATGGCCACATCATAAAGACCCGAACCGCCGATGATGCCGAGGATTGATTGGGTCATAGTTTGCTCCGGTGAATAGCGAATAGCGGATAGTAGAAACAAAAAAGGGAGCTTTTACCAGCCCCCCTATTCGCTACCCACTATTCGCTTCATTCTACTCAATGGGCGTTGCGCCAGACCCGTTGTTTCACCAGGTAAAGTAATCCTGCCAGTACAGCGAGATAGATCATCACCATGAAGCCCGTGCTTTTGCGGGACTCCATATAGGGTTCAGCTGTCCAGGCAAGGAATGCGGCCACATCGCGGGCCATGTCATCCACCTTGTTGGGGGAACCATCATCAAAGGTCACACGACCGTCTTCGAGCGGCGGGATCATGCCGATGAAGTGGCCACTGCCGAAAAAAGGATTGTAATATTTGCCTTCCGGCGTTTCTTTCTTGATTTCTTCGCTTGGCGTTTCATAGCCGGTGACGACGGAATAGACATACTGCGGCCCGCCAATGCCGTTCCAGAACTGGTTGAAAAAGCCATACCAGCCGGGTCGGGATTTGGTCAGCAACGACAAGTCAGGTGGAATGGCGCCACCATTGGCACTTGCAGCGGTCTTTTCATTGGCATAGGGGTTTGGAAAACGGTCAGACGGCAAGCCTGGCCGTTCCGTATCACTGCCATCTTCGGCAGGATCACCGACAACAGTAAACGATGCGGCCAAGGATTTTACCTGCTCTTCAGTGAAAATGCCTGCTTCCGAGAGATTGCGAAAAGACACGAAATTCATCGAATGACAAGTTGCGCAAACTTCCTTGTAGACCTTGTAACCGCGCTGCAATTGCATGCGATCAAATTTGCCAAACGCCCCTTCAAACGAAAAACTGATATGCTTGGCGTCTTTTTGGCCCGATTCCGCAAAGGAGCCGACAGGCAGGGCGACAGCCATCAGGGCTGCAAGGCTGAGTGCGTTGAGTTTTTTCATGGATATTCTCCGCCTTACTCAGCAGGTGCAAGTTTGAGGTTGGTACGTTTCGCCAGCACCGCTTCCGAGATTGACGAGGGTATCGGCTTGGGATTTTCAAGCAGGCCGATCAGCGGCAGGATGATGAAGAAGTGGGCGAAATAGTAGGCTGTGCAGATGCGGGCCCATATGACATAGGTGCCTTCAGCGGGTTTTGAGCCGAGGAAACACAGAACACCACAGACCACCACAAAGACCCAGAAGAAGCCCTTGAACAGGGGGCGATAGTTGCCCGAACGCACCCGCGACGTATCAAGCCACGGCAAGACGAAGAGCACGAGGATTGACGAGAACATGGCAATGACGCCGCCAAGCTTGGAAGGAATGGCGCGTAAAATCGCGTAGAAGGGCAAATAATACCATTCCGGTACAATATGCAGAGGTGTCACCAAGGCATTGGCCTTCTCATAGTTGATGGCATGGCCCAGAAAATCCGGGCGGTAGAATACCCAGAAGGCAAAGAACAACATGAACACCGCAATCGCGTAGCCATCCTTGGCGGTATAGTAGGGATGGAAAGGAACCGTGTCCTGGCCAACCTTGTGGTTGATGCCTGTCGGGTTGTTGTTGCCAGGCACATGCAGCGCCCAGATATGCAGACCTACAATGCCCGCCAGAACAAAGGGCAAGAGATAGTGCAGGGAGAAGAAGCGGTTCAGGGTCGGATTGTCAACGCTGTAACCTCCCCACAACCAGGTTGTCACAGATTCGCCAACAAGTGGAATGGCCGAAAACAGATTGGTGATGACCTTGGCACCCCAGAAACTCATCTGGCCCCAAGGCAACACATAACCCATGAATGCCGTGGCCATCATGACGAGATAAATCAGCACGCCAATCATCCACAGAACTTCCCGGGGTGCTTTGTAAGAACCAAAATACATGCCGCGGAACATGTGGACATAAACCGCCATGAAGAACATGGAAGAACCAACTTCATGCAATTTCTGGATCAACCAGCCATAATTCACGTCGCGGACAATGTGTTCCTTGGCGGCAAAGGCCAGGTCAACTTGCGGTGTATAATGCATCACCAGAATAATGCCGGTGATGATCTGCGACATCAACATGAAGGTCAGGATGCCGCCAAACGTCCACCAGTAATTGAGGTTTTTCGGCGTCGGAAAATCGATGGCCGTTTCCTTCAACAAGGCATAAATCGGCAGCCGCTCATGGAACCATTTTCCAACGGTGCTGGTGGGGATGTAGGATGACTGTCCGCTCATGAGTGTTGTTCCTGATTAACCGATGCGGATTTTTGTATCGGTGAGGTATTGGTATTTTGGCACGTGCAAGTTTTCCGGTGCCGGACCTTTGCGGATGCGGCCTGCCGTATCATAGTGGCTGCCGTGGCAGGGGCAGAACCAGCCACCGGTTTTGGCTGATCCTTCAACCACGCCGTAGTCGCCCAGATTGCCTTGCGGCACACAGCCGAGATGGGTGCAAACGCCCATCATGACGAGGAATTGCTGCTTGCCACCGACCACACGGTTTTCATCGGTTGCCGCGTCGCCGTCCTTGACGTTGGCATTGCGGGCCACCGCGTCCACCAGTTCTTCCATTTTCACGGCCTTGGCTGCTTCGATTTCAGCCTTGGTACGATGGCGGATGATGACGGGATTGCCGCGCCACTTGAGTGTGACAGCCTGACCTTCGACGATGGGTGCAAGATCAACTTCAATGGTGGCCATGGCCTTGACCGAGGCATCAGGATTCATCTGGTTGATCAGCGGCCACGCCACCAACGCCGCACCGACAGCGCCAACGGCCCCAGTGGCGATATACAGGAAGTCGCGCTTGCCGGCGTCCTCAACATCATGCTCATCATCGTGTGTAACTGTGGACACGTCGCAAATCCCTCGTCAATTCAACTGTCTTTTATGCCCCTGTGCACCGATATTTTTGTGGTTCTGGCACACCAAACAAAGTTGGCGTATTTGACACCGGGTGAAACACTTGTCCAGCCATAGGATGTCGCAGTTCAAGGCCTGCCAACCCGGATTGGAATCAGCTGTCTGATTATTGAAAAAGCCATGGAAATCGCGCTCTACCAACCCGATATTGCCGCCAATACAGGAACCATCGCACGGCTTTGCGCCTGTCTGGGTCTCAAACTGTCCATCATTGAACCTGCTGGTTTTACCTGGGATGATTCCAAACTGCGACGTGCCGGCATGGATTATCTGGACCGGGCCATAATCCAACGCTCAGCCTCCTTTGAACAGTTTCAAGCCGATCTGGGGCAGCGACGCCTGGTGTTGCTGACCACCAAAACTGCAAATTCCTACCTGGATTTCGCGTTCCAACCAGACGACATCCTGCTTTTGGGCCGTGAAACTGCAGGCGTGCCAGACGCGGTGCATGAGGGCATTGCGCATCGCATAACCATCCCCATGCAGCCCGGTACGCGCTCACTTAACGTGGCTTTGGCTTGCGCCATGGTGGCAGGTGAGGCGCTGCGCCAAACCAGGGCAGCGCCTGACTGATTTATTTCGATACGCGCAAGGCCATCAGCGAATCGCCAATGTCGTCAAAGGCCTTGGCCAGTTCAGCCGCATTGTCAGCACTGTAGGCCATGGAAGGATTTGAAGCGCAGTTGGTCAACAAATTCTGGGCGGCCACTTCAGTCACCATGAAAGAGACCGTATAGACCTTGATTCCATCGTCTTTGACATTGGAACACAGGCTCGCGGTCTTGGCATCGGCTGCCGCCACGTCGCTACCCCAGTGATACTGGCCGTCGGCTGACTTGGTATTGGCACCGTCTGTCATGATGATCATGGCTTTGGTGCCACCGGCGGCGGCCAAGTCGCTTTTGGATTTGGCACCCGTGATGGGCTGGCTCGAATCCAGCACATTCCAGCCCCAGAGAATACCTTGCGGAATATAGGTGCTGCCCACGGCGTTCATGGATGAAATTTGAGATTTCAAACTGGCTTCATTGGCAGAGAGCGGCATGATTTCTGCAGGACATGAGGTGTTTTGCAAGCCGGGATATGGCGTGGACATGCTGCCGATTGACGCGTCAAGAGGCGAGGGACGCGAGCCTACACAGCCATACCATTTGTTGTGGTAAGTCTGGTCGGCGCAAGTGGTTTTTGGCGCACCATAGTTCCAGTCACAAACATCATAGGTATAAGGTGTTGGCACGCCATCGTTGTTCCAGATGCCACTTTCCTTGCGGCAATTGGAACTTGTCGCATCAGGATATGACGTGTTGCAGACATTTGTCGTGGTGGTTGTATCGGCAGGAACATCCACCCAGGGTTCATTCCTGTTTGACAATCCGACATTCACATAGTCGGCGAAGGGCACGATACCGATTTTGACATCTGCACCACTGTCTTTCAGGCCCATCAGCCTGTCGATCATGTCGGTCGCAGCCACCTTTAGCGAATCAAGACGACCTTCGGAATTCATGGAGGCGGTGTTGTCGAGCACCAGCGCAACTTCAAGGGCAGCGCCACCCATGACAACTTCGGAAAAGGCACCTAGTTCCATGTCGCTGATGCCTGCAATGTTCATCAGGCTGGTTTTCAGCTTGCCGCGGATCTTGACTTCAAAGGTACGCTTGGACTTGTCGAGCTTGCTTTCGATCTTGTCGACATTGCCCAGTACATCGATGGCACCGTTGGCCTTCAGATATTCTTCGACAAGCCCATCGATGTCGGCTTTCAATGTAAGACCGGACGAAGCACCTGCGATGGCCGCTGCATCAGCGGCGGCCTGCAACACGGTCTGGGCATTGTTGGCGCGCATCATGTCGATGCCCGCACCCGTGGCCAGCAGGATTGGCACAATGGCAAGGGCGGTCATGATCGCCGTATTGCCGCGCATGTCTGACGCGAATTTCTTGAACCCTGGCATGTGTTGTCTCCCGGTCACTTACTCTCCACGGCAACTTATGCGATTGTCTGTAAGCTTTCGTTTGGATTGATGGTTAACGGCTGGCCACACCAATTGTTCGAACTTTAGATGATCCCTGATCGCTCGGCTTTGCCACAGCTGAATTCACATTCAGGCTGTGGGAAAACCACAACAAAGACAATGACATTCCTTGTGTTCCTGAATTCCGTTGCACAAGGCTGGACTGCGGTCTGACGTGATGAAACTTTATGTAAATTGTAAACCATCGAAACTGAAAGCGCCGATCTGGGTCTGGCGCAACTGCGATGGATTGCATGGACTATTGCGTCAGTCGCACGGTCGACAGGCTTTCACCAATCCTTTGGAACGCTGCAAACAACTCGGTGCCGGTATCCGCGTCGAAATACTTGGCCGGGCTTGATGCGCAATTTGTCAGCAGATCCTTGATCGTCTGGGATGGCACCATGAACGAGACAGTATAAACATCGATGTCATCACTTTTCACACGACTGCATAATTCAGTCAGCTTTTGGTTTGAAAGATTGACGTCTGTACCGTTGTGCTGGGGGTAAACTGGAGAAATCGTGTTTTCGCCATCGGTCATCAAAATAATGGCTTTGCGACCTTGCTTGGCCGCCATTTGGGCTTTGGTCATGCCTTCTGTAAATGGCGCGGCATTGTCAACCAGGTTCCACCCCCATAACAAGCCAGTCGGGATGTAAGTCGATCCACCTGCGACCATGCTGCTGATTTTACCGCGTACTGTGGAAAAATCCGCCGTCAGTGGCAGCACTTCTTTGCCGCAATTGCCAAACGTCAGGGGCGGATATTTACTTGTGTTGCTAAAGCCTGAAGTTGCATCGTCAGGATTGTTGCGAGAGCCTACACAGCCGGCCCATAATCTTGGCACCCTGCCAGTTTCAATCCAGCTGGCTGTGCTGTTGCCGGGTCCAACATTCACATATTCTGCAAAAGGAACCACACCAATTTTTGCAAACGAAGTTGCGGTTTTGCTTCGGTCAATGATGTCTACAAATTCCTTGGCAGCGGCTTTGAGATTGGCAATTTTTGATCCCCTCATGGATCCCGTATTATCCAGCACAAGCACGATCTCAATAGCCTGTGTGCCAAGTTTGACCTGTGATTGAACACCAATATCAACAAAACTTATGCCCGCCAAAGACATCAAGCTGGTCTGCAGCTTGCCTTCGATTTTCACATTGAAAGTGGATTTTGCTTGATCAGTCCATTGTTTCATGGTGTCGATGCTGGTCAGCACGTCAGCGGCATTATTGGCGAGCAGATAATCCTTTACGACTTTGTCCAGTGTGGTCTTGTCGGTTTTTTCCGAAACGGCACCGGCCAATGCGGCTGAGTCGGCTGCGGCTTGCAGGGTTGTCCGTGCATTGTTGATGCGGACCAAATCCATGGCTGCACCACTTGCCAGCAACAGCGGCAAGCAGACAATGGCGAACATGGTGCCAACATTGCCATTTTGTGCACTCAAAAAATTTCCCGGTTGTGTCATCTGTTTTCCCAACTTACATAACAGCAGCCATACCCCTGGCAGCTATTCTAGAAGTTACTATGGAGGTGCTAATTTTTCGTGATACAAAAAAAGTTAACGTTGCGTTACTTCACAGGCAATGACATATATTTTAAATTGCAATGGGACAGCAGTTGCACGTAGCCTTTATGAAATCCTGAATGCCCGTGCCCAGAAAATTGAAATCCAAAATGCTGAACTTCGACACTCAAAAAACATCTGCCAAATCGTGGTTTGAAACCCTTCAGGGTCTTGTCATTGCCGATCTGGAGGCGATTGAGGCAGAAGCTGGCGGGACAGTCCGCTTTGTCAAAACCGCTTGGCAACGCGGCACAAACCAAGGCGGTGGCACCATGGCCATGCTGCATGGCAAGGTGTTTGAAAAAGCCGGTGTGCATGCCTCGACGGTCTATGGCGAGTTCTCGCCGGAGTTTCGAAAACAAATTCCGGGAGCTGAAGAAGACCCGCGATTTTGGGCTTCTGGGGTTTCGCTGATCATTCACCCCTGGTCGCCCCAGGTTCCCGCTGTTCACATGAACACACGCTTTGTTGTCACGTCGAAAGCCTGGTTTGGCGGCGGGGCAGATTTGACGCCTGTGCTTGATC
The DNA here is from genome assembly GCA_031418195.1 of Hyphomicrobiales bacterium. GTDB lineage: Bacteria > Pseudomonadota > Alphaproteobacteria > Rhizobiales > Aestuariivirgaceae > Aestuariivirga. Next base: position 41,628 of record JANOXA010000117.1, on the reverse strand, counting down.
GGCGCCGCACGCAAGACGATCCTGACTCCACAGCGTTCCATGCCGCGATGCAGAAAGCCTGCGAGGCCCATGCCGTGGCAGACTATCCACGCTACAAGAAATGGTGCGAAGATTATTTCTATCTCCCCCACCGCAAGGAGCAACGCGGCATTGGCGGCATTTTCTTTGATTATCTAGACTCCGGCAATCACAGCGATGATCTGGCCTTTGTCAAAAGTGTTGGTGAAGCATTCGGCTCGGTTTATCCTGAATTGGTGCGCCGCAATTTGTCCCTGGCCTTTTCCGACGCGGACCGTGAGGAACAACTGGTGCGGCGCGGGCGTTATGTGGAATTCAACCTGCTTTATGATCGCGGCACCTTGTTTGGCCTGAAAACCGGCGGCAATGTGGATTCAATCCTGTCATCAATGCCGCCATCAGTGAAGTGGCCCTAACTGAAAGCAATACCATGGACCTGCGCAACGGCTTCGACATCAAACGTTACATCCGCACCATTCCGGACTATCCAAAACCCGGCATCCTGTTTCGTGACATCACGACATTGCTCGCAGACTTGCACGGGTTTCGCGCCGCCGTGGACGAATTGGCCTGGCAGTTCTTGCGCGGCGGCATTGATTATGTGGCGGGAATTGAAGCACGCGGCTTTATCCTCGGCGGTGCTGTGGCCCACACTTTAGGCCGGGGCTTCATTCCCATCCGCAAAAAAGGCAAATTGCCCGCCCGTGTCATCGGCCAGGAATATGCGCTGGAATACGGCGTCGACACGATCGAGATTCATGCCGACGCCATCAAAAATGGTGACCGCATCCTACTCATCGACGACCTGATCGCCACGGGCGGCACAGCTGGTGCTGCCATCGATCTCATCCGCAAATCCGGCGGCGAAGTGGTGGCCGCAGCCTTCGTCATTGACCTGCCCGATTTGGGCGGGGCCACCAAACTCAAAGCCAAGGGCGTGAAGGTGCACACGCTGGTGGCGTTTGAAGGGCATTAAGGCATCGTACAGTGGCTCAGGTGTTAAACCTGAAATGCATCACATCGCCATCCGACACCACATATTCCTTGCCTTCCAACCTGAATTTGCCAGCAGTTTTGGCACCGGATTCACCGTTGCCGGCGATGTAGTCCGGGTAGGCGATGGTTTCCGAGCGGATGAAGCCTTTTTCAAAATCCGTGTGGATGACTCCTGCCGCTGCGGGCGCCTTGGTACCTTGGGTGATGGTCCAGGCCCGGGCTTCCTTGGGGCCGACAGTGAAATAAGTGAGCAGGCCCAGAAGCGCATAACCTTCGCGAATGACGCGGTTCAGTCCGGGTTCGGCAAGACCGACGGCATCGAGATAATCTTTCTGGTCGGCAACTGGCAGAATGGCGATTTCGCTCTCGATCTTCGCCGAAACCACAACCGCCTTGTTGCCTTCCAGCGCCGCAAAGGCTTTCACCCGCTCCGAGAAATCATTGCCCTTGTCGGCAGCGCCCTCTTCGACATTGCAAACATAAAGCACAGGCTTTGACGACAACAATCCAAGACCCCGGAAAATCATTTCCTCATCAGCCGTGCGCTCAACCAAACGCGCAGGCTTGCCTTCGCGCAATAAAATCAGTGCACGGAGCATAAGCTCAGCCAGTTCCTTCTGGTCCTTGTCGCCCTGCTTGCCCTTTTTCTCGGCAGCGGGCTGGCGCTTTTCCAGCGCATCGAGATCGGCCAGCATCAATTCGGTTTCGATGACTTCGATATCGGAGACAGGATCAATCTTTCCCGACACATGGGTGATGTCGCCATCTTCAAAGCAGCGCACCACATGGGCAATGGCATCGGTCTCGCGGATGTTGGCGAGGAACTGGTTGCCCAAGCCTTCGCCTTTTGAAGCACCCTTCACAAGCCCCGCGATATCAACAAAGGTCAAACGCGTCGGGATGATTTGCGCCGAGCCCGCGATCTTTGCGAGGGTATCCAGCCGTTCATCCGGCACACCGACGTCACCCACATTGGGCTCAATCGTACAGAACGGATAGTTCGCCGCCTGCGCAGCGCTGGTTTGCGTCAGCGCATTGAACAGCGTCGACTTACCGACGTTTGGCAAGCCGACAATACCACATTTAAAACCCATGAATAAGCTCCGAGATCTACATTGGGGCACTGCATAGGGGCAAATGCCGGAAATGAAAACCATCAAAGTCATTCGGCGCATTCTGGTCCGGCAAAAGCGCTTTCTGCCAATTTCCGCGCCGTTGCATTGTCGGCAATCGTTGCATCCGTTGGCACTGCACACGACGTGCCATCTTGCTTCAGCCTGAAAATCGAAAGATACGTCTTGTTGGTGTCCGCCTCAAATTTTTCCAAATCAGCTTGATAAAACCGCTTGATCACAAACATGGGTTTGAAGACACCATCAATGACCCGCCCACCCCAATCATATGCGCCAGCATGCATTTGGCCAGCAAGGTACATGCTGGAGCCATTGGGAGGGCTTCCAAAGCCAATCTGCATGCGCACACCTTCAAAATAGGTTATGTACACATTGACGCCAAACTTGCTGCGGCCAATATAAGCAACACTGTCGTGGCAATTGTCGTCTGTATCAGGGTCGCAACCCGGCAACTCGGTCATGGAGTCAAGCTCAGCCTCGGTTTTCCATACCAAAGACTCTGCATGCGCAACACTGCCAAGAGCCATGAAGCACCAAAATAGAACCATGACCAATTTCATCGCCAACACTCACTTTTCGTATTCAGCATGATGCGGCTATCCGCAATTACCACCGTTCAAAAGCAGATGATGCGGGCCCCGTGCCCCGGCGCTGAAGCCAGGCGTTTGTCGCTGGTGTAAAGTGGAACATCCAACATCTCGGCCAGCGCCACGTAAGAGGCATCGTAGAAGGTCACATTCTGGCGCAATTCCCAGGATCGGGCCGACAACAGATCGGCCTCATAAAGTTCCAGCGAAAAGTCATCGAGTGACCTCAAGGCCATTCTCGCCCGCGTTTCATCCAGCTTGCCTGCAAGGCACAGTCTTCGCAGCGCCGAGCCGATTTCATATTCAATGAGCGTGGGTGCCGCGAGGTGATGTTCAGCAGCAATTTGCTCCAAAAAGATTATGCCGCCCGTTGTCTTGATCAGATAGGCAATAGCTATTGAAGCATCAATGACAATCACCGCGAATCCCGGTCGGCACGAATGGTTGCAACGATATCTTCTGAAGAAATGTTGACAGGCGGTATTTTCCGCAGCCGTTCCGCCAACTCCGCCCGACTGGGCCTCGAGAGTTCCTTTTCAATCAGCCGCTTCACAAAATCAGTCAGCGTCATGTCTTTCTGCGCCGCACGGATTTTCAATTTGCGGTGAAGGTCGTCCGGCACATTGCGGATCTGGATATGGGTGTTCATGTGCATAACATGAATTCATGTGAGCCACATGTCAAGTGTCCAGCATGTTAATCCGTGGCGGCTTCAGCGGTGGTAGATATAACGCCAGATGGATTTGGCTTTGGAATTTTGCGTCCTTGTTTTCAACCAGCAAGCCTGCATTGTCGGCTGCTGCATCCAGCATGGTCACCAGCCAATCGCGATCCTGCTTGGCAAAATCTCCCAGCACATGGGGCAGCACCATGTTCTTGTCGCCGGGATGGCCGATGCCCAGTCGCACGCGTTTGAAATCCGGCCCGAGATGCGCCGAGATCGAACGAATGCCGTTATGGCCCGCAGCACCGCCGCCCAATTTCACCCGCACCTTGCCAGGCTCCAGATCAAGCTCGTCATAAAAAACATAAACCTTGTCCAGCGGAATATCATGAAAACGCACGGCCTCGCCCACGGCGCGACCACTTTCATTCATGTAAGTCTGGGGCTTCATCAGCAGGACTTTTTTACCCGCCAACGTGCCATCACAAATTTCAGCTTGAAACTTCTTCCGCCAACCAGAAAAGCCATGGGCACGGGCAATGACATCGACCGCCATGAAGCCAATATTATGCCGGTTGCCAGAATACTTGGCCCCGGGATTACCAAGGCCAGCGAACAGGAACATGGGGTCTCCAACTACGGTTTGGTTTGGTCGGCGGCTATAGGCGAAAGACCGCAACCCGGCAAGCAGGCCGCTACCTGGCTCTGGCTTTCAAACTACCAAGTAAATTGCAAGCCGCCGTTCACCGATTGCGAGTTGCCATCTTCACTGAACTGTACCGAGCCCGCAGCAAAGATTTGCGATGCGTCAGTCAGATTAACAGCAAACTTGCCGCTCAACTCCCCGGCAATGCCATGGGAAATGCCGTCGTTCGAAACCTCAAAACCAAGACCGGTGCCCGACACATTCACCGAATTGCCCTTGTCCAGCCCCTGCCACAGACGTGCGGCCACGGAGAGCGAATAGGTGTCATCAGTAAATCCAACCCGCACACCGGCACCCACACGCGTGTTGGTATTCGCATCAGGTGAAACAAGTCCACTTCCCAAAACAAAATCGCCAATTGTGGTTTTCGAACTGGCGAATGAAACCATCGGTTCAATGAAACTGTTGGCAGCGCCAAAGCGATATCCCAAATCACCGCTCACGCCCAATGTGCGACCTTTGGTGGAAGCCTTTCCCGTGCCAGCCAACGTATATTCCAGCGCCAGCCAATCCTGTTTCATCAGCACATCAGCAAAGAAACCATTGGAGATTAAACCAGCATGTGCGCCCAAAGACCCGCCCTCTAATTCAATGCCATCGGCACTGCCGTCAAATCCAACTTGCGAGGATTGATACCCTGCAACAATGCCGAACATGATTTTCTGATGAGCCCCAGCGTCCATCACAAAATCAGCACCACCATCAAGGCCGAATGTTTGCTGGTTATATTCAACGCCTGCGGCATTGGTCGTTGAGCGTTGCGCCCAGTCACCTCGAAAATTTGCCCACAGCACTTTGGAATTTTGCGTCTCGGCGATCACCGGATCGGCAACCGCTGCAATTTGCACACCGTCAGCCAGATCGTCGCGCAACGCCACCTGATGCAGCCGCCAAGCCTCAGCCCCACCCTGCCACAGCGCCTGCACAGCATCAACGGCAACGACTGTTTCATGGGATGCAGCACTCTGTGCTGATTGCAGCAGAAACTGGTTGCCAGCCGCCGAAGCCTGGAAATTCAAGGCATAGTCAAACAGCCCCGCACTGATCGGGCCATCGGCAAGATAGAAGTCCGAAGCAGCGGCCCCTCCCTTCACATCCACCAACAAGATGCCATCCAAATTGATCTCGCTGACACCGCTGTTGGTGTTGTTCAACTGGATTGCTGTTGAGCCTGACGTGGAACCCTCTACCGTAACCACATCCGCCAACGAACCCGGCCCCCCAAGATATGCATCAAGGGCAAATATTGCCCCAGAATTACCCACATAGTCGCCGCTTAAAGTGAGGGTATCAAAATCGGTACTGCCATCAGCCGAAGCTTGATCCTGTCCAGACAAAAGTCCGGAGTTTTCAAACAGCTCCAAGCCGGAAAACATTGTAACTTCGCTTTGGTTCACGATGCCAGAAAATCTCATAATACCTGAATTTTGGATGAAATCTTCACCGGCACCAAAATCACTGATGCCCGTGCTTTGCCAAAAACCTTGATTGGAAAATGAACCTTCCCAACCACCAGTTCCCATTTCAATCCGGCCAAGTATTTTCCCCATTGCAGTGTTGGAAATTGCAGTCGCCGAAAAACCCGACGCTATCGCAAGGCCGTCACTTGCCTTACTTAGATTTTCAATGGTGCCATTGTTATTGATAAAGTTTAATTCCGAAGAATACGACAACACGCCATGCTCATGCCCGCGGATCGTGCCGTCATTGTTCAAAGATGAAGAAGAAGTTGTGCTGTTTAGAAATACACCATCCCCAAATTCACCAGTCACAGTGCCTGTTCCTACGATGACATTGGCGCCGCCGTCTCCTGCAAACACGGAAATGCCGCTCACGCTTCCAAACACGTCACCCAAGGCCGAAACGCGCACTTCACCACCAGCTCCAAAGACACCTGCATATTCTCCGCTTCCATAGTTTGCTGCAGCGATGCCATAGCCTTGGAGGCCGAACACGTCATCCATAGCTGAAATCGAAATTGAGCCTTGGCCATAAGCAACAATTCCACTACGTCCTTCAACAACACCACCTGTTGTGACTTCAACTTCACCGAAAGATGAAGTTGCAGAAATTCCGTGATGAATTTGTCCAGTTATTTTTCCTGTTCCGGTTTTAACCACAACTTTCTCGTAGGAACTCCCGGCAAGAATTCCAAAATCCATTCCGGTGACAGCACCGCCAACATCCACGAGAACCGCGTCGTCCGTGAATACGCGAATTCCGCTTCCAAGAGTACCAAGAATGGAGCCAGCTTCGCTTGATATGCGAATTTTACCCGGCACCCCCACATCACGTCTGGAGATTGCGAATATTCCATCCAGACCTGATACGGAACTTGTATCCAGCAAGCCGACGGAAATGTCGCCTCCAAAATAGTTATCAACCCACACCCCAGCACTCACGCCCAAGTTGGTCGCTCCGAATATTTTACTGTCATTTGCCAAAGTTATGTTTGTGTTGCCCTGCACCCAGTAGGCACGAACACCTCCATTTTGAATTTGGAAATTGTCGAGTTCGACAATGTAATTGCCCGGATCAAAAATAATGTTGTTTGTCACATTTTGACCGACCAATGAACCGTTTGAGCAAATCGTACGTTCACTCGTATCAACACACCCTGCTTCAGCCTGCGGCACAGCAGCCAAAAACAACGCGCTCGACAACACCGAGCCACGCAACAATGCACCACGCAGTTTTTGATCGCGAATCATTGGCTCCCCACAAGCGTTTAACAACCAAGGATTGATGGTTAATCCTTAACAAATCAATCCAAACAAACATAAACGGCGGGCCATCGCTGGTCCGCCGTTGGTAATCTTATCGCCAGAAAATTTACTTCTTCTTGGCAGCAGGCTTGGCAGCGGGCTTCGCAGCAGGAGCCGCAGCGGCCTTCGCCGGAGCCGCCTTGGCAGGAGCGGCACCCTTGGCAGGTGCGGCACCTTTGGCAGGGGCAGCAGCGGCAGCGGCTGGCAACTTCTGGTTCGAGGCTGGCACTTCGGCAGGGGTGGCACCTTCGGCTGCAACTTCTTCCTTGGCTTGCGCCGAGATCGCACAAAGCGTGATATCATCACGCACGGCCGAGGTCACGCCATCAGGCAGTTTGACTTCCGACAAATGGATGCTCTGGTTGATCTGCATGCCGGTCAAATCGACTGAGATGTCATCGGGAATGAAGTCAGCGGAGCAATACAGCGACACCGAGTGGGACACGATGCTGAGTGCACCGCCAGCTTTCAGGCCGGGCGCAGCATCCTGGTTCTTGAAGTGAACCGGAATATTGACAGCGATGCGTGAATCCTTGCCGAGACGCAGGAAATCCACATGGATGATCTTGTCTTTCACTGGCTCAAATTGCACATCGCGCGGGATGGCGCGAATGATCTTGCCATCCACATCGAGGTCAACCAGCGTCGAAAGGAAGCGCCCCGTTTCAACATGCGGCAGCACATTCTTATAGGTGAGGGTAATCAGCTGTGGGTCTTGCTTGTCACCATACACGACGCCGGGAACATTTCCCTCACGACGGACAGAACGAGCGGCCCCCTTGCCAGCCTGACTGCGTGCAGCAGCCATGATCGTTACGATTTTAGCCATAATATTCTCCAAAAAAACGAAATCCAGCCTCCCTCCAGGGGTGGACGACGCCGGATGGTGGGGGCCTATAGGGGAAATGGCCGGGCATGGCAAGGATGGGGATGACAAGGATGGGAGGAGACGTTTCGCGACGAACACCCCCTCCCCCTCCGGGTACTCCCCCGGCCAAGAAGCCGAGGGAGAGAAGAAAGTTTTCTCCCTCGTCCACCGTAGCTCTTGCGAAGGCGGATGGGGGAGTACCCCGAAGGGGGGAGGGGGTGGTTGGGCTGGGCTTCATGGCCACTACGCTTTGTTCATTGCGCGGGGCTGATTCTTTTCCGCTGGGTAGAAAGCAATTTCAATTGACATTCGTCAATTATTTTGTATATACAATTTAAATGGCGAAAATCCATTTCGATCCTGCCAAAGACGAAGCCAACATTGCGAAGCATGGCATCTCTTTGGCGCGGGCTGATGAGCTGAAAGTTCTCGCCATTCTTGAAGACGACAGGTTCGACGATGGAGAACAGCGCTTTCGGGCGTTTGGTTTGATTGATGGTCAATTCCATTGTCTTGTGTTTGCAGAACGTGATGACGGCTTGCGCATCATCAGTCTGCGCCGCGCCCATCAAAAGGAAATGCAACGCTATGGCCAAAATTGACACACCACTGACTCCGGGTGAAAATCCCCGCTGGACGAAAAAGGATTTTAAACATGCCACCCACTTGCCCGGCCTGAATTTGACGGATGCCGTTGCAGCGGTTCGTCGTGGTCGGGGGCCTCAAGTGAAACCCAAGAAGGTTGCCATTTCCATTCGCGTCAATCCCAAGGTTGTGGAATACTTCAAGGCCGATGGCCCCGGCTGGCAAGCCCGGATGGAAACTGTGTTGATGAAAGCGAGTGGGATCAAAAACTGACGCCCGCTAATTCCACTTCACAATCAGCACATCCAAATCCCGTGTCGGCTCTAAGTTTTTTTTCCGCACTTCGAATTTCGTCGGGCCGATTTTCTTTATGCCTTCACTGCAAAAACTCACCAAAGCATTGGCATCGCCCGTGTCCACCACGAGGCGAAAATCCTTGATCGGGCCTTTCCAGTTGGCGCCGGATTTCAGAATGTAGCCGAGCCAAACCTCGCTGTAATTCGTTGCATATTCCGGCAGCTTTGCCGCCGCCACGCGCTGATCCAGCGCCTTGAAAAACGCGTCGTCAAAGCAATAGCGTTTGGCGCGTTCAATGTGCCAATCCTCGGCGCGGTTTTCCGGATCAAGGTTGCCGCCCACAGAGCCGCCAACAATCGGCACATATCTATGTTGCACCTTGATGGATTTTCCCGCCGGGAAAGTTTGGTGGCGGGTGTAAAAGCTCTGAAAAACCCAACCCGGAAAATATGGCAAGGGCGCTTTATCCCATTCACGTTTGCGGATCGTGCCATCTTGCAGCAACGTTGCCAAAACACCAGGTTCCAAAGCCAGCACAGCTGCGTGAAAATCATCGCCATCGCTGTCGATGGGCAATTTCAGTTTTTTGATTTTCGCCGTGATGTCAGCCTTGTTCAACACGGCCTTTTTCTCGTAGACCAGTTTGACTGGCTTTCCATCAACCGTCGTCCTGATTTTTTTGTTATCCAGACTACTGATGAAATAGTCATCCTCGTCCTTGAAAATCTGGTCTGGAAACGGAAAGGCCACCAACGTGTCGATATCCTTCGCCGATGTGTTGGTGAAAACATAGTCCACCCGCACTTCGTTTTCAGAGATGTAGAGATCTTCCTTGTCCAGCGCGATGTCATTTGATTGGGTCAACACCAAACCACCTACAGCTATTTCAGCCGTGCTGTCATTGGCTTTTGCTGCCAAGGTCCAAAACACCAAGGCTGCGAGCAGCGAAAAAATCCGGAAGACAAAAACCATGATTCACTCCAATCAAGGATTAAATACCTAGTCTCTGGTTGTGGCCAAATTGTGGCCTGTTCTAGTTTTTCAGGCGATACCCGGTTTTGAACATCCAGGCCACCACCGACAAACAGATCAACAAAAAGCCCAGTGTAGCTGCAAGGCTTACGACAACATTCACGTCAGCAACCTCGTTGAAACTCCAGCGGAAACCGCTGATCAGATAGACCACCGGATTGAAATACGAGAGGGTGCGCCAAAACGGCGGCAACAGATCAAGCGAATAAAAACTGCCGCCCAAAAATGTCAGGGGCGTTATGATGAGAAGCGGGATAATTTGCAGCTTCTCAAAACCATCTGCCCACAGACCAATCATGAAACCCAGCAAGCTGAATGTTGCCGCTGTGAGCAATAAAAACGCAATCATCCAGAACGGATGACGGATTTCCAGCGGCACAAAAAAAGCCGATGTGGCAAGAATAATCAGGCCGATCAGAAGGGATTTTGCCGCCGCGGCACCGACAAATCCCAACACCATTTCGAGTGCCGAAATTGGCGCTGCCAGATATTCATAGATGGTGCCGGAGAAGCGCGGAAAATAAATGCCGAAAGAGGCGTTGGAAATTGACTGGGTAAGTAGCGACAACATGATCAGACCCGGCACAATGAATGCGCCATAGCTCACGCCTTCGATCTGCTGGATGCGCGAACCAATCGCCGCGCCAAACACCACGAAGTACAGGATGGTGGAAATCACAGGCGAAATCAGGCTTTGGCCGATGGTGCGGAAAAACCGTTTCATCTCGGATGAGAAAATCGTCAAGACGGCACGCCAATTCATGATTTCACCAATCCGAGAAAAATGTCCTCAAGCGAACTTTGCTCCGTGTGCAGATCAATATAGTCGATCCGGGCTTTTGTCAGTACACTGAGAAACTCGGCAATGCCACCCTTGTTGTCACGGGTATCATAGGTATAGACCAGTTCCCTGCCCTCCTTGGCGAGCGACGTTGCAAATTTGCCCAAGCTTTTCGGCAGGGTGCCCAAGGGCCTTGCCAATTCAAGCGTCAATTTTTTCTGCCCCATTTTTTGCATCAGCGCTTGTTTCTGCTCGATCAAAACCAGGCCACCCTTGTTGATGACGCCGATACGATCGGCCAGTTCTTCGGCTTCCTCAATATAGTGGGTTGTGAGGATGATGGTCACACCGCTGTCACGCAAGCCCCGCACCACAGTCCACAGATCCTGGCGCAATGCCACATCCACTCCCGCCGTTGGTTCATCAAGAAAAAGGATGCGCGGTTCGTGCGAAAGTGCCTTGGCAATCAGCACCCGCCGCTTCATGCCACCGGAAAGCGTGACAATTTTCGAATCCTTTTTGTCCCAGAGCGAAAGTTTTTTCAGCGTGGATTCGACATGGGTTGGACTGCTTTCCTTGCCATAGAGCGAGCGGCTGAAACTCACGGCATCCCATACGGTTTCAAAAATCGGCAGGCTCAATTCCTGGGGCACCAGACCGATGAGTTGTCGGGCTTGGCGAAAGGCCGTCACATTGTCATGCCCATCCACGGTCACGCTGCCTGATGATTTGGTAACAATGCCGCAGATGATGCTGATGAGCGTCGTCTTGCCCGCCCCATTGGGGCCGAGCAAGCCCAGGATTTCGCCCCGCTGGATATCAAGAGAAATGGACTTGAGGGCTTGCAAACCTGAAGCATAGGTTTTGCTGAGGTCTTTTACATTGATAATGGGAGCCATCGCCCTATGTAGCAAGTCGAGGCGCAATTACAAGCTTCACGCCTCAAAACTCTCGCGCAACAACTCAAGCTCCAGCCATTGTTCTTCTGCCGCAGAAAGCTCATTTGCCGCCGCAGCATGGCGCAAGCTGGCTTTTTCGAAGGTCTTTGGATCGCGGTTGAACAGGCCTGCGTCGGCCAATTGACCATCAAGTTTTTTCAACTCAGCCTGCAAGGCCGCCATTTTTGTCGGCAGTGTTTCAAGCGCATGTTTTTCCCTGAAGGACAATTTCTTTCTGGTTTGGGGCGCATCACTTGTTGCTGCCGGAATTTTTTGAGACTTGACCGCTGCTTCCGCTTTGGCTTTGCGCATGGCAACACCTTCGCCGCGCTGGGCCAGCATGTCGGAATAACCACCGGCATATTCCTGCCACTTGCCTTCACCTTCATACATCAGAACCGAAGTTGCCACACGGTCGAGAAAGTCACGGTCGTGGCTCACGACAATGACTGTGCCAGAATAATCGCCCAGCATTTCCTGCAACAAGTCCAGGGTTTCCAAATCGAGGTCGTTGGTGGGTTCGTCTAGAATCAGGAAGTTGGAGGGCCTGGCCAATTCCCGCGCCAAAATCAACCTTGCCCGTTCGCCACCTGAAAGCACCGAGACAGGGGTGCGTGCCTGTTCGGGACGAAACAGGAAATCCCGCATGTAAGTCATCACATGCTTGGTTTCACCATTGATGGTGACTGATGATCCCCTGCCCCCGGTGATAACGTCTTGCACAATATCTGTTGGGTTCAGGCTCAAGCGGTTTTGGTCGAGCGTGACAATATCAAGATTGGTGCCGAGTTTGATTGTGCCAGAATCAGGCGCGAGGGCACCCGTCAGCAATTTGATCAGCGTGGTTTTGCCAGCACCGTTGGGACCAACCAAGGCAAGACGATTACCGCGCAGTACCAAAAGATCGAGGTTGGATACAATCGTCCGTTCACTGAATGATTTTGAAATCCGCGTGGCTTCGACCACCAGCTTGCCTGAAAGCTCGGCAGTCGAAGCCGTGAGCTTGACATTGCCTTGGCTGCCCACATGTTCCCGGCGTTGCTTTCGCAAGCTGCCCAGGAGTTCCACCCGGCGCATGTTGCGCTTGCGCCGTGCGGTCACGCCGTAGCGCATCCAATGCTCTTCGCGGGCAATGCTTTGCGCCAGCAGGGATTGATCACGCTCTTCTTCTTCCAACACCTGGTCACGCCATGGTTCGAAGGCCACAAAGCCGCGCTCCATGCGCCGCGTCTGGCCGCGGTCAATCCATATGGTGCGGTTCGACAAGGCTTCAAGAAATCGGCGGTCATGGCTGATCAGGATCAAGGCACCCCGGAAATTCTTGAGTTCTGTTTCCAGCCATTCGATAGCCGGAAGATCGAGATGGTTGGTGGGTTCGTCGAGCAACAGTACATCGGGATCACTGGCAAGGGCGCGCGCCAGAGCAGCGCGTCTGGCTTCGCCGCCAGACATGCTTGCGGGTTTCTCCAAACCGCTCAAGCCCAGTTCGCGCAGGTAATGTTGGGCGCGATGGATTTCTCCCATGGGGCCAAGGCCTGCTTCAACATAGCTGTCGACATTGGCATGGGCACCAAAGTCGGGCTCTTGCGGCAGGTAGTGTACCGTTGTTCCGGGTTGAAAGAAACGTTCGCCGCTGTCTTGCTCAACAATACCTGCGGCAATTTTCAGCAGCGTGGATTTGCCAGAACCATTGCGACCCACAAGGCAAATCCGCTCATCATCGGCCAGTGCCAGTTCAGCGCCTTCGAGCAGAGGTCTGCCGCCGAAGCTCAATCCAATGTTTTTCAGTGAAAGAAGAAGTCTGCCCATGGGGCCGCTTGCTAGATGGCAGAGAAGCCATTGTCCACGAAAAGCTGTTGGCCCGTGACAAAAGCTGACTCATCACTGGCCAAATAAAGTGCTGCCCTTGCCACATCTTCGGGTTCACCAATGCGGCCTTGGGCGGCAGCAATGGCGGCTTCCGACACATCAACACCCAGTGCGGTCAGTTCTTTGACTTCTCGCATACCATGGGGAGTGCGGATGAACCCCGGACACACGGCGTTACAGCGGATATTGCGATCCCGGAACTCCACGGCGATGGCCCGTGCAAACATGTGCACGGCTCCCTTGGTGGTGTCGTAGAGCACCTCCATGGGCGTGGCCAAAACCGCTGAGATAGAAGAAGTACAAACAATCGATCCGCCACCCGCTGCAATCATTTGCGGCAGCACGGACTTTGTCATCAGGAACATGCTTTTTACATTCACGTCATGCAGCCAGTCCCATTCTTCTTCCGTGGTTTCGAGGAAGGGCTTGATGACGATGGTGCCTGCATGATTGAACAACACGGTAATCGGACCCAATGCCTGCTGGGCTGCAATGACGGCAGCGGTCACTTCTCCGGCTTTGGAAACGTCGGCTTGCAGTGCAATGGCAATGCCACCGGATTTTATGATCTCGGCAGCCGTCGCTTCAGCGGCTTCAAGGTTATGATCGACGAAGGCGACTTTTGCGCCTTCAGCGGCGAACAGCTTTGAAGAGGCCCCGCCCATGCCTGTGGCACCGCCGGAAACCAGGGCGACCTTGCCCTTTAGTCGATCAGCCATAACGAACTCCTATTCAAACAGACTTGAAACGCTTTCCTCGCGGGAAGTGCGGCCGATGGCTTCACCGATCAGCGAGGCGACGGAAATGACACGAATGTTGCGTGCAATTTTCACGGCTTCTGTCGGTTGAATTGAATCGGTGATGACCAGGTGTTTCAGTTTCGATGAGGTGATGCGCGAAACCGCACCACCCGAAAGCACACCATGGGTGATGTATGCTGTCACATCTTTGGCCCCTTGGTCCATCAGGGCATCGGCAGCGTTGCACAGGGTACCACCTGAATCGACGATATCATCAAGCAGGATGCAGGACTTGCCTGCAACTTCACCGATGATGTTCATCACCTCTGACTCGCCCGCCCGCTCGCGGCGTTTGTCGACAATGGCGAGAGGGCAGTCCAGTCGCTTGGCCAAGGCGCGGGCCCGCACCACACCGCCAACGTCTGGCGATACCACAACCGTATTGGCCACATCGCCATGTTGTTTGATGTCGCGCACAAATACCGGACCTGAGAAAAGATTGTCGGTGGGAATATCGAAAAAGCCCTGGATTTGGCCGGCGTGCAAATCCATGGTGAGCACGCGGTCGGCCCCGGCGTTGGTGATCAGGTTTGCGACCAGTTTGGCAGAGATCGGCGTGCGAGGACCGGGTTTGCGATCTTGCCTGGCATAGCCAAAGTAAGGAATCACGGCGGTGATGCGTTTGGCAGAGGCACGGCGCAAAGCGTCGCAGATGATCAGCAATTCCATCAGATTGTCGTTGGTTGGGAACGACGTGGACTGCATGACAAAGATATCCTGCCCGCGCACATTTTCCTGAATCTCGACGAAGATTTCCATGTCGTTGAAACGCTTCACCACGGCTTTGGTGATGGGCATGTGGAGATAGGCACATATGGCCTCGGCAAGGGGCCGGTTTGAGTTACCAGCAATGATTTTCATCATGTTGTGTAGGGCCTTGCGCTCGCGTTGGAATGGGCGGTCTATATCAATCGCTCAGGGCGATGCAAAGGGCTGATCGTTCGCAGTGCACAATTATTGTAAAAAGCCAGTTATTGTAAATTAGCGAAATTGCTGGATCAGTTTGAAAATGCCTTCAGCGGCTGCCTCTGCGGCATAGCCCGCGTTTTCGCCCCAGAGATTATCCAGCGATCCGGCAGGCACGGCGTTTTCCTGGGCGATTTCACCGAGTTTCTTGCCCAGGGGGGTTTGGGCAATCCAGGTGAGTTTGACCAGTTGGCTCTCGCCCACAGGTTTGGCCATGGCAACGCGGCCAATGATCAGGATGGCATCGGCTTGCGGCTTTTCCAGCACGGGCCAACCGGCATCAGCCAAAACCTGGCGCATGGCGCCGGTCAACTCGGCATTGCCAGAGCCGTTGGCACCCTTCACCATGGGAACGGCAACATAGCGAATGGTTACGGCATCTTTTGCTGGGGGTGGTTTTTGCTCTACGGCAACTTGTGGGGGAGCCGCAATTTCGGGCAGTGCTTGGGGTTCAACAACAGGCGAAGGTGTCACCGCCACTTGTTGCGGTCCATTCAGGGTTTCAAGATCAAGTTCATTTTCGGCGCCGGGAGTGGCCTGCACCAAGGCATCCCACGGGGGATGAACCGACGGCTGCGATGCTCCTGCTGAAAGGAGGTTTTTTGAAAATGGCAATTGCGGACTGGTGCATGCCACGAGGAGCATGGCCAAAACCAGGCATTGCCAAACCTGCCTGAGCATCAGACCAGTGCAATCGCTGAAATCAGGCGGCCATAGTCGGCTTCCCCCCGATGGGTGGCGCGGCGATAACTGTAAAAGCGGGACTCATCAGCATAGGTGCAAATGGCAAGATCATTGACATGGGTCAAGCCAGCCGCTTTCAGGCGCAGGCGCAAATAGCCTGACAAGTCGAACATGAAGTGTTCGGCTTTGCTGGATGCGGTGAAAAACTGGCTGTGGTTCTCGTCCTGTTGCAAAAACGGCGCTGGAAATTCCGGGCCTACTTCATAGTTGGCTTGTGATATTGTTGGTCCAATTGTGGCGGCAATGTTGTCGCGATTGGCACCGAGTTTTACCATGGCGGTGATGGTGGAGTCGGTGATGCCGAGCAGTGCACCTTTCCAACCCGCATGGCAGACACCGATAACACCTGCTGCAGCATCGGCAAACATGACAGGGCCGCAATCAGCTGTGAGTGTTGCAATGGCAATGCCTTTTTGTTTTGTGACCAAGCCATCAAGTTTGGGCCGGTTTTCAGGTTGCCAAAGGCCGGTCACTTCAATGACGTCGGCGCTGTGGACTTGATGGGAAGTAAGCACATGGCCTTCTGCAACCCCCAGACTCCGGGCTACCACGTCACGATTTTTTTTGACGAGGTCAGGATCGTCGGCTGATCCCAAGCCACAATTGAGCGAGGCGAAAACGCCGGTGGAATGGCCACCAGCCCTTGTGAAGAAACCATGGGCGATGGCAGGACGTTTCAAATTTTCAGATTCAATCATGCTGCACCAAAAGGATAGGGAATCGGATTACCCGGTCCGCAAATTGCCATCACCTTGAATAGCTGGCCCATTTGATCAGGATGTGCAAGCCTTGTTGATGCCGCAAGCAAATCGGCCCGTTGCTTGGGCGTCGCCTTGTCGGTCAGCTTTAATGTGCGCTGTTCAAGGCCCATGCGTTGAAGAAATTCACCTTGGGTCTGCACCCCAGCTATGCGGCCCCCCCCTGCCATAAAGGCTTTGGCGAGGCTTTCGAAATCTACGTGGGAAGTGATGTCGGCCTCTCCCGGTTGTTCGGTGATGGCAACAGGCTGGTGGCTTTTAAGGGCCTGCAACGTATCGCCCAGCGAAGTTTGCATGTGGCCGTAATCAATCACCAGGGCATGGCCACCAGCTTTGCTGAGGTGATCACCGAGTTGCATGGCCACGGCATCGCGGATGCTTGAGTCTTCATAAATACCATCGTCCTTGAACGGCAGTTGCCGTGGCGAAGGCACAAGGCCGATCTTGAGTTGGCCGCTATCGACGCCGATGCAGCGTTCGTGGACCCTGCCCTGCTTTCGCTCGAACTGACGAATCGGCAATGCATCAAAGAACTCATTGGCAATCAGTATCGTTGGTTTTGCAGGTAGCGACGCGGTGCTGCTGTGCCATGTGGCATCGGGCACGCGTTGGCGCTGGGCCTCGCGCAGGGTTGGGCTCATTTCGACAAAATGCACGTCGGCGGCTTTCGCACAGGCTGGCATTTTGCTCAGCACACGGATGATATCAGCCATCAAAGTGCCACGACCGGGTCCGAGTTCCACCAATGCGAAACTGCGGGACTTGCCGAATGATTGCCAGGCTTGGGCCACCCACACACCCAGCAATTCGCCAAACACCTGGGAAATTTCCGGTGCCGTGGTGAAATCACCGCTTGCGCCAAATGGATCCCGGTTCATGTAATAACCAAACTGCGGATGGCTTAAGCACAGCGCCATAAAGCGATCAACCGGCAGGGGGCCTTCCTGCTCGATCGTCTGTATAAGGATGGATTGCAGTGCTGTCATGCGGACCGCCGCGACCGCAACAACAGCCAAATGCCAACGGCAACCAGCGGAAGAGACAGAACCATGCCCATGGTGAAGTATCCCGCAAAGTAACCCAAGTGTTGATCTGGCTCGCGGAAGAACTCCACGAAGATCCGGGATAGTCCATAAATCAAGGCATAAAGGCCTGAAGCACGACCGGGGTATTTCAAGGCACTCCAGCGATGGGTTGCCAGCCGGATCACTACAAACAACAACCAGCCTTCAAGTATTGCCTCATAAAGCTGGCTGGGATGGCGGCCAAAATTGTCGCCGGGAAAAACCACGGCCCAGGGCATGTCGCTGGCCCTGCCCCAGAGTTCTGCATTGATGAAATTGGCAACGCGGCCAAGCCCTAGCCCAACTGGCGTTGCAGCAGCCCCCAAATCAAGCAGTCGGTCCAAGCCAATGCCATTACGGCGTCCGTAGATCAGGCAGGCCAAAACAACGCCCAGAAAGCCGCCATGGAATGACATGCCACCATCCCAGGTCTGAAAGATTTCAAGCGGGTTGGCGAAGTAATGCAAGGGTTTGTAAAACAAAACATAGCCCAAACGGCCGCCACCGATCACACCAAGCATGAACCACAGGAACAGGTCATCAACCTGTGAAACCGAAAGGGTGGGTTGATTGGCGCCCCAGAGCCTTGGGGTTGTCACCAGTCGCTTGATGTACCAAGCCGCAAACAACAATCCCGCCACATAGGCCAGGGCATACCACCGCAGTACCAGTGGCCCCCATTCAAATACGATGGGGCTGATGTTCGGAAATGCAATGACGGCGAGACTCATGACTTGCTGTTAAAGGTTTTTGACGCGAGAGGTCAAATCCTGACTGCGGCACATGTGGGACTTGTAATTCTGTCTGCAAATCCATACTTGAGTGTTGCCAACAGGGACATTGCCATGAACGCCACTTCTTCACGCTTCTTCGATGAAATTGCCAAGCTGATGACCAATGCTGCGGGAGCCGCTCAAGGGGTTCGCAAGGAAGTGGACACGCTGGTGCAGGCCCAGGTTGAGCGTGTTTTGAACAATGCCAATGTTGTGAAGCGCGAAGAATTTGAAGTGGTTCGTGCCATGGCGGAAAAAGCCCGAATGGAAAATGAAGCGCTGGAAAAGCGCATTGCTGAGCTGGAAATGCGGCTTGGCGCTGCGACAAATTGATTCACCCCCGCCCAAACTGATCAAATAGATGTGGAGGAATCACAGGTGGCGTTGCTGCCTGTGACTCGTGCATGGCAAGTTGGGCTCGCCGATGATTTGATTCTTGCATCGGCGGAGGAACTCATGGCTTTTGCATCGGCACAATTTTTCGAAACACCAAATCCGCTGGACCGGGTGGAGCGCCTGGCCGAAAGCCGTCGTTGGCCGCTGGACAGGACAAGTGAAGATGAGGTTGTGATGGCGGTGGCGGGCGGCTGGTGTGATCTCACGCTTTCGCTTTCCTGGCGGGATGATCTCGAATCCCTGCAAACAGTTTGTGCCTTCGACATGAAAGTGCCTGAGGCGCGCCAAACCGAAGTGATGCGGCTGATATGTCTGGTCAACGCGCGATTGATGCAGGGGCATTTTGATTTCTGGGCGCAAGATGGCACCATCCTATTCCGCGACAATTTGATTTTGGCAGGCGGTGCCGAGGCCAACGATGCGCAATGCGACAGCATGATCCGCAGTGGCCTCGACAATTGCCAACGCTATTATCCAGCCATCCAGTTCGTCATCTGGGCCGGCCAAAGTGCCGAAAAAGCCATTGAGAATGCTTTGCTTGATACGCAAGGCGAGGCGTGACAGTCTGAATCCGGAAGGTTTTACATGACGATAAATCTGAAAGGCACGCTGGTTTTGGTGGGCGCTGGCAAAATGGGTGGTGCCATGTTGGAGGGTTGGCTGAAAGCTGGCCTTCCTGCGGCACAAATTGTTGCACTTGACCCGTCGCCGCCGGTTGAAGTCAAGGCCATGCTGGAGAGCCGGGGGGTTCGGCACAATCCCGATCTCGCAACAATCGGAAATGCTGAAGTGGTGTTGGTGGCGGTCAAGCCACAGGTGATGGACGAGGTTCTGGCACCGCTTGTGCCACTTTCCCACTCAAAACCGCTGGTGCTTTCGGTCGTTGCTGGAAAAACCATCGGGTCGCTGGCAAAACATTTCGGCAGCGATGCAGCGATTATCCGCACCATGCCCAACACACCTGCGGCCATTGGCCGGGGCATCACGGCCATGGCACCCAATGCATTTGTTTCGACCTCGCAAATTGCGCTTGCAGAAAAATTATTGTTGTCGATTGGTGAAGTGGTGCAGGTGCAATCGGAAGCCCAGATTGATGCCGTGACGGCGGTTTCCGGCTCTGGCCCGGCCTATGTGTTCTATCTCACGGAATGCATGGCGGCGGCGGGTGAAAAACTGGGATTGCCTCCAGAACTTGCCATGCAACTGGCCCGCGCCACAGTGGCGGGATCAGGCGAATTGATGCGACAGAGTGGCATTGAAGCGGCAACACTCAGGCAGAATGTAACGTCGCCAAAAGGTACCACCTATGCGGCCCTTCAGGTGCTGATGGCAGATGATGGGTTGAAGCCGTTGATGGAAAAAGCGCTTGAATCGGCAGCATTGCGATCGAGGGAATTGGCGGGATGAGTGCTGCGATCACCTATGCGGATTTTGAAAAAGTTGATATTCGCGTGGGCACCATCATCGCGGTGGAAGCCTTCCCGGAAGCCCGCAAACCGGCGTTCAAGTTGCGGATCGATTTCGGCCCCGGAATTGGCATCAAAAAATCTTCGGCGCAGATTACCAAACATTACGAGGCGCAGGCCCTGATTGGCCGACAAGTGGCGGCCGTCATCAATTTTCCGCCCCGCCAAATCGGTCCGTACATGTCGGAAGTGCTGACACTTGGATTTCCTGACGATAGCGAAGGTGTTGTATTGATCCGACCCACGCTTGTTGTGCCGAATGGCGGGAAGCTTTTCTAAAACGGCACTTCGTCGTCAAGATCGCGGGCGAAGGTTTGTTTCGCCGCACCCCCAGCGCGCGGACGATCCATGGGCGAAGAAGCGCCAAAATCATCCCCACCGCCATAGTTGGCGCCTGCACTGTCGCCACTGCCACCAGGTTTGCCACCAATCATGGTCATTTCGCCGCGGTAGTTTTGCAGCACGATTTCAGTTGAGTATTTTTCGACGCCTGAATTGTCGGTGTATTTGCGGGTCTGCAATTGGCCTTCCACATAAATCGTCGAGCCTTTTTTCAGGTATTGCTCGGCAACCTTGGCGATGTTTTCGTTGAAGATCACCACGCGGTGCCATTCGGTTTTTTCCTTGCGCTCGCCAGTGGTTTTGTCGCGCCAGTTTTCCGACGTGGCCAACGCCAGTGTGACAATCGGCTTGCCATCCTGGGTGTGGCGCACTTCCGGGTCCTTGCCCAGATTGCCCACCAAAATCACCTTGTTCACCGATCCAGCCATCACGCGTCTCCCTTTGCACTGCCACGCCTTGCTTAGTCATTCCAAACCGTCTCTGCACGAGCGGAAAAATCTCATCCACAGAAGAATTTGTTCATTATATGTTCCATTTTGAGTCAAAAAACAAGGCCCCAAAAGCGGAACCTTGTTAAATCATGGCAGATATTTTGAGCCTTGCCGATGCTTCAGCCACGGCCAAACAGGCGGGCGATGGCTGAAACTGGCTTTGCGGCCTTGGTTGCGGGGGCCTTGGGCAAGCGCTTGTCCTGCATCATGGCTGTTGAATAAACGTTTGAATATGTTTCGAAAACCCAGTTCATGGTGAACTCCTCTTGTTGATAGTGTTGATATACATACTGCAGTGCAGCAAGACAAACGGCTTAAACTGACATGACATGTTAGATTTTGTTACATGTCTATGTTATGGCAAGCCATGGCCCGCCGACTCCCCTCCCTCAATTCACTGAAAGCCTTCGAAGCTGCCGCAAGGCATGTGAGTTTTACCGATGCCGCCACGGAACTTTTCGTCACCCACGCCGCCATCTCCCGCCATATCCGGGAATTGGAAGACTATCTCGGCACCGAACTTTTCCTGCGCACCGGGCGCGGCGTTGAACTCACGGAGGCCGGCCAGCGCTTCGGGACGCAACTGACGCCGCTGTTTGATCAATTGGCCGAAGCCGCGCGGGAAGCCGCAGCCGTGGGGGCGGCGCGAACCCTCAAGGTTTCCGTGGAACCCGCCTTTGCCTCGCGGTACTTGGTGGCCAGACTAGGTCGCTTCAATGATCTACACCCGGACATCGAACTTTCCATCGATCCCAATTCACGACTTGTCGATTTCTATGTGGATGATGTGGATGTGGCCATCCGCTATGGCAATGGCCTGTGGGAAAACGTGGAGGCCGCAAAACTTTCCGATGTGGTGATTTTTCCGGTCTGTGCGCCCAGGCTGATTGCCGGCCGTCCTTCCCTTTCACCCGAAGCACTGGTTGACTTCACCCTGCTGCACGAAGACCGCAAACAATGGTGGGCCGATTGGTTGCAAGCCGCCGGGGTGAAAGCCGAAATGGATTGGCGCGGCACAACTTTCCAAAGCCACCTCGCCATCGAAGCCGCCGAAGCCGGACAGGGCTTTGCTTTGGGTGATCAGGTGCTGTGCACCGACTCGCTCGTCGAAGGCTGGCTGGCCCGCCCCTTCCCAATCGACATGAAAGACCACGGAGGTTATTGGTTCGTGCGGAAAAAAGGCTCGAAAGAAACAGCACCTGCGAAGGCATTGCGCGAGTGGCTGTTGAGCGAACTGGTGGAGACGAACAAGCGGTTTCAGGCGATGAAGGGGAAGGGGTGAGGGGGTTTGAATTTTCATATTTTAGTGGAGTGTCACCGAAACGGAGTGTCACCGAAACCGAAACCATCAGGGGTTAAGTACAATGTGGAGTGACACCGAAATTCCCACCGTTACTCCGCAGAACTACTCTCATGTCGATAACAGCATCCAGTGCCATGTAACTCCAAATAGGAAACATCCCCTTGCCCCCTCAAAAGCGCGAATAAAGTGCTTGCGACATGGATGGACGGGTAATAAATGGAACTCATGACACCATTTGAAATAAATGCCGCTCTTGGTGCGATGGTCAATTTTGCAGCCAAAAACTCACCCTATTACCGTGAACAGCCGTGGGCGAGAAAATTGGTTGCGAAAAAGCCAATAACATTGGCTGACATCCCGGTGACATCGAAAAATATTGTGCGCGCAAATCCCACAGCCTTTCACGCTGAAAACCTGCTCGCAGAAGATGGCACTGTCATGGAGAAATATACTTCCGGCACAACGGGCCACCCACTTCAGGTGAAGCATACTCAATTTCACCACGCTGCCAACAAAGCCGAGAATTTCCGTTTCAAGCTGGCTTGGGGCCATGGGAACCACAAAAGTGTTCTGAAAATGAAAAATGCCCATGGTGACGAGCGCGAGGGCAAGCTTGAGTCGAAGAAGCATGCCGATGGGCGCGTAACCCACACGCTCTATACCCTCGTTTCAACCCCAGCCGCAGAATTGATGCAGAAGCAACAGATCAGCATGCTGGTTGGCTATCCCAGCGCGATCTTAGGTGCACTGCTCGAACTCACGGATTTCACGCATTTGAAACTTGTTTCAACCGTAGGCGAAATCATTCCTGAGGTGTTGGAAGGTGTACTCAAAATGCACCCGCACGTGAAACACTTTGACTTCTATGGTTTAATCGAAACCGGGATGGTCGCGGGGCGTTGCGCAACGTGCGGTTTTTATCACGTTGCAAGCCGGCAAAACTTTGTGGAGATATTGAATCTAGATGATTCGCCCGTGAGGCCCGGCGAACGTGGCAGGGTTATCGTGACCAATCTGCACAATCGTGCAATGCCACTCTTGCGCTATGAAACGGGTGACATTGCAGAACTTTCAACGCACACGGAATGCAGCACAAGCAGTTTTTCGATCAGCAGATTTTTTGGCCGTGAAAGAGATTTGTTCACATTGACAGACGGCACTCGCGTTACACCAATGATAGCTTCAGAAGTTGTCAATCGGATTGGGCTGAAACAGTTCAAACTCCGCCAGATCAGCACTGCTGAAGTCGAGATGTTCTACATACCCTTGGATCCCAACCAACAACTCAGTGAAACTATTGCACAGGAAATCATCGACAAAAACATTTCAAGAAAATTGAAAGTAAAAGTAATCCGGGTCGACGAATTGCCACGAACGCGTGGCGGCAAAGTTATTATCTATGAATCTCTCTTACGGGTGACATGATGCAGCTCACACCCAACATTTTCAAACCACCTACGACCGTCCCATTTATTGGACCAGAAACTCTCGAACTGCCTACATGGCGATCCATTTCTGTCCATCCTTCGATTTACTACTTCTCTTCAGCACAGTCATTCCCCCTCAGGTTGAATGTAACCGAAATTATCGTGGCTCATTCAAGGGGGGCAGTCCAGGAAAGTCATCTAAAATATTTTAGTGGAGTGTCACCGAAAAACTCCGAAACAACTATGGAGTCTCGCCGTAATCCGCGTTTGTTTGGTTCAGGTCAAACCGATGTCGGCCCGCGCATTCGCAAAACAACCCTATAGATGGTCGTTTACTCACTGACTTTTCTCCCGCCATAGTTGGAACAAATTGTTCCCGGATGAGTTCCTTCACTGAATACTCACTGCAGGAATGAAAAATGGAAAAATTGATTTTGGGTTTGATAGCGGCAATTGCCATGTTTGGCGGCATGTCAGCCGCTTCCGAGGCAAAGACGAATTTCACGCTTTATCTTGGCGTTCCCTATTATGACTACAAGGCAGGACCGGGCTATTTGTTTGATGAAAATCATGGCTGGTACCAGCCCGCCTCCCACACCGGAGCCGGGCGTCCGAAGCTGGTATGTCTCGTAACCTTTTTCAAACGCGATCAAGTGAAAGCTGGTGCAGATGCAAATGTAAAGCGCGCGCAACTTCTGCCACGACGTGTTGCCCTTCGCTATGACAGGCCAAATGACCGCAACCGCATCTTTGACTACGGCAACAACCGCAAGACCCGTGAGACCTGTCAATACCTTGCCAACCTCGATAATCAGCAACAAAGTGAAAGTCAGGAAGTTGTTTGCCTTGTCACTTTCTTCAGCCGTGACCAGGTGGGCGGCGGTGCAGATGCCGATGTCCAGCGCGCCAGGGTTCTGCCTCGTCGTATCGCGGAAGAACGGGACGCACCAGATGACCGCAACCGCATTTTTGTCTATGGCAGCAATCAGAAGACTCGCGAGACCTGCCAATATCTTGCTGACCTCGATAATCAGCAAGCAAGCGACAATCAGGATCAGGAACAAGAGCTGGTTTGCCTTGTCACATTCCTCAGCCGCAACCAAGTGAGCGGCGGTGCGGATGCTGATGTCCAGCGCGCCAAGGTATTGCCGCGCAACGTGGCAGAGGAACGGGATGCACCAGATGACCGCAACCGTGTTTTTGCCTATGGCAGCAATCAGAAGACGCGAGAAACCTGCAAGTATCTCGACGGCATCAACAATTGATTGACGCAAATCAGGTTGGGAGAACGTGGCGCTGGTTTGCCAACCTCAAGCCTCCGTCGTTCAGAAATTAAAGTGGCAGTGCGTTGAATGAGATGACCCGTGGCTGCCGCCCCACCCCTGCCCCTCCCCGCAAGAGGCAGGGTTGATGGTAACGATGAGACGTCAGTTGTCAATCCTGGTACGCAGTATGTGGTTGCCTTTGACGCTGGCGACGGATCATTGCCGGGGTGGAGCAAGGATTGCGCTGATCAAACACGCACCGCTCTCCACCAACAACCTGTTCATGAAAACATCTCCCCCTTGTGCATCCCTCCAGCTTCGGCAAATGTTCCGTCTTGATGGTGGCGGGGAATCGGTCCTTGCCCGAAGTTGAGTTCTCGCATGGTGCGCCAGAAGTATGATTGTTTGAAGTGTCCGGGTTATTGTTGTTCCTATCCGGTGATAGAAGTGAAGGACCGGGATGCGGTGCGGATTGCCAGGCATTTTGAACTGCCGCTGGACAAGGCCGAGAAGAAATATTTCAAGGCAGCCCATGGTTACAAGCGGATCATGCGGCGAAAAGCTGATACGCACTTTGGCAAGATATGCCAGTTCTTTGATACGGAAGCGCGTCGCTGCACGATTTATCATGCACGGCCTTCAACCTGCCGGGAATTTCCGGGGCCGGATAATTGCGGCTACTATGATTTCCTGAAATTTGAACGATTGACCCAGGAAGATGAGGAACATATTTCATCAACCTGGAATGTGGACAATTGAACGATGCAAAAAACTGAGGCCGTTGCTGAAACCCTAGCTGCCGTTTCCGAAGGCTGTTTTGTCGGGCGGATTTGGCGCGAGGATCATGGTCCTGCGCTGGTCGTCATTCGTGATGGTCGGGTGATCGACATCACGTCCAGGTCCACGCCAACAATGCGCGATTTGTGTGAGATGCAATATCCGGCGAGCCATGCCTTGTCTGCCAACGGCGACGATCTGGGTGCTGTGGCTGACCTGCTTTCGGGTGCCAGCAAAAACCTCGGCCTGCTTGCTCCCATCGATTTGCAGGCCATCAAGGCGGCGGGCGTTACTTTTGCCAGCAGCATGCTGGAGAGGGTCATCGAAGAGAAAGCACGGGGTGATGCCGCCGTGGCCGATGGCATTCGCGCTGATATTACCCGGCTGATTGGTGATGATCTTTCAAAGCTGGTGCCGGGATCGGCAGAGGCCATGGCGCTGAAGCAGTCACTTGTCGAACGCGGGGCATGGTCGCAATATCTGGAGGTGGGTATCGGGCCGGATGCAGAAATTTTCACCAAGTCGCAAGTGATGAGTGCTGTGGGGTTTGGCGCGGATGTGGGCATTCATCCGATTTCCAGCTGGAATAATCCTGAGCCTGAAGCTGTTCTGGTGGTTGCTTCAACGGGCCGGATTGTCGGTGCAGCACTTGGCAATGACGTGAACTTGCGCGATGTTGAAGGCCGTTCGGCCCTGCTGCTCAGCAAAGCCAAGGACAACAATGCGTCGTGTTCGCTAGGACCGTTCATCCGGTTGTTCGATGATCGTTTTGGCATTGAAGATGTGAACAGCATGGACATCAAGCTTGAAGTTGATGGCGAGGATGGTTTTCTTTTGCAGGGTTCGAGCAACATGCGGAAAATCAGCCGCAGTCCTACGGCACTTGCAGAAGCCACGCTCAACCAACATCATCAGTACCCGGATGGTTTTGTGCTGTTTTGCGGCACGGTGTTTGCGCCCACGCAAGACCGGGACAGCAAGGGTCAGGGCTTCACGCATCACCATGGTGACCGGGTGACGGTGGCCAACCCGCAATTGGGCGTGCTGTTCAACGTGGTGCGCTCAACCGATCAATGCCCGCCATGGAGTTTTGGCGTGTCGCACCTGATGCGGAATCTGGCAGGGCGGGGGTTGTTGCGTTGAGCGTGAAGCCATAAGCTTCGCAAACCATGACAACCCTGATTTCCAGTTCCGACCCCCTGCTGCAGCCTTACAAGCTCAAGCACCTCACTCTCAAAAATCGCATCATGACCACCAGTCATGAGCCGGCCTATCCTGAGGACGGCATGCCGAAAGACAAGTACCGGGCCTACCATGTGGAACGGGCCAAAGGCGGCATTGCCATGACAATGACGGCGGGGTCTGCTGCTGTTTCCAAAGATTCACCGCCGGTCTTCAACAATGTGTTGGCTTACAGGGATGAAGTTGTGGGTTGGTTGAAGAAACTCACGACAGAGATTCATGACCACGATTGCGCTGTAATGATCCAACTCACCCATCTGGGGCGACGCACAGGCTGGAACAAAGGCGATTGGTTGCCTGTGGTGGCACCTTCACACCACCGGGAAGCTGCACACCGGGCATTCCCGAAACTCATGGAAGACTGGGACATTGCCCGCATCATCCAAGACTTTGGCGATGCAGCTGAACGGATGAAAGCCGCAGGCATGGATGGCATTGAACTTGAGGCCTATGGCCACTTGATCGATCAATTCATTTCACCAGCCACCAACACACTTGACGCACCTTATGGTGGTTCTCTGGACAATCGCATGCGTTTTATCTTTGACTGTCTGCGCGAGATCAGAAAGCGCGTCGGCGATGAATTCATCGTCGGTGTGCGCTACACCGCAGACGAAGACATGGCGGGTGGCACGACAAAGGCAGACGGACTGGAAATTTCCCGGCGTTTGAAATCCTCTGGACTGGTGGATTTTCTCAATGTCATTCGGGGCCATATTGATACGGATGCGGCGATGACTGATGTGATCCCGCTGCAAGGCATGCGTTCGGCACCGCATCTGGATTTCGCAGGCGAGATTCGCGCCCACACAAATTTTCCGACATTTCACGCTGCCCGCATTTCCGACGTTGCAACAGCGCGCCACGCCATCCAATCTGGAAAGATAGACATGGTGGGGATGACGCGCGCCCATATTGCTGATCCACACATCGTGCGCAAAATCATTGAGAAGCGCGAACATGATATTCGCCCCTGTGTGGGTGCCACTTATTGTCTTGACCGGATTTATCAAGGTGGCGAAGCCTATTGCATTCACAATCCGGCGACCGGCCGCGAATTGAAACTGCCGCACATCATTGCAAAGACAACCCGGAACAAGCGTGTGACCATTGTGGGGGCTGGCCCTGGTGGCCTTGAAGCGGCGCGGGTTTCGGCTGAACGGGGCCACGTCGTAACCGTGTTTGAAGCCGCCAATGAAGCAGGCGGTCAAATCAGATTGACGGCACGCTCCAAACGTCGGGCTGAAATGATCGGCATCATTGACTGGCGGTTGGCACAATGCGAAGCAAAGGCAGTCCAGTTTCATTTCAACAACTATGCGGATTCTGTACGCGTGATGGCCACCAACCCAGATGTCGTTGTCATCGCCACAGGCGGTCTTCCGCATACGGAGGTTTTGGCCACCGGAAATGATCTGGTTTGTTCGGCTTGGGATATTCTTTCTGGCGATGTGAAGCCCGGCAGCAATGTTTTGCTTTATGACGATGCTGGAGATCACACGGCATTGATGGCCGCTGAAGTGCTGGCCCATTCAGGCGCCCGTGTGGAAATCATGACGCCTGACCGGAGTTTTGCGCCCGACGTCATGGGCATGAATCTGGTTCCCTACATGCGGGCACTGCAAAAATACGATGTGACTTTCACAGTGACTTTTCGTCTTGAAGATGTGGTGCGCGAAGGCAATCAACTGCGGGCGCTCATTGGCAGCGATTATGGTGGCGTGCGCAAGGAGCGATTGTTCGATCAGGTTGTGGTGAACCATGGAACGCGGCCCTTAGTTGAGGTATATCTGGAATTGAAGCCCCACTCGCGCAATCAGGGTGAGGTGGATTATGATGCGTTGATCGCCGGCGAAACGCAAAATGTTGTGAAGCTTGCCAGCGCAAGCTTTGAACTTTATCGCATTGGCGATGCCGTATCGGCGCGCAATACACATGCAGCCATCCATGATGCGCTGCGCTTGATGAAAGATATCTGATGAACCGGGTTTTGGCGATTGGTGAGTGCATGTTGCAAATGCGCGAGGAGCGCAAAGGAAAATTTGCGCAAGGTTTTGGTGGCGATACGCTGAATACCGCTGTTTATCTTTCCCGCATGGGAATCTCAACCAGCTATTTCACAGCACTTGGTGACGACCCGTGGAGCGATGCCATGCTGGCTAACTGGCGGAAGGAAGGTGTTGACACATCAGAAGTGCGACAAATTACAGGCCGAATGCCGGGACTTTATTTCATCCAAAACCTTCCCGGCGGCGAACGGCAATTTTCCTATTGGCGTGACCGCTCACCAGCCCGGGAAGTTTTTGACGAGGACGATCAGCATATTGCACAGTTCTTTTTGCAACATGACTGGATCTATTTCACCGGCGTAACACTTTCGCTTTATGGCCCAGCAGCACGAGCCTTGTTGTTTGACTATCTGCAACGGGCCAATGACGCCGGGGCATGGATTGTTTTTGACACGAATTTCCGGGCCGCCGGATGGCCCGACAAGCGCGAGGCAGATGCTGCTTTCCGGCAGGCGATCGAAATTGCCGATATCCTGTTTGCCTCCCACGAAGACATGACGGGTGTGTTTGGCAGGTCTGGCGATGCAATGTTTGAGATCGCCAAGTGCGTGGAAAAAGTATTGAAGATGCCTGATGCATCAGCGCGCATTGTCTGGCGCAACCATGATGAAGTGGCAGCCCCCCTGCCCGTCAAGAAAGTCATTGACACAACGGCGGCGGGTGACAGTTTTGCGGCGGCCTACCTCGCGGCACGAATCCGCAACAAGGCGCCATTGGTGGCGGCAGCGGATGGACATTTGTTGGCCAATGCGGTTATCCAACAGCCGGGTGCAATCATTCCCCGCAGCAAAATGCCCAAATCACTGATGCCTAAAAATCTCCACAAGAAAACCTGAGGAAACCATGCTGAAACACCTTGATCCCCTGCTCAATGCCGATCTGTTGCAGGCCATGCGCTCGATGGGCCATGGCGATGACCTTATTATCTGCGACACCAACTTCCCGGCGGATTCGGTGGCGCGGGCCACAGTCTATGGCAAACTTCTGCGTATCGATGCCGATGCGCCGCGGGCGGTGCGGGCCATTCTCTCGTTGTTCCCGCTTGATACATTTGTTGAAGATGCTGCCGCCCGCATGGAAGTGGTGGGCAAGCCACATGAACTTTTGCCTGTGGCGCAGGAAGTGCAAGCTGAAATTGACCGGGCTGAAGGAAAATCCTGGCCCCTGGTTTCGATTGAGAGGTTTGCTTTTTACGAGGCAGCCAAGAAATCCTATTGCGTGGTGCAAACACTGGAGCGGCGATTTTATGGCTGCTTCAAATTCAAGCTTGGGGTAATTTCGCCCGATGCCAAGTTGGGGGGCTAGGGATGGCGAAATCCGGTGTTGCCATTCTCGGAATCTATGTGGCTGATCTGGCGTTTCGGGCGGGCCGACAGCCAGCCATGGGTGAAACAATTCTGGGAACCAGTTTCGCCATGGGGCCCGGTGGCAAGGGATCAAACCAGACTGTCGCGGCAGCGCGAGCGGGAGCCAAAGTCACTTTCATCAGCAAGCTTGGCAGCGATGATTTTGGAGATCGTGCCTTGGCGATGTATGCTCACGAAGGTGTGACGGTTTTGGCTGAGCAGGTGACCGACAACTCAACAGGTGCGGCTTATATTTTTGTGCAAGATGGTACGGGTGCCAATGCCATCATCGTGGTGCCAGGAGCAGCAGGCACTATCAGTATCGCTGACGTCGAGAAGCATGCTGATGCCATTCGCAATGCGAAAGTTTTCATGACGCAATTGGAGCAGCCCATTGCTTCAGCGGGGCGAGCGCTTGAAATTGCCCGGACAGCTGGCACTATCACGATTTTGAATACGGCACCTGCTGCTCCGCTGGACGACAACATTTACAAGCTCTGTGATTATGTGACACCCAATGAAAGCGAAGCCAGCGGCATTACGGGTATTGAGGTAGTCGGTATTGAATCAGCACGGAAAGCTGCTGATGTATTGTTGCGCAAAGGCGTTGGTGCGGCGGTGATTACATTGGGTGGTCAAGGATCGCTGCTACATACGCCAACTCAATCCCTGCACATTCCAATTTATGCGGCGGGCAAAGTTGTTGACACGACAGGGGCTGGCGATGCTTTCAACGGCGGTTTCGCTGCTGCCCTTGCGCGTGGTGAAACGCCGGAAAGGGCGGCACATTTTGGCAGTGCCACGGCGGGCATTTCTGTCACGCGGCCAGGCACTGCGCCGTCCATGCCGACACTGGCAGAAGTGAAGGCTTTGCTGGGGCGGGGTTAAACTTGGGGCGCACCTTTCGAGGCTCGCAAGTGCGAGCACCTCAAGGTGAGGGAAATACAATTTAAGCCCTCATGTTGAGGTGCGCGTCCTTGCGAACCTCGAAGCATCGGCCCCCGTAAAGTTTTTCAAACGCATGTCAGGCCGCCAGCAATTGCTCCACCAGGGCCTTGGTCATGCGTGGCAGGTCGTAGGGGAATCTGGCGGTGATCAGGTTGCCGTCGACGACGCAGGGTTCATCGCTGACGATGGCTCCGGCATTTTCCAGATCGACCTGGATGTTCCAGACTGCCGTGGCTTTCTTGCCGCGCAGGATTTTGGCGCTGACCATCACCCATTGACCATGACAAATGGCGCAGGTGGGTTTGCCTGCCTTGTACATATCCTGAACGAATTTGATGCACGGCGCATCCATGCGCAAGGCATCGGGGTTCCAGGCGCCGCCCGGCAGAATAAGCGCGTCGTAGTCAGAGACCTTCGCTTC
The DNA here is from genome assembly GCA_031418195.1 of Hyphomicrobiales bacterium. Classification (GTDB taxonomy): domain Bacteria; phylum Pseudomonadota; class Alphaproteobacteria; order Rhizobiales; family Aestuariivirgaceae; genus Aestuariivirga. Next base: position 9,791 of record JANOXA010000117.1, on the reverse strand, counting down.
ATCCGTATACGCATCAATTTTCAGCCAGCCGGCATTTTCCATCAGGCGGATGGCCAGAACGTGGGTTTTGCTTTGGGGTGGAAAACGCAAGCCGAGAGTGGGCGGAAATTCGCCAATGCGGGGCGATACAACATGCACCGTTGCCCCATGTTCGGTGAGCCAACGCTGGGCACCCAGAATTTCCACTTCTTCCACGCCGTTGGTGCAGCAGATTGCGATACGCTTGCCCTTCAGCAAATCGGGATTTGATGGCGGGTCGAACAAATAGGAATTGAGTTCGCGATTCAATTCACCATCAGCCGTTGTCAGCAATTCGGTTGAAATCGAAGGCACGGGTGAAGACGACATCAATTGCTGCATGCGGGCAAAGGCTGCGGCCTGAACGGGTGTAGGCGACAGGGGCTTGTTCATGGTTCTCTCCTTGGCGGGTTGCGCTTTGCAATTGACACTGCTGACAGATGTGATTGACTGTTATATCAGTTTGGAGCGATTTGTCATGAAGTTTGGATTCAATCTTTTGTTGTGGACCGGCCATGTGACCATGGAGCATGCGCCATTGATCCGCGCACTCAAAAACACGGGTTATGACGGCGTTGAAATTCCGCTGTTTGAGGGAACACCAGATCACTACGCGCAGCTTGGGGAATTCATCGCCAGCCAGGGCTTGGAAGTATCCACAGTCAGCGTTCTCGGTGCAGGCCACAATTCGTTGTCACCCGATTCCGCCCAACGCAAGGCTGCGGTGGCGCGGGCCAAATGGGCGGTGGATTGCACGGCAGCTTTGGGTGGAAAAATTCTGGCGGGACCGATGCATTCAGAAATCGGATATTTTTCCGGAAATGGTCCGACGGCTCAAGAGCGCAAACGCGGCCTGGGTTTTCATCGGCAGGTGGGTGATCATGCGGCGAAGCAGGATGTGCGCCTGGCTGTTGAAGCACTTAATCGTTTCGAATGTTATTTCTTGAATACCATGGCACAGCTTTCGGATTATCTCGACGAAGTGGATCATACTGCCATCAAGGCCATGTATGACACTTTCCATTCCAACATCGAAGAAAAAGATCCGGTTGCGGCCATCAAAACCATCAAGCGCCACATGATCCACGTTCACATCTCCGAAAATGATCGCGGCACACCCGGGAAAGGTCATGTGCCTTGGGACGCAACATACAAGGCTTTGCGGGCGGCCAGATATGATGGTTACATGACCATCGAAGCCTTTGGCCGCGCCATCCCGGCTTTGGCTGCGGCAACCCGGGTGTGGCGAGATTTCTTTCCGAACAAAGAGGAAGTCTACAAATTGGGCTTGAAGAACACGAAGTCCGGTTGGAACGCCTCGGGTTCGGGAAAATAATCATGGCGCGTGCCTATGCCAGTATAATTCTTCTTGCTCCTGTGCAAGCCGTCTGGCCGATGGTTCGGGATTTTAACGGCTTGCCTTTCTGGGTTCCGGCTGTCTCAAAGTCAAAAATTGAAGATGGCTTGCAGGCTGATGTCGTGGGATGTGTGCGGTGCTTTCACATGCGCGATGGCACTCACATTCGCGAGCGGTTGCTGATGCTGGATGATGCCCGATACTGCTTCACTTACAATTTTGAAAAGCCCGCATTTCCGGTGAAGAACTATCAATCGACGTTGCGGCTTTATCCGGTGACGCAAGGGGACGTGACGTTTGCTGAATGGTCGGCCAGCTTTGATGAAGCACCGGAAGATGCCGGAAAATATGAACGGATTGTTTCGAGAGATGTTTTTGCTTCGGGTTTGGCCAATCTGAAAAAGATGATCAAGGCATCGCCGCCTGTTTCGCCTGCAGGTGCCACGCGCTGGAAAGCATGGCAGCCCAACAAGGTTTGGACTTCACGGGTGATTAAGGCGCCCGTTGAAAAAACCTGGGGGGTGATGCGTGACTTTTCCGGCATGGGGGCATGGCATGATGAAATCAGCAAGATGCATATGCTCAGGAAAGTTCGTTCTGACAAAGTGAGTGGTGTGCGGGATTTCTGTTTTGGCGCAGGGCATTTGAATGAGGAATTGCTGCACCTCAATGACATCAACCGCTCATTTTCCTATCGCATTACAACTTGCGAAATTCCATGGCTCAACTACGTGTCGGGCCCAAGGCTTTGGCCCGTGACACAGGACAACAGCACGTTTGCGGTGTGGACTGGCGACTGGGATGCCAGCCCGCAGGATGATCTGACACTTATTCCTGATACGGAGCATAATGTTTATCAGAAAGCCTTTGCGGGGGTGGAGAAGATGTTGAAGGAACGGGCTTGATTGACAGGTCCTCACCTGACGCTTCGCGTCGTCCTCTCCCGTGAACGGGAGAGCTGAAGGGTACTTCACTTCTCCCGCTTGGGGGAGAAGGTGGACCGCGCGACAGCGCGAGACAGATGATGGCTCTTTCAATCGGTGTGAAACACCAACTCGGTATCAGCCCACCATTCGCCATCCTTGCAGGTGCTCAGGGGTTCTTGCATGGGGTCGGTGATGTTCCACCAATCTTGCATGCGCGGGGCTTTTTTGATTTCAGCCATGTCAGCTTCATAGTTTGATCCCATGTATTCCCAATAGGAGATCAGCAGATTTTCCGGTTCGCGCAGGAAGATTGAATAATTCTGCACATTGCTTTTGCGAATGGCCTCAAGAATCTCCGGCCAGACAGCGGCATGGATGCGTTTGTATTCGGCGATGATTTCCGGTTTCACTTTGATAATGCGGCACATGCGCTGCATGGTTTTCTCCCGTTGACTTGCGAGGATTTCAAATAGAAGGTTTACAAAATTGCAGGAGAGACACAATGACTGAGTGGACAAAAAGATTTGGATTGACGGGCAAACGGGCGCTGGTGACGGGTGCTACCAAGGGCATTGGTTTTGAGGCATGTCAGGTGTTGGCCGATGCGGGTGCTGATATCGTGGCGGTGGGCCGCGACAAAAACGGTTTGGCGGATGTGAGCGCTGCGGTCAAAAAGCTGGGGCGCAAGTGTCTTGCCATTGAAGCTGACATGAGCACCATCGAAGGGCCGCAGATGGCGGCGCAGCAGGCGTTGTACGAATTCGGCACCATCGACATCCTCGTCAACAATGCTGGCGTTGCCTTGAATGAGGCCCTGCTTGATATCACCATGAAAAACTGGGACACCACCATCAATGTGAACTTGCGGGCACCGTTTTTATTGGCGCAGGCGCTGGTGCCGCAGATGATCAAACAAAAGATGGGCAAGATCATCAACGTCTCGTCGCAATCGGGCGTCATGGCGCTTGCAGACCATGGTTCCTATGGGGCCTCCAAGGGTGGCCTGAACATGCTCACCAAAGTCATGACCATCGAGTGGGCCAAGCACAATATTCAGAGCAACACCGTGTGCCCTACGGTTATTCTCACGCCCATGGGAGAAATGGTTTGGGGCAAGCCGGAGAAAGGCGACCCGATGAAGGCGAAGATTCCTTTGGGGCGTTTTGGCAAAACTACGGAAGTGGCAGACCTGATTTTGTTTCTGGCTTCGTCAGCCTCTGATCTGATCACAGGGCAGGATATTTTGATCGACGGCGGGTTCACCGCGCAATAGGTCAATCAGCTATCTCTCCCCCCGCCGACCAGTGCGATAGGTTTCATTCGCGTCGGGTCGGCGGCTACGCTTGAGATCTTCACCGCCTGGAACATTTTGAACCTGCTGGGGATCGCCCTTGTGGGGCGGTGTCCGGTCATCTGTATGCAATTGATGAGGTGGCTGCTTGCCGGATTCATTCTCCAGCTTCTGTTCGGCCATGCGCCCTTTTTCCACATGTTGCTTCACCAATTCGGGATTCTCGTGTTCTGGATGTGCCATCGCAATTCTCCTTTCAAGAGAAACGCCCACCACTGCTGCAATGTTCCATTCAATACGTCGCACGGCCACCGGATACATCAAACACGGCGCCAGTTGAGAATGAACACTCCTCCGAGGCCAGCCAACAGACGAGGCCTGCCACTTCATCAACCGTGCCAAAACGTGCTTTGGGAATTTTGGCCAGCATGAAATCAATATGGGCTTGCGGCATTTGATCGAATATCGGTGTGCGCACGGCGGCGGGTGTCACCGAATTGGCGGTGATGTTGTATTTCGCCAGTTCTTTTGACAGGGATTTGGTGAAACCAATAACGCCGGCCTTGGAGGCGGAATAGGCCGAGGCATTGGGGTTGCCTTCTTTACCGGCGATCGATGCGATATTGACAATGCGCCCGTAATTCTGGGCGATCATCAGTGGCACGACGGCGCGATTGGAAAAGAAAGTGCCGTTGAGATTGATGGCGATGGTTTGCAGCCAACCATCAATCGGGAATCCATCGACGGGCACAGTTGGTCCGGTGATGCCGGCACTGTTGACCAGAATATCGATGCCGCCGATTTGTTTTCGGGTTTCGGTTACGGCTTTTTCAACTGAGGCATAGTCCGAAATGTCGGTCTTGATGCCGCCATTCAAATCCCAGCAAACAACATTGCCACCTTCGGCAGCAATGCGTTTCGCCACAGCTTCACCAATGCCTGAAAGTCCTCCAGTGACAACAGCACGTCGACCTGCAAATCGCGACATTGGATCAGCCCTTGCGATTGCGGTAAGTGATGAGTCCCGCCAATGCCACGGCCACACCTGTCACCCACCAGACAAAAGGATGAAAATAAAATGGTCGGGCCGCCAGCATGGCCTTGCCACCGGTTGTATTGGGATCAGGTGGTTTCAGGAAAAATGCGCCGTAGAGATAAGCGGCCACAATGGAAACCAACAGGACAATACAGAAAATCATGGCGACCACCATGGTGATGGTAACAACTGAGCGAACCTTTACGCCGGATTGCGCCAGTGGCAGCAGATTGTTCACCAAGCCTGCCAGCACCACAATCAAGCTGCCGATGGTGAACAATGCAATGCTGAAGGGTTGGAAAATCATGAGCAGGGCAACCAGCCCCAAGGCGATGATGGCATACTCCATGCGGAGCGCACTTTGCGGGGTTAGGGTTTTGTGATTGTCATTCATGATCGCACCGCTTTGCCATCGGAACCAAAGATGTGGGTTTGTGAGGCGTCAGGCTCAAGATGCAAAATCTCACCTGTCTTGACACGCTTGTCGCGGGGAACCACGACGCGGATTTCTATGCCTGTGACGGTTCGGGCGTGAATCAGGGTTTCGGCCCCCATGGGTTCGATCAGTTCAGCGGTGGCGGTGATGGCTGTGGGGCCTGCGGCGGAAACGGGTGCAAAAGCCCGGGGCCTGATGCCGACTGTCACTTTTGATTTGCCAAGGCTACTCACTGCACCGTTGACACCAACACGCAAGGCAATGTTGCCGATCTGGAATTCGCCCTTGTCAGCTTTAACTGCAAGTAGATCGGCTTCGACGAGATTCATTTGCGGCGTGCCGATGAAGCTGGCCACGAAGACATTTGCGGGTTTGGCAAAGACTTCATGGGGAGTGCCCACTTGCTCAATGAAGCCGTCGCGCATGATGGCAATACGGTCTGCCATGGTAAGGGCTTCCAGCTGGTCATGGGTGACGATGACTGTTGCTTTTGAAAGATTTGAAAGCACTTCCTTGATTTGCCCGCGCATGGAATGGCGCAACTCCACATCGAGACGCGACAGCGGTTCATCAAACAGGAAGCAATTGGGATCGCGAATGATGGCGCGGGCCACGGCGATACGTTGCTTTTCTCCTTCGGATACTTGGCCCGGCATGCGGTCTAGCACATCATCCAGGTGCAGGATTTTTGCAACTTTATTGACGCGCGCATCGGCATCAGCCTTTGAGAGCTTCTCAAAATGCAGGGGCATGGCGATGTTCTGGCCCACGGTGAGTGCGGGATAAAGCGCGTAAAACTGGAACACCATGGCAATGTTGCGTTTTTCGGGGGCCAGCTCATTCATGTTCTGGCTAGCGATAATCACTTCACCTGCGGTAGCCCGTTCCAGCCCCGCGATCATGCGCAGCGTTGTGGTTTTGCCGCAGCCGGAAGGACCGAGCAAGCAGACCACTTCGCCAGCGTCGACTTTCAAGTCTACATCTTTCACGGCAACAAATTCGCCGAATTTCTTGGTGACTTTTCTGACGTCAATGGTTGACATGACTAGCGCTTTACTGTGCCGAAGGTGACGCCGCGCAACAGGTGGTCCTGCAAAAAGAATGTCACGAGGAATACCGGGATGAGGAAGAGGGTTTCGATTGCCGCGAGCAATGTCCAATCGGTGCCGCGACCGCCGGATGAAACAGCCTGGTTCATGGCCACGGGGACGGTGCGCGTATCCGGGCCGGAAAGCAGCAGGGCAAAAAGGAATTCATTCCATGTGAGGATGAGGCCAAAGACGAATGTGGCGGCAAGGCCGGCGACAACTTGTGGCAAACAAATTTTGAAAAACACCCTGCCTTCGGATGATCCGTCAATGCGGGCGGCGTCTTCCACGTCGGTTGAAAGCTCGTCAAAAAAGCTTTTCATCATCCAGATGGTGAAGGCCAAATTGAAAGCTGTGTAGAGCAAAATGATGCCGATGTAGGAGCCTGAAAGTCCAACAACGCGGAACATCAGGATCACCGGAATGATGACGACGATGGCTGGCAACATGCGGGTGGTGAGAATGATGAAGAGATAGGTGTCGTTGCCCTTCAGGGGATAGCGGGAAAAACCAAAAGCCGCGAGGGTGCCGATCACCAGTGCCAACAGAACGGATACGGATGCGATGACAATGGAGTTGAAGAAATAGCGGTCAAAGCCGGTGTTTTCTGCAGCACCGCCCGTTGTCATCGAGCGCGAGAAAACCGAGCCAAAATTTTCCAATGTGGGTGAGAACACATAGGCATTGGGAATCAGGCCAAAAAGTGAGGTGGGCGACAGGGTGGGTGGCACCGACAGGGCAAGGTCTTGCGGCTTGAAGGCCGTGAAAATAATCATCAGTACAGGGATGAAATAAATCAGGCTGACGATAGCAACGAGTAATGTATGGCCCCAGCCCGCCTCACCCACACCAGAGGCTTTGCGAAAGCCAAGTTTTTCGAGAAGGGAAGTCATGTCTTGTTCCTTTCTCCCTCAGCGCAGCCGGGGGAGTAAGGCGAAGCCGGGAGGGGGTGTTTCAGCCCACTCCGCAACTGCCGTTCAGGTTGAAACACCCCCTCCCCCCTTCGGGGTACTCCCCCGAGCTTCGCTTGAGGGAGAATGTTTTGTGAGTGCTGTTTCATGCGCTCTGACTCCGTCGATTGGCCAGATACAAATACAGATTAGTCAGCACAATCACCATGAACAACATGAGATAAGAAATCGCAGCCCCTTCGCTGGTCTTGTTCTGTTCATTGGCGATGCGGATGAGGTGATAGGAAATCGTCATGGTGTCATTTCCGCCCTTGGTGAGCAAGATGACAAGGTCGGCCAATTTGAAAGCCTCGATAGTGCGGAACAGCAAAGCGAGCATTAGCAGGCCGCGAATATAGGGAAATGTGATGGACCAGAAACGCCGCCAACTTGAAACGCGGTCAATGGCGGCGGCTTCGTATAAATATTTTGGCACAGAAACCAGTCCGGCCAGCACCAGCAACATGACGAAGGGCGACCACATCCAGGCATCGGCAAATACAATACCAGCGACAGCGCCAATCTTGTTGTCCATCAGAATGAATTGTTCGCCCGTGATATTGCCCATCACATAGCTCAGGATGCCGAAGGTGGGATCGTAGTAATAGGTGAAGAATACGCCCGATGCGACGACCGACAGCATCATGGGAGTCAGCACGAGGATCAGCAGATATTTGCGCAAGGGAAATTGTTTGGAAAACAGCATGGCGAGCAAGAAGCCGATCAGCATTTGCGCTGCCACAGTGAAGACAACGAACATCGCGGTGTTGATCAAGGCGTTCCAGTTATCCTTGGCGGCGATCTCGTTGGTCAGCACTTTGATGTAATTGTTGAGGCCGACAAAACGGATGGTTTGCTGGTTCGACTGGTAGGCGAAGAAAGACAGGCCGAGGGACCAGAGCAGCGGGAAAATGTTCATCACAAACAACACTGCGATGGCAGGTGCAACCAGCAAGCCTCCAAAATATTTGCGGCGGTAGGCATTGATGGCAAAGGCCGCCGCGACCATTGCTGCCATGGCACCGACAATCCAGAAGGAAACCTTGGCTGGCAGGATCAACATGGCGAGGATTGAGACGACGATGCCAACCAGAATGGCCAGCTTCCAGTTGTGGGCGGAGGCTGTGAGCGTTGGAGTTGGTTGGTCGATAGCAGATACGTACATTCGATTTTGCTTCTGTGCACTACACCCAAAGGGACCTCATCCGCCCCGTTGGGGCACCTTCTCCACGAAGACGTGGAGAAGGGACAATGCATGTCCCTTCTCCAACTTCTTTGTTGGAGAAGGTGGCCGACAGGCCGGATGAGGTTCTTTCTTACTTGATCAAACCAGCTTCCGTCAGCAGGTTCTGCTGGAACTTCGCTACGTTATCGAGCGTTGTTTTCGCATCCTGCTTGCCGGTGATGGCAAGGTCGAACTGGTCTTGTTGCTGGGTCAGCAATTCAAAGAACTGTGGCACATGCCACACGTCTTTTTGCCAATCCAGCGATGCTGCCCATGCGCGGTTCCATGGACGATAGGTCACGTACTTTGGATCCGTGAACACCGACTTCATGGCAGATTGTCCACCGGAAGCCGCAAACTGATGCTGGATTTCAGGTGACAACCACCACTTCACAAAGCCCATAGCTTCGGTCAATTGGGTTGGCGTGGTCCAGGTGGTCAGCACGAAAGGCTGGCCGCCGATGTTTGACCAACGGATCAATTTGCCATCCGGGCCAGGTGTTCCAGGTGCCAGTCCGAAAACCAGCTTATCGGAGACCTTGGAAGACTTTGGATCGAGCGAGGCTTCGCCCAAACCAATCCAGTCGATGTTCATGGCCACTTTGCCTTCACGGAACAATTCGTCCGATTTGAAGATGTCCATGGTACCGGTCTTGGCAACCGGTGGCATGAGGTCGATGAAGCTCAGGTATTTCTCCAGAGCCTTCACAGCCTCCGGCGAGTTGACAACGCCTTCGGCTTGGCCTGTTGGCTGCTTGGTTTCATCCCATGTGCCGCCCCCCATTTGCCAGATGAAGCCGTTGATCTGCATCGACGAGAAGTCGTAGCCTTTGCCAGCCTGGAAAGCGATGCCATAGAAGTCATCATCAGCAGGCTTACCTGCCAGCATTTCACCCTTTTTACGCTTGAAGAAAGTGCCCACATTCATGAAATCATCCCAGCTCATCTGGTCGATTTCTTCTCCGGTGCATGGCAGCTTCTTGTTGAACTTCGCCATGAAGGCTGTTTGCTCATCCGCGTTGCACAGAATGTCCGAGCGGCCATAGGTCACCAGAACGTCAGGGAATTGCGGGAAGCCATAGTAGTTTGGCGTAGAGTTTGGATAGGTCGAATAGGCATTCAGCGGGGCTGGATGCATGTCGGCCATGGTCTTTTGCAGTTCAGGATCAGCATCGATCAGATCGTTGACCTTGCGGAAATAGCCGCCTTCAACGAATGCACCGAGCCATTGCGAATCCGACACTGCGAAATTGTACTTCTGTTCGCCAGATGTCAGCGATGCGTTGACGCGCGTATAGAAGTCTGGCCATGGAATGAAGTCCACTTCGAGCTTCACGGTGTTGCCGGTTTTCGACTTGTACTGCTCGTCGAACATCTTTTTCATGATGCGCGTGGGTGGCCAATCCGGCACAGCCATGGTCAGCGTCACGTCTTCGGCAAATGCCATTGTGGCACTTCCCGTCA
>JANOXA010000116.1:0-33667 GCA_031418195.1 Hyphomicrobiales bacterium | reverse complement strand
CCCTCATTGCAAATGAACAAGCATCGGAGGGTTGGATATGACTGTTGCCCAATTGAACACAAATGGCAGACGAGTTGCGGGTCCACGATTGATTGCCATCGTCGGGCCCTATCAAAGCGGAAAAACCACATTGCTGGAGGCCTTGCTGTTTCGGGCAGGGGCCACTTCACGTCAGGGAAAGGCCGTAGACAAATCGCTTGCGGGTGATGCCTCGCCCGAAGCCCGCGCCCATGCCATGGGCATTGAAGCCAACACCGCGACATTGAATTATCTGGAAGACAGTTTTACATTTTTTGATTGCCCCGGCTCGGTTGAATTTGCTGAAGACGCGCAAAGTGCATTGCCATTCTGCGACGCCGCTATCGTTGTGGTTGATGCCGACGCCAAGAAAGTGCCAGCCCTGCAATTGCTGTTGCGCCGGCTTGACGAATTGAAACTGCCGCGCATCATTTTCCTCAACAAGATCGACAAGGCCGATACGGGTCCACGTGAGGTTTTGAATTGGATGCAGCCAGCCAGTACCAAGCCACTGGTGCTCCGGCAACTGCCGATCTGGAACAATGGTGTGGTTTCCGGCTTTGTCGAACTGGCATTGGAACGGGCCCATATTTATCAGGAACTGGCGGAGTCGCGTGTTGTTGACATGCCAAGCGACATAAAGGAATTGGAAAAAACCGAGCGCTTCACCATGCTTGAAGCCCTGGCGGATCACGATGACGCCTTGATGGAACAATTGTTGTCAGACATGGAGCCACCCCGCGACCAGGTTTTTGCCGATCTTCACCGCGATGTGCTGGAAGGCCATGTGACGCCCGTTCTGTTTGGTTCAGCCGAGCATGGCAACGGCATTGGTCGCTTGTTGAAGGCGCTGCGCCATGATGTGGGCGGCATTGCCGAAACCTGCGCACGTCTGGGCATTTCATCTGCAGCTGCCACAACCCTGCAAATCCTCAAAACCCAACACAGCCTGCAAGGCGGAAAAATCTCGATTGCCCGTGTGCTGAGCGGTGAGGCCACCGACGGCATGACTTTACACAACGGCAAGGCAGTGGAAGCTCGCATCGCAGGACTGGCAGCCTTCCAAGGTGCCACGAGCCAAAAAGTCGGCAAGGCGGTTGCGGGCCAGGTTGTGGCATTGGGTCGCCTCGAAGCCTTTGCCACCGGGCAAACCATATCGACGGCAAAGGGTGCGGTTGTTCAATTGTTGGACCATCAGGCACAAACCGGAGTCTATGGCTTTGCCCTGTCGGTAGCTGATCGCAAGGACGAAGTGAAACTGACCACAGCCGTGGCCCGGCTGATTGAAGAAGATCCCTCCCTTTCGTTCGTCCATGATCATGACACGGGCGACATGGTGTTGTTCGGCCAGGGCGAAATGCACTTGCGGGTTGCCATTGAACGGCTGGCCAGCAAGTTTGGCGTTCATGCCAAAACCGCGCCCCGGCGCATTGCCTACAAGGAGACCATCCGGAAATCCGTGCGAATCCGCGGTCGCCACAAAAAACAATCCGGTGGCCATGGCCAATATGGCGATGTGGTGGTCGATATAGCGCCAACCCCCCGTGGCACAGGATTTGTTTTCACCGACACCATCACAGGTGGCATGGTGCCCAAACAATATATCCCGGCCGTGGAATTGGGGGTACGCGAATGGATGGGCAAGGGCAGCTTGGGTTTCCCTGTAGTGGACTTTACAGTCAACCTGGCGGAAGGCTCTTACCACGACGTGGATTCCTCCGAAATGGCCTTCAAGATTGCCGCCCGCATTGCCATGGTGGAAGGCATGCCGCAATGCAGCCCGGTGTTGCTTGAGCCTATATTGGCGGTGGAAATCCATATTCCGTCTGATGCCACGGCGCGGGCAAATCAAATCGTCACCGGACACCGGGGCCATTTGCTGGGCTTTGATGCAAGGGATGGTTGGCAAGGTTGGGATACGGTAAAAGCCCATATGCCGGAAGCCGAAATTGCCTCGCTGATCATTGAAATCCGCTCAGCCACGGCAGGAGTCGGCACCTTTGCCGCGAAGTTCGATCATCTGGCCGAATTGACCGGACGCGCTGCCGATGCCGTGGTGGCGCAGGCCAAAACTGTAGCAGCGTAAAGCTGGTCTTAACCATAATGCCCGGTTCTGGCCCGATTGCCGGACCGGGCATGATCCAAAATCGACAATTGTAACCGCCCATTAAGCCCGCTGCCCCCAAAATCCACCTGGTAGATGGGGTAGTGTAAACATGCGTAGAATGACGGGTTGGCGCTTTCTGTTGGTCATTGCCTTGCCATTGGTTTTGGCATCCTTGGGTGCCATCGGTCTGGCCTATGATCTGCTGAACCGGGTTCAAAGCAGCGGCAACCAGGCCGAGCACGAGCGCAACAAGCAAGTTATTGGCAAGGCCTTGCAGGCCGAAGAAATGGAATTGGCACGGTTGGTCACCCAGAATGCCCGCTGGAAAGATGCTGCCGAGCACACCGCAAACACCCCGGACGCCAAATGGTTTGCCACCACCTGGGGCAACACCATTAGTGTGGGCGCAAGTTATGACATCGTCGCCATCGTGGATGCCAGCAATGGCAAGGTTTTGCTCCACAATGCGGCCGGCAATTTCGACATTCGCTTTGCCGGAGCCCTGCTGGGCCGTGACTTTCCTGAAATCAAAAACCAGCTTCCCTCTGCTTCAGAGGGAACAGGTCTGGCCACTGGCTATGCCAACACAATTCTCGGACCTGCCATTATTGCCATAGCACCCATTGCCAACCCAGCTGTTGTTAGTGCTGAAGTGGCGGGATCCGCGACTGTTGATACCGCTGTCTTCAATGGCCGATTGCTGGTGTTTGCCCGGTTGCTGGATGAAAAATTCATGCAGTCAGTTGAAAAGAAATTGCTGGTGCAGGGTGTAACCCTGGGCGTCGACCTGACGGCATTGTCAAATCAAATCGTGTTTCCCGACTTGACAGGTCAACCAACCTTGGCACTGACTTGGCAAGACCGAAACCTCGGCGCCATGCTCACGCAAGCCAGCTGGCAAAAGGCCAGTGCTGTTCTGGGTTTTCTGGTTGTTGTGATGACAGGTATTGGCCTTGTGTGCTGGCGTCTGATTCAGCAATTGCTCATCAATGAAGATTTGGCCAATCACAATGCATTGCACGATCATTTGACAGGACTTCCCAATCGTTTGGCACTTGTCCAGAAAATCCGCAAATTGGCGCATACACCAGATAGCCAGTATGTACTGGCATTCGCCGATCTGGACGGATTCAAGGAAGTCAATGACAGTTTCGGTCATGAGATCGGTGACCGCCTGATCTGCATGGTCGGTGGCGGCTTGAGCAAACTCGCCGAAAACGCCACGCTTTGCTGCCGCATGGGCGGTGATGAATTCATCGTACTGTTTGAAGGTGCGACTTCGCTTCAGCAGGCCCAGACCTTCGCAGGACAATTGATTTCCATCCTCGCACTGCCCTTCGACATTGATGGCCGGATGGCAACTGTCGGTGCCAGTGTGGGCTTGGCTCAAGGTAACAATGGTACGGACGAGTCAGAAATTCTGCGCCGTGCCGACATTGCCATGTATCGTGCCAAGGCTGATGGCAAAAACCGCTATTGCATCTATGATGAAAGTTTTGACAGCGAACGCAACGAAAATCTCTCGATTGCAGAAGAACTCAAGCTGATCATTGCAACCGGCACTTTGGGCATAGAATTCCAACCTGTTATTAATGCCCGTTCTGGCCAGATTGCCGGTGTCGAGGCTTTGGCCCGTTGGCCCATGTCGAGCCTTCGCCGGGTGCCAGCCGACAAGTTTATCGCCATTGCTGAATCATCCGGCCTCATCAATGATCTCGGCGAATTGATTCTGGACCGGGCCTGCCGTGCTGCCCAGGCTTGGCCGGAATTGCGCCTCGCCGTGAATATTTCTGCCATTCAGCTCAATGATCCAAACTTTGTAAAACGCGCCCTCGGTGTTCTTGCCAATCATGGCATTGCACCAAATCGCGTCGAGTTTGAAATCACCGAGACGTCGCTGATCCATGATGCCGACAAGGCCAGTACCGTGTTCAAGGCACTGCAGCTGGCTGGAATCAAGATCGCGCTCGATGATTTCGGCACGGGCTTCTCCAGCATTGGCTATCTCAGGCGCTTTCATTTCGACCGCATCAAGATTGACAAGTCGATCATCAGCAAAGTGCTTTCCAATCCAGGCGAACTTGCGATTGTTCAAGGCACATTGCTGGTGGCCCGTGGCTTGTCTGCCGATGTCACAGCAGAAGGCGTGGAATGCGAAGACGAAGTCAACATCTTGCGGCTTGCTGGCTGTACCGAGTTGCAAGGCTACTATTTCTACAAGTCGATGGACGCCAAAGCCGTATCTGCCTTGCTTGGCAAAACAAGGCTGCAGCCAACGCCACGCACCCAGATTGTGGCGTGACGATTGCGACACTCAACACAATCCAGTGCTTGAACTCAGAAGCCTCGGCAGTTTAAGCCGTCGTCATGACCCTTCATCTTTTTTTGGCCTTGCTCTTGTTTGCAGCTGTGACAGCCTATACGCCCGGTCCCAACAACACCTTGTTGATGGCGTCCGGCATGAACCATGGTTTCAAGGCAACCTTTCCCATGGCCATGGGTGTGGCATTGGGTTTCCCCCTGATGATTGCCTGTGTGGGACTTGGACTGGGAAAAGTTTTCGAAATTTACCCGGTCATCTATGCTGGGTTGAAATACGCCGGTGCGGCCTACATGCTATGGCTGGCTTGGAAAGTCGCAAATGCCGGACCGGCCAATGCCAATACCACGTCCCAAAGCAAGTCCATGAGCTTCTTGCAGATGATGCTGTTCCAGTGGATCAATCCCAAGGGCTGGATCATGTCGGTGACTGCACTTTCAACCTACACAATACCCGACAATTATTATCTGGGCGTCGCATTTGTCGTCGGTTCTTATGTGGTGATGGGCTTGACCAGCGCCTCTGCCTGGGCCTTGTTTGGGGCGAGCTTGCGTCATGTCATGAGCGACGCCAGATACTACCGCGTCATCAACATCAGCCTTGCATTGGTCTTGGCCGCTTCAGTTGCCACGATTTTTTATCATTAGGGTGGTTCAAACTTGCCATGAATCGATCCCACTGAATCCCGGCGAAGGCCGGGACGAGGCTTTTTTTCGCTGTTTCAACATCCTTCACACTTCAAGCCTGGCCCCGGCCTTCGCCGGGGTGACGCGCTGTGTGGGGATTGATTTCAAATGCAGGGGACTTGCTCCGGGCCAAACACCATGTGAACCTTCCCACTCCCGCTCCACCCTCGCTGGGAGAAGCTTCTGCATAATCCGTCGCTTTTGTCTTTCGCCAGACGGGCAGAGGCTGCTAATCACCCTTCATGAGGCGGACGAACCAGTTTCGCGCCTGGCATTTTTTTACTTGCAAGAGCAATGGAGCGGCACATGAAAAAAATTCTTCCCCTGGTGGCCATCACCTTTACAGCCATGGCTGGCAATGTCGAGGCCCATGTGGGGCAGGGCCTGCACATGAGTTTCGCCCATGGTTTTGTCCATCCTCTTGGTGGATTGGATCATGTGCTGGCAATGTTTGCTGTCGGTCTGTTTGCAAGTCTGCTGGCTGACAAGGCCAGGTTGCAGGTGCCTGCCAGTTTCGTGACGATGATGATTGCAGGCGGATTGCTTGGCAGCCTCGGAATTCAACTGCCTTTTGTCGAAATCGCCATCGCATTGTCGGTGGTTGTTCTGGGCGCGGTCGTGGCTTTGCAATGGAAGGCTCCGGTTACATTGGCCTTGGGACTGGTCGGATTTTTTGCGGTTTTCCACGGATTTGCCCATGGTGCAGAAATGCCAGCCGACATGTCATCAGCTGGTTATGGCGTCGGATTTGCATTGGCCACTGTCGTCCTTCATGCAGCAGGTCTGGCTCTCGGACTTGGATTTAAAGCCACCAGCAAAGTTCTGCCCGTCGGTGGCAGTGCCATGGCCCTGGCTGGGATCGGCCTGCTTTCTGGCTGGTTCTGAAACCTTCCCTTGAAGTCCTACCGCAAAATCCCTAACTCACAAGTTCACAACAACAGCGACGGGAAATTGGATTCGTGCTTGAAAGCCTGCTGACGGGAGATGCGCTGGTTGCCTTGGGCAAAGTGATCATGATTGATCTGGTGCTGGCCGGCGACAATGCCATCGTCATCGGCATGGCCGCCGCCGGACTTCCCAAGGAACTCCGCAACAAGGCCATTCTCGTCGGTATTATTGCGGCAACGGTGTTGCGCATCGGCTTTGCAATCGTGGCAGTGCAGCTGTTGCAAGTTGTTGGACTGTTGCTGGTTGGTGGACTGTTGCTGGCCTGGGTCTGCTGGAAAATGTGGCGTGAGCTGCGCGACAGCCGCCACAGCGATGCCTTGGAATCCCTGGAAGATTCCGACCTGAACGCCGATGGCAGCGTTGCCAAAGGTGCAACTCAAAAAACCTTTGCGCAAGCCGCTTGGCAAATCGTCATTGCCGATATCTCGATGTCCCTCGACAATGTTTTGGCGGTGGCGGGTGCAGCCCGCGAACATCCCACCGTGTTGGTTATTGGGCTGGTGCTGTCCATCGCGCTGATGGGTCTCGCCGCAACTTTCATTGCCAAGCTGCTGACCAATCATCGCTGGATCGCCTATGTGGGGCTTGCCATTATTGTTTATGTGGCGATCGACATGATCTATCGCGGGGCTTACGAATTCTGGCCAATGTTGGGGGCCTGAAGCAAAGTTCCGCCGCGCAGGGCATTGCGCAACCATGGCACATCCGGCGCATCCCAGTTCGGATCCTTGCCGCAAACCAGGTCAAAGAAAGCCACAGCCGTGGACGGACTTTCGAGGGCGTTTTCCTTGAATGAGTCCCAGAACGCCGGATCGTCAGAGATATCCTGGCCCAGTGGTCGCGTGTCACCCATGTCCCGCAAGATGGCAGTTGCCACAGACAAGCAGAAACTCGTGTAGGCATATCCTTCCGGCCAGCGGCTCAAGGCATGTTCATCCGGAATCGCCAATCCTTCCGGCGCCACCAGCAAGGGCTTGGCCGCAATCAACTCTTTCAACATCAGGCCCGCCGCATAAATCACAAAATCATGGCGGTTGATGTCGGCCAAGTGTTTGGTGGCATCAAAACGCTGCCGCCAATTGGCAAAAGCCGTGGCCAGCGCCGCATGGTCCACGGCTGGAGCTTTGCCATGATCGGCGAACAGCAATTCAAGATTTCGCTCGAAACTTTTCAAAATCGTCCGAAACTTTCGCGCTTCATGGGCGAAATCTCCTTGGGTGACGATATCCTGTTGCAGCGGTGTTTTCATTTTTTAACCTGTGACGCTATCATCGCTTGACGGCAGGCCTCCCGCAAGCTTCAATTTGACCCATGACCATTGCACTCAAATCTGCTGATTCACTCACAGCCCATGCCGTATGCATGGCGGCAGGCATTCGAGATGCAATGCGAACCGCCCAATTTTATGTCCGCGACATGACCAATGCCGATCGCCTGGAAGACCACCTGCAAAGCAAATCCACCATCCTTTCGCGCGTCGTGGCAGGTACGGCGAGGAGGGTGGACCTGTTCTTGTCGAAAGGTGCTGAAATCTGCATTCGGCTGCTGCTGCCCCAATGGCGCAATCTGCCTTCGCCCTTTGCCCCAGGTATGCGTGGCGAAGTGCTGGAGGCCATTCAACAAAATCGCTTGGTACTGACTTCCTTGTTCACCGCCTATTTTTTCCGGGCCGGGAAACACATTCTGGAAAACTGCACCATCGGGCCATACCTAGTGCTTGAACATCGTGTCGATGCTGCCCGTCGCCTGTTGGCGGCGCAAAACGGTGCAAACCGCGAGCCCACGGCGGCGCTGGGCTTGGCCCTGTTGCATTTGGTCGAAGCTGATCCCATTGCCCGCATGGGACGGGTGAAGTCCAACCACAAATTTTTGTCGGTCGTTGAAGCCAACCTCGCTGTGATGGCCGCTGCCTGCGTTGCCTTGTTGCTGGCTGAAGACGGAAAGCCTCTCGAATCACTGGACGAAGATGAATTTTTCGCCATCGCTGGCGCCTTGCTCGCCCCGCGCCTTCCAGCCATGGCAGAGGCCATCACAGCAAGGGATGCTATCAGGCTGGGCAAGGAATTGGCAGCAGTGCGGGATTTGTATTGACAGGCCTTTACGCAGGCTGACCATTCCCTGAAGGGAACAGATTGCATCGAACCATGATTGTTTTGATCAGGCACTGATACAGCAAACGAAAAGAAACGAACGTCGACGCGGAACTTTACGAATATTTGCGATTTATTTTCGGTTCGATATTGCCAAATGTGAAAATAAATGGAAAGTATCGAAATTGAAATGAAAGTTGCTTGTCGGGTTCGGGCAGGTGCAACACAAACAAGAGAAGCCGTCAGGACATGCTGGCATTGTCGTCGAGGCAACAACAGATCATGAGTCTCGCCCGCCAGATTGGCAATGTGGGCGTAGACGAACTGGCCTTGCGTTTTGAAGTGACGCCGCAAACCATTCGCAAGGATTTGAATGAGCTTTGCGACGGCAAATTGTTGGCTCGCACCCACGGGGGTGCCCTGTTGTCTTCAGGTGTTGAGAACATGGCCTATGACGCCAGGCGCGAATTGGCCTCAACCGAAAAACGCCGCATCGGCCAATATGCAGCCGCGCTCATCCCCAACAATTGTTCGCTGTTCATCAACATCGGCACAACCACGGAAGAAGTGGCCAGGGCCTTGACGCGGCATGAAGGTCTGTTGGTAATCACCAACAACATTCATGTCGCCTCGATTCTCATGCCATGTCCGCGCATTGATGTATTCATCGTCGGTGGCACCGTGCGCCGCACCGACGGCGGCATTGTGGGCGAATCGGCGGTGGAGGCGATTGGCCATTTCAAGGTCGATCATGCTGTCATGGGCGTTTCGGCCATTGATGAAGATGGTGCATTGCTGGATTTTGATGTGCGGGAAGTGCGCGCCGCCCAAGCCATCATGAGCAATTCACGCAACGTCATGCTGGTTGCCGACACCATGAAATTTTCCCGCTCGGCACCCGTGCGTATTGGCCATCTTTCAAACATCGACACGTTTGTCACCGACGGCCCGCCACCAGAGCAGATCAGCGAGCTATGCCGCCACAACGGTGTGAAACTCGAAGTGGTGGATATGCAGCCAATCGCCGACAATGATGCAGGTGCAAACCCATGACCTATGATCTGTTTGTCATTGGCGGTGGCGTTAATGGCTGCGGCATTGCCCGCGATGCTTCGGGCAGGGGACTTAAGGTGTTTCTGGCAGAGCAGAATGACTTGGCATCGGGCACATCCTCCGCATCCACCAAACTGATCCATGGCGGATTGCGCTACCTCGAACACTATGAATTCCGCCTGGTGCGCGAAGCACTGATTGAGCGGGAAGTATTGTTGAAAGCTGCCCCCCACATCATTTGGCCGCTGCGCTTCGTACTGCCCCATCATGATGGCCTGCGCCCACGATTCCTGATCCGTATCGGCTTGTTTCTCTATGATCATCTTGGCGGACGCAAAATCCTGCCGCCCACCCGCAGCGTGGATTTGCGAACTGACATCACGGGTGAGCCCCTGAAAGACGAGTTCGTGCGTGGGTATGAATACTCCGATTGCTGGGTCGAGGATTCGCGGCTTGTCGTGCTGAACGCCCGCGATGCCAGGGCCAAAGGCGCTGAAATCCGTACACGGACCAAAGTTGTTACCGCCAGGCGGGAGAATTCCCAATGGTCTGTCGACATTGAACGAGATGGGGTGCGCGAAACCATTCAGGCCAAGGCCTTGGTCAATGCAGCTGGCCCTTGGGTGAGCCAGGTCCTCGGTCAGGTCATCGGACACAATGATCCCGCCAAAATTCGCATGGTTAAAGGCAGCCATCTGGTTGTCGACAGACTTTATGACCATGACCGCTGCTATATATTCCAGAATGCCGATGGCCGGATCTGTTTTACAATACCCTACGAAGGCAATTTCACGCTGATCGGTACCACTGACGAAGATCACCAGGGCGATCCAGGAAAGCCGGAGATCAGCGATGCTGAAACCGACTATCTGCTGCAAAGCGTCAGTGAATATCTCAAGCGCAAGGTCACCAGGAGTCAGGTGCGGTGGACGTATTCCGGCATCAGGCCGCTCTATGACGACGGCGCCAGCAAGGCCCAGGAAGCCACCCGTGATTACGTGTTAAAACTCGACCAGGCAGATGGACAGGCTCCCTTGCTGTCAGTCTTCGGCGGGAAAATTACCACCGCCCGCAAACTCGCAGAATCCGTGATGGCTGAATTGCAGACGTTTTTCCCGGCCATGCGCGGAAATTGGACAGCCACCGCTAAGTTGCCCGGTGGCGATCTGCCCCACGACGGCGCTGAAAACGCCATCGCCGCCTTGCAGAAAAAATATTCGTTCCTCAAGCCCCAGAATATTCGCAGGCTGTTCAAGGCCTATGGTACAGAAGTCGAAGATATTCTCGGCGAAGCAAGATTTGCTGCCGACCTTGGAAAATTTTTCGGGCCACTTTCGGAACGTGAGATTGAGCACCTGATGAAAAATGAATGGGCCTGTTCCGCAGATGATATTCTATGGCGACGTTCGAAACTTGGACTGCACATGAGCAAGCCGGAGATGGCAGCGCTGGATGAATATTTTGAAAACCCTGCAGCCGAGGTAAAATCACCGCCGAAAAAACGCGCAGGCAAAAAGGGTTAGCATGGCCAGCCATATTCTTGCAATAGACCAGGGCACCACATCTTCGCGTGCCATCGTGTTTGATAAAAAATTGAAACCGAAGGGTCTGGGACAAAAGGAATTCAAACAGTATTTTCCGGCCTCAGGTTGGGTCGAGCATGATCCCGAAGAGATATGGAAATCAGTCTTGGCAGTCTGCAAGGCCGCATTGAAGTCAGCAAAGTGCGCGGCATCAGATATTGCCGTGATCGGCATCACCAACCAGCGCGAGACCGTGGTTTTGTGGAATCGCAAAACCGGCAAGCCCGTGGCCAAAGCCATTGTCTGGCAGGATCGGCGCACTTCAGAAATCTGCAACAAGTTGAAACTGGATGGTCATGAAGCAACCGTCACCGCCAAAACCGGATTGCTGCTTGATCCCTACTTCTCTGGTACAAAACTCAAGTGGCTGCTTGATCATGTGAAAGGCGCAAGAGCCGCCGCCGAAAACGGTGAACTTGCCTTTGGCACCATCGACAGTTTTTTGATCTGGCGTTTGACAAGCGGCAGGGTTCACGCCACCGATGCCACCAATGCCTCGCGCACGTTGCTCTACAACATACACACGGGCGAGTGGGATGTTGAACTTCTCCGTATACTGAATATTCCGGTTTCGCTGCTTCCTGATGTCAAGGACTGCGCCGCTGATTTTGGCAAGACTGACAAAAAGCTTCTGGGAGCCGCCATTCCCATTGGTGGCGTTGCAGGTGACCAGCAAGCCGCCAGCATTGGCCAGGCCTGTTTTTCGCCGGGCATGATGAAGTCTACTTATGGTACGGGTTGCTTTGCGCTTTTGAATACCGGCGATCGTGCGGTCACATCAAACAATCGTCTGCTGACAACCGTCGCCTATCAACTGGCGGGAAAACGCACCTATGCGCTTGAAGGAGCGATCTTCATGGCCGGTGCATCCGTGCAATGGTTGCGTGACGGTTTGAAGATTGTGAAGAATGCTTCTGAAACGGGTCCGCTGGCCAAGGCCGCCGATCCCGGGCAACAGATCTATCTGGTGCCTGCCTTTGTCGGCTTGGGTGCACCTTACTGGAATGCCGAAGCCCGGGGTGCGTTGTTTGGCTTGACCCGTGCAACCACCAACAAGGAAATTGCCAAAGCGGCGCTGGAGTCCGTCTGCTACCAGACCCGTGATCTTTTGGAAGCCATGAAAAAAGATTGGGGCAACTCAGGCAACACCGTCTTGCGCGTTGATGGCGGCATGACGTCTTCCGACTGGACCATGCAATGCCTCGCCGATATTCTGGACGCCCCGGTTGACAGGCCAATGGTTTTGGAAACCACGGCTCTTGGTGCCGCCTACTTGGCGGGGCTGCACGCGGGACTTCTGCCATCTCCTGAAAAATTTGCCAAATCCTGGCAACGCGACAAGCGCTTTGCTCCGAAAATGAAAGCTGATTTGCGTGAATTGAAGTATGCTGGCTGGCAGGATGCTGTGCGGAAATTGTTGGCCTGATGGCCTTTCCAGCCTTGAATGAATTGAAAGCCCTGTCAGCGAAACTTGGCAGCGATCCTTTGCTGGTTCAGGCCGCGGGTGGCAACACGTCAATCAAACACCAAGGTACCATGTGGATCAAAGCTTCTGGCACATGGTTGCAGGATGCTGCGGCAAAAGACATTTTTGTTCCCCTGCATCTTCAGAAGTTGCAGACCGCTTTGGCGGCTGACAGTCCGGCCTGTGAAAATTGCCTGGATTTTGTTGATCAGCGAGCCAACAGCCAGAAACTCCGGCCTTCAATAGAAACATCCGTACACGGATTGATGCCGCAGCAGGTGGTCTTGCATGTGCACTGTGTAAACACCATCGCTTGGGCAATTCAAGCTGACGCCGCAAAACAGCTTGAGGCACGAATGGCCAACTTCAAGTGGTCATTTGTGCCTTATGCAAGGCCTGGCCTTGAATTGGCCCGCGCCATCAAAACGACGATGAGACCGGGAGCTGATGTCTTGATCCTTGGAAATCATGGCCTGGCCGTGGCAGCAGAAACCGTCGCAGAAGCTTACAAACTGATGTTGTCAGTTGTCGTTGCTTTGCAACGCAAACCCCGCAGTGCAAAAATGCCGAACCTGGCCAGGCTGCAAGCCGTGGCGGTTGGAACCAACTACGTTTTGCCGACCGACCCGCGCGTTCACAGCTTTGCCATGGAAAAATCGGTCTGCAAACTGGCAGCAAACTACGTCTACTATCCCGATCATGTCGTATTTCTTGGCGCAAAAGTGCCGCAGGATTTTGCCAGCGATGCGCCGGCCATTGCATTTCCTTCGGCAGGTGTGTTGGTGCACAAGAATGCCAAGCCGTCTGTTGAACCGATGCTGGCGTGTCTCAGCGAAGTTTTTTTGCGGCTCGAAAGCACCGACCGGCTGGAGGCACTCACAGACGATGATGTCGCAAGGCTGCTCAACTGGGACGCCGAGAAATACCGCCAGACATTGTCAATGCGTTGAACTTCCGGCAAACTCGAAGTCATGACAATGCCCAATCCCGTCATCGCCGAAATAACCCGTGGAGCAATCGTTGAAAGTCACCACCGGGGTGCCTATGCCGTGTCGGACCTTGATGGCAACCTGGTACTGGAATCAGGCAATATAGCGGCTCCCATATTCCCCCGTTCAGCCATCAAGGCCTTCCAATGCTATTCCTTGTTCCAAGCTGGTGCGTCGGAAAAATTCGCATTGACCAACGAAGAAATCGCCCTCTGCTGTGCGTCCCACAATGCCGAACCAGAACACCTGCAAGTGGCATCGGCCCTGTTGGCCAAATCTGGGTGCATGGAAACAGACCTTGAATGTGGTGCCCATTGGCCCTTGGACCGGGCAGCGGCCCAGGCTCTCGTCATCACCGGAAAAAAGCCAGGCCCATTGCATAATTGCTGCTCTGGAAAACATGCGGGCATGCTGGCACTTGCAAGGCACCTGGGTGGGTCAACCAATGGCTATACCGCCGCCGATCATCCGGTTCAGAAACTGGTTGGCGAAACCGTGGGGGAAATTTGCGGCGTTGATATTGCGACAGTTCCACAAGCCATCGACGGCTGTTCGGTGCCGACATGGGCCATGCCGCTCAGTCGCTTGGCCCATGGCTTTGCCAGGCTTGGCGCACCAACAAGCAAAGCGGGTTCCTGTATTGTCGAAGCTGTCAGGCAGCACCCCTTCATGGTCGCAGGCACCGGAAAATTCGACACTCTGATCATGCAAGCCATTCCCCGGTTGTTTATCAAGTTTGGTGCAGAAGGGGTTTTCTGCGGAACCGTTGCCCATGCGGGATTGGGCTTTGCACTGAAATGCGATGATGGGTCGGCCCGTGCCGTTGAAGTGGCTGTTGCCCGCATGCTTGGTAAATTGTCTTGTTGGACTGATGACGAAAAAACCCAATTGGCAACATTCGCGCGTCACAATTTAACGAACTGGATGAAATTTGAAGTCGGTGAGGTGCGGGCTAACTTCTGATAATATTTCCCGACAACGCGAGACTTTTAGGCAGTGCAGCGCCTGCAACTGAAAGATCATCGGTGATCGCCTTTTCATGATCCATGCCAACGATGGCGCCAGTCATGTGCCCGACGATCAGATTGTTTGACAATACGAACGGTCCGTTGGCCAGCATTGAAAACACAATGCCGCGGCGACAATTCAACAGCGTGTTGTTGGACGCAGAGAGATTGCGCCCATACTTGCCCCATCCCAAGCCGATGCCATGGGAGTTGGCGTTTTCAATGACATTGTTGGTGATAACCGTATCAGCCTCTGCCGAAATGCCGGCACTCAATTCAACGCCATGGGCATTGACGCCTTTGAGATTGCGCAACAGATTGCCAGTGCAAACCGCCAAACGGCCCCCATCATTATAGTTGGTTATTGAAATGCCATGGGCTGCCTGCTCGATGATGTTGTTCGAAACCACGGCACCTTGAAATCCGAACTCTACATAGAGCGCCACTTCATTGCAGCGTGAAATCGAGTTTCCGGAAATCAGGCAGTTGCTGCCCGCATTGTTGCGAATGCCGGTAAACGCGCAATCTGAAACCCGGTTGTTTGCCACAATGACACTGCCCGCCTTATAGACGTTGATGGCATTGCCGTTTTGGCCATCGCCGCCATTTTCGGCTGCAATGCGTGACACCCGGTTGTTGCTGACGAGTGTGCCGTCTTCACCAATCTCGCTGCGCCAGACTTGAATGCCATTGTTGCCAATGTCGGAAAGCGTGTTGCCCGAAATTTCCAGGCCTGTGGCATTTTCTGAAAGCAGGCCTGTCGCCTGGTGGAACTTGAAACTATTGCCAACAATCCGTCCGCCACATCCCACAAGGTGCAAACCATTGCCACCACCTGCAAAGCTGCAACCATCAACTATCAATCGGGCCACTGCATCAGCACGCACCACGTCTCCCGTCAAACCCTTGGCCTGAAATGTGATACCTTCCAGATTGACTAGCCCTGCATCGCTGATGCTGAGCACGCGGCCATCTTGCCCCGAACGCAACACAGTGAGCCCGGGAATCCCGCGCAAGGTAATGCTGCCATTGATCTTCAGATTGTTGACGCGAAATGTACCGGCACCCAGTTCCACAAGCCCAGTTGCAGACTGGGCCGCATCAATTGCAGCCTGCAAACTTTGGGTCTGGTCACCATCGCGCGGCTTCAATAAGGCCTGTTGCCCAAATCCTGTGCGTGTGAACAGCGGTAGGCAAGTTGAGGCCAAAAACAGACGGCGCGAAAACATAGGCGAACTCCCGAGTGCCATTTTCCAAGTTGGCAGATTAATCAGAACACAGATGAATTCCACCGCTCTGCACGAACATGGTTAGTCAGCCTTTTCGCACTTGGCTATAGCCCAGTTGTGCATTGAGGGCGTCGAGCAGGATGAGTGCTGCTTCAGGAATGACAGTACCTGGTTGAAACACCGCAACAGCACCCATATCCTTCAACTTCACAACATCATCAGGTGGAATCACACCGCCTGCCACCACCATAATGTCAGGCCGCCCTGCCGCCATCAGTGCGGCCTTCAGGGCTGGTACATGGGTGAGATGACCCGCTGCAAGTGACGATACTCCGACGATGTGCACATAGCTGGAAATTGCCCGCGCCGCCACTTCTTCTGGCGTTGCAAACAACGGCCCCACATCCACCTCGAAACCCATGTCAGCGAAAGCCGAAGCGATGACTTTTTGTCCTCGGTCATGTCCATCCTGGCCAATTTTGGCCACAAGAATTGCAGGCGGTCGTTTCTCAGCTTCGGCAAAGCTGGCAATCGCTTGTTTCGCGGCTTCAACAGCAGTAGAATTTCCGGCAGTTGCAGCATAAACGCCGCGGCTGAGTTTGACCTGGGCAACGTGGCGTCCCCACACATTTTCCAGTGCTGCCGAAATCTCGCCAACAGTGGCTTTTGCCCGTGCTGCTTCGACTGCCGCAGCCAGCAAATTGCCTTCACCTGTACGTGCCACATTCTCCAGCGCCTTCAATACACCGCTCACAGATTTTGCATCACGTTCACGCCGCAACTGAACCAGTTTTGCAATCTGGGTCTGGCGCACCGCTTCATTGTCAACAGTCAGAATATCAATCAGTTTCTCGTCATCAGCTTTGAAGGCATTCACCCCGACGATAATCTGTTTGCCAGAATCGATGCGGGCTTGCGTGCGGGCCGCCGCTTCTTCAATCCGCAATTTCGGAATGCCCGCCTCAATGGCCTTTGCCATGCCACCGAGCTTTTCGATTTCATCCAGATGCCCCCGCACCCGAGCAGTCAAATCATCGGTCAGTTTTTCAACGAAATACGACCCACCCCAAGGATCGATAACGTCGCAAGTGCCAGCTTCCTCCTGCAGAAAAAGTTGTGTGTTGCGGGCTATGCGCGCAGAAAAATCCGTGGGCAGTGCGAGCGCTTCATCCAGTGCATTGGTGTGCAGGGATTGTGTGCCACCATGCACCGCAGCCATGGCCTCGATGCAGGTGCGCGTGACATTGTTGAAAACATCCTGCGCCGCCAAACTCCATCCACTTGTCTGGCAGTGGGTGCGCAACATCAGCGAGCGTTGGTCCAGTGGCCCGAATACCTGCATCATTTCGGCCCACAAAATCCGCGCTGCCCGAAGCTTCGCTACTTCCATGAAGTAATTCATGCCGATGCCGAAGAAGAATGAAAGCCGTGGTGCAAACGCATCGATGGCCAGGCCCGCTGCAATGCCGGCCCGTACATATTCCAGACCATCGGCAAGCGTGTAGGCCAGTTCAAGATCAGCCGAAGCGCCGGCTTCCTGCATGTGATAACCCGAAATCGAAATCGAATTGAACTTCGGCATGTGTTCTGACGCGTATTTGAAAATGTCTGAGACAATCCGCATGGATTGTTGCGGCGGATAAATGTAGGTGTTGCGGACCATGAACTCTTTGAGAATGTCATTCTGAATTGTGCCGCTGAGTTTCGATACTGCAACGCCTTGTTCTTCCGCAGCTGCAATGTAAAGCGCCATGATCGGCAGCACGGCTCCATTCATCGTCATCGACACCGACATCTGGTCTAGTGGAATGCCGTCAAACAATGTGCGCATGTCATAGATTGAATCAATCGCCACTCCCGCCATGCCAACATCGCCCGAAACACGGGGATGATCGGAATCATAGCCCCGGTGGGTTGCCAGATCGAAGGCCACGGAAAGTCCCTTTTGCCCTGCTGCCAAGTTGCGGCGGTAAAATGCGTTGGAGTCTTCAGCCGTCGAAAACCCTGCATATTGTCGGACCGTCCAAGCTTGCGCGGCATACATGGCAGGGTAGGGGCCGCGCTTGAACGGATAGAAGCCGGGATAGGAATCCGCAAAAGACGAGGTGGCATCAGACCCATAGCGGGATGAAATGGCAATACCCTCAGGTGTTTCCCAAGTGGCGGTCGTGGAAAATTGTTTCTCACCAATCGGCCAAACAAAAACTGCTTCACCAAGGTTTCGAATGCGGCTCATGTTCCAGCCTCTATTTCTGGCGGACGCTCTTTGGCGGGTTGATAGCGCTCAACACCGATAACAGGTCGAACATTGCCATGTGCTTGATTGCCTGTCGGCCAATCGCCGCGCTCGCAGCCGCGCATCACATCCCAAGCCTGCCCGCAAAGCCGCCTCGTCTCGCTTTCAACAAAACCTGCGCCAGAAGCTGCATCTTCAACCCGCCATAGTTCTGACTCGCTCAGCAAAACATGTTGCAGGTTGCGGGCCACCCGCCGCGCAAATGCGTTGGGCAAGCCTTGCGCTTGCGAAAACGGCAGCACACAAAAACTGTCAGCCCCGCCCAGTCCCGCCCCAAATGCCGCCGCAACACTGCGCAAGATATTGCCATGGGCATCAGTCCCCGCAAACATCAGTCGTGAAGTTTCGCCGTGCAATTTCAGAGGCCGAAAAGGCAGGCCGCAAAGGCTCAACAGGTTTTGCCATAACAATCGCGCCGCCCGAAATTTGGCCAGTGTGACAAACGGGTTTTGAACTGCACTTAATTTAATGCTGACTGCACCAGCCAGTTGCGTATCGTCAAGACATTGCATTTCCCTGAAATGCCCAAGCGCCATCGCCAATACTGCGCCCAATTCCTCCGCAGCGGAAAACCCCTCACCATGCCACTTGCGACCATCAGCCCGCGCAAAAGGTCCGGCAAAACCCGAAGCTAACAATTCCTGTGTCAGCGAAGGACCAGACAAGCCGAAATCCACTTGCAGCCTCGCCGGGTCCAAGGGCATGTCACCAATCAATCTTTGCAAGGTTTTTGCACCCGCATTGCCAGCTTCATTGTGTAAGATGACCTTGTGCAGCGGCAATTCCCGAAAAGCCGAGATGGTTGAGGCTTCGGCCAATACAAAACCATCCACGCCCCCGTCCCAGTCTTCCTGGGCCTGTTGTGTCGTTGTCTGAACATCGCGATGGTCGGCTCGCGTCATTATTTTCCACGCGCCATAAACCGACCGATCAGCCCGCAGCCCGGTTTCCCTGCCGAACAATATCTGGGAAACCCGCTCACTTCCAAGTGCAGCAGGCAAACGCTTCATCCAGTCTTCGATGGTAACAGGCGGTTCAATCAACATGGCATGACTTGGATACAGCGCCACCGGATTTTCTGCAAATGGCAATGAAACGATCTGATAATCCAAACCACCCGACTCCCCTTGGCCTTTCAGGCAGCAACAGTGTATGCAGCGCTTTTTGAATCGGGGTTTGACCATGGCTGACGCATCAATTTTCCTGGGCAAAAGCGACAAGCGCGAAGAACTTTTTCTGGCACTTGCCAATCGCCATGGCCTGGTCACGGGTGCCACAGGCACTGGCAAAACCGTTACACTGCAAATCATGGCAGAAGGCTTTTGTGCTGCTGGCGTGCCAGTGTTTGCAGCCGATGTGAAAGGCGACCTTGCCGGCATTTCCATGCAAGGCGAGCCCAAGGATTTCCTCATCGAACGGGCCAGGAAAATCGGTTTTGACGACTATGGTTTTGCAGCCACGCCCACTATTTTTTGGGATTTGTTTGGCGAGCAGGGCCATCCCATTCGCACCACTGTGACCGACATGGGCCCCTTGATGCTGTCTAGGCTCATGGGTCTCTCCGAAGCCCAGGAAGGTGCATTGAACATTGCCTTCAAGATTGCCGATGAAGAAGGTTTGCATGTTCTCGATCTCAAGGATTTGCGCGCCCTGTTGAAAGACCTCGCCGATCGCGGCAAGGAAATCACCACCGACTATGGTAACATCAACGACACCACGATTGGTGCGATCCAGCGCCGCCTCATCGTCTTGGACGAGCAGGGGGGCGACAAGTTCTTTGGCGAACCAGCCCTCGACATCAAGGACCTGATGCGCACCACCCGCGATGGCCGTGGTTACATGAACGTGCTGGCCGCCGACAAGTTGATCAACAGCCCCATGCTCTATGCCACCTTCCTTCTGTGGTTGCTGTCTGAACTGTTTGAAGACTTGCCGGAAGTTGGCGACCCCGAAAAACCCAAGTTGGTGTTCTTCTTCGATGAAGCCCACCTGCTGTTTTCTGATGCGCCTCCCGGCCTGCTG
The DNA here is from genome assembly GCA_031418195.1 of Hyphomicrobiales bacterium. Taxonomy (GTDB): domain Bacteria; phylum Pseudomonadota; class Alphaproteobacteria; order Rhizobiales; family Aestuariivirgaceae; genus Aestuariivirga. The sequence continues at coordinate 13,854 of JANOXA010000116.1, read as the reverse complement.
CAGAAAATCGAACAGACTGTCAAACTCATCCGCTCCAAAGGTGTGGGCGTTTATTTTGTTACGCAAAACCCGCTGGATGTTCCAGAAGGCGTGCTCGCCCAAATGGGCAACCGCATTCAGCATGCACTTCGAGCCTATACACCGCGCGAACAAAAGGCCGTGCAAACCGCGGCCTCGACTTTCCGTCCCAATCCCAAGTTCAAAACCGAAAAAGCCATTACCGAACTTGGCAAAGGTGAAGCATTGGTATCGGTGCTTGATCCACAAGGTGTGCCCACCATCGTTGAACGCACGCTCATCCGTCCGCCATCTTCCCGTCTCGGCCCAGTGGAAACCGCCGAGCGTCAAAAAATGATAAAGGCTTCGCCTGTATATGGAACCTACGACGAAGCCATAGACCGCGAATCGGCCTATGAAAAACTTTACGGCAAGGCCAGGCAGCGTGAAGCGGCAAAGCAGGAAGAACAACAAGCCAAGCTGCAAGCCAAGGAGCAGGCACGCGCCAAACGTACTGCGCCCCGTGAGCGCGAATCGGCAACTGACCGTTTTGTCAAGAACATGGCAGGCACTGTTGGCCGCCAACTTGGGTCATCCGTGGCAAGGTCGGTTGGCAATGCCTTGGTTCGGGGCATTCTCGGCAGCTTGACAAGACGATAACGCGGCCTCACGCAACTGTGTGTGAATGTGTGAGGCCAAAAGGGCGGAATTGGCGTAAGTGAAGTCATCAAGGAGATTAACCCATGCGTCACATTCTAGCTGCCCTCGCCGTCACCTCCACTTTCATTGCCACCCCCATCGCGCAAGCCGAAACCGCCATTTTCGCTGGTGGTTGTTTCTGGTGTGTTGAAAGTGACATGGATCACGTCAAGGGCGTGACCACAACGATTTCAGGCTATGCCGGTGGCACGGAGAAAGATCCCAACTATCAAAGCCATGAAGGCTATACCGAAGCCGTCAAGATCGAGTTCGATCCGAAGGTGATCAGCTATGAATCCCTGACTGCCCATTTCCTCCGCACCATCGATGTGACCGACGGTGAAGGCCAGTTCTGCGACCGCGGCCGCAGCTACATCCCGGCGCTTTTCCCGGTTGACGACAAACAAAAGCAGGCCGCTGCCAAAGCTTTGAAGGATGCAGCAAAGGATTTGGGACAGCCCGTTGCTGTAGAGCTCAGCGACAACCCGTCATTCTACGACGCTGAAGACTATCACCAGAATTACTATCTCGGCACCGAACGCACGCTCACCCGTTTTGGTTACGTCAAACAATCAGATGCCTATGCCAGCTATCGCAAAGGCTGCGGCCGCGATGCCCGAGTCAAAGAAGTCTGGGGCAAAGATGCCTTTAGTTTTCCGAACGGCGGCGCTGGGACATAAGGCGTTTGGCCAACAAAGCCCCCTCATCCGTCTCGCAGGTGCATATGGGGGGCCTTTGCTTACGTTTTGCGACGGACAATACAAATTTTTCCCTCTGCAACTTGCCCTAAAATCCCGTCGGCCTCTGCAAATGAAATTCGGTGGCCGCCTCATAAGCCGCGCAAACCTTCAACACCGTCGCATCATCAAACATCTTGCCCACCACATGCAAGCCCACTGGCAAACCGGATGAACTTAAGCCGCAGGGAACACTGGCCGCTGGTTGCTGGGTCAGGTTGAACGGATAGGTAAACGGCGTCCAATTCACCCATTTGCCTTGCGAGGCAGGATCATCGGGTTGCAACAGGCCTGCTTTGAAAGCTGTTATTGGCAATGTCGGGGTGACCAGCACATCGAATTTTTCCATGAACAACCGCATCCGGCTGCCAAGTTCCCCGCGCGCCTTGTTGGCTGCAAAAATATCCTGCACAGTAATTGATTGCGCTTGTTGAACCACTTCAGCCAGGGCTGGGTCAAGCAAAGCCATTTTGTCTGGCGGCAATTCACCCAGCATATTGCCGGCAGCAGACCACCACAAAACACGAAAGCAAGCGGCAGGATCCGCAAAGCCAGGGTCAACCACTGTGACTTTTGCCCCCAGTTGCTTCAGCTTTCCAACCGCCGATTTCACCAGCCGCGCGACGTCGGTTGCTACATCGATATATCCAAGGTTAGGTGAAAATGCCACGCGAAGGCCTTTGAGGTTTTTGTTGATCTTGCCGTAATCCGTCGCCGAGAAGGGTAGTGAGAACCAATCCCGGTTGTCAGGCCTGGCCATTTCATTCAGCATCAGCTCGGCATCAGCAACATGTCGCGTCATCGGCCCCACATGGGCCACAGTGCCGAAAGGTGAGAGCGGCCAGGCAGGCACACGCCCGAATGACGGCTTCAATCCAAAGGTGCCCGTGAAGCCCGCTGGAATGCGAATGGAGCCGCCGCCATCGGTGCCAATGGCCAAGGGACCATAACCTGCGGCGAGTGCTGCTGCCGAACCGCCCGACGAGCCACCCGGCGTCAGCGCCAGGTTCCATGGATTGCGGGTGATGCCAGTGAGGGGCGAGTCGGTCACACCCTTCCAGCCGAATTCCGGTGTTGTGGTGAGGCCTGTAAATACACAGCCAGCCTCGCGCAACCGCGCCACCGCAGGCGCATCATGGTCCCACGGGCCAGCGCGATCAATAATCTTTGAGCCGCGCAAAGTCGGCCAACCTTTGACCAACAGCAAGTCCTTGATGAGCAAAGGCACGCCGTCCAAAGCCCCCAGCTGCGCGCCCGTCGACCACCGCCGCGCACTGGCCTTCGCCATGGTGAGAGTGGTTTTCTCGTCGATCAACGCCATGGCATTGATGTCCGATTCGTGTGCGGCCATTTGCGCAAGGCAGGCTTTTGCCACATCAACCGGCGAAATTTGCCGCTTGCCAAAGGCCTTGGCCAGTTTGCGCACGCTCCACCAATTCAGTTCGTCGATCATTTCAGTCCTCTGACAATAAAAAAGCAGAAAAAACCGACTGGAGCAGCAACAATCAGCATTTTTACCCCAAATTGCATCGAATCTAAACACAGGATGAACGCCACATTCAGCCAGAGTTCCAAACCCGCCGCCTAATGTACTCCCAAGTTCAAGATTTAAACCAACAAACGAACCCGGGAGGTTCACATGATCCGCTACGCTCTTATCGCCCTCGCCCTCGCCGCAACTGGTGCAACAGCCCTCGCTTCGATCAATCCGGTAGAAGTTGCAGCGGTGCCAAAGAATACAACCTTCATCGCAAAGAATTCAGCCTGGCCGGTTCTTGGCCCCCTGATGGTTGAGCAATGCGCCAAGGAAGACTGTTCCGACACGCCTTCCACATAAGTTTCACGTACAACGTTTGGCAGGCCGGGACGGCCAACCAGCGTTCAGAACCGGAGCCGGGCCAGAGGTGATCTGTCTAACCCGCCCCCTCGCCAGACACTTTGAAGTCCGGCTCCGGCATCAAAAGAACAACGATTGTCGACCGGCTTCGGTTGGCGATTGTTCAAACCGGAGCCGGGCCAGAGGTGATCTGTCTAACCCGCCCCCTCGCCAGACACCTTGACGTCCGGCTCCGGTGATTTCTTCCACGTTTTTATGACCTGATCCCCTGCAAGGTTTCAAAGCTCTGTTATTGTTACATGTTTCCCGGACGGCCTCCCCATCCCCTCACGCTGTCCCACCTCAACCCGGCCCTTCAACAGGCCGGGTTTTTTCTTGATCAAACAGGAATTCAGGTTCCGTCAGGCGACGGCCAATTCCTTAATCGAAAATGAATGGCCCATTCAGCACGGGTTCCCATGGCCCGGTGCAATATGTCTGCAAGTTCAAACATTGCTCCCACGGAGTTACACCATGAAGACCATCAAAACGATTTCGCTCTCAACCGCCCTGGCCGTTGCGTTCCTGTCGGCGGGTGCGTTTGCGGGTGTACATGCTCCAGCGCCCAAACTGTTGGCCCCAACCAAAATCACCAATGTCACAGTCATCCGCAAAAATTCAGTCTGGCCCCTGAAAGTCCAGGTGACCACAAACGCCTGCGCGGTTCGCCGCTGCATCGCCATTTAATCCAAACACCCTTTCGCCCTTATCGGGGGCGGAAGCAGCAGGCGCGGTCCGGCCCCGACAACGCCCCCTTCGAGGGATCGGACCGCCCTGCTGTTCAAATTTCTGGCACGCGTGATTGATCAGAATTTCTCAAACACATTGAAATGTGGCATGCTCATCCAGCAAGCAAACTTGCAGGAGGACAGTTGCATGGAAATCGCCAAGCCGGAAAATATTGTGCGATTGCTTCAGGAACGGTTTGCAAAACACCCCAATCGGCACCCCGGAATCAAATGGGATTTGGTGCAAGCCAAGCTGCTGTCCCTCCCTGAGAAACTCCACGCCTTGTCCGAAATGGAACGAACCGGCGGCGAACCGGATGTCGTGGCAATCGATCCAGTCATAGGTCATTTCATGTTTGTAGATTGTGCCGCTGAAAGCCCCATCGGCCGCCGCAGCCTGTGCTTTGACCGGGCTGCACTGGATGCCCGCAAAGCCAACAAGCCCGCCGGAAGTGCCGACGAAACGGCCACCGCCATGGGCGTGGAGATACTCACCGAGCAACAGTATCACAACTTGCAGCAACAGGGCGAATTTGATCTGAAAACCTCAAGCTGGGTGGCAACCCCACCCAACATCAGAAAACTCGGCGGCGCATTATTCTGCGACCGCCGCTTCGGCCAAGTCTTCACCTATCACAACGGCGCTGAGTCCTATTACGCAGCACGGGGATTTCGGGCGCGGCTGTTGGTGTGAGTGCCGTAAACAGTTGCAGCCCACACAAAAACAATCACAAAACAAACACTTGTTTGCGCCATCTGATGATGCTTGAGCGAAAGCGTTGACCCAACAGATTCAACAGCTCGCCAGTTTGAAGCGACAACCAGCACACCGCGCCACCGTCAAGTCCAGAATAGAATGCACGGTCATCGAATCGCAACCCCAACATCTTCACCCCAACCCGCCTCAGGGGAGGGGCAGGGTGGTAGCCACTGGTCAGATATTTAGTGGAGTGTCACCGTAATGCCACAATCGCAACCAAGACCCGTAACCTCATCGCCGTCTCCCGATCAGAACGGGAAAGCTAGCGCAGATTGTGGTTGGGGAGAAGGGGTTGAAGCAAGTCTTGCTTCTTCCTCGGCTCTTGGGCCGGGGAAGTACGCCGTAGGGGGGATGGGGTGGTTGGTCTTGAAAGACTGGCTGCGGATTTTGGTCAAACACCCCCTCCCCCTTCGGGTACTCCCCCGGCCAAGAGGCCGAGGGAGAAAACAGGGTTGGAATCGCGTCTCGCTTCCGCTAGGACACCCGAAATCGGGATCCCTCATGCCAAAGCGTACAGATATCAAATCCATTCTCATCATCGGGGCGGGACCGATCATTATCGGCCAGGCTTGCGAGTTTGACTATTCCGGCACCCAGGCCTGCAAGGCTTTGAAAGAAGAGGGTTATCGCGTCATCCTCGTCAACTCAAACCCGGCTACCATCATGACCGACCCGGATTTGGCTGACGCCACCTACATCGAACCGATCACACCGGAAGTAGTGGCCAAGATCATCGAAAAAGAGCGCCCCGACGCGATATTGCCGACCATGGGCGGCCAGACGGCTTTGAACACAGCACTCTCGCTCAACAAGATGGGCATTCTCGACAAGTACAATGTTGAGCTGATTGGCGCCAAGGCCGAAGCTATCGACAAGGCGGAAGACCGCGAATTGTTCCGTGATGCCATGTCAAAAATCGGCCTGGAATCGCCGCGATCCAAACTGGCAAATGCCTCCGTTGAAAAAGACAAAGACAAGGAACTCTACGCAAAGCTGAAAGCTGGGGCTACCGATGCCGCAGCCTTTGAGAAAAAATGGGCCGATGCAGAACCTGAGCGCCAGAAAAAATACCGCGAGCGCGCCATGGTTGAAGCCTATGAAGGCATGCTGGCGATCGGACTTCCTTGCATCATCCGCCCTTCTTTCACATTGGGAGGTACGGGCGGCGGCATTGCCTATAACCGCGATGAATTTTTCGACATTGTGGAAACCGGCCTCGATGCCTCACCCACCGCGGAAGTGCTGATCGAAGAGTCAGTATTGGGCTGGAAAGAATACGAGATGGAAGTGGTGCGCGACAAGGCGGACAATTGCATCATCGTTTGTTCCATCGAAAATATCGATCCCATGGGCGTGCATACGGGTGACTCGATCACCGTGGCTCCGGCCCTGACACTGACCGACAAGGAATACCAGATCATGCGCAATGCCTCGATTGCGGTGTTGCGTGAAATCGGCATTGAAACCGGCGGCTCCAATGTGCAGTTCGCAGTGAACCCTGCTGATGGCCGGCTTTTGGTGATTGAAATGAATCCGCGGGTTTCGCGCTCGTCGGCCTTGGCCTCCAAGGCCACTGGTTTCCCCATCGCCCGCATCGCCGCCAAGCTGGCAGTTGGTTACACGCTGGATGAATTGGCCAATGAAATCACAGGCGGCGCAACGCCTGCGTCCTTCGAACCCACCATCGATTATGTGGTCACCAAAATTCCGCGCTTTGCCTTTGAAAAATTTCCCGGTGCCGAACCTCTGCTTTCAACGGCCATGAAATCCGTCGGCGAAGTCATGGCAATTGGCCGGACTTTTCAGGAGAGTTTCCAGAAGGCTTTGCGCGGCCTTGAAACCGGACTTTCCGGCATGAATGAAATTGCCATTCCCGGCATTGGCGAAGGCGATGACAAGAATGCCATTCGTGCGGCTTTGGGGCAGGCGACACCTGATCGGCTGCTCAAAATTGCCCAGGCCTTCCGCCATGGCGCAACCGTGGAGCAGATTTTTGACTGCTGCAAATATGAGCCGTGGTTCCTGCGCCAAATCGAGGAACTGGTGCGCATGGAAGAAACCATTCGCGCGCGCGGGCTTCCCAATGACGCCGTGAACATGCGCAAATTGAAAGCCATGGGTTTTTCAGACAAGCGGCTGGGCCAACTTGTCGGCATCAAGGAAGCCCGTGTCTCTGCTCATCGCCGCAAGTTGAAAGTACGTCCGGTCTATAAGCGGATCGACACCTGTGCTGCCGAATTTGCCTCGCCAACGGCCTACATGTATTCGACCTATGACACCGGACTTCCAGGCTCACACGGCAATGAAGCGCAGGTCAGCGACAAGAAAAAAGTCATCATTCTCGGCGGCGGGCCAAACCGCATCGGCCAAGGCATTGAGTTTGACTATTGCTGTTGCCATGCCTGCTTTGCCTTGCATGATGCAGGCTATGAATCAATCATGGTCAACTGCAATCCGGAAACTGTTTCGACGGATTACGACACGTCGGATCGTTTGTATTTCGAACCGCTGACTGCTGAAGATGTGCTCGAAATCATCCATGCTGAAAAACGCAAGGGCACTTTGCATGGCGTCATCGTGCAATTCGGCGGTCAAACGCCGCTCAATCTTGCCGATGCACTCGAAGCCGCAGGCGTTCCCATTCTCGGCACCACGCCCGATGCCATTGATCTGGCTGAAGACCGCGAGCGCTTTTCGAAACTGGTGAAAAAACTCAAGCTCAAGCAACCGGAAAACGGCATGGCCTATTCGGGTGCCGAGGCCAAGAAAATTGCCAAGCGCATTGGCTATCCCGTGGTCATCCGTCCTTCATACGTATTGGGGGGCAGGGCCATGGAAATCGTCAGGGATGATGCGCAGCTACTGCGTTACATCACGGAAGCCGTTGTGGTTTCAGGTGACTCGCCCGTGTTGATCGACAGCTATCTCTCCAATGCCATCGAAGTTGATGTGGATTGCATTTGCGATGGCACCGATGTTTTTGTGGCGGGCGTCATGGAACACATTGAGGAAGCAGGCGTACACTCCGGTGACTCGGCTTGTTCCCTGCCGCCCTATTCGTTGAAGGCACCAATCATTGCCGAGCTTGAAGCACAGGCCAAAAAACTGGCGCTGGCGCTGAATGTTGTTGGCTTGATGAACGTGCAATTTGCCGTGAAGGACGATGAGATTTACATTCTCGAAGTGAACCCCCGCGCCTCGCGCACTGTGCCTTTTGTGGCCAAGGTGATTGGCGAACCGGTTGCAAAAATTGCAGCGCGGGTGATGGCCGGCGAGAAGTTGGAAAGCTTCAAGCTTCGCACCAAGAAGCTTTCCCATGTTGCTGTAAAGGAAGCGGTTTTTCCTTTCAACCGGTTCCCCGGTGTGGATGTTTTATTGGGGCCTGAAATGCGCTCCACAGGCGAAGTCATGGGCCTCGACAAAACTTACGACATGGCATTTGCCAAAGCCCAGCTGGGTGCGGGCATGCGTATCCCCAAGAGCGGCACAGTTTTTGTGTCGGTGAAGGAAAGTGATAAGGCGAAAGTTTTGCCGTCAATAAAAAAACTTGTTGAACTTGGTTTTTCCATCAAGGCAACAGCTGGCAATCATGCATTCTTTGAAAGCAAAGGTGTGCCATCCAGCAAGATCAACAAGGTGCTAGAAGGAAGGCCCCATGTTGTCGATGCGATAAAGAATGGCGACATTCAACTGGTGCTCAACACCACGGAAACCCGTTCGTCTGAATCAGATTCAAAATCCGTCCGCCAGACTGCTGTGATGCAGAAGGTGCCCTACTACACAACCTTGCCCGGCATCATCAGCGCGACGAAAGCCATTGCGGCCCATAAGGCAGATACGATTACGGTGAGGCCGTTGCAGGATTATTTTTAAACCTGAGCATTCACGCCCGGTTCATCGGTGGTCTGCGAAACCTCTTTTTCGCTATTGAAAGTCATTGCAAAGGTGAACCATGCAAGGTTTTTTTCGAGGTTTCGCGATTTGGGTTTTATTCCTGCTGGCGGCCACGTCTGCAGAAGCGGATGCGACTCAGGATCGTGTAATTTGCTTTCGGGATTTCTTTGATCAAGCGGCCATGAAGACCGCCTGCGATCGCGTGTTCTCCGATAAACTTGAGTTGGAAGACAACCGCGTATTGGCACTGGCGCGGCGCGATGGGCATCATTTTTCACCAATAAAGCCTGTCGAGAAAGTTGCAGGCTTCGATGCAAAGCTGCCGTTCTCAGCAACAAACCATCTTGCGCTTTTCAGCCGTGGCGTTCTTCACAACCGCGAAGGTCGTTGCAAGGAAGCACTTGCCGCCTTTGATGCAGCTTTGAAAATCCGTCCAACTTATGGGCTTGAGAACAGAGATTTTTACATCGAGAAAAGCAATGCCTACAGTGATTTGGGTGACGTCAAAAAGGCGATGGAAGCTGCGGAAATGGCCATCGAACTCTTCCCCCAATACCCGCTGGCCCATACGACGCATGGAATCCTCAACTACAAACGAGGTTTTTTGGGGTTGGCAATTGCAAATTTTACCCGCAGCATTGAACTTGATCCGGCTGATCTCGAAATATTTTTTTGCAGGTACGCTGCTCGCCTTGCTTTGAAAAACTATGATGCGGCTTTGAGCGATTTAGGCCGTGTCAAAATTGTGCAACACAATTTCACTTTGAATTACTGGCGCTTTGTTGAACTAGGCATCCTTCAAAAAAACTACTTCTTCGTCAACGCCATTGTCAATCTTTCCGTCGAACGGTACCCCAATGACGACAATGCAAAGAGACTGCAAGCTGAATCTGCTGCATTAATTGCGGCGCATCGAAAAGATATCAACGCGTCACTCGGGATAGATGATGACCCAATGAAAGGCCGATATGAAGCTGAAAAACAATTGAATGATCCGAAACCAGCATTGCTCAAGAACCGGGTTGCCTTGGTTTTTGGCAACAGCGCGTATTCCGGTGCACTGCGACTCAAAACGGCGGCAAATGACGCCAAGGCAATTGCTGATGCGTTCCAACGCAAAGGTTTTATTGTTACTCTTTCCCTTGATGCAGATATCGTCCGAATGAAAAGCGATATACTCCGCTTCTCCTCAGAGATGAGAGCTGCCGATGCAGCTGTAGTGTATTATGCCGGCCGAGCTTTTCAGAGTGACAAATTGAACTATCTGATGCCCGTTGAGGCATCATTTCGACCTTGGACCGAGTTGCAAAAAGATTTTATTCCGGTGGAGGAACTGTTGCGCAGTCTTGTAACCGTCAATGGCGTTGGCTTGTTGTTTATCGATGCCTGTCGCGACAACTCACTTACCCGAAACAGCCAAGGCATAATGGCCGATATTCTGCAAGACACTCTTTTCCCCGATACTGGGTTGGTGGAAATGAAGGCTGCGAACGTTATCGTTACGCTGTCGGCACAGCCAAATGAAGTCACCTTTGACGGCGCGGTGTCCGATCACTCTTCATTCGCCGAGGCTCTGCTCTCGATGCTCGAAGTGCCCCAACTCAATGCTTCCCAACTAGCGCAAGGGGTTGTTTGGAAAGTGCAGAAAGCCAGCAATGGTGGTCAAATGCCAAGTGTTAGCAACGATACATCGCGCACGTTCATTTTGACTCCCTAGAGCATCGGACAGTCAATGAAGTTCTTAGATTGAGCGCTGCCTTGAGAACAAATTCGATGCCAATTCGTACAAAACCGCTATGGTCTGACACATCTGCTATTGTCTCAAAACACCCAACTCCAACCCAAGGGATCACTATGCCTCACACTGCGCATTCCGCCGTTGCCAAGACGGGCCTCGCTATTCCCGCCATCTGCTTTGGCACATCGGCGCTTGGTGATATGCCGGATACTTATGGCTATTCTGTCGATGAGGCCCGGGCCCGCGCCACGCTGGATGCGATTTTTGATGGTCCCATCGGCTTTCTTGATACGTCGCGCAATTACGGCGCAGGCCGAAGTGAAGCCCGCATTGGGGCGGCGATCAAAGCTCGCGGCGGTTTGCCGAAAGGCTTTGTCATTTCCTCGAAACTTGACCGCAACATGGACAATAATCTTTTCGATGGAGAGCGGGCGGAACGCTCTCTTGAAGAAAGCTTGAAGGCCCTCAACGTTTCCTCGATTCCACTCCTGCATTTGCACGACCCGGAGTATGCTTCCAATCTTAAGGACGTGACCAAGAAGGGTGGCGCACTTGATGTTTTGTTCCGCATGAAAGAACGCGGCTTGTGCCAAGCTGTGGGGCTGGCTGCGGGTCGCACCGACGTGATGATGCCCTTGATGAGGAACTGGGATTTCGATGCCATCATCAGCCACAACCGATTCACACTGTTGAACCGTAATGGCGCTGAAATGTTTGAACTCGCGAAAACGCGCGGCACGGCGGTTGTCAATGCCGCACCCTATGCCAGTGGCATTCTGGCCAAAGGTGCCGCAAAGCAACCGCTCTTTGCCTATCAACCAGCCGATGCCAGCATCGTCTCACGTGTGCAAGCCATTGAGGCAATGTGTTCCCAGCACAGCGTTCCCGTTGGTGCAGCCGCCCTTCAGTTTTCCATGCGATCAGATATAGTCACTTCGACAATCTGCGGCGTGTCAACACCCGAACGTGTCAAACAAACCATTGAATGGGCAAACTGGCCCATACCTGATGCACTGTGCAACGAACTCAACGCCTTGTCATTTGACAGTGATGACCCGGAAGCCAAGCGCGTTTACCTGCCAAATTAAGCGGCCATCGCCCTCTTGCAAAATCACCCAAAATGGACCACATTAAACAATACCCGGCCGGGATTTTATCCCATGAGCCGGGTGTTTTCTTGAGTTTTTTGGGAATGCACCCCGATGAGGGGGACGTGCCGGATTTTGTGATACGGAAGTAATGACCATGGAAAAAGTGCCGATGACTGCGGGTGGCTATTCGTCTTTGATCGACGAAGTAAAGCTTCTGAAATCTGTCGAGCGTCCGCGCATCATTCGCGCCATTGAAGAAGCCCGCGCCCATGGTGACCTTTCTGAAAATGCCGAATACCATGCGGCCAAGGAAGCCCAGGGCTGGAACGAAACGCGCGTTGCTGAACTTGAAGACAAGATTTCCCGCGCTGACGTGATCGATGTTTCGAAACTCTCAGGCGACACCGTGAAGTTCGGTGCCAAGGTGACGCTGATTGATTGCGATACGGATGCCAAGTCGGTGTATCAAATCGTTGGCGACATGGAAGCTGACGTCAAAAAAGGTCGCTTGTCGATTTCCTCTCCCATGGCCCGCGCCATCATTGGCAAGAAACAAGGTGACAGCGTTGAGGTGAACACACCGGGCGGCGGCAAGTCCTATGAAATTGAAAAGGTCGCCTGGAAATGATAGTGTGACGCAGAGATGCCCCTGAGGTGCCTCGACTCATTCAAGGCTGTGATTGCGAATTCCTGGAGATCACAGACGTGACAGGAATCCGGCAAAGGACATCATGCCTTCCGGCCATGGGCCGTGGCCTGATGCGGTGTTGATGTGTCCCTGTTCGCCGGCTTCGACCAGTTTTGATCCCCAAGCCAAGGCAATGTCGGCAGCATTTTCGAGACTGCTGAATGGATCGTTGCTGCTGGCAACGATGGTTGACGGAAATGGCAACGGGTCGCGGGGAATTTTTGCAAATGCCGGATCGATCAGCGGCAGTTCGGCGATGGCAACGGCCGAAGGCACAGCCACGAGAAATGCCCCTTTGATCCGATTGGCCAAACCCAAATCAACTAAGCGCTGCATGGCATGCGCCACCAACAGGGTGCCAGCCGAATGGGCCACCATCACCATCGGACGAGAAGACTTCTCGGTTGCATCCACCAGATGTTCAACAGCAATCGCCAACGACGGATAGTTCCAGTCCGGCTGTTCGACAACCTGCGCCGTTGAAAGCTTTGACACCATGCGCGACTGCCAATGGATGGGGCCCGCACCCTCGTAACCGGGGATTACAAGTATATCAACTTGAGATGACTTCATGGCGATATTGCAATGCGACGCCGCGAATTATTGGGCAAGGGCATTTTCAACTGCCAAGGTAATTTTAGCACTCATTGGTTCAGTAGGCGTTGAAAACCAGTCAACGAAACTTCCATTGCGGGCAAACAGGTATTTGTGGAAATTCCATTTGGGCCTTCCCAACAAACCAGCCTGCTTGCCTGCCCATTTGTAAACGGCGTGGGCTTCGCTGCCTGAAACGACGGTCTTGTCCGCCAGTGGAAAAGTCACACCATAGTTGATCTTGCAAAATGTGGCGATTTCCTCTGCTTTGCCGGGTTCCTGTGCACCAAAGTCATTGGCTGGCACACCGATGATCACCAGGCCCTTGTCCTTGTAGGTTTGCCAAAGCTTTTCAAGACCGTCATATTGCCCGGTGTAGCCACACTCCGAAGCCGTGTTGACCAACAGAACAACTTTGCCACTGAATTCCGACAGCGGCATGGGTTTGCCATCAATACCCGTCAGCGTGAAATCTTGAATGGTTTCAGCTTGGGCCATGTCTGTCCATACCACAAAAAATGCAAATGTGAAGATGATGTGTCGACGGCGCATGATGGTTAAACGGCTGCGTTGACGAAGCGGATCATTGGCGTTGCAGCCGTTTCGCCGCCCACACCAACAGCCCTGCAAACAGTCCCCAGAATGCTGCCCCTACACCAAGGATTGAAATTCCCGAGGCTGTCACCAGAAATGTCACAATCGCAGCTTCAATGTCATTATGTTCTTTCACCATGGCGGTCATGCCGCCCATCAAGGGAGCAAAAAGCGCCAGGCCGGCCACCGCTGTCACAAGTTCCTTGGGCATGTGGCCCAACAGGGCAACAAACGTTCCAGCCGCCAAACCAAAAACCACATAGAGCAGCGCATAGGGATAAATCATTTTCCAGCGTTGTTTAGGATCAGGATGTGCTTCAGGCCCCGCCACCAGCGCTGCCGTGATGGCTGCCATGTTCACGGCATGGGTGCCAAAAGGCGCTGCCAATATACTGCCAAGCCCGGTCACCAACAGGCATGCGGCAACTGGCGGTTCATAGCCATTGGCCCGTAACACG
>JANOXA010000115.1:0-50731 GCA_031418195.1 Hyphomicrobiales bacterium | reverse complement strand
CCAAAACTTACCAAAGCAAAGGTACAGGTCGCAACCGTTGTCGCTTCTCCACGCCTTCGTGGAGAAGGTGGCCGAAGGCCGGATGAGGTCCCTTTGGTGGATCAATCAAAACTCTAAAAATTGTTTCACAAATCCCAGGAGAATGATCATGCACCAGTTCATGCTGGCAGCAGCAGTTTTGCTGTTTGCGGCTTTTGGCGAACAGCCAAAATTGACTCCGTTTCAATGCCTTGCGCCGAGCACTTTGCGCTCTACATTATCCCGCGAGGTTCCCGGCATTGAGCTGCGTGACTTGCGAGGTACAGATGCTGAAATGGCCTTGCGGGCCATCAATGAGATGCCGCCCAGAACCAATGTTGACGCCGATCATTTGATTCTCGCCGGCATGAAATCTGCGCCGATGGTTGTCGTCTTGTTTTTCAGGGATGGTTGCATGCAGGGCCGGGCGGTTTTGCCAAAGCCGATCGTGGATCGTTTGCTGCTCCTTATCGAACGCAGTGGGGCCTGACATGAAAATGACGCAAGACGGCATCGAACTGATCAAGCAGTTTGAAGGATTTCGGGCGAAAGCCTATCGCGATGCGGTGGGCGTTTGGACCATCGGATATGGTCACACTTCCCTGGCTGGCAAGCCAGAGGTCACGTCATCACTCAAAATTTCCCGTGACGAGGCATCTGAAATCTTGCGCAAAGACGTTGAGATGTTTGCGAGGGGTGTAGATGCGGAAGTAAAAGTGCAGCTATCGGATGCCCAGTTTTTTGCCTTGTTATCCTTTGCCTATAATGTGGGACTGGGAAATTTCAAATCGTCGAGTGTGCTTGCTGCAGTCAATCGCCGCGACTTTGAAATGGTACCGCGCCGCCTGGCACTCTGGAACAAGGCGGGCGGTCAGGTTTTGCCAGGTTTGGTGAAACGACGGGCAGCCGAGGCCACATTGTTCATGGCCGGGTCGAAAGCTGAAAACACAGGCCTGCCTGTCGATGTTCCCAAGGGAAAACCCGTTGCACAAAGTAAAACCGTGTGGAGCGCCATGGCAGCGATGCTGCTGGCCGTGCTGCAGTTTTGGACATTTGCAACGTTCAAATTGTCGCTGATGTTGATTCTGGCAGGTCTGCTCATCGCCATGGCAATCATTATTTACGAGCGCGTGAAAAAATCCCGCGAGGAGGCCATCTGATGGTTTTACCCCTTCCCCTGATTTTTAATCTCGTATCGGGCCTGATAAGTGGTCCCATCAACAAGCTTCTCGATGCCCATATCAAGGACGTTGAATTGCGGAAAAAACTGCAAGCCGAATTTGAACTGAAGTTGACAGAACACCTGGGAAAATCCCTCGAACTTGAGCAGGCTGTCGTTTTGGCTGAAATTCGCTCGGAGCACTGGCTGTCTTACAGCTGGCGGCCGATTCTTATGCTCACGCTCATGGGTTTTCTGCTGCTGGTGGGACTGGTGTTGCCATTTGCTGATTTGTTGGCCGGGAGAACCCTGCCTTTCAATCCCAGATGGCAAGTTCTGCCGCCGCAGTTTTGGGAGTTTTTGTCAATTGGTGTCGGGGGTTACATCGGCGGCCGCTCGCTTGAAAAGATCGCGGGAAAAGTTTTGGCCGCGGCACCTCGGAAGTGAGAACATGTCCAAATTGTAACGTTAACCTTTTGTAAAGCAAGCATAAAGCCGACATGGTGGGGAATGTCGCGGGATGCCGCTGTTCATCTGGCGTTCAGCATGCAATCCCTATAGGTGGCTCTAACAAAATGGAGTTATTTAAGTGAAGACATTTCTGGGGGCAGTAAGTGTTCTTGCATCGGTTCTACTGGTGGCTGTGCCCACCATGGCTGAAGCGGGAGACAATTACGGATACAATCAAGGCTACGGCAAGCAGCGCAAGCAAGTCCGCAAGATTCGCAGATACCGGGTTATCACCCAATATGCCGATTCTTATGACAATCAATATCCCGTGAGCGAATCCCAAGCTGCATATATTGCCCAACAAAATTATCCGGGCGCAAAGGTCCTGAAAGTCAAGCTATTGCAGTCTGGCGTATATGCTGTCACTTTGAAGGACGGCGGCAATGTGTCCCGCGTCTTGGTGGATGCCACAACTGGTGAAGTCCTCGGTTAGATAGCGTAAGTTCACAAGCCTCGCCGGGTTTTTGGAGCAAGTGACCGATGCGCATTTTAGTCGTTGAAGATGATGTTGATTTGAACCGCCAATTGGTAACGGCCCTGTCCGATGCCGGTTATGTGGTGGACAAGGCCCTGGATGGCGAAGAAGCACATTTTCTCGGAGACACGGAACCCTATGACGGCGTGATCCTTGATTTGGGCCTGCCGATCATGGACGGTGTAAGTGTTTTGGAAAAATGGCGGAGAGCCGGCAAGAAAATGCCTGTGATCATTCTCACGGCGCGTGATCGCTGGAGCGACAAGGTGGCAGGATTTGATGCCGGCGCTGATGACTATGTTACCAAGCCGTTCCACATGGAAGAAGTGTTGGCCCGGGTACGCGCCTTGTTGCGACGAAGTGCTGGTCATGCCTCCAGTGAGATTGCCTGTGGTCCCGTCGTTCTGGACACCAAAGGTGCCAAGGTAACGGTGAATGGCAATGCCATCAAGCTGACATCACTGGAATATCGCCTGCTTGAATATCTCATGCATCACATGGGCAAGGTGGTGTCGCGCACCGAGCTGGTTGAACATCTTTACGACCAGGATTTTGACCGCGATTCCAATACGGTTGAAGTGTTTGTCGGCCGCTTGCGCAAAAAGATCGGGGTTGACGTGCTGCACACCATCCGCGGCATGGGCTATTGTATTTCCGAGCCCGGGAATGAGAAGTAACTCACTCGCCTTTCGTTTGACAGTATCAGCTGCACTGGTGTCGCTGGTTTTGCTGGCTTTGGCTGCGCTGTTGCTGGAGCAACTATTCCAGGACGCGCTAAAGCGGAATTTTGATGCGCGTTTGCAGGCTGTTCTTGACGGATTGTCGGCCAATGTGGAACCTGCTCCCGACGGAGCGCCCATCATGACAGAACGTCTTGCTGATACACGCTTCAGCCTGCCAGGGTCGGGGTGGTACTGGCAGGTCATTCCACCGAAAGTGGATCAGAACCAGCTTATTTCAGAGTCGCTTCTCAATACACCGTTGAAGCCGACGGCTGGCCTCTTGTTGAATCGTGATGCAGCGAAAATCGCGGCATTCACATTGGTGGATGGCAAGGGCCAGGAATTGCGGGCAATCGAACAGCGCATCACCTTTGACGGGGGTACTGAGGAATATTCTTTTCTTGTCGCGGGAAATTTTGATGAGCTGCGTTCTGAAGTGAAGGCGTTTCGTCGCGGCCTCTATGGCTTTCTTGGCATGTTGGGAGCAGTGCTTCTGGCTGCGATTTTCTTTCAGGTGCGCTTTGGTCTGAAGCCCATGAAGCTGATGGAAAAGAAGCTGAATGATATCCGCAGCGGCAAGATTGAAATGTTGGAGGGCGACTTTCCTACTGAAATGCAACCGGTGGCCGATGAACTGAATTTGCTGGTGCAATCAAATTTTGAAATCATCGACCGGGCCCGCATGCAGGTGGGCAATCTGGCCCATGCGTTGAAAACGCCGATCAGTGTGCTGACCAATGAAGCCCGCGATACACCCAGTCCGCTTGCCGACAAGGTGAAAGAACAGATTGAAGTGATGCGCGATCAGGTCAATCTATACCTCGACCGGGCCCGCCGCGCAGCCCGCGCCCAAACCATTGGTGCCTCCACCGATGTTGAGGTGGTGTTGCAGTCGCTGGGTCGTACGCTACAGCGTATCAACAAGGACAAGGGAACCGCCATCACCATCACCTGTCCAGCCAATCTGAAATTTCGGGGCGAACGCCAGGATTTGGAGGAGGTGGTGGGAAATCTGATGGACAATGCCTGCAAATGGTCAAAATTCAAGGTTGAAGCACGGGGCACATTTTTGACAGCCTCCGGCGACGATGGCAGACCCTGGCTGCTGATCGAAGTTGACGATGACGGACCGGGTTTGCGCCCCGAGCAACGCGCCACCGCCCTTAAACGCGGCCAACGCCTCGATGAAACCAAGCCAGGTTCAGGTTTGGGACTAAACATAGTGTCTGAAACTGTGGCCATGTATGGTGGACAGATTGAGTTGGCTGATGCCGCTTTGGGCGGCTTGCGCGTAAGATTGCGGCTTCCAGCAAATAGTTAATCGTTCACGGAGATGTGATCTCGGTTATTCAACTATTAGTTGAAGATAATTGATCCAAGAATTCACAGATATTAACCGCAACAATCAATTGGACTGTATTTTTTACGTAATAGTTGAAAATAATTGTAATTCATTCTATCCCACGCTAAGCGCAGCTTTTTAAAGTTTACTGTCGATGCAATCTTTGATTGCGTAGCTTCGGCTGTACCGAAATGGCGGGTTCATCCTGTCTACTGCCCCCGGTCGCGGGAAGCCTGCCAAGGGGAGCGGGCCATCAGGCCTGCTCCCCGCAAGCCCCTTAAGCAGCGACTGTTCCGGCAGGTACGCCTCTTTCCCGATAAGGTGTGCGGCCATAAAAGGCGCGGTAGCATTTTGAAAAATGTGAAGGCGAAGAAAACCCGCAAGCCAGTGCCACATTGATGACCGACATATCGGTTTGCAACAGCAGGGAGCGGGCCTTTTTCAGGCGCAATTCAAGATAATAGCGTTTGGGTGACCGATCAAGATATCGCCGGAACAGCCGCTCAAGCTGCCGGGTCGATAGCCCCGCCTGTTTGGCGAGAAAACTGGGGGACAATGGGTCTTCCAGGCATTCTTCCATCTTTTCGATGATCGATACCAGCTTGGGATGCCGTGCGCCGATGCGGGCTGGCAATGACAATCGCTGGTTTTCGCTGTGATGGCGTATCGGTGCATGCAGAACCGCCTCAGCCACCTGGGCCGCAATTTCCTGTCCATGCTGGTTTGAAATCAGCGACAACATCATGTCGAGGGCCGTCGTGCCGCCTGCACTGGTGAAGCGATCGCCATCAATTTCAAACAAGCCACCTGTGACATCAATGTCCGGAAAGGCCTCGGTAAAGCCTGGCAGGTTTTCCCAGTGTATGGTGCAGCGATAACCATCCAGAAGTCCGGCTTCGGCCAGCACATGGGCACCCGTGCACAGGGCTCCAATATCAAGACCGCGCCGCGATACTTTACGCAACCAACTGAGCAAGCGCTTGTCGGTATGTTTCTGGACATTGAGGCCGCCGCAGACGATGACTGCTGCTTCCGCAGGAATGGCTTCGAGATCACCGTTGACCATGGTCACAATGCCGTTGGATGCGGTGACAGGCAATCCATCGAGCGAATGCAGCGTCCATTTATAAAGGTTTTTACCGCTGCTTCGATTGGCGTGGCGCAACGGTTCGATGGCTGAGGTGACAGGCATCATGGTGAACTCCGGCACGAGTATCAGTGCCACGCATTGCGGCAGGCTTTTGGACTTCTCACCAAACATAGCTTTAGCTCCTTGGCGACATCATGAGCCATTTCCGACACTTTGTCCAGCAGCGCCAAAATGAAGGTTAAAAGCGACGTATTGTCAACGCTTTGGTCGTATTCAGTGCGGGCTTGTCGCAATTGTTCAAGCCTGGATTTCGTGCTGGGGCAAATTCGGTGAATTGTCGTAGCGAGGTTCCCATGAACGCACCCACCCCCTTTATTAAAAATGTCTCCGCTACGATGGACAATCCCCTGGGGGCATTTCTTGGGCGCGCTTCGATCGAGATTACTGCAAAACAGATTGAAAAAATTCCACTGTTGCAGACAGGTTTTGCGGCAGGAACTTCCGTGTTTGTCGCTTTGATTGATGCCAGCGATTTGCGAGGGCAGATCGAGGCTGTGGCGGCTCTGCGGAAGGCTGGCTTCAATCCTGTTCCTCATATCCCCGCGCGTTTTATTGTCGATCAGGCCGATCTCGCCAACCGTCTGGCACAGTTTGTTGACCGCGGCGGTGTTAAGGATGTGTTGGTGCTGGGGGGCGGTGCGCCGCAACCGATTGGCCAATATCATTGTGCAATGCAGTTGTTTGAAACCGGCGAATTCCAGAATGCCGGAATTAAACGCATAGGCATTGCCGGACATCCGGAAGGCAATCCCGATATTACGAAAATTCATGGCGAAGCCATGTTGCTTCGTGCGCTGAAGCAGAAAGCCGACTGGCTGAAACAGGCTGGCATTGAAGGCTTTATTGCCACACAGTTTCTGTTTGATGCCGCACCATTGGCCCATTGGGCTTCAGAACTGCGAGAGGCCGGCATCGATCTCCCAATCCATGTTGGTGTTCCAGGCCCTGCCACGATTAAAACTCTCGTCAAATACGCAGCAATGTGTGGCGTTGGCAATTCGGCGCGTTTTATCCGCAAACAGGCAATGAACATCACCAAGCTGCTGAGCGTCTCAGAGCCCACCGAGTTCGTGGATCAGTTGGCCACGCTGTATTTTGACAAGCCAGAATTGAAAATAGCAGCGCCGCATCTCTATCCGTTTGGCGGATTTGACAAATTGATTGCGTGGATGGCGGCAAAGAAGGGTTGAATTCTGGTTGATCCGTGCTATTTAGGTAGTAGGTAGTAATTTAGGTAGCAGGTACCATTGATGGCATTGAGCATCAAGAACAAGGAAGTTGAGTTAAAAGCCCGGAGGCTGGCATTTCTAACGGGTAAGCCGATTACTGAGGCCCTTAATGACTCCCTCGACCTTTCGTTGCTGCGGCAGAGCGCAATCCAAAAACCCACGGCCAAAGAGGAGCTTTGGGCGAAAATCCAGGAAATACAACGGGAGTTTGCAGCTTTGCCCGACAGAGACACCCGAACCCCTGACGAAATCATCGGTTATAATGAACACGGGCATTTTGATTGATGGTGATAGATTCATCTGCAATCATCGCAATTCTGCACGCAGAGCCAGAAACGAATAAGTTTTTTGAAGCAATCGTCAAATCCAAAGTGAGGTTGATGCCATCAGCAATTTTTTTGGAGTCGAGCATTGTTGTCGAGACGAAAAAGATTTCAGGCGGTTTGGCCAAATTGGATAAATTGTTGTCACGCCTGGATATCCACATCATAGCGTTCGGTTCTGAACATGCATACGTGGCACGAGTGGCGTTTCAAATATACGGCAAAGGCCAAGGTCATCCCGCGCAGCTGAATTTTGCAGATTGCATGAGCTATGCCGCTTCAAAAGTTGAAGCTATGCCGCTCCTGTTCAAAGGTGACGACTTCCGCCACACTGATGTAGTCTGTGCGATTTAACCGCGATTGCCAAACAACCTGACCTCACTTCCCTTGCGTGCGGCCTTCAGCAAAAACTCCCAGACATAATCCGCGTAGGACCGAAACACATAAATCTCGATGACGTTGTCCTCCACAATATGGAGCAGGGCGGCGATTTCGGCAAAGCGCATGCGGCGCACGGTGCCGGGGGGATAGTCGCCGTCCGTGAGATCGATGGAAGTTCCCTTCATCACGGTTTCGCGCACACCTTCACCTTCAAGCCGGATGACGGCTCGCATGTCGGAAACATTGACCACGAGTGAATGGAGACCTCCCAAAGCCGCGACAAGTGCTGCTGACAATTCATCAGCTTTGGTGCCGTTGCATGTGATCAGCCATTGGTCCGTCGATAGCCACAGCGCCCGCACATCGCCCCAGGTGGCTGAACTGCGGGGGACTTTCGGGAGGTCAAAGCCAAGAACAGATTTCATTGCAGCGAGGAATTTTCGGTCGGCCGCGGCACCGCGCACGTCAATCATTCCGCGCCCGTTCATTTCCCTTATCAAGATTGATGCATTCGACGGTTCACTGCGGTTGGCCAGTGCAGATTCATATTTGGCTTCAATCATGAATGCGCCCCCCATCCTTGTCATAGAAAACTGTATCGGTAATTTTGGCTTTCACCACCTTGCCGCCCTCCAGCGGGAATGAAAGGGTTTCTCCCATGCGAGACCTACCATTTTCAATCAATGCCATGGCAATCGAGCGACCTAGTGTGGGCGACATATAAGTGGACGTAACCTGTCCAATCATTTCCATCGGCGGCTTGTCTTTGACAACGCGAACCGCATAGGCACCGTCCGGCAAAACCTCAATGGGGTCTTCTGTCAACAAGCCGACGAGCTGCTTGCGGTTTGGACCTTTCAGATAAGATTGTTCCAGAGACCGCTTGCCCAGGAAATCAGCCTTCTTTTTTGAAACCAGACTTTCGAGACCAACATCGATGGGTGTTGTTGTGCCATCGGTTTCATCGCCGACAACGATATAGCCTTTTTCGGCGCGCAACACATGCAGCGCTTCTGTTCCATAGGGTTCAATGCCAAATTCGGTGCCGGCATCTAGGACAGCTTCCCAAAGCCCGCGCCCCAGATTTGCGGGCGTTGCCACTTCATAGGATTGCTCGCCGGAGAAACTGATGCGGAACACCCGCACCGGATATCCACCCAGCTTGCCGACCTTGAAACTCATGTGCGGGAAGGCTTCATTCGACAGATCGAAATCAGGATCAAGTTTGGCCATCACGTCGCGGGCCTTGGGTCCGGCAATGGCAAATTGCGCCCATTGCTCTGTGACGGGTGTGACGAATACTTTGTATTGGGTCCATTCGGTTTGCAGCCATTCTTCCAGGTGCGCCGCGATCCGGTCAGCGCCACCCGAAGTCGTGTGCATAAGGAAATGGTCGTCGGCCAGCCGCACAGTGACACCATCATCTGTCAGGAAGCCCAGCTCATTCATCATAAGGCCATAACGGCACTTGCCCACTTTCAGGGTGGAGAACATGTTTGTGTACACGCGGTCGAGGAATTCTGCGGCGTCTGGTCCCTTGATCTCGATCTTGCCCAGCGTCGAGGCATCGAGCAAGCCGACTTTGTTCCGTACACTGAGGATTTCCCGTGTGATCGACGCATGCTTGTCTTCGCCGGCGCCGGGATAAGTATAGGCCCTGCGCCATTGCCCCACGGGTTCAAACACCGCACCGCGCTCCACATGCCAGTCAAAAATTGGTGTGCGACGTACGGGCAGAAACAGATTGCCCGTCAACGCACCAGCAATGGAGCCAAAGGAATAGGGCGTATAGGGCGGACGGAATGTGGTGATACCGATTTCCGGAATGGTTTTTCCGGTGGCTTCCGACAATACGCCAAGGCCATTGATGTTGGACGTCTTGCCTTGATCTGTCGCCATGCCGAATGTCGTGTAGCGCTTGGTGTGCTCGACTGATTCATAACCTTCGCGTTGGGCCAGTTCCAGATCAGCCACCGTCACATCATTCTGGAAATCAATGAAATGCTTGTTGCCTTCGTTGTACTTGCCAGTCGCCGGGGCAAACCACAGGGGTTCCAGTGCAGCAGATTTTGGTTCTTCGACCACAGGCAGCTTGAATTTTGCGGCCTTGGCTTTTGGTTTGACAGCTTTGGCGGCAGCCTCACCAGCCATATGGGCTTCGGCCAAGGTTTCGCTGACAGTCATCGTGCCATTGGCCGCACCAATTGCCGCGATGGCGTCGCTGTGTTTGTCCGGTCTGAAACTTGCAAGGACTGTGTCGAATTTGATCTTGCCACCGTTGTGGCACCACAGATGCAACACCGGATTCCAACCGCCTGACATGGCGATGAAATCACAATACACTTTCTTTTCGGTAATGACGCGGCCTTGGCCTTTTCGGTACGCGGCAATTTTTGCGGCCCGAACACCTTGCGATCCTTCAACAGCCGAGATAACCGAGCCGAACGAAACATCGATGCCTTCTGCCAAACTGCGCTGCACCAGTGCCCCGTCTGAACGCAAACGGCTGTCCACCACACGCACACCGACGCCAGCTTTCTTGAGGGCAAGGGCCGTCAAATAGGCATTGTCATTGTTGGTGAACACAATGCCGTTGCTGCCCATGGCAACGGCTTGCCGTGCCAGCAGGCCGGAAACCGCCGAGGCCAGCATGATGCCGGGGCGATCATTATTGGCAAAGGCAATCGGACGTTCCAAAGCACCAGTCGCAAGGATGACTTGGGCCGCGCGAATTTTCCACAGGCGATGGCGCGGCGCACCTGCGGCCAGCAAGGAAGGGTCATGATCGGCCACACGTTCACATGCCATGAGATAATTGTGGGCGTAATGTCCAACCACTGTGCTGCGGCAAAGCACATGGACGTTCGGCAGTGATTGCAACCGCGCCGCCGCCGCCAAGGCGTGATCCACAATGTACATAACACCGACCTTGCCCGCTGTAAGATCGGCGATGCCACCCAGCAATGGATTTTCATCGACCAGCATGACACGGGCACCAGACGCAGCAGCAGCCTCGGCCGCCGTCAAACCTGCCAATCCTCCCCCCACTACCAGCACGTCCACATGGACATGCATATGCTCGTAAGAGTCGGGATCAGGTTCGCTTGCGGCTTTGCCCAGCCCGGCGGCACGACGAATGAACGGCTCATACACATGCTTCCAGAAACTCTGGGGCCACATGAAAGTCTTGTAGTAAAAACCACCGGGAATGAAACGCGAAACTTTGCTGTTGATGGCACCCACATCAAACGTCAGTGACGGCCAGCGATTTTGTGATTGGGCGACAAGTCCGTTAAAAACTTCAACCTGTGTTGCCCGCAAATTCGGCTCCAAGTGGCCGCCTGTGCCAACGCCGACCAGCGCATTCATTTCCTCCGAGCCCAAGCCCACAACACCGCGCGGACGGTGATACTTGAAGCTGCGGCCAAACAGTTTCTGGCCTTGGGCCAAAACGGCAGATGCCAGCGTATCGCCAGCAAAGCCCGAAACTTCGCGCCCATCAAATTGGAAGCTCAGGCGTTTGCTGCGGTCGATGTGGCTGCCGCTGGCGGCCAGACGATAGGGTTTGCCAGTCATTTCTTTGTCTTCGCTCTCGCTGTAAAATAATCCGCCCACGGACCTTTTGCCTGCTTTTGCAATTCCGCTGAGGGAAGGTCAGTAATCAGATAAAACTCCCTGAATTCCATCGTCAGTGTATCCCGCGCCGCATGAAACCACTTGCCGCAGCCACGATCACAACGCCAACGTTCGAAATGCAGGCCGCGTGGATTGTGCCGCATGAACAGATAGTCCCGCTGTTGTTCGTCGGTGATATTGCTGGGGTCGGTCGTTGCAGGCCGTGCCACATGGGCCTGACCACCGGCGTGAAAATCCGTTTCATCGCCGACGATGTGGCAGACCGGGCAGGTTACGAGAAGCATGGGTCGAACTCCATAAGGGCCCTCATCCGGCGCTCCGCGCCACCTTCTCCCGCAAGCGGGAGAAGTGAAACCTTCACCTCTCCCGCTTGCGGGAGAGGACAGCTGCGCAGCAGCAGGTGAGGGCATGAAATCTTCAATGGGCCACCGCTGCAGCAACACTTTCGTCGATCAGGCGGCCTTCGGTGAAACGGTTGAGCGAGAAGGGGGCGGCAATTTTGTGGGGTCGGTCATTGGCCATTGTATCAGCAAACACAAAACCAGAACCGGGAATGGCCTTGAAGCCGCCGGTGCCCCAGCCGCAATTTACATAAAGTCCATCAATGTCAGTTTTCGACAGTATGGGCGAACGGTCTCCCGTCATGTCCACGATGCCACCCCAGTGCCGCAACATGCGCAGCCGCGAAATTATCGGGAAGGTTTCGACCAGCGCCGTGACGGTGTGTTCAAGTGAAGTGAATGAACCGCGCTGGGAATAGTTGTTGTAGGGATCAGTGCCGCCGCCGATCACCAACTCGCCCTTGTCCGACTGGCTGATATAACCATGCACGGTGTTGGCCATGACCACGCAATCGATGACGGGCTTGATCGGCTCCGACACCAGGGCCTGCAAGCACAGGCTTTCAATCGGCATGCGAATGCCGGCCATGTCCATGATGGTGGAAACGTGACCTGCCGCAACAACACCGACTTTGCTGGTCTTGATCGCACCCCGCGTCGTTTCGATGCCGACAACTTTCCCGCCTTCGCGGGTGATACCCGTCACTTCGCAATTCTGGATGATGTCGACACCCATGGCATCGGCACCGCGGGCATAGCCCCAGGCCACCGCATCGTGACGTCCGGTGCCGCCACGCGGCTGATAGTAAGCGCCCAGAATCGGATAGCGGCAATTCGGGTCATCATTGATGATCGGTACAATCTCTTTCACTTCCGCTGGTGAAATCATCCGGCAATCAAGACCCGCCAGCCGATTGGCATGGGCGGTGCGCTGGAAGGCCCGCAACTCATGTTGCGTCTGGCACAACATCATCACGCCGCGCGGGCTGAACATCATGTTGTAATTCAGTTCCTGCGACAGGCCTTCATAGAGATTGCGGGCCAGTTCATAAATTGCAATCGAGGCATCCTGCAGATAGTTCGAACGGATGATGGTTGTGTTGCGCCCGGTGTTGCCGCCGCCGATCCAGCCTTTTTCAACAACTGCGATGTTTGTCATCTTGTGATTTTTTGCAAGATAATAGGCCGTCGCCAAACCATGCCCGCCGCCACCGACGATCACCGCTTCATAGGTTGGTTTGGGGGCTGGTGAACGCCAGGCCCGCTCCCAATCCTTGTGATAACCCAAGGCATTGCGGGCCAGCGAAAATATCGAATAGCGTTGCTTCATGGCGCATCAATCCTGTAATATGGGCTCTTCTATCAAAGCACCTCATCCATCTCCATTGTTTTCCGACACGGATGCTGGCCCGTGCGACAACGCGCCATGGTTTTGTCTGAATAAATCGCTATAGTTTCGGCAGCTTAACGTGAATGGACGATTATGGAATTCTGGTTGCCTGCCTTGCTGTTGACGGGACTGAGTGCATTGGCATTGCTTTACGGTGCACGACGCAGCGCTACTGTGCCCGCGTCGGGCAATGATGCAAAGCTTGCAATTTACAAGGATCAGTTGAGCGAGATCGACCGCGACATGGCTGCGGGCTTATTGCCGGCTTCAGAAGCCGAGGCGCAAAAGACGGAAGTTGCGCGGCGCATGTTGGCAACGGCGCGGCAACAGGGCGGCGCTGCTGCACCGGAACCCTCACGAAATTTGATAATTTTCCTCGCCCTGCTGGTGCCTTTGCTGGCAGTTCCGGCTTATCTGCAACTGGGAAAACCCACGATGCGCGATCTGCCGCGCAACATGCGCATGGCCAATGCCGAAGCACAGCAGGATTTGCCTGCGATGATCGCCAAGGTGGAAGAACATCTTTGGAACAAGCCCAATGACGCCTCGGGTTGGCAGATATTGATCCCGAATTACATGAGCATGGAACGCTATGCCGATGCCGCGAATGCCATGGTGCAAGTGATGCGTCTCAAAGGTCCAGATGCGACGCTCTATGCCAACTTCGCCGAAGCCATGACCTTGAGCAACAAGGGCCTGATGGGGCCTGAAGCCGTTTCTGCTGTTGATGAAGCCCTGAAACTCGATGCCAAACTGCCCAAGGCCCGCTACTACAAGGCATTGGGCATCGCCCAATCCGGCAAGAAGGACGAAGCTTTGACGGCGTACAAAACACTGTTGGCGGAGTCAGCCCCCGATGCGCCTTGGCGACCAATGGTGAGCGAAGAAATCACCCGCCTCGAAACTTCTGGTGTCGCACCACAAATCAGCACCGAACAAATGGCCAATGCCGAGGGCATGACAGACGAAGACCGCAATGAAATGATCCGCGGCATGGTCGACGGGCTGGAAGAAAAACTTCAGCAGAATGCCAATGATCTTGAAGGTTGGCTCCGCATCATCCGTGCACGGACGGTTTTGAACGAACCCGAAAAAGCCAAGGCCGCATTTGCAACTGCCACAACAACATTCAAGCAGGACGCCAAGGCCATGGCGATGCTCAACAGACTGGCTGAGGAATTGAAACTGAAATGACCCGCCAAAATGACTAGAAAACAAACCCGCCTCACCATTATTCTGGCGGCCCTCACAGTCGCAAGTTTTGCCGTGGGACTAATTCTGTTTGCCATTCGCGACACCATTGTGTTTTTTTACACGCCTTCCGAGATCGCCGAAAAATCCATCAAGCCCGGCACCCGCGTCAGGTTGGGAGGACTGGTTGAAAAAGGCAGCGTGCAAAAATTGGGTGGCACAAAAACCCAATTCATTGTCACCGACACCATTGCCACGCTGAAGGTTGTGTTTGATGGCCAGTTGCCTGACCTGTTTCGCGAAGGGCAGGGCGTTGTGGCCGAAGGCTCACCCGGATCAGACGGCATTTTTGTGGCTGATTCTGTGCTTGCCAAACATGACGAAAAATACATGCCGAAGGATGTTGCCGACAAGCTGAAGGAAAAAGGCGTGTGGCAAGAAGGCAAGGGAGCCACGCCATGATTGTTGAACTCGGTCATTTTGCCCTTGTCCTCGCACTTGCAGTCGCAACATGGCAAATGGTGGTGCCGCTCTATGGCGCCCATCGCGGCATTCAGGGTTGGATGGCTTCGGGAACCACTGCCGCCCTGTTGCAATTGGCCCTCGTGGCCATGGCATTTGCTGCACTTCTGAATGCCTATCTCACCAGTGATTTTTCGGTGATGAATGTGGCCAACAATTCACATTCCTTGAAGCCGCTGATCTACAAGATTTCGGGCGTCTGGGGCAACCATGAAGGGTCCATGCTGTTGTGGTTGTTGATCCTTGCACTGTTCGGCGCTTCGGTTGCAGCCTTCGGAGGACATTTGCCGCAAAGCCTCAAGGCCCGCGTTTTATCCGTACAAGGATCAATCAGCGTTGCCTTTCTGCTGTTTGTGCTTTTGGCATCAAATCCGTTTCTTCGCCTCGCCAGTCCGCCGGTTGAAGGAGCGGGATTGAACCCAATTCTGCAAGACCCAGCCCTCGCCTTCCATCCACCATTTCTTTATGCAGGCTATGTCGGGCTTTCGATTTCATTTTCATTCGCCGTCGCTGCCTTGCTTGAAGGCAAGGTTGATGCGGCTTGGGCGCGTTGGGTCCGGCCCTGGACCTTGTTGTCATGGTCCATGCTCACCATTGGCATCACCATGGGATCCTGGTGGGCTTATTATGAACTGGGCTGGGGTGGTTTCTGGTTCTGGGATCCGGTGGAAAATGCCAGCTTCATGCCCTGGCTGGTGGCCACGGCCTTGCTGCATTCTGCCATCGTGGTTGAAAAGCGCGGTGCCCTCAAAATCTGGACCATCTTGCTGGCCATCCTCGCTTTTTCCCTGTCATTGCTTGGCACATTCATTGTGCGCTCCGGCATATTGACGTCGGTGCATGCCTTTGCCGTTGATCCGGCGCGAGGCTTGTTCATCCTGATCATCCTTGGTGTATTTGTCGGCGGCAGCCTTTCGTTGTTCGCCATGCGCGCCCCTGGCCTCAAGACGGGTGCCTTGTTTGCGCCAATCAGCCGCGAGGGCGGCCTGGTGATGAACAACATCCTGCTGTGCAGTTCTGCCGCTGCTGTATTGATCGGCACACTTTACCCGCTCGCGCTTGAATCCGTCACAGGCGAAAAAATTTCCGTCGGCCCGCCCTTTTTCAACTATACTTTTGGGCCGATGATGTTACCCCTGCTGTTGTTGATGCCGTTGGGACCGATCCTGACATGGAAGAGGGCGGAACCCAAAGGCATCGTCCGGAAACTCTGGTTGGTGGCGATCCTTGCCGGCGCTGTTGGTTTGGCCGTTTTGGTGGCGACGCAGCGCGGGCCTTGGCTGGCCCCTTTTGGCATTGCCTTGGGAGCTTGGGCGGTGTTCGGCAGCATCCGCGAGTTGGCACTTCGAACAGGTGTTGGCAGCGTGCCGTGGTCAACCGTCTGGGCGCGGTTCAAGGGCTTGCCGCGCAGCAGCTATGGCACCACTTTGGCCCACGGCGGCATGGGCTTGTTGATCATGGGGGTGATCATTCTCTCGGTGTGGAAAGAGGAAAGAATCCTCACCATGAAGCAGGATGACCGATTGGAAATTGCGGGTTACAGCATCACTTATCTCGGTGAACAAGCCTTGAAAGGTGCAAACTTTGACGGCCTGTCGGGCAAATTCCGCATTGAACAGGGAGACCGCGAAATAGCCAATGTGCTGTCGGAAAAACGCTTCTTCCGCCCCGGCAACACGCCCACCACGGAAGTGGGGCTGGTGCAAGGCATGATGGGCGATGTCTATATTGTCATGGGAGATGAGTCTTCTCCGGGCTTTCGCAATGTGCGCATCACTTACAATCCCATGGCATCATGGATATGGCTGGGGGCAGCAATCATGTTTTTTGGAGGACTGTTGTCGCTGACGGATCGGCGTTTGCGCATTGGGGTACCAAAACGGGCGGCTGTGCCTGTGTTGCAGGCGGCGGAGTAGGGCGGATGGGCGGAGATTTGGCCAGCAAAGGGACTTCATCCGGCGCGTTGCGCCACCTTCTCCATATGCGATGGAGAAGGGACAAAGCCCGCACACCTGTCCCTTCTCCACGCCTTCGTGGAGAAGGTGCCCCATCGGGGCGGATGAGGTCCCTTTGGGTTGTCCTGCTATTCCTCATCTTCACCCCCGCCCATGCCGTGCTGCCCGATGAAATTCTCAAGGACCAAGCACTCGAAGCGCGGGCACGTAACATTTCAACTGTCCTGCGCTGCCTCGTCTGCCAGAACCAGTCCATCGACGAATCCGATGCGCCAGTGGCCCGCGATCTGCGCATTCTTATCCGCGAGCAACTCACGGCCAAAAAAACCGATGGCGAAGTCATGGATTTTATTGTGGCCCGCTATGGTGACTATGTGCTGCTGAAACCGCGTTTTGGAGCCAAGACATTGGTCCTCTGGTTGACACCCTTCCTGCTTTTGCTGGCGGGATTCGCTTTCTTCTTCAGGTTAGGCAAACCTGTCGGCAAAACCGACGCCCTGAGCGCCACGGAAAAGGCTGAATTGGCAGCGCTTCTCCGCAAATAGCCGTGAAATTCGCAACTCCGCCACAAGCCTTACAAAAAATTCACCTCGCCGCCATTGGGGCGTAACGCACCACACCCTACATCTCACTCATCGCAACCACACCTGATGAGGAAGACACAAATGAACCAATCCGCAACATCCCCCGGAAAATTCTCCAGCCGCACCGTCCTCAGCCTTTTGGCCGCAGGTCTGTTGGGATCGAGCATTCTTTCCACCAGCGTCATGGTGGTGGGCGTGGCCCCGGCATTTGCCGCCACCATTCCCGCCATTGACCCGACCAAGGGTTTTTCCAAGCTGGTGGAATATGCGATGCCAGCCGTTGCCAGCGTCGAAGTGGAGTTTGAAAACACCACCGCCGAATTGGGCCAAGGTGGCGAAGTTCCTCCCCAGTTGAAAGAGTTCTTCGAGAAATTCCCGGAATTCCGGGATCGTTTCAATGGCCAGCAGGGGCAGCAGCGTGGCATGGCTGTTGGCTCAGCCTTTGTCATCAGTGCCGATGGCTATGTGGTCACCAACAACCACGTTGTCAGCAAGGCCGACAAGGTGAAGTTACGCTTCCAGAATGGCGATGAGTATGAGGCCAAGGTTATCGGCGCTGACGCCAAGACGGATGTCGCCCTGTTGAAAATCGACACGACCAAGACCCTGCCATTTGTGACCTTCGCCAGCGCCGATTCAAAAGTTGGTGATTGGGTAATGGCCGTGGGCAATCCTTTTGGCTTGGGTGGCACCGTCACTGCGGGCATCGTTTCAGCCCGCGGCCGCGACCTTGGGGCCGGACCCTATGATGATTATCTACAAATAGATGCTTCGATCAACAAAGGCAATTCTGGCGGTCCGGCATTTAATTTGGAAGGCGAAGTGGTGGGTGTCAACACCGCCATCTATTCGCCATCCGGTGGATCAGTCGGCATCGGCTTTGCCATTCCCGCCAATATCGTCAGTTCCGTGGTTGAAAGTCTGAAGACCAACGGCTCAGTCACCCGCGGCTGGCTCGGCGTGCAAATCCAGCCGGTAACGGCAGATTTGGCGGAAAGCCTTGGCCTCGACAAAGTCCAGGGAGCCATCATTTCTGATGTCACGCAGGATTCGCCTGCCTTGAAATCCGGCCTCAAACAGGGCGATACGATCCTCAAAGCCAATGGCGAAGACATTGACGACGCCAAGGACTTGTCGCGCACGGTGGCCGGCGTAAAACCCGACACTGAAATTCAGGTTGATATCATCCGTGACGGAAAACGCCAGACTATCGCAGTCATGATTGGCACCATGCCGGGTGAAATGCCCAAAATGGCATCAACCGGCAAGGGTCCGGAAAGCGTGGATCTGTCAAGTTTCGGTATCAAGGTGGTTCCTGCCGAAGATGGCGCTGGACTGCGCGTGACTGAACTTGACCCCAAGTCACCCGCGGCTGAAAATGGCTTGCGCTCCGGCGATATCATCCTCGAAGTGGCAGGCCAGCATGTGGCAAGCCAGGACGATTTGGGTAAAGCCATGGAAAAAGCCAAGGGCAAGAAAGTGCTGCTGCTGGTCCGCACTGGCGACAATCAGCGCTTCCTCACATTGCCGAAAATGAAATCGTGAAAAGAGTTGAAATCCAAGTGAACCCTAACCATCTATGATGAAAGAGATTGGGCGCCATGATGCTTCCCCGCTCGCAGATGCGCCCAACAGGCGCGGAGACAGGATCCCCCGACGTTCCCACACCTGAAACTGTTTCCGCGCCGCCCCCTTCTGTGGGGGCGGTTTCCGCGCTATGGCATGAACGCGACAAAGGACGGTCTAATTCAATGCGGGTACTGGTAATTGAAGACGATAAGGACGCCGCAACCTGGCTGGTCAAGGGCCTGAAGGAAAGTGGACATGTCGCTGATCTGGCCACCGATGGTGAGCAAGGTCTGGCCCTTGCCAAAGAGGCGGTTCACGACGTGCTGGTGGTCGACCGCATGTTGCCAAAGCTAGACGGTCTGTCAATCATCCGCAGCATCCGGGCTGACGGCATAACCACGCCGGTGCTTATTCTCAGTGCCTTGTCCGACGTCGATGAACGCGTGCGCGGCCTGCGGGCAGGCGGCGATGATTATCTGGCCAAGCCCTATGCCTTTGCTGAATTGCTGGCCCGCGTTGAAGGCTTGTTGCGCCGTCCTTCCGGCACAGCGGCGGAGACCCGGCTCAAGGCCTGTGACCTTGAACTTGACTTGTTGTCCCGTCAGGTGACACGTGGTGGCAAGCCCCTGTTGCTGCAACCCCGCGAATTCAAGTTGCTGGAATACCTGATGCGCCATGCCGGCCATCTCGTCACCCGCACCATGCTGCTGGAAAACGTCTGGGATTATCACTTCGATCCACAAACCAATGTCATCGATGTGCACGTCTCGCGCCTGCGTGGCAAGATTGACAAGGGCTTCGATGAACCGATCTTGCAAACCGTGCGCGGGGCTGGTTACATGATTCGTGACCATTAATACCAACATCTTCAAAACCTCGACGTTCAAACTGGCCGCGATATATTTGCTGTTTTTCGCGCTGTCAGTGGGTACAATATTGGCTTACGTGTTCTGGAACACAGCGGGTCTGCTGGAACGCCAGGCCGAAGAAACCATTCGCGCTGAAATCCAGGCCTTGGGCGATCAATACCGCCAGCGTGGTTTGAGCGGCATTGTCGATGTAATCGGCCGTCGCATGCAGGATGAAACCGGCACGCTTTACTTGATGGTCAATGCCGAAAATGAATTCATCATCGGCAATCTGGCGGCCATGCCAAAACCGCGCCCGCCCGACGCCACTTGGGTGGACTTTCCCATCAAGATCGGCAAGGGTCCGGCCACCATCACCCACACGGCCCATGCTTTCCATGTTGATCTTTCGGGTGGATACCAGTTGCTGGTGGGGCGCGATGTTCAGGAACTCCGCTCTTTCCGCTCGCTGATTCAGAACTCATTGTTATGGGCGCTGGGTCTTGCGGTAGTACTGGGACTGGGTGGTGGCTATCTGGTGAGCCGCAGTTTCCTGCGCCGCATCGATGCCATCAACCAAACCAGCCGCAACATCATGGCGGGTGATTTTTCCCAGCGCATGCCGGTGAAAGGTTCTGGCGATGAACTGGACCGCCTCGCCCAATCCCTCAACGACATGCTGAGCCAGATTGAACGCTTGATGGCGGGCATGAAAGAAGTTTCCAGCAATGTCGCCCATGATCTCAAAACACCTTTGACGCGCCTGAAAGCCAGGGCCGAAGCCGCCCTTCGCACCACATCGCCTGAAGATCATCGCGCCGCATTGCAGCAGACCATTCACGAGAGTGACCAGTTGCTCACCACGTTTAATGCGCTGCTTTCCATCGCCCGCGCCGAAGCTGGAAATTCGCGCGAAGGACTTGTCGAAGTCGATGTCAGTGAAATCATCCGCGATGTGGCTGAACTCTATGAACCCATCATCGAAGACGCCCACGGTACCCTGGATTGCCGCGCCAGTGAAACCTTGATGGTGCGCGCCGACCGCCAGCTTCTCGCCCAAGCCATCAGCAATCTCTTGGACAATTGCATGAAGTATGGCCCATCGGAACCTGACGGAACATTGCATATTGGCATTTTCACCAAATCAGAAAATGGCAATGCGGTGATTGCCGTGGCTGATCGCGGTGTTGGCATTCCAGAAGCAGACCGCGAGCGCGTGCTCGGGCGGTTCGTCAGGCTCGATCAAAGCCGCAACCAACCCGGCAACGGTCTGGGCCTCAGTCTGGTATCCAGCGTTGTCAAATTGCTGGGCGGCACATTCCGGTTGGAAGACGCCAAACCGGGGCTGATGGCGGTCATTGAGCTTTCGCTGGTGAAGTAATTCGGGGTTTACTCAGCGCGCTGGAAAGGGGCCTCATCCGCCCCGTTGGGGCACCTTCTCCATCTACGATGGAGAAGGGACAACATTCAATCTCCTGTCCCTTCTCCACGCCTTCGTGGAGAAGGTGCCCCAACGGGGCGGATGAGGTCCCTTTGGTGGCACTAGTTCACACTCCGTGATTTCGCATCAACCCGCTTTGGGCTACACCTTCGTCATGGCGAAAAACTTCTCTGAGCGCATGCAAGGCCCGTGGTTTGCAAACCACGATAAAACCGCTGTCCAGCAATTCTGGCCAGACCTCGACCCAATTTCTGCCACGCTGTTGCAGCAACATGCAAGCTTCATGGATGCGGTAGTCTCCGGCTCACCTTATCTGCGTCGCTTGATAATCGATGACCCTGTCTATGCCACAAATTGTTTGAACTGCGTACCGGAAACCATGCTTGATGAAGTTTGCATGGAAGCTGCAAACGCTACTCGGGCCACCAGCATCGCCGAGGCCAAGGCACAGTTGCGCAAGGCCAAATCACGTTTTGCCTTGCTGACTGCCCTTTGTGATTTAGGTCGTGTGTGGTCCCTCGAAAACGTTACCGAAGCTTTGACACGTTTTGCCGACAGCGCCGTCCAGGCCGCCGTCAATTTTCTGCTGCTCGAAGCTCATGCAGCGGGTAAACTGACACGCACAAACCCACAAAATCCTTCAGAAAATTCAGGTTACGTCGTGCTGGCCATGGGAAAGCTCGGGGCTCATGAACTGAATTATTCCAGCGACATTGATCTGATTGTCTTGTTCGATGCCGCAATCGCACCCCCGGCTGAAAACATTGAGCCGACAAGGTTTTTCGTCAAACTCACCCAGCGACTGGTGGACATCCTCCAGGACATCACACCCGACGGCTATGTTTTCCGCACTGACCTGCGCCTGCGCCCCGACCCCCGCGCCACGCAAGTGGCCATCGCCATTGAATCGGCTGCAACCTATTATGAAAGCCTCGGCCAAAACTGGGAACGCGCCGCCTATATCAAGGCACGACAAGCAGCGGGTGACTTGGCCTTGGGCGAAGAGTTCCTTGCCCGGCTCAAGCCTTATATCTGGCGCAAATACCTCGATTTCGCTGCCATCAACGACGTGCAATCCCTCATTCGCCAAATCCACGCCGTGAAGGGCCATGCCGAGATTGCCGTTGAGGGCCATAACCTGAAACTCGGGCGCGGTGGCATCCGTGAGATTGAATTCTTTGTTCAAACCCAACAGTTGATTGCCGGCGGCCGCAACAAAAACCTGCGCGGTCGCCGCACCTGTGACATGCTGCAAGCCCTCGCCGAGGCGCAATGGATCAAGCCAGAAGCCGCAGCAGATTTGCAAGCCGCCTATAGATTCCTGCGCACGCTGGAACATCGGGCTCAAATGGTTGATGATCAACAAACCCATTTGGTCCCGGCAGGTGAGAAGTTTGAAAACTACGCCCGCTTCAGCGGTTTTGAAACGGCAGAAGCTTTGCGTGGTGCACTGCGCAAAACCTTGGAAATCGTCAAGGCTCATTCATCCCGCCTGTTTGAAAGTGCCGATGCCTTGGCCTCCGACACCGGCAGTTTGGTGTTCACCGGTGGCGAAGATGACCTTGATACGTTGGAGACCTTGTCAAAACTGGGCTATCGTCAGCCTTCAGAAGTTTCGGCCATTGTGCGCGGCTGGCATTTCGGCAGCTATCACGCCACCAGGGATCGTCGCGCCCGTGAAGCCTTGACCGAACTGATGCCCAAACTGCTGCAAGCCCTGGCCCTGACCGGCGATGCCGACCGCAGCTTTTTTGGTTTTGATGGTTTTCTCAAAGGCCTTCCAGCAGGCGTTCAACTGCTTTCCATGTTGAAAGCCAATCCCGAACTTCTGGCTTTGATTGCCAACATACTGGGAACCGCTCCACGACTCGCACTGGGCTTGAGCCGGCAACCCCGTGTGTTGGAAGCCGTTTTGGAACCGGGTTTCTTTGGCGATTTGCCAAGTCCCACCGCTTTGGCCAATGCACTCGACCAGCAAACCGAAGGGGCCGCATCCCTCGATGACATCATGGACCGCGCCCGGATTTTTGGCCGCGAACAAAAGTTCCGCGTAGGCGTGCGTGTGTTGTCGGAAACTGTCAGTGCCGAAGCAGCGGGGCTTGGTTTTGCCAATCTGGCCGATGTCATGCTGACCCGTTTGTTGATCGCAACAGAAGCCCATATGGCTGCGGCCCACGGAACCATTCAAGGCGGCGAAGTGGCCATCATCGCCATGGGAAAATTGGGGGGCCGTGAAATGACCGCCGGATCTGATCTGGACCTGATGCTGGTTTATTCCCACGCCACTGGGACAGAAGTTTCCAACGGCGACCGACCACTATCGGTCGGCCAATATTTTGCCCGTTTGGCCCAACGCTTCATCGCTGCGCTTTCGGCGCCTACCGCCGAAGGCGTGCTTTATGAGGTGGACATGCGGCTGCGGCCCTCCGGCAGCAAAGGCCCGGTTGCCGTCAGCCTTGCCAGTTTTGTTTCCTACCAGAAAGAATCCGCCTGGACCTGGGAAAAGCTGGCCCTCACCCGCGCCCGAATTGTTGCGGCTCCGCATGGTCTTGACCTGCGCCTGAACGCCGCCATCGCCGCCAGCCTGTGCAGCCCCCGCGATGCAAATACCACACGCAAAGACGTGGTGGACATGCGCGGTTTGATGCTGCGCGAACACCCGGCTGCTTCCCCTTGGGAAATCAAGCGGGTGCGCGGCGGTTTGGTTGAACTGGAATTCATCGCGCAATTCCTGCAACTGCTGCATGCCCCCCTGATGCCGGAAATTCGCAGCACCAACACCTTTCAGGCCTTCGGAAATTTGCGCGAACACGAGATATTGTCAGCGGCAGATGCGCAAGACTTGATGACGGCGTGGCAGCTTTACAGCCGGTTGACGCAAATCCTAAGGCTTTGCCTTGAAGGTGAATTTGATCCGCAAACTTCCCTTACCGGACTAAACCGCGCTGTGGCACAGGCCGCAGGGTTGCCTGATGTATGCTCCACCCAAGCCTTGCTGGTCGAGCACCAAGTCGCCGTCGCGCAATTGTTTGACAAAATTGTCGGCCCGCCGGTTTTTTGATTTTTCCTGCGACGGAATTTCCACCCCTCTGGCGTCTAAGGTGCAGAAGCGCGTTTCTGAACACCCATAATCAACAGGAGGAACCCATGAATTTTCGTAAACTCACCTTGCTTGGCTTCGGCTTGGTCGCCTTTGCCAGTTCCATCGCCACCGCTGCTTTGGCCAACGAACCCTATTTTCCCCGTGGCGAAAAAGCCTTTCAGCGCCTTGACACCAACAAGGATGGCCGCATTTCAACTGCCGAATTTGCCCCCGTCATGGACAAGCGCGTGGCCTCCATGGACAGCAATGGCGACAAATCTCTGACGGCAGCCGAGATCGATGCAGCCCTGATCAAACGTGTCGAACGCCGTCGCATCCGCATGATGCAACTGCTCGATGCCGACAAGGACGGCACCATCACCGAGGCCGAACTTGACGGCGTGGTTGAGGACATGTTTGACAAAGCCGACGCCGACCACAATGGTGGTGTGGACATGGTTGAACTCCGGTCCTTCAAGCGCGGCAAGTGGCGCAAAGCCCTGGTGGACGGAAAACAGCTTGCAACGGCCAAGCAGAACTGATTGTTTTTTGCTGAACCAGGATTAGGATTGACCCTTGACGGACGCAGCATCTGCAATGAACTTACAGACACTGCATCAGCCAACTGATGCAGTGTTGCTGGCTGCCGCCGCCCGCCAGGACCACTCAGCCTTCTCCACTTTGGTGGGCCGCTATTATGATCTGGTTCACCGGGTTGTCTGGCGCACTACCAATGGTCATGCCGACGCCGCTGATATTGCCCAGGAGGCGTTCTTGCGACTCTGGAAAAATCCGGCACAGGTGCGCGAGGCGAAAGCCCTGAAAGGCTGGCTCATGCGCGTGGCCAGCAACCTGGCCATGGACCGCTTTCGCCATCGGCCCCTGCAGGACATTGAGGACGCAGGAGAGGTGGCGGATACCAGACCCAATGCCGAGCAGCTGCTGACCAGCCAATGGGCCGCATCGACCGTTGATCGCGCCATTGCCCAGTTGCCGGAACGCCAGCGCCTGGCCCTGTCGCTTGTGCATTTTGAACAATTGAGCAATGGCGATGCAGCGGCGATCATGGAGGTTTCAGTAGTCGCGCTTGAATCACTTCTCGCCCGCGCCCGCCGCAGCCTGAAAGAAATGCTTGCCGCAGAAAAACACAATCTGCTGGCCAGCCTGAACCATGAGGAGTCATGACATGAAGACCCCGATTAGAAATGTTGCAACTGAAATGACTGATAACGAACTTGACAGGCTCTTGACCCTGGCAAGCAAACCGCCGATCGCAAGCGATGCTCAAAGAACGTTGCTTGCCAGGATCGCAGCGGACAAGCCCGCCACACAAATCGGCAATGTCGTGAACTTTCCAATTGCGGCGAAAAAATCCAGTCCTGTAGCCAGTCCTATAGGTTGGCTCGCCGCATTGCCACTTGCAGCCTCACTGGCGGCAGGCATTTGGCTGGGTGCCGCAGGGCAGGGCACCGACTATTTGTTTAGCGTCAGCGATGAACTGGCAAGCCTGACCGACAGTGTCGACACGTTGACGGGCATTGATGATGCAGAAAGCCTGATGGAAGAAGACCTGACATGAGCAATGATGTGAGCAACGACGTGATTCAACCTGTGGCACCTCCACGTCGTTCGTGGTTGCCGCAACTAAAGTCCCGCTGGTGGACGGCGCTTCTGGGCCTCTCCCTCATGATCAACCTGTTGATCGGCGGCATGGTTCTCGGCAGGCTTTCCGGCCATGGCAATATGGAGCGCCTGGCCGGAGTCAGCTATGTACAACTTATTCCACGCCGTTTTCTGCAGGAATTGCCCCGCGAGCGGCGCAAGGAGTTGATGGAGATTATCCAGCGAAATCGTCCCGATCTGCGAAACCTCCGTGAAGCCTCCGAGGCCAGCAGCGTCAAGCTTGCCGATGTGCTGGACAAGGAAGATTTCTCGCTGGATGATGTGCGCGGCACCATCCGCGAATTCACCACAGGCACCGAAAGCCTTGCGGCAAAGGGTGGCGACGTGGTGGTCGATATTGTGGCCAAGCTCACGCCGGAAGAACGCAAAACCCTAGCCATCGCCATCCGCGAACGTGGCAAAGGCCGAAAGAAGAAGTAGGAAGCGGAAGGGATCCGTTCACAACTCTCAAGCCGCCAATCGCTGCATGGGCAGGGCCACTTCAACCGTGGTTCCCTTGCCCACCTTGCTGGTGATGGTCAACGTGCCGCCATGCAATTCCACGAGGCAGCGTGAAATCGCCAGGCCAAGCCCTGATCCACCCTTGCTTTTGGTGAACTGGTTTTCAACCTGCTCAAACGGTCTTCCCAGTTTCTCGATATCGCGCTGGGGAATGCCGATCCCTGTGTCAATGATCCGCATACGGAGCATATCCGAATCGGCCTCGGCTGCAACCGATACACTGCCGCCTTTTGGCGTGAATTTGACGGCATTTGACATGAGGTTGAGCAACACCTGTTTCAGGCTGCGCCGATCTGCGTTTAGTTTGATTGCATCCACATTCGTAACGTTTATCTTAACACCAAGTTCAGCTGCACGAGGCCCCACCAGACGCAAAGACTCATCCACAACGCTGGAAATATCGAAGTCCTCAAAAACCAGATCAGTTTTGCCTGCTTCAATTTTGGACATGTCCAGAATGTCGTTGATCACATCCAGCAGGAAGAGACCGCTCTTGCGGATGTCCGCGCCATACTCGACATATTTCGGATTTCCCATGGGGCCGAACATTTCCGTGGCCATGACTTCGCTGAAACCGATGATGGCATTCAGCGGTGTGCGCAATTCATGGCTCATGTTGGCGAGGAATTCCGACTTGGAGCGATTGGCGGTTTCGGCCCGGTTGCGCTCGCTGGCATATTTGTCGGCCA
Organism: Hyphomicrobiales bacterium; assembly: GCA_031418195.1. GTDB lineage: Bacteria > Pseudomonadota > Alphaproteobacteria > Rhizobiales > Aestuariivirgaceae > Aestuariivirga. Next base: position 23,990 of record JANOXA010000115.1, on the reverse strand, counting down.
ATTCGGCAAGGCGTTGCGACTGTTCTTCGGCAGTCTGGCGCTCTCGCTGCAAATCCCGCACGGCCAGCATCAGGGTTTTTTCTGATTGAACCAGATTGTCTTCCTGGGCTTTGAGGGCACTGATGTCAGTGCCCACTGAAACAAATCCGCCATCCTTGGTGCGCCGTTCATTGATTTGCAGCCAGCGCCCGTCGGCCAGTTGTACTTCAATGGAACGTGCGCCTGAGCGGTCATTGATTTCGCCCGGCACATATTGCTTCACCACGGGCTCACGCGAGGAACTGGCAACCATGTTGTAATGTGTGCCGGGCTCACACACGGCGGCGGGCAGCGAATGGAATTGTTGATACTTCGAATTGCACAAAACCAGCCTGCTGTCGGTGTCCCACAACACGAAGGCTTCCGAAATATTTTCAATGGCGTCTTTCAAGCGCACTTCCGCTTGCATGTTGAGTTGATCAAGCGTTTTCTGCCGGGTGATGTCAAATACAATACCTACCAGATGCGGATCGGCGTTGTTGGGGCCAGGTGCCAATGCGGCGCGCGCCCTCAGCCAAACCCAATGGCCTTCCTTGTGGCGCATGCGAAACTCGTGATCAAATTCCTTGCGTTCACCCGTCAGCAGCTCTTCCACCAGCTCATCAAGTTTGGCATCGTCGGGATGAATGAGACCGGCCACATCGCCGAAAGTCAAAAGTTTGCCGCTCGAATCCAGTCCGAGTGCACTGTACATGGACCGCGACCAGAAAATCTGCCCTTGGCCCAGGTTCCAATCCCACAACCCGCATTGTCCGCCATCCAGCGCCTTGTCGAGACGCGTTGTGGCATTGTTCAAGGTTTCATCGGCTTCCCAGGCTTTGGCGGCTTGCCAGTGAAATGCCCCTGCCAACAGCGACAACACAAATAACGTCACACCAAACAGAATGGCAAGCTGCACCACGCCGTCATGCCAATTCCGCAATATGCCGCTCTGCCGTTGCAAGACAAACAACGAGCCTGACCCGACACCAAGTTCTCTTGTCACTGCATAGACCGTCGTGCCATCAAGCAACATGGTTTCAGCCATGCTTGTGCCATTGATTTGTGCCTTGGCAAAAAACGAAGAGTGGAGAAAATCCGTCACAAGGATGTTGGCTGTAACCGCGTCAACAGGCGAACTGGCGGCAATGCGACCTCCGTCTTCCACCAATAGGAAGATGCGGTCATTTTTTGTGGCTTCCCGGCCCAGGGCATTTTCCAATGACTTGTTGGACAAAAATGCTTCCGTGCTGCCGGAATTTTTCAACTCCTGGGCCGCGATGCGCAAGCTTTGGGTTGCAAGATCAGCATGCAACAGCGTCATGACGGCCTGATTGTCAAGATGACGGGCCCGGCCCTTGAACAGTTGCGAGGTGATGGCTGTTGCCAGTGCCACCAAAAACAACGCCGTCAGGATCATGATCAACCGCCGCAGCAGCTTCTCGGAAAGCAGAATTCCCTTCTGGCCAACCATCGGCAACGGCAGCCGCAAGACACGTTCTTTCAAAAACAGTTCTTTGATGTAGGAATTTTGCAAATCAATGGTCCGAGACATGGGGCACACGTCCGGAACCAGGACGCCTACGCCGTTTCTTGCAAACGGGTTCCGAAACTCGCTGCAGCAATAACGCGGCGGAATCTGATTTGCCAACCCCGAACTTGCGGTATGGCGATAAATGACTAGTGTGGCTTGGGACGTTCTTGGTATGATCTCGTTTGCATCAAGCGAGAGTTCTGAAAGCATCAGAATTCTTGCCATGACTCGTTGTTGGCAACTTTTGAATCATTTGATTTGCGCTGCTATGCTCGCTTGTCAACTTCCGGAACGGGGTCTTGTATGGCTGATGAATTGAGGAAAAGAATTGAACAAGGCGCGGGCCGCCAACCCAGCGATATCGTTCTGAAGGGAGGCGCGTTTTTTGATCTAGTGACGGGTGCAATTGTCCAATCCGACATTGCCATGTCAGGTGACCGGATTGTTGGAACCTGCGGCAGTTATGACGGGTTGCAACACATCGACATTACTGGAAAGGTCGTGGTGCCGGGTTTCATCGACACGCATTTGCATGTCGAGTCTTCACTTGTGACACCCCACGAATTTGACCGCTGTGTGCTGCGCCACGGCGTTACCACAGCAATTTGTGATCCCCATGAAATTGCCAATGTATTGGGCGCCAATGGCATTCGATATTTTCTCGATTGCACAGAACACACCATCATGGATTTGCGCGTGCAGCTTTCAAGCTGCGTGCCGGCCACCCATCTGGAAACCTCTGGATCGCGCCTCAGCGCCGATGATCTGAAACCCTTCATGCATCACCCCAAAGTCATTGGCCTTGCCGAGTTCATGAATTTCCCCGGCGTTCTCAACGGCGATCCGGAGTGCCTTGGGAAGCTGCAACTTTTTCAAGGCAGGCACATTGATGGCCATGCACCCTTGCTGCGCGGCCTTGCCTTGAATGGATACCTGTCTGCTGGAATCCGCACCGATCATGAGGCAACAACTGCAGAAGAGGGATTGGAGAAGATACAAAAAGGCATGCATCTGCTGATCCGCGAGGGATCGGTGTCGAAGGATTTGCACGCCCTGCTGCCACTGATCACCGAACGCAATTCGCCATTCATTGCTCTGTGTACGGATGATCGCAATCCACTGGATATCGCTGAAGAGGGACATCTGGATTTCATGATCCACACGGCCATTGCCCACGGAGCCCCGCCGCTGGCCATCTATCGTGCCGCTAGCATATCTGCTGCCAAGGCCTTTGGCTTGCAGGATCGCGGACTGGTGGCACCCGGTTGGCGGGCTGATCTTGTTGTACTGGAGGACTTGGAATCCTGCAAAATCGCGCAAGTCTGGAGTGCCGGCAGACTGGTCAATGATCAGCTTTTCCAAGGTCGAATGCCAATATCTCCTGTCGGCTACAACAGCGTGAAATCCCGGAAACTGCGTGGCGTTGATATGGTCGTCGAGGGTGACGGAAAGCTTGTTCCGGTCATCGGATTGTTGCCCGGAAAAATCATCACGGAAAATCTGCGCCGCAATTTGATTGCAGGCAATGGCCAAGTGCAAGCCGACGTTTCACAAGACGTAATCAAGGCTTGCGTCATTGAACGTCATGGCATCAATGGAAACATTGGCCGCGGTTTTGTCCATGGTTTTGGTTTGCAGCACGGTGCCATTGCTTCAACAGTGGGTCATGACAGCCATAACCTCTGCGTTATCGGCGTTGATGATGCCGACATGGCCACAGCGGCAAATCGGCTGATCGAATTACAAGGCGGTTTTGTTGTGGTACGCGATGGCAAAATCCTGGCAGAATTACCTCTGCCAATTGCCGGCCTGATGAGCGACAAGTCGTTCGAAGAAGTGCGTGATGCTCTCTTGCCATTGCGGGCTGCCGCAAAATCTTTGGGCACAAAACTACAAGAGCCATTTCTGCAAGTGGCCTTCCTGCCATTGCCCGTCATCCCCCATCTCAAACTTTCTGACAGAGGCATGGTGGATGTTGATCGGTTTGAACTTGTGTCGAAGTTGAATGCAACGGGCTGATCAACCAAACTTGCCAAGATAATCTTCGCACAACCCCGCCGTTCCTTCCGTGTAATTCACACCCATGCTTTGCGCGAGTTCGGTTTCTGTGTGACTGCCGATCCACGCGACCAGCAGCAGGCGACGCAACATCACGAACGTCGGGATTTCATTTTCATTTGCCCTGGCAAGCGGCATGACCCGCCGATAGCCATCTTTCCATGCCTCGATCAAACCCGGCACTTGTGGTTCGTGCTCGTAGAATGAAATTGGCGTTGCAGCATCATACATGAACCAGCTGAAACCTGAATCATCAAAGTCGATCACTTTGACACGCTCGCCATCCAGCAAAAGATTGGCCAGACGCAAATCACCATGCACCAGCCCGAAAAGTTGCGCAGTTTTGCCATAACTGCCGAGCCGTTTGCCAATTGATCCGACAGTGCGTCCAAACAATTTTCGCTTTTCATCATCGACGCCCATGCCGTCGCGCCAGCGCCCCCAATGGGGTGCTGCATCGCCCAGGCTGGTTTCAAAGTCCCAGGTGAAGCGTTCGAAATGCACTGGCCGCTGCCAGCGCTGAACATGCCGGTGCATGCGGGCTGCAACTTCGCCAAGTGTGGCAAAGGCCTTTGTCAAATTCTGATCAATGGCGGGCTCAACACCGCTTTCCCATCCACTCAGCACCACGTGACGACCATCGACTTGTTGAATGAGTTCGCCATCTTTTCCGGCAATTGGAATCGGCGTGATGGCCACACCTTCTTTTCGCAGCGCCATCAACCACGCGAGTTCTGATTGAATGGCGGTCCGTGAATGATATCCCGGACGATGCAGACGCATGGCATAGCTCGTGCCATCATCAACTGTCACCTTGAACGTGGCATTCTCCGAGAGATTGACCATTTTCATTTCAGTCATGGGTGGCAGATGATAGTGCAGCACGGCAAGCTGGGCGCGTTCGTTCAGCAGATGAAGTTCAGGCGGCAGGGTCATGGAATGGCGGCAAATAGTCGAATTCCGCGCAGAAGGCGAACATATTCAGGAATGGCTGCAAGCCATGGGACCAGCTTGCGTTGACGCTCCTCATTCACTTGTTTAAGTATTGCAACCTTGCCATGTCCTTTGGCAATTCAAGGCGCAAATCATCCCATGCTGAAGTCCGTCGAATCAAAACCTTCCACCTCCACCCGCAATGGCGGTGTGCCCCTGCAAGCCGATTGGTTTGAAGATGTGCAGGTCAATCTTTCGGCCGCCGAACGCCGCGCCGCAACCATGGGCACTAGGCGCAGTGTGAAGAAAAACTATCAGGCCGCATGGCTGGTCAAGGCCCTGCAATGTATCGATCTCACCACCCTTTCAGGCGACGACACTGAAGCCCGCGTCCGCCGGCTCTGCGCCAAGGCGAGAAGACCGTTGCGCGACGATATTATAAATGCGCTGGGACTTGCCGATGCGCCGCCAAAAGTCGGTGCCATCTGTGTCTATCCCACCATGGTCAAGGCCGCCGTCAAGGCGCTGGAAAATTCCGGCATACGCGTCGCATCCGTGGCCACAGGTTTTCCGGCGGGCCTCACGCCATTGCCAATTCGTCTTGCAGAAATACTTTATGCGGTGGAGCAGGGGGCCAGTGAAATCGATATCGTCATCAACCGCGCCCTGGTGTTTGCGCAGGATTGGCAGCAACTCTATGACGAGACCGCAGCCATGCGCGAAGCCTGCGGGCCTGCCCACCTGAAAGCCATTTTGGCAACCGGCGATCTCAAGACATTACGCAATGTCTACAAGGCCAGCATGGTCACCATGCAGGCTGGTGCCGACTTCATCAAAACATCGACGGGCAAGGAAGACGTCAACGCCACGCTTCCCGTCAGCCTCACCATGGTGAGGGCCTTGCGCGACTATGGCGAGCGCACAGGTTTTGCCATTGGCTTCAAGCCGGCAGGGGGCCTTCGCACGGCCAAGGATGCCATGAACTGGCTAATCCTGATGAACGAGGAACTCGGCCGCGATTGGCTGGAGCCTGAACTGTTTCGCATTGGGGCAAGCGCCATGTTGGCTGATATCGAGCGACAACTCGAACACCACGTCACCGGCCGTTATGCCGCCCTTCACCACCACGCGCTCGCCTGAGGATATGATCCATGCCATCCGTCAAAGAAATCCTCAACACCATGGACTATGGTCCCGCCCCCGAAGCCAATGGCCATGTACTGGCCTGGCTCAAGCAACACGAAAAAGGCTTTGGCCATTTCATCAACGGCAGTTTTCAGACCAGTGCCAATACCGGGCATTTTCCCGTCATGAATCCAGCTACAGGTGTGAAACTGGCAAGTGTTGCCCAAGGCACCGTCGACGATGTTGATGCTGCGGTGAAAGCCGCCCGCAAGGCATATGGCCCGTGGTCGAAACTTTCAGGCCATGCCCGCGCCAAATATCTTTATGCCATCGCGAGATTGATCCAGAAACGCGAGCGTTTTCTCGCCGTGCTTGAAACCATGGACAATGGCAAAGTCATCCGCGAGAGCAGGGACATTGATATTCCCTTGGTGGCACGGCATTTTTATTATCATGCCGGATGGGCCGAACTTCTCGACGATGAATTTCCTGATCAGGTTTCACTTGGTGTCTGTGGACAAATCATTCCATGGAATTTTCCGCTGCTCATGTTGTCATGGAAAATTGCGCCAGCCCTCGCGGCCGGTAACACAATAGTTCTGAAGCCGGCTGAATATACGCCGCTTTCTGCCCTCGCCTTTGCTGAAATTTGCCACGAGGCAGGACTTCCTCCAGGCGTCGTCAACATCGTGACAGGTGACGGCACAACCGGCGAAGCGCTTGTGGTCCATCCCGATGTCAACAAGATCGCCTTCACCGGATCAACCGATGTGGGCCGCCTGATCCGCCGCGCCACGGCAGGGACCGGCAAAAAACTTTCGCTTGAACTCGGCGGCAAATCGCCCTTCATCGTCCATGCAGATGCTGATCTGGATGCCGCTGTCGAAGGTGTGGTGGATGCCATCTGGTTCAACCAGGGTCAAACCTGTTGTGCAGGATCGCGGCTGCTCTTGCAGGAATCCATTGCCGAGAAATTCACCGCCAAACTGAAGCGCCGCATGAACACCTTGCGAGTCGGCGATCCCCTCGACAAATCCATGGATGTGGGGCCAGTGGTGGACCCCGTTCAACTCAAGCGAATAACCCAGATGGTTGCCAAAGGCGAAGCTGACGGCGGCATATTGGTGCAAGCCCCATGTCCCATGCCAATAATCGGCAACTATTTTCCACCCTCTCTTTTTCTCGATGTTGAACCGTCATCAACCGTCATGACCGAGGAAATCTTTGGCCCGGTCATGGCCGCCATGACGTTTCGCACACCCGATGAAGCAATACAGATTGCCAATCACACCCGCTATGGTCTTGCCGCCACCATTTGGTCAGAAAACATCAACCTCGCCCTGGATCAAGCAGCCCGCGTCAAGGCTGGCATCGTCTGGATCAATTCCACCAACCTGTTTGATGCCGCCGCAGGTTTTGGCGGCTACCGCGAAAGCGGCTTTGGCCGCGAAGGCGGCCGCGAGGGCATGTATGAATATTTGAAGCCTGCGACCGTCAATACCAAACCAATGGCCGAAAGCCAAAACAGTTTCCGTGTTGCGCCTGCCTCGGGCGTCGTTGCCCATTCAGATATTGACCGGACCGCCAAACTTTTCATCGGCGGCAAACAGGCACGACCTGATGCGGGTTACAGCTACACGGTATTTGGCATGGCTGACAAAGCCATCGGTCAGGCAGGTCTGGGCAACCGCAAGGATATCCGAAACGCCGTGGAAGCCGCAGGCAAAGCCACCGCATGGTCAACGGCCACCGCCTATAATCGTGCGCAAGTTCTCTATTACATCGGCGAAAACCTGGGTGCGCGACAAGTTGAATTCGCTGATCGATTGCGCAGCTTTGGCCATGGCGCAAAAGCCGCAACCTTGGAAGTTGAAACCGCGATCCAGCGCATCTTCTACTACGCCGCTCAAGCCGACAAATTCGACGGCCGTGTCCACGCCACCAAGTCCCGCCACGTAACTCTCGCGATGAATGAATGTTTTGGAACCATGGGCCTGTTATGCGCCGATGAAGCTCCACTTCTCGGTTTCGTTTCACTCGTCATGCCAGCCATTGCCATGGGGAACCGCGTGGTGGCCGTGCCATCACCTCGCCATCCGCTGACGGCCACCGATCTTTATCAGGTCTTCGAAACATCAGATGTGCCAGCAGGTGTGATCAACATCGTGACGGGCGACCGCGAAGAATTGGCCAAGACCCTAGCCGAACATGATGACGTGGCAGCCCTCTGGTGCCACGGTTCCAAGGCCACTTGCGCCATGGTCGAAAAAGCCGCCGCCGGAAATCTCAAACCCACCTGGGTCAATCACGGCGAAGCCGTTGACTGGTTCAGCCCCAAATCAGCCCAAGGCCAAACCTGGCTCCGCCACGCCACCCAGATCAAGAATATCTGGATACCTTATGGCGAGTGAGATCCTTTGGCCACACGGCACGCACTTCAAGCCAGCACGTAGTCAATCTCCATGAACTCCGCCACTTCTGGAATCCAGATGTCGCGCACATAGGCAACGTGAACGGGATGGATGTTATAGGCATCATAAGCGGCCTGATCGGCAAATTCCATGGAGAAACCGAAATGGAAATTGTTCTTGGGGCTTGTTTGCCGCAACTGCTCAAATTTCTGCACATTTGGAATGTCGGACAGCTCCAGCGAACGGTCCAAAAAGCTGCGTTCCTCTGAAGAGCCACGCTCATGCTTGAGCCGAAAAACCACCGTATGCCGGATCATCTCAAATTCTCCCGTCTAAAGTTTTGCTGATAGTCATCCGCGCTTTTGGGCTAAAGGTCCCATGCAAGTCCAGTCTTTGCAAATGCGCTGTTTCGCTGCTAGGTGAATTCGAATCATTGCTGATCACGGATCAATAAAAGTGCCAATCAAGAAACAGGACCGCCGGTTGCAGGTCGGCATTTTGGGCTGTGGCCCGATTGCCCAGTTTGCCCATTTTGAATCGGCCGCCAAAGCCCGCAATTGTGATCTCTATGCCATCTGTGACGTGGCAGAAGATTTGGTCAAGCGCATGGGCGACACGTATTTGCCCGCCAAGCGCTACCATGACTATGCAACAATGCTTGCCGATCCCCAACTGGACGCCGTGATCATTGCCACGTCCGATGCCTTTCATGTGCCCGCCTCGCTGATGGCATTGAGGGCCGGAAAACATGTGTTGTGCGAAAAACCTGTGGGTGTCGCGGTTGAAGAAGCCGAGCAACTTGCGACATCCGTGAAAGCCTCCGGCAAAATCCTGCAGATCGGACATATGAAGCGTTTTGATCCCGGCCTTGAAGCGGCGCGGGATTTCGTGCGCGATGATATGGGCCAGCAGCTGGCATTGAAAGCCTGGTACTGCGACTCAACCCATCGTTACACCATGACCGATGCTGTGCAGCCACTGCCCATTCTCAGTGCCGGTGCCAAAAAACCATCCGTCAATCCGAAAGCCGATTTGCGTCGCTATTACATGCTGGCCCACGGCTGCCATCTGGTGGACACCGCCCGCTTTCTCTGCGGCGACATTGTTGAAGTGCAGGCAAGACTGAACGAAAAATTCGGTGCCTACAGCTGGTTCATTAATGTGGAGTTTGCCAATGGCTGCATGGGCCACTTCGATCTGACCATCGCCGTCCGCATGGATTGGCACGAGGGCCTCACGCTTTATGGCGAGAACGGCAGCATCACCGCCAAGACCTACAATCCATGGTACTACAAATCTTCCGACGTCGAAATCTTCCACGAGAAAGACGCGACCTATCGCAGACCACTCGGTGCCGACGGCCATTTCTACCGCCGCCAGCTGGAAGGTTTTGCCGACACCATTCTGGATGGTGCGCCCATGCGGGGTGCTGACGTTGACGATGGTGTGGCCTCGGTTCGCGCCATGGTGGCCATCGCCCAGTCGGCCCGCAGCGGCAAGTCCGTGAAGCTGGCCGATGTGAGTGGACCTGTCTGATGCAAATAGGCATCTTTGCCAAAACCTTCGCAGGCACTGAAGCCTTGCATGTGTTGAATGCTGCAAAAGCAGCAGGCTACGAAACCGTGCAATTCAATCTTGCCAGTCTTGGCCTGCCGTCAATGCCTGATCAGATTGCGCCAGAAATTCCAGACAGCATTGCCAATGCCAGCAGGCAGGCTGGCGTCACCATCGCGGCCATTTCCGCAACTTACAATATGATCCATCCTGATCGCTCTGTTCGTGTGGAAGGCCAACGTCGGCTGGGCCTCATCATCGCTGCCGCCAAAGCCATGGGTATATCGCTTGTGACGCTCTGCACGGGAACGCGCGATGCTGAAGACCAATGGAAGCATCACCCCGACAACACCACGCCTGAGGCATGGCGCGATCTCGCAACAGCAATGTCAAAGGCCCTCGACACGGCGGAGCGGCACGATGTCATCCTGGGCATTGAACCCGAACTGGCCAACGTCGTGAGTTCGGCTGCCCATGCCAAGCGATTGCTCGACGACATGCAGTCCCCCCACTTGCGCATCATCCTCGACCCCGCCAATCTTTTTGAAACCGCATCGTCAATCGAACGCAGACAGCTAATCGAAGAAGCCATTGATCTGCTGGCCCCCCACATCGCCATGGCGCACGCCAAGGACCGCAATGCCAAAGGTGATTTTGTGGCGGCAGGAAGCGGCGTGATTGATTTCAGACATTTCGTTTCGAAGCTTCGCGGCGCTGGTTTCGATGGCCCGCTGGTAACCCATGGTCTTGCCGAACATGAAGCCGCAGGAGTCGCAAAATTTCTGCGAGGCGTCGTGGCATCATGAGTTTTCACATCTTCAAGCATGATGGATTGGTGTTTCGTGGGCGCGATACGGGGCAGGGTCCGGCGCTGCTTTTCCAACATGGCCTATCCGGCGCTGAAGCCCAGGTCGCAGACATATCGCCATCAACGGGATTTCGTCGGTTGACACTGGAATGTCGCGCCCATGGTCCATCCCAGGCTGGTCCTTTTGAATCAATGACAATTCTACAATTTGCCGAAGATGTATTGGCCTTCGCCGATACAAGGGGCATTGATAAATTTGTGATGGGCGGCATATCCATGGGAGCAGCCATCGCCCTTCGCATTGCCGTGATAGCGCCCAAGCGTGTGTCGGCATTGGTCCTCGCCCGTCCAGCCTGGAATTGGCAGGCAGCACCTGACAATATGCAGGTGTTTCAAGAAATCGCTGACTTTGTTGAAAAAGCCGACCGGGTTGGATTTTCCAAATCGGCCATCACCAAGAAGTTTGCCAAGCATGCGCCAGACAATCTGGCGTCTTTCAACAAGCTGTTTGATCGCGCCGACTTGCCAACGACAGCCGAACTCCTGCGCCGCATTGCCGCCAGCGGGCCAGACGTGACGAAGGCCCAGGTCAAAGCCATCAAGATTCCAACACTCGTTCTTGGCAACAAGCGCGATCTGGTGCATCCCATGGCGCAAGCTGAAACATTAGCCACCACAATTCCAAAAGCGAAACTGCTGGAACTGGCACCCAAGGCCACCAAACGTGATTTGCACCTCAAACAGTTCCGCGAAGCTCTCAACGATTTTCTCAAACAACAAGGAAACCAGCAGTGACGACCAGTTCCAACCGGCCCTCCAAAACCTGGCTCGATGATTTGCCGACAAACCGCCTGCTCGCCGAAATGTCCCTGTGGTCAGCTGATCTGGGGGCGATTGCAGCTGATACAAGGCGTGTGGAGCCCTATACGGATATATATCACATTGACGTTGCCGACGGACATTTTTCGCCCGCTCTTTTATATTTTCCCGATCTGCTTGTTGCGGTCCGAAAGGCAACAGCCAAGCCCTTGCACGTCCATCTGATGGTTGCCGATGCCGTATTGCTGAGCCAGACAGAACAATTCATTGAAGCCGGGGCTGATCTCGTCAGTGTTCATGTTGAAAATTCCAATGCCATGGAGGCACTCGCGTTGGTCCGCAAGGCAGGCCTCAAATCTGGCGTTGTCTTGCAACTCCACACCCCTGTCGCCGTTGCACAAGAATTTCTGCCCCATATCGACATGCTGACCCTGCTCGGCACCCGCATCGGCGTCAAGGGCCAAGGCCTGGATGCCGAAGCCAACAACCGCCTGAAACAGGCCCGCACACTGGTCAAGGCCCATGACAAGCAGCGCATCGTCGTTGCTGCCGATGGTGGCATACGCGACAACACGGTTCCGGGCCTCAGGGCAGCAGGAGCACAGACCATTGTCATGGGTTCCCTGGCTTTTGGTGCCCCTGATCTGGCCGACCGCATGGCCTGGATACATCTTCAGCAAGAAGCATAAATGGCACAAACTATCACTCTCGGCATTGATCTCGGCGGTACGCAAGTGCGTGCCGCAATTGTCGATTCCGAGGGCAAGATATTGCGCCGTGCCGCTCAGTTGACCGATGTCGCTGGCGGGCCTCAGGCCATCGTTGCACAAATGCTGTTGCTGGCGGCGGAAGTGATCGGCGGCAACCGTGCAAGAGTGAAGGCCGCTGGTGTATCATCACCGGGTCCACTCGACTCAGACACCGGTGTTGTTCTTGAACTGCCGACCTTGCCGGGCTGGATGAATTTTCCGTTGCGGCAAACCCTTTCCGAAAAACTTCAAATGCCCGTCACCTTGGAAAACGATGGTATTGCCGCTGCCAATGGTGAGTGGAAGTTTGGGGCGGGCAGGGGCCTCAAACATCTGGTCTATGTCACCGTCAGCACAGGAATCGGCGGTGGCGTGGTGGTGGACAATCATCTGATGCGCGGACGCCGGGGCATGGCAGGCCATGTTGGCCATATGAGCATCGCGGAAGACGGCCCCCTGTGTGGCTGTGGCAATCCCGGCTGTTTTGAAGCGCTGGCTTCCGGCACGGCGTTTAACAAGGTGGCGAAGTCACTGGGTTATCCCAATGCCAAAGCCATGGCCCAAGCCGCCCGTGGAGGTGAACAAAAAGCCTTGGCAGCAGTGCACCGCGAAGCCATTTTGCTGGGTTGGGGCTTCAGCAGCCTGTTGCATCTCTACAGTCCGGAAAAACTCGTCGTCGGCGGTGGCGTGTCATCGGCATTTGATCTCATGCTGCCGATCATCAAAGTTGAAATCCAGCGCCGCGCCATGCCAGCATTCCGAAGTGTGGAAATCGTCACGGCGGAATTGGGCGACAATGCCGGGTTGGTGGGGGCGGCTTCACTGGCAATGTGAAGGACTCGCTGCTGCCGGCCCTTCGAGGCCGCGAAGGCGCGGCACCTCAGGGTGAGGTTTTCTGTACTACCTCACCCTGAGGTAACTGCCCTTGCGAGCCGCGAAGGGCCTGTGCCGCGTTTCAATATTCACAACAGTCTGGTTTGAATTTGATAGCCTTGCTCCAAGACTTCTGTTTCAATGTTTCAACCACACACACAAATCCCAGATTTAAAGGACCCCCCCATGACCAACATTGCACTTTTTGGCGCAGGTGGAAAAATGGGGGTGAGGCTGGGCCGCAATTTGAAGAATTCACGCTTTCAGGTTCGTCCGGTTGAAGTCAGCAACGCTGGCCGGCAGCGTTTGCAGGATGAACTGGGCTGGCAAGCCTTTGACCCAGACCAGGCTTTGAAAGATGCCGAAATTGTGGTTTTGGCTGTGCCTGATACGGCCATCGGCAAAGTGGCCAGCGGTATTGTCGACAAGCTGAAACCCGGCACCATGATTGTTATTCTGGATGCCGCCGCCCCCTTTGCTGGCCATTTGCCAGATCGCAAAGACATCACCTATTTCGTCACCCATCCCTGCCATCCCCCCATATTCAATGATGAAACCGAGTTGGCAGCCAAGCTTGACCGTTTCGGCGGCGTTGCCGCAAAACAGGCGATTGTCAGCGCACTGATGCAAGGGCCAGATAGCGACTACGCCAAGGGCGAAGAAGTGGCACGCACCATCTGGGCACCCGTCATGCGTTCCCATCGTCTTACCGTGGAACAGATGGCCCTCCTGGAACCAGGTCTCGCTGAAACGGTTTGCGGATCGCTCCTCGATATTTTGCGCGAAGCCATGGATGAAGTTGTGGCCCGTGGTGTGCCCCATGAAGCCGCCCGGGATTTTCTGCTCGGTCATATGAACATCTTGGGCGCCGTGATTTTCAAGGAACAACCCGGCGTGTTTTCCGACGCCTGCAACAAGGCCATCCAGTTTGGCAAACCGGCGCTGATGCGCGACGATTGGAAAAAGGTCTTTGAGCCTGACGAAATCGCAGCCAGTATCCGACGGATCACCTGAGAGTAGTTGCCGCCATGACAAAAACGCCTGCACCAAACTTGCCGGATTTGAACGCCAGCGCATTGGCCTATCATGCCGAGCCAAAACCCGGCAAACTTGAAATCCGCGCTACCAAACCCTTGGGCACCCAGCGCGATCTGGCATTGGCCTATTCGCCCGGTGTGGCCGCTGCCTGCATGGCCATTCATGCCAATCCCACCCAAGCGGCAAAATTGACCGTACGCGCCAATCTCGTTGGCGTAGTCACCAATGGCACAGCAGTTCTGGGCTTGGGAAACATCGGCCCGCTCGCCGCCAAACCCGTGATGGAAGGCAAGGCCGTCCTGTTCAAGAAATTTGCCGATATCGATGTTTTCGATATCGAGTTGGCCGAAACCAATGTCGATAAACTGGAGGATGCCATTGCGGCACTTGAACCCACCTTTGGTGGTATCAACCTTGAAGATATCAAGGCACCGGAATGTTTCGAACTTGAGGAACGCCTGCGCGAACGCATGAACATCCCGGTGTTCCATGATGATCAGCACGGCACCGCAGTCATCGTCAGTGCCGCAGTTTTGAATGCGCTCGATCTTGCAGGAAAGAAACTCGCCGATATCAAAATTGTAGCATCAGGGGCAGGGGCCGCCGCCTTGGCCTGTCTCAATCTGCTGGTCAGCCTTGGTGCCACCCGCGAAAACATCTGGATCAGCGATCTTGAGGGCGTGGTTTACAAGGGCCGTGAAAAACTCATGGACCGTTGGAAGTCCATCTTCGCGCAAGAAACCAAAGCCCGAACCCTTGCAGACATCATTTCCGGAGCCGATGTTTTTCTGGGACTTTCGGCGGGAGGTGTATTGAAACCTGAACTCCTCAAACAGATGGCCCGCGATCCGTTGATCCTCGCCCTCGCCAACCCGCAGCCTGAAATAATGCCGGAACTCGCCCACGAAGCGAGGCCCGATGCGATGATCTGCACCGGCCGTTCCGACTATCCCAATCAGGTCAATAACGTCTTGTGCTTTCCCTATATTTTCCGGGGTGCTCTCGATGTCGGGGCCACAACCATCAACGAGGAAATGAAACGCGCCGCCGTCAAAGCCATTGCAGCCCTCGCCCGGGAAGCTCCATCGGAAGTGGCGGCCAAGGCCTATGACAGCGAAGCCAAACTGTTTGGCCGCCAATCCCTGATCCCGTCGCCATTCGATCCGCGGTTGGTCTTGCGCATTGCCCCCGCTGTTGCCGAAGCCGCCATGCGCACGGGTGTTGCAACACAGCCGCTAAAAGACATTGCAGCTTATGCCGAAGGCTTGCAGCAGCTGGTCTTCCGTTCCGGTTTTGTGATGCGTACGATATTCACGGCTGCAAGGCGGGCTGAGGCCCGCGTCATTTACGCCGATGGCGAAGACGAGAGAGTGCTGCAAGCCGTTCAAGTCGTACTCGAAGAGGGTCTGGCAAAACCAATATTGGTTGGGCGGCCTGCGGTCATCGAGGCACGGCTGAAACGCTATGGCCTTTCGATCCGCATGGGTGAAAACTTCGAAATCATCAACCCCGACGACGATCCGCGCTACCGGGACTATGTTTCGACTTACGCAGAAGTCGCGGGCCGCAAGGGCGTTACCCCCGATGCCGCCCGCACCATCGTTCGCACCTCAACAACCGCCATCGCCGCACTGGCCGTGCGGCGCGGCGAAGCCGATGCCATGATCTGCGGCCTCGAGGGACGCTTTCGTTCCAAGCTCCGCTACATCAGCGACATCATTGGCCTCGCACCAAATTCCCATGAACTCGCGTCGATGGCTTTGCTGATTACAGAACGCGGCGTTCTGTTTCTGACTGACAGCCACGTTCAAGCCGATCCCACACCGCAGGAACTGGCGCGAACGATTATCCAATGTGTGCATCATATCCAGCGCTTTGGCATAGTGCCGAAAGTGGCGCTGGTCTGCCATTCGGATTTTGGCGATTATGACACGCCATCATCAGTGAAAATGCGCAGCGCCGTTCCCATCATCCGGCAACATCTGCCCAACTTGGAAATTGATGGCGAAATGCAGGTCGATACGGCGCTGCTCGAACCCCTGCGTGACCGCAAAATGCCAGGGTCAAGTTTGCGGGGCGAGGCCAATCTGCTGGTGTTCCCGGATTTGTCATCCGCCAATGCGGCCTTGCAAATGGCAAAAGTATTTGGCGACGCCTTGCCTATCGGCCCCATTCTACTGGGAACCGCCAAGCCCGCCCATATTCTTGCAAGTTCAGTTACAGCCAGGGGTGTGGTCAATATGACGGCCATTGCAGCGGCAGAAACCAATTCCGGCAGATGATTGTGGGGGAAGTCTACCGCTTTTGCGCCCCAAATGAAAGAAAATGATTGGTTTTGTCAGAGCCTCTCAGATCACTTGACTATCTCATACAATGGAATAAACTTGACTGATCTGCGTGGGAATGAAACAAAAATTCCATTCCCTTGCGAGCTGCGACGCGCCACAAGAAGCACGAGCGGGACAGGGGAAAACGTGGTGCAGTCAACGTACCAAACCTTTGACCTAGCACGATAAAAGCGTTTGCGGTCTGAACCTGCTTATACCCGTTTTGCGGGATTCCGGCCTATCAACGGGTGTTGCCGGACACCCATTTCAGGAGCAATCAATGAAAAAATTTCTTCTTGCCGCCTCAATGGCAGCACTGATGTCCACCTCAGCCTTTGCTGGCAACATCGGTGTTTCGATGGCCAACTCAGACACCTTCTTGACAGTTCTGCGCAAGGGCATTGAAGCCTCTGCAGCAGCTGCCAACCAGCCGATTCAAATCGAAATTGCTGATGACGACGTTGCCAAGCAATTGTCGCAGATCCAGAACTTCATTGCTGGCAAGGTAGATGCGATCATCGTCAATGCGGTTGATACATCAGCTACAGCTCCAATGACCAAGCTTGCCAACGATGCAGGCATTCCAATCGTCTACGTGAACCGTCAGCCATCAGACGTTGATGCGCTTGGCCCAAAGGGTGCATTTGTCGCTTCGAACGAAGTTGACTCAGGCACGCTCGAAACCTTGGAAGTTTGCCGCCAACTCAAGGAAGCCGGCAAGACCGAAGCCAACATCCTGATCATGGTGGGCGATCTCGGCAACCAGGCTGCCGTACAGCGCACCAAGGACATTCATGACGTCAACGCCGGCAAGGATTGCGGCGTGAAGTTGAATGTTCTCGATGAGCAAACCGCTGTTTGGGATCCTGTAAAGGCCCAGGATTTGATGACCAACTGGATCGCTGCCGGCCACAAACCAGATGCCGTGATTGCCAACAACGACAACATGGCCATTGGCGCAATCAATGCCATGAAGGCCGCGGGTTGGGACATGAAGACCGTGATCGTCGGAGGCATTGATGCGACGCAAGAAGCCCTCGCCTACATGAAGGCTGGCGATCTCGACATCACCGTGTTCCAGGATGCTGCTGGCCAGGGCGGCGGTGCAGTTGGCGCTGCCATCGCTCTTGCCAAGGGCGAAAAGGTTGATGCCAAGGTTTGGATTCCCTTCCAGCTGGTGACACCTGCGAACATGGAAGGCTTCATGTCCAAGAACTAATCGACAATTGAGCTGGAATGCGCCACCTTGCGAGAGGTGGCGCATTTTTTTGAGCGAGGCTCCATGGCAAACAAGACCGCAATCAGCCCCGAGACCATGAAGGCCGTCCGCGAAAGTGGTGCGGTTCCAGCTGTTGACTACATTCTCGAAGTGGACGATGTGCGGAAAGAATTCCCCGGCGTTGTGGCGCTTGACAATGTGAAATTCAAATTGCGCCGCGGCACAGTGCACGCCTTGATGGGCGAAAACGGGGCCGGCAAGTCCACGCTCATGAAAATTGTGGCAGGTATCTACACACCGGATTCTGGTTCGTTCAAGTTGCGTGGGCAGGACATCCGCCTCAAGAATCCGCTGGATGCGCTCGAAAACGGCATTGCGATGATCCATCAGGAATTGAACCTGATGAACCCAATGACGATTTCCGAAAACATCTGGATCAGGCGTGAACCCGTGAATGCCTTGGGCTTCATCAAACACGGTGAAATGCACCGCAAGACGGCGGAACTTTTCAAAAAACTGAATATTGAACTTGACCCAGATGTTGAAGTTGGCACCTTGAGCGTCGCCAACCGCCAGATGGTTGAAATTGCCAAAGCGGTGTCTTTCAATTCCGATGTCCTGATCATGGATGAACCCACATCGGCATTGACCGAAAAAGAAGTCGATCACCTCTTCAAGATCATTCGCGCCCTCAAGGCCGAAGGCAAAGGCATCATCTATATCACCCACAAGATGAATGAGCTGTTCGAGATTGCCGATGAAGTGTCGGTGTTTCGCGACGGCAAATACATTGCAACAAAACTGTCCAGCGAAGTGAAGCGCGATGACATCATCCACATGATGGTGGGCCGCGAAATCACCCAGATGTTTCCCAAGGAAATCGTGCCGATCACCAACGTTGTATTGTCCGTCAAAAACCTGACACTCAACGGCATCTTCAGCGATGTGTCGTTTGATGTACGGGCCGGCGAGATATTGGGCATTGCAGGTCTGGTGGGATCTGGCCGTTCCAACATTGCTGAAACAATATTTGGTGTCACTCCCGCCAGTTCAGGCACAATTTCAATCAACGGCAAGCTGGTCAACATGAAGTCGCCCAGCATCGCGTTGGAGAATGGCATGGCCTTCTTGACAGAAGACCGCAAACAGACGGGTTGTTTCTTGCTGCTCGACGTTCAAGACAACACCCAGATTGCCGTGCTGCAAAACAAGTATGTGAAAAATGGTTTTGTGCAACAAGCCCAATTGGCAAAAGACTCAACGGAAATGGCCAACCGTCTGCGCGTCCGCACCCCTGATATGCAGGAACCAGTCATCAACTTGTCAGGCGGCAATCAGCAGAAAGTCCTGATTGCCCGCTGGCTGTTGACTGAACCAAAAATCCTGATTCTGGACGAGCCGACACGCGGTATAGATGTTGGTGCCAAGGCTGAAATTCACAAACTGATTTCACGGCTGGCAGGGCAGGGCGTTGCGGTCATCATGATTTCATCGGAAATGCCTGAAGTGCTTGGCATGAGTGATCGCATCATGGTGGTACATGAAGGCCGTGTCACAGGTTTTCTGGACCGCAGCGAAGCCGATCAAGTTAAAATCATGGAATTGGCTTCGCATTAAATGTTGAAGCATCTCGGAGCGGCAAGCAATGTCTGACACCTCAAACGAACTTGGCAATACGTCAACCACCGGCTTGAAAAAGGTCAAGCGCATGCCGCCCGAGGTGTCGATCCTTCTGGTGCTGGCGGGCATTGCCCTGGTGTTTGAAATTCTTGGCTGGATATTTGTCGGCGAAAGTTTTCTTGCCTCAAAGCAGCGCTTGTCGATCATCGTTTTGCAAGTTGCCATCATCGGCATTATTGCCGTTGGTGTGACCCAAGTCATCATCACCGGCGGTGTTGATTTATCGTCGGGGTCCATGGTCGGATTTATCGCTATGGTCGCAGCCAGTTTTGCGCAGACTGCCACCAATGCCCGGGCGGTATTTGTAACGCCGGATTTTGCCTGGATGGGGCTGGGCTGGTTCATTGATTCAAACCCGATGTGGGCGATTATTGCGGGGCTCATACTGGGACTGCTTCTCGGCATATTGAATGGCCTGATCATCGCCAAAACCGGCATACCGCCCTTCATCGCCACACTCGGCATGATGGTGTCAGTACGCGGCCTCGCCAAATGGTATACATTGGGTCAACCCGTGGCGCTGCTGAATGAAAAGTTCGTATGGTTTGGACAGAGCTTCGATGTGGGTGGCTTTCCCGTGCCGCGAATCGTTATCGTGTTCTTCATCGTGGCGGCCATCTGCCATGTCATGTTGGCCTACACCCGCTACGGCAAATTCACCTATGCCATCGGGGCCAATCCCCTGGCAGCCCGCGTCTCCGGCATTGATATTGGCAAGCACCTGATCAAGGTTTATGCGGTAGCGGGCCTGTTGTCAGGTCTGGCTGGCGTCATGCTCGCAGCCCGTGCACAATCAGCCCAACCCGGCATGGGTGTTGCCTTCGAACTCGATGCCATCGCGGCTACGGTTATTGGCGGAACGTCACTGGCGGGCGGCGTTGGCCGCATCACCGGAACCGTCATCGGCACCATCATTCTGGGTGTCGTAACCTCCGGCTTCACCTTCTTGAAAGTCGGCGCCTATTATCAGGAAATCGTCAAGGGGCTGATCATCGTTGCAGCTGTGGTCATCGATCAATATCGCCAGAACAAGCGCCGAAAAACTTGATAAACACCATCGCAAGCTAACCGTTGCAGCAGGCAAACGAAGCAGCTATAGACCCGGCAGCTTTTGGGGCGTCGCCAAGCGGTAAGGCACCGGATTTTGATTCCGGCATTCGGAGGTTCGATCCCTCCCGCCCCAGCCAGACCTTTCCGCTCTTGTGAAGCGCAAAGGGCCCTCATCCGTCACGGGCTGCGCCCGCGCCACCTTCTCCCGCAAGCGGGAGAAGTGAAACACATCCCTTCACTTCTCCCGCTTGCGGGAGCAGGTGGCGCGAAGCGCCGGATGAGGGCCCTTTCCCGATCCTGCGCATTTCCACCTGTAACTTTCAAGCCCCTGAACCCTTTCCTGAAAGTTCTTGCCGATGTTGAAAAAATACGCAATGAATTGAAATAACAGTTCCGCACGCCTGGCCGCTGATTGTCAGTGGCAAAACAGGGCGCGAAGGAACCCAACAAATTCACAGGGAGGGAAAGTCTCGCTTCCGTGGATAGTTTCATCAACGGGAGGATTACCTATGAACAAATACCTGATCGGCGCGCTCGCTGCCGGTACAGCACTTTGCGGCATCGCCGCCACTGCATCTGCCGAGATGATGTATGATGGCGTGACCATCAACATCCTGACACGCCCTGGCTATGTTATCGCTGGCAAATTGGCCGAGCGCGGCGTGGAATTCGGCGCCGCAACG
Source organism: Hyphomicrobiales bacterium (assembly GCA_031418195.1). Lineage (GTDB taxonomy): Bacteria > Pseudomonadota > Alphaproteobacteria > Rhizobiales > Aestuariivirgaceae > Aestuariivirga. Next base: position 3,111 of record JANOXA010000115.1, on the reverse strand, counting down.
GGTGCCAAGATTGTTGTCACTGAAGTTCCATTTGCTGAAATTTTCCCGAAGGTCCAGACGGACTGGACAACCGGCACGAACTCGATCGACGTCGGTGTGATTGCGGCCGGCTGGGGCGTTGAACTTGACGCTGCTGGTTTGATCGAAGACCTCGACCCCTATCTGGCCAAGGATACCAAGATCGACACGGCCGATATCGCACCTTATTTCCGCGAATTCGGCCAGAAGGTTGGTGGCAAAACCAAGATGCTGATGGTCGATGGCGACTTCCAGATGGTTTACTACCGCAAGGATGTTCTGGAAGCCAATGGCCAGGCCGTTCCCAAGACCTGGGACGATTACCTGAAAGTTGCCGCTGCCATCCATGGCAAAGACATGAACGGCGACGGGGTTGCGGACTACGGCTCTTGCCTTTTCAAAAAGCGCAATGCCCAGTCCTACTTTGCCATTCAGACAATTGCTGCTGCCTATGTGCAGACACAAGGCACATCGCAAGGTTTCCACTTCGATGGCGCGACCATGAAGCCTGTCATCAACAATGCGGCTTGGAAAAAAGCCTTTGAAATATTCAAGGAAACCGGCAAGTATGGTCCCGCCGAAGAATTGAACATGGACATTGGTGATACGCGCGGCCTGTTCACAGCTGGCCGTTGTGGCCTTTTGATCGAATGGGGCGATCCAGGCCCAATGTCGATTGAAAAGGGCGCAGAAGCCATCAAGGACAAGCTTTATGCCATCGCTGCACTCGGCACCACAGAAGTGTTGGACCGCGCAACGGGCAAGCTGGTTCCGGTGACCAAGGAATCGGCACCCTATGCTGTTGACGGCATCAACTATGCGCCTTTCGCTGCCTTCGGCGGCTGGGCCGGTGCCATCAACGCCAAGATCGATGCCAAGAAGAAGCAGGCTGCCTATGACTTCCTGTCCTACATGAACCAGGCTGCCCAATCCAACGTCGACGTGACAATCGGCAAGACGGGCTACAACGCCTATCGCTTGTCGCAACTCAGCAACACCGATCTGTGGGTGAAGGCAGGCTTCTCGAAAGAAGCAGCCGAAAACTATCTCGGTGCTGTCAATAGCGCTTTGAACAACCCGAACATGGCTTCGGACTTCAAACTGCCAGGTGCTGCGTCTTACTCAAGCGTTGTGCTGGACCGCGAACTTGCCCGTTACCTGGCCAACGAAATCACGGTTGATGAAGCCTTGGCCAACATTGAAGCTGGTTGGGAAGAAATCACCGAAGATTTCGGTCGTGATGCCCAGATCAAGTCGCAGGCTTTGGCCCTCGGCACGAAGTAAGATATGGTGGAGCAGGGCCGGACATTTTGTTCGGCCCTGTTGTTTTTGTAGTCGGCGGCCCTTCGAGGCTCGCAAGGGCTCGCACCTCAGGGTGAGGAATTTTTGATTGCACTTTGAAGAGTGTGTTTTGTATCCCTCACCCTGAGGTGCCCGCATCTTCGCGGGCCTCGAAGGGCCGCCGACTACGGGTTTCAAAGAATACGACTCTGAACAGCTTCACACGCCGGGGACAACGTGGCAGCGACTGACATCATCTACAAGGAATCATGGAGCGAATGGGTTGACCGCCATTCCCGCACCTTCTTCATTGCACCCGCCGTCACCCTGATTTTGATTTTCGCCATTTTCCCCACCTTCTATTCCATTGTTTTCGCCTTGAGCCGCGTCAAGTTCTCGCCCGAAGGACTCAAGTTCCGTTTTGTCGGTCTGCAAAATTTTCAAAAACAGTTTCTTGGCAATGAACAGGTCCATTTTCTCGGTCGCATTGAAAGCATGAGCATTTTCGGCTGGCTCTTCAGTGCTGTCGTCATTGCTGCCTGCCTGTGGTGGCTTTATCGCTCCCTGAAAAACGGGGCCACATGGATCGGCATGATTGGCCGATTGATCTCCGCCTCCGGAGCCGCATTCATCGCCCTGTTGCTGGGTTTCACTCTACTATCGGGCAACCAGTGGGGAACGCTTCTTACTACATTGTTTTATGTGATCGTCGGCTGCGGCATTCAATTTGTCATCGGCACCGCATTGGCATTCCTGTGCTCACAACCCATTGCAGGCAAAAATTTCTTCCGGGTTATTTTCTTCATTCCGCTGATGATCACGCCCTTGGGCGTCGGTTATGCATTCAAGATGATCCTCGACATTACCAAGGGCCCTTTCAAGCCGTTCTGGGAGTTCATTGGCCTGCATGACTGGGCCTGGTCTACCGATGCCTGGGCCGCGCGCTGGTTCATCATTGTGGGGGACAGCTGGCAATGGATTCCGTTCATCTTCATCTGCATGTTGGCAGCCTTGGAGAATGTGCCACGGGATTATGTCGAAGCAGCGCAAGTTGATGGTGCATCAAGTGTTCAGATATTCCGCGAAATTACCTGGCCGCAAATTGTGCCGGTTGCCGCGACAGTCATTCTCATTCGCATGATTGAAGCCTTCAAAATCGTTGACCTTCCCAATATCATGACCTCTGGCGGCCCCGGCATAGCAACTGAATCCATGTCGCTGCACTCCTTCTTCATCTGGCGGGCCAATGACTACGGCCAGTCTGCGGCAATCGCCTATTTGCTGCTCATCCTTACAGTGGTGGTGTGTTCATCATTCTTCAACTACGTGGTGCTGAAGCAATTGCGAAAGGCGCACGCATGAGCGACTCGTCCTATAAACTGGAGAAAAACCGCCGCAGCCTGATGGAGCGTTTGTTCGAGCCACCAGCGGTTGGTAAAATGGCGCCGGTAGCCAAGTTCGTCGCCTATGGTTTTCTGGCTTTCTGGTCGGCCTTTGTGCTGTTTCCATTGTATTGGGTTGTCATCACCGCTTTCAAAAGCCGGCAAATTGTCAATGAAGGCCCGTACTTCATCCCGTTTGTGGATTTTGAACCAACCCTCGATGGCTGGCGTCAGCAATTTTTGACTGATCCGTTTTGTGACCTGCCCGCCATTGGCCGCCAACTTGGTCTGTATGTTTATAATTCCTTGGCGTTCCTGATCTCGCCGATTGTTGACGTGACTTACATGGAGCCGCAGATTTGCAAGGTGTATTTGGCCTACACCAATTCATTCGTGGTCAGCATAGGATCTACAGCACTTTGCATCGTGG